>NZ_CP141179.1:2706000-3382500 GCF_035599575.1 Roseovarius sp. Pro17
GCGCTGTCCTGAGAAGGCCGACAGGCTGTTTTTCAAGGCCACAGACGTGTATGAAGCGGATGCCGTCTTGGCAAAAGGGTGGGTCGATCTGATGGTGGTCTGCGCGGATCACGCCTCTCCACTGGCCCGATACCATCACAAGTTTCTGAATTGACCTTCGCGCATTTTATCGACACACGACCAGCATGGCATGGCTATATCGAAATTTCGATGTTCAAGCGGTTTGGAGACCGGCAGGTTTATTGCTGCTGACGGCCATGCTGCTGCTCCAGGCGGTACTTCCCGCTTCAGCATCCAATTCGCTGCAATGCCATGCCCGCCATCAAGTCGAAGCCGAGCACGCCGGCGACTGCACGATGCACGCGGCTCAGCCAGATGACACGGCACATGTCGCCTCTCAAACCGATGATGAGGCCGCCAGCAACATGTACTGCGGGCCGTCGATGTGCAGCGTTTATGTATCCTTTAATGCGTCGATGCCCGTTTCTGTGAGCACGCTGCTGGCTACAGATCGCTTGATCGAAGGCGGCGCGGTGCCTGGGTCCCTTTCGGGAACCACTCAAGACCGTCCTCCGCGCGACATCTGATCGATTGCCTGACGCGTGGTCGCATCCTGCGATCATGCGATGCTGATTGATTGGAAGCGGCACCTTTGCAGGAGCCGAAATTGAGGTACCCATGCGTGGACGATATTCGGCCCTGGCCGTTCTGGCGCTTGCTGCGGGCGCGGCAGGCGGGATTTACCTGGAAAGGGTTCATCTGAACCCGGCAGGCACGACCGACGCGGCCGGGCCGGACATTCTATATTGGGTCGCTCCGATGGATCCGAACTTCAGGCAACCTGGCCCCGGCAAGTCGCCCATGGGGATGGATCTGATTCCGGTCTACTCTGGGCAGGAAGAAGCGGGCGATCCCGCAGAAGTGACTTTGTCCGCTGGCGAGATCAATGCAATCGGCGTGCGCACGGCGATCGCCAAAACATCCGAGATTTCAAGGCGGATCGAGACGGTCGGCTTCGTCGGCTATGATGAACATTTGACCAGCCACGTTCACACCCGTGTCGAGGGCTGGATCGAGGCGCTCAATGTGCGGGCTGTTGGCGACCCCGTCGAGAAGGGCGATATCCTGTTCGAGATGTTCTCGCCCGTGATCGGATCGTCCAGCAGCGATCTGGTCCGCGCGATAGAGGCCGGTGACAAAAGAATCATCGACGCCGCGCGAAACGCCTTGCGCAGCCAGGGGATGTCGGATGAGCAGATCACCCGGATCGAGGCGAGCGGCACGTCTGTGCGCAATCTCGAAGTTCTGGCGCCACAGGACGGCGTCGTCATCTCGCTTGACGCGGCGGACGGGATGTTCCTGCAACCTGGAACCCGTGCCGTCTCGCTGACCGATCTCAGTGCCGTCTGGCTGATCGTTGACGTGTTCGAGCGGGACATCGCGCGGCTGACCGAAGACATGCGTGCCGTCGCCACGTTCGACCATCTGAGTGGCCGCACCTTCGAAGGTGAAATCGATTACGTCTACCCCGAGCTCGACTCCGAGACGCGCACTCTGCCCGTGCGTCTGCAGTTCAACAATTCCGAAGGGCTCTTGCGGCCCAACATGTTCGGCACTGTCAGCCTGATCCCAAACGAGACGCGCATGGCGCTGACAATCCCAACCGAAGCGATCATCCGCACCGGGTCCGCCGAACGCGTCATCCTGAAAACCGGCGAAGGTACGTACAAACCGCGCCTCGTCACGACGGGGCTGCGCGACGAATTCGGCGAAGGCGGACGTACCGAAGTGGTTCAGGGCCTCGCTCCGGGCGAAGAGGTCGTCGCGTCGGCGCAATTCCTGATCGACAGCGAAAGCGCGCTGAGCGCCGGATTGAAGCGCATGGCGCCAACGGACGACGCGCCTGCCGACGGGACGGGTGAGTTGATTGCATTGGATCAAGAGGCGCGGATCGCGACGATCCGGCACGGCGCGCACGACGCGCTGGACTGGCCTGCGATGAGCTCGCGCTTTGCGGTGCGCGCGGATGTCGCGCTGGATGGTTTGCAGATCGGCCAGAACGTCGCCTTTCGCGCCGCGCGAGGCGCGGACGGGTTGCTGGGGCTCATTGCGCTGGGGAGCGATGATGGTGTTGCGGCAACAGGCAACGGGAGGGTTGTCGCGCTCACGGCTGATGGAAAACTGACGCTCGCCCATGATCCCATTCCAGAACTAGGCTGGCCTGCGATGCAGATGGATATGCCCGTCGCGGGGTTTGACCCTGCTTCGGTTCCGCTGGATGCGCCGGTCGAATTTGATCTGTCCGAGGGCCAGGACGGCGTGTTCACGGTGGTGGCCGTTCGCGGCGAAGGCACGGACAGCGGCGACGACATGGCACATGACACGCCGATGACGGATTCTGCAGCCAAGGCCGCGCCGGACGCAGGCACGACACCGCCCATAACCGTACCCGGCACCATCGACGCCATCGATCCGGCCGCGCGAACGGCAACCATCACCCATGGCCCAATCACCGAAACCGGGATGCCCGGCATGACGATGGATTTCGCGATTGACCTTTCGGTAGATGCCTCGACCTTGCCCGAAGGCCGTGAGGTCACCCTGAAGTTTCGGCAAAATCCTGATTTCTCGATGACCCTCGTCGGCAGCGGGCCAGAGACGGAGACCACTCAATGATCCGTGCCATAATCCGTGCGTCGATTGCCAACCGCGTCATCATTCTGGCGCTGGCGATCATGATGGGCGTCGTGGGCGTCTGGGCTATCCGCGAGACGCCGGTGGATGCCATTCCCGATCTGTCCGACGTGCAGGTGATCGTGCGCACCCCCTATGCCGGTCAGGCGCCGCAAGTCGTCGAAGATCAGATCACCTATCCGATTGCGACCGCCATGCTGGCCGTACCCGGCGCCAGCGCCGTGCGCGGCTTTTCGTTCTTTGGTGACAGCTATGTCTACGTGGTCTTCGAGGATGGCACCGATCTGTATTGGGCGCGCACACGGGTGCTGGAATACCTCGGCCAGATCACGGCAAACTTGCCCGAAGACGTGTCACCTCAGCTCGGGCCCGATGCGACTGGCGTGGGCTGGATCTATCAATATGCCCTCATTGATCGCACCGGCGGGCATGATCTGTCCGAACTACGCACATTGCAGGACTGGTTCCTGAAATACGAATTGCAGACCGTCGATGGCGTGTCCGAGGTTGCCACGATCGGCGGCATGGTCAAGCAGTATCAGGTCGTCGTCGATCCGAACAAGCTGCGCGCCTACGACGTGACACTTGCCCAGATCCGCAGCGCCATCGAGGACGCGAACCGCGAGACCGGCGGCAGCGTGATCGAGATGGGCGAGGCCGAGTACATGGTCCGCTCTACTGGCTACATCAACGAGTTGTCCGACCTTGCAAAGGCCCCGCTGATGGTGAACGCGCGGGGGGCGGCCGTCACATTGGGGGACGTGGCCGATATCCGCCTCGGTCCCGAGATGCGCCGCGGCGTGGGAGAATTCAATGGTGAGGGCGACGCGGTGGGCGGCGTCGTCATCCTGCGCTGGGGCGGTAACGCGCTGGCCACTATCAAGGCCGTCGAGGCGCGCATCGAAGAACTGCGCACCAGCCTGCCCGAGGGGGTCGAGATCGTCACCACCTATAACAGGGCGGGCGTGATCGAACGCGCCATCGACAACCTGCGCAAGAAGCTGACCGAGGAATTCATCGTCGTCATTCTGGTCTGCGCGGCGTTCCTTCTGCATATCCGCTCATCGCTGGTCATTCTGGTGTCGCTGCCACTGGGCATTTCCGCCGCCTTCATCGTCATGAAATTGCAGGGCGTAAATGCGAACATCATGTCTCTGGGCGGGATCGCCATCGCCATCGGCGCGATGGTGGATGCGGCCATCGTGATGATCGAGGCGATGCACCGAAGGCTGGAAAAGGAGAAACTGACCAACGAGAACCGCTGGCGGATCGTCGGCGAATGCGCCTCCGAAGTAGGACCGGCGCTGTTCTATTCCCTCGCGATCATCACCGTCAGTTTCCTGCCCGTCTTCGTATTGGAAAGCCAGGAAGGACGGCTGTTCAAACCGCTGGCCTTCACCAAGACCTACGCGATGGCCGCGGCGGCGATCCTGTCCATCACGCTTGTGCCGGTACTGATGGGATATTTCGTGCGTGGGCACATCGTGCCGGAGCGAAAGAACCCGCTGAACCGGATCATCATCTGGATCTACCGCCCGTTTCTGGATGCTGCCGTCGCCTGGCCCTGGGCGACGACACTGCTGGCGGGTCTGGTTGTGGCATCGATGTGGTGGCCGTTGCAGCGGATCGGAAGCGAGTTCATGCCCGAATTGAACGAGGGCGATTTTCTCTACATGCCGACACTCTATCCGGGCATCTCCATCGGAAAGGCGCGCGAGGTTCTGCAACAGACCGACCGGATGATCGCCACGATCCCCGAGGTAAAGACCGTTCATGGCAAGCTGGGCCGCGCGGACACCGCAACCGACCCCGCGCCCCTGACGATGATCGAAACGACAATCCAGCTGAAGCCCGAGGCGGAGTGGCGCACGGGCATGACCATGGAAGGAATCCGCAATGCTCTGGACAAGGCCGTGCAGATTCCCGGCGTGACCAACGTCTGGATCCAGCCCATCAAGAACCGCATCGACATGCTGGCCACCGGCATCAAGACGCCGGTGGGCGTCAAGATCTCCGGCGCCGATCTGCGCGTGATCGAAGAGATCGGGATCGAGGTGGAACGCGCTGTCGCCAGCGTGGAAGGCACCGCGTCGGCCTATGCCGAACGGCCGATCGGCGGACGTTTCATCGAGATCAACGTCGATCGCGACGCGGCCGGGCGCTATATGATGAGCGTGCGGGACGTTCAGGACGTGGTTCAGACCGCCATAGGCGGGATGCAGGTCTCGGAATCCGTCGAGGGGCTGGAGCGCTATCCGATCAATATGCGCTATCCGCAGGAATGGCGCGACAGTCCCGAAACCTTGCGCGATCTGCCCGTCGTCACACCGTCGGGCGCGCATATCCCGCTCGGGGCGTTGGCCGAGGTAAAGATCGTTGACGGTCCTGCCATGATCCGTTCCGAAAACGCCCGGCGCACCGGTTTCGTCTTCATCGATATCGCCGGTCGCGATCTGGGCGGATATGTGAAAGAGGCCCGCGCATTGGTGGCCGATCAGGTCACGCTGCCGCCGGGCTATTCGATCACCTGGTCAGGCCAGTACGAGTATATCGAACGGATGCAGGAACGGCTGACGCTGGTCGCCCCCGCGACACTGCTGATCATAACCCTGATGCTGTTCCTGGCGTTCAACCGGATCATCGAAGTCGGCATCATCCTTGCTGCCCTGCCCGTGGCCCTGGCGGGGGGCGTATGGTTCCTTTGGTATCTCAGCTTCGACATTTCCGTCGCCGTCTTGGTGGGCTTCATCGCGCTGGCGGGCGTGGCGGTCGAGACAGCCATCGTGATGCTGCTTTATCTCAACCTCGCCTGGGACAAGCGCAAGGAGCGGGCGATACTTGAATCGCGGCTGATGACCGCGACCGATGTCGAGGAGGTGGTGTTCGAAGGCGCGCTCTTGCGAGTGCGCCCCAAGATCATGACCGTCGCAACAATTTTCGCAGGCCTGATCCCGATCATGTACGGCACGGGGACCGGTTCGGAGATCATGCAGCGGATCGCCGCGCCCATGGTGGGCGGCATGGCAACCGCGACCTTGCTGACCCTGTTCGTGATCCCGTCCATCTTCGTGATCTGGAAGCGGCTGGCCCTGAAACGGGTCAACCGTGAATTGCAGCGCCCGGCCCCGACCGATGCAATTGCTACCCTGGCCGAATGACGCTTGGCCATAACTCCACTGAAAGGACTACCAATGAAAACCCTCTCACTTTCGATCCTCGCCCTTGTGTTGTCAGCGCCTCTGGCGCTGGCGCAGACCAGCAGCGAGATGAATCATTCAGAGATGCAGATGAGCGACGTGCAGATGAAGGTGCGGTGCAAACCACGGCCATCTTGAATTCCATCGGCGACAGCACCGTCAATGTCAGCCATCATCCGATCCCGGAAATCGGCTGGCCCGCGATGACGATAGATTTCTCTCTCACTGCCGAGGCGCAGATGATGGGCGAGGTTTCAGTCGGAGACAAAGTTACTCTGATCCTTAGTCATGAACATCTCCTTCTTCCCTAATCTGGGAGGTTAAAGGATATGTCCCGCGAGTAACGGCATATCTACAGCATCAAGAACGCCCCTGCTTTTATCAGCTTGCGGCGAACGGAGACGGCACGCCATGGCGCGCGAGCGAAAGACATATACGCAAAAGGAGGGCGCCGGGCAGGACGGTGCCCGGCCCAATGCGCATGCTTCCGAGCTTTGCGGACTTGCCAGCCAGCCCGACAGCCCCCATCCTGCGCTCATCGCTCTCGTAAAGCTTTTGGCGCGTCAGGCTGCCCGCGAGGCCGACCTGACACAGGACTGCGACACGCTCCGCAAGACTGATTAGGAGGGATTGAAATGCTACAAACCGGACACAAACAACGCGCCGTGATCTATGCCCGCTTCTCGTCGGACATGCAGACCACAGCGTCCATCGACGACCAGATTCGCGTTTGCACGGCCCTGGCGAACTCGCTCGATTTCACCGTGGTCGGGAGCTACCGCGATGACGCAATCAGTGGTGCCACCGATATACGCCCTGGATTTCAGGGGGTGATGCAAGCGGCGATGTCCGGACAGATTGACGTGGTCGTCGCAGAATCCCTTGATCGCCTCAGTCGTGATCTCGAGCACATCGCCGGCTTCTTCAAGCGGATGCAGTATCTCGGCGTCAAGATCGTCACCAAGGCCGAAGGTACCATCACCCATTATCAAGTTGGGATTGGCGGCATGATGAACGAGATGTTCCTCATGAACCTCGCGCAGAAGACCCACCGCGGGTTGGAGGGTCGGGTCAGGAACGGTAAATCCGCAGGCGGCAAGAGCTTTGGCTATGATATCCCGCGCACCCCCCTGCCCGATGGCACATTCACCACGGGCGATTTAGACATCAATTAAGCCGAGGCAGGCATCGTCCGGCGGATCTTCTCGGACTATGCGGCAGGCCAGAGTGCTCGCAGCATTGCCGCCGCGTTGAACCAGAAAGGTATTCCGGCCCCGCGCGCTGCGACCTGGTCATTCTCGACGATCTCGGGAAACTGGAAGCGCGGGACGGGCATCCTGAACAACGATCTCTACATCGGTGAGCGGGTGTGGAACCGGCAGCGCTTCGTGAAGTGTCCACAAACCGGTAAACGCCAGGCACTCCCCAACCCTCCCGAGGCCTGGGTCCGCGAGACCGTGCCGGATCTTCGGATCATCGATCAGGAACTCTGGGATCAGGTGAAGGCGCGTCAAGGCGCCACACGCAAAGAGATCCTAAACGCGCGCAGCGAAGACAATGGCCCGCAGGCCCATAAGGCCCGCCGTGCCCGCTACCTGCTGTCGGGAACCGTGGAATGCAGTGCCTGCGGTGCAGGCTACATCATGATCAGCGCCGACCGGATGGGCTGCTCGGCTGCCCGCAATCGCGGCACTTGCGATAACCGCAAAACCCTCAAGCGGATTGATCTCGAGGAGCGGGTTCTAAACGGACTGCGCCAACGGCTGATGACGCCGGAGATGATCACTACCTTTGTTGAGACCTATCAGGAGGAAAGCCGTAAGGGCAAACGCGACGCTAACGCAGCGCGGGTGAAGACCGAGCAGAACCTGCGCGCTGTCGCCCGCGAGATCGACAATATCGTCGAAGCCATCGCCCAAGGCATGTTCCAAGCCAGCATGAAGGCGAAAATGGACGCGCTGGAGGCCCGCAAGGCCGAGTTGGAGGGCGCACTCGCCACCCTGCCCGAGGAGGACACGGTCCTCCTCCATCCTGGTCTGGCCGATCTTTTCCGCAAGAAGGTGGAAGACCTCGTCACCAGCCTCAATGATCCGGGGATGAAGTCGGAAGCGGGGGAACTGCTGCGCAGCTTGATCGAGAAGATCATCCTGACGCCGGCTGATGCCGCCCCGAACGGGCATCTGATCTCGCTCCAGGGCGAGCTCGCCGGGATTTTGTCGTTTTGCGATAAGGGGATGGGCACAAATGCCAACGCCCGCAGCAGAGCTACGGGCGTTAGGCAAGTAACGATGGTTGCGGGAGCTCGATTTGGACATTGTTTCGCAAAGCTTCGTAAAACCCACGTCGCTCGGTGAAGGATGTTCGGGCCGGGGGATTCCGCTTTGGTGATTAATGGAAACTGGGCCTGCCGCCCGAGATACCTATGGTCGTCGTCGGCATGCCGATTCTACTGAACGTCTGGCCCTTGTGACCCCTCGTGACCAAGACGCCACATGGCGCGAATAGAACCGGCAACGATTCTTCCAGACCCCTACGCGACTGGAGGTCAATGTAACCGCCAGCAATAAGACTCTGCACCTAGTCGTCGGCGATCAGGCCTTGTCCGATCTCGCGAGCTCTTGAATAGGCAGAAAGCACCGCACACTCCCCCTATCGTTGGTCTAAACTTCTGTAGTTAAATGCCGAAATCCGACATTTATATGTGATGAAACTTAACCGAGGTGGTCCAAAGAAAGTCCGTTTAACAGAACCTACTTGGTTTGCTGACTGACAATACAGGATTGATGCCAGAAAAAAGAGTGTCTTCCGGGGTCGGCTCAACAGCGAGACAGGTATATCACATCAAAACGGCATTATCAGTAGATAAAACGGCATTATCAGTAGATCGCGGTCTCCCGGCTTTCGCCTTCGACGATCCAGCCGCGATACATCCCTTCACAATTGAACGGCGTCGTGATGACCCCACTCCGGTCAACGGCGATAAGCCCACCTGAGCCGCGAACGGCCGCCAGATCGGTCATTATCAAGCCTTCGGCCGCACGATCCATCGGGATGTTGGCCAGACGAATGCGGGCGTCGATTTCATGCGCCACGCACAGACGCATAAAGGTTTCGCCATCGCCGGTGGCCGATACCGCGCAGGTGGCGTTGTCGGCGAAGGTGCCGGCGCCGATCACCGGGGTGTCGCCGACGCGGCCCGGCCGCTTTGCCGTCATGCCGCCAGTTGATGTCGCCGCTGCGAGAACACCGTGGCGGTCACGGGCCACCGCGCCGACCGTTCCGTGACGCCGTGAGGGATCGTCGTCCAGTTTGCCCTCGCGCTCCATCCTTAGTGTGTCTTGCAAGGCGTCCCATCGCTCCTGCGTGTAGAAGTAGTCTTTGGCCCGAAAGTTCAGACCAGCAGCACGCGCGACGTTGAGGGCGCCGTCTCCAATCATCAGGACGTTATCGGTCTGCTCCAGAACAGCACGCGCCGCGAGTATGGGATTCTTGGGACCGAAAATGCCCGCGACAGCACCCGCCCGGCGGCTGCATCCAGCCATAAGTGCGGCGTCCATCTCCTGCGTCCCATCACGGGTAAAGACGGCACCTCGGCCCGCATTGAAAAGCGGTTCATCCTCAAGTGCGCACACCGCAGCCGTTACCGCGTCCAGCGCATTGCCATCCTGCAATAGCACCTCCTCGCCTGCGTCGAGCGCACGGACCAGCGCGGCGTGGTATAGCGCCTCGCGGCCCTGCGTCATGCAATCGCGTGCCATCACACCGGCGCCGCCGTGGATCACAAGACTGAAGCCCTGGGTCATTTCCGTCTCCAACTTGTCATTTGGTGTGCGTTACGCAGAGTGACCGACTTTTATGCTTCACATGTGACAAATGACGGTCGATCGTCAAATTAATGAGAGATGCCCTATCAATCGGCTAGCTTAGCGACAATACTGACTTTTAGCATTCGATCCTCGCGTGAGAAACGAAATGAACAAGATGAGCACACCCAGCAAATTTGGCACCAAGGGTCCGCTTATCGCTATCGGTGGTGCAGAGGATAGGTCTTCTCGCAGCGACATCTTGCGCCGCATTCTGACTATGACTGACAAAGAGGCGCCGACAGTCGGGGTCATCACGACAGCCAGCAGCATTCCCGACGACGTTTTCGAGATTTATAGAACCACATTTTGCACGATCGGCGCAGCCGAGGTTTTGGATCTTCGGATTCGCGACCGCATGGATGCGGCGTCGCTGGACATCGTCGCGATGATCCAAAGCTCGGACATCATATTCCTTTCAGGTGGCGATCAGATGCGCCTTACCAACATTCTCGGCGCGACTGCGGCAATGGCAGCCATCCGCGCCCGCCACGCGGATGGCGCCGTGATTGCCGGAACCAGCGCCGGTGCAGCGTGCCAATCGCAGACCATGGTCTATGGCGGTTCGGCGGGCGACGCGCTGCGCAAGGGCGCAGTGAGGATGTCTGCGGGCTTTGGCTTGGTCGAAGGCGTCATTATCGATACGCATTTTCTAGAGCGCGGCCGCTTTTCGCGGTTGATGGAGGTCGGCGCAACCAATCCCGAGTATCTCGGCCTCGGTATCGGTGAGGACGCGGCAGTTCTGTTCGACGGAGACGTGATACGCGCCTTTGGCTCGGGTCACACGATCATCGTCGATAGCTCGCAGGTCACCGGATCGAATGTGTGCGAGTTAGAAGACGGCCAACCGGTCAGCGTTCAGAACGTGATAATGCACGCGCTGGTCGATGGATTTGGATACAGTCAGACTGAACGACGGGTCTTGGGGCCCGATGAACTCCAAGCCAAGAGCTTGGAGTACACAAGTGCATATTCTTGAACTTCGCGCGCTGCGTGGACCGAACTATTACAGCCGCTATCCGGCTATTTACATGCGGCTCGACATCGCCCAGTTGGAAGATAGGCCCAGTGACAAGGTGCCGGGCATCGCGAAACAGCTTGAGGCACTGATCCCCACCATCCACAATCATCGATGCTCGGTCGGGGAGCCGGGCGGCTTTCTGCAACGGGTCGTGGGCGGGACATGGGCCGGCCATATGGTCGAACACGTGGCTATCGAATTGCAGAACCTTGTCGGGTTTTCGGTCGGCTACGGTAAAACCGTCGATAGCTACGATCTGGGCATCTACAACGTCGTCTATCGCTACCGCGACGAAGCCAGCGGTATCGCCGCAGGTGAGGCCGCGGTAGAGATCGTCCGCAAACTCTATAACGGCGACGATGTAGACCTCGGCCCGATTATTGATCATTTGAAATCGGTGCGTGACGCGAACGCTCTTGGCCCGTCGACGGGATCCATCGTCAGCGCGGCCAAAGCCCGCAACATTCCCGCCAGCAACCTGACGGAAGGGACCAGCTACATTCAGCTGGGTCATGGCATCAGACAGCGTCGATTTCAGGCGACAGTGACGGATGCCTCAGGGATTATCGGCTATTCGATTGCCGATGATAAGGAATGGACCAAACAGATACTTGGCGATGCCGGCGTGCCAGTGCCGCGCGGGCAGGTCTGCCATTCGTTTGAAGATGCGCAGGCGGCGGCTGAGTGGATCGGCTGGCCCGTCGTTACCAAGCCGCTATCAGGCAATCACGGGCGCGGCGTGACCACCGACATTGCCAGCACCGAAGATTTGAAGGCCGGATACGAGGCCGCGCTCGCGCGGGTACGCGACGATTCAGGAGCGGTAATCGTTGAACGCTACATCAAGGGCGAAGATCACCGATTGCTCGTAATCGGCGGCAAGCTGGTCGCAGCGGCGCGGCGCCGCCCTGCCCATGTGACCGGCGACGGCACGCACACGATCCAACAGTTGATAGACGCTGAGAACAAAGACCCGCGTCGCGGCGTCGGCCATGAAAACCTGCTGACCCAGATCCATGTCGACGTCCAGACACACCGGATGCTTGAACAGGCGGGCTATACGCTCGACACGATCCTGCCGACGGGCGAGACTGCGTTTCTCAAATCCACCGCCAACATCTCGACCGGTGGCACTGCGACGGATCTCACTGACGAGGTGCATCCCGAGGTCAAGTTCACGATGGAGCGGATCGCGCGGCTGATCGGACTGGACGTTATCGGTATCGACCTGCTGGCCGAAAACCTGTCCTTGCCGCTGGATCAGCAATCGGCAGGCGTGGTCGAAGTCAACGCCGGTCCCGGCTTTCGGATGCACATGGCGCCTACCCATGGCTCGCCCCGTCCGGTGGGCGAGCATGTGCTGAATATGCTGTTCCCTGATCCTGCCGATGACGGACGGATCCCGATCACCGCGATCACAGGCACCAATGGCAAGACGACGACCACGCGCCTGATCGCGCATATTTTGCGGCAGGCTGGTCATTCGGTCGGAATGGGCTGTACCGGCACGGTCGAGATCGACAACAACGTTATCCTGCGCGGTGACTATTCCGGCCCCGCGGCGGCGCAGGCTGTACTGCGCGAGCCTACTGTCGAACATGCCGTCCTTGAGGTGGCGCGCGGCGGCATCATGCGGCGCGGTCTGGGCTTTGATGAATGCGACGTGGGCGTCTTGCTGAACATTGCGTCCGACCATCTGGGCGAGCGCGACATCAACACGCTGGAAGAGCTTGCCCGTTGCAAAACAGTTGTCGTGGACGCGGTCAAGAAAGAGGGCGGTTACTGCGTACTTAACGCTGACGATCCGCTGGTGATGGAGCATGGCACCTATTGGGCGCGGGGCGAAATCATCTATTTTTCGATGAACCCCGAAAATCCTGAGTTGACCGAGCATCTAAACAACCTCGGCATGGTCCTGACCGTCAAACATGGCAAGATCGTACTGCTGCGGGGTAAGGTCACGGTCGAAATCGTCGAGGTTAACGATGTGCCGATCGCATTTGAGGGGCATGCGCCCTTCAACGTGCAGAACGCGATGGCCGCCGCTGCCGCCGCTCTGGCCCATGGGATCGAGATCGACGATGTTCGCGCCGGGCTTTTGACGTTCCACCCGACACCAGCGCAGATGCCGGGCCGCACGAACTACTTCGAGGCCGACGGCGTAAAGTGCCTGATCGACTACGGCCACAACGTCCCGGCACTAATCGCGCTGGAACCGCTGGTGAACGGATTGTCGACCCAGCGCAAGATCGCCGTCGCCTCGGCGCCCGGCAATCGGCGCGACGAGGATCTTGCCGCCTTGGGCGCACAACTCGCCAAAATGTGCGACTCGGTCTATATCTACGAAACGGATTCGCGCGGTCGCGAAGTGGGTGAAACTGCCAAACTGATCCATCACGGTGCCGAGCAGTGCGGCACCGCCGAGCGGGTCACGATAATTATGGACGAACAAGAGGCGGTCGCAAAAGCCTTTGACGAGGCCGTGGCCGGAGACCTCCTTGTGCTGCTGGTTGACGACATTGAAGGCACGACCGAACTGCTCAAGGGTCGGAGCTTTCCGATCCAAGCTGACCTCGCCAAGGCCTGATTGGGCAACACACTAAGGCGCTGGCATCCGTCGCTATTGGCTCCGGACAGAAAGAATAAAAAATGACCAGAAACGTGTTTGTCATCGGGCTGAATAGCATGAACGCCGACCGGCTCAAGCGGCTGCGCGGGATGGATGATGTGGAGTTTCACCAGCTCCTGACTTCGACGCAGGTTTCGGACACGCAGGAATTTGACATCCCAGCGATGCTGCAGGAGGCCGAGGACAAGCTGGACGCCTTCGAGGGATCAATCGACGCCATCGTTGGCTACATCGACTTTCCGGTATCGACGATGCTCCCCCTGCTCTGCCAGAAATACGGGACGCGCAATTCCTCGCTCGAAAGTATGCTGAAATGCGAGCATAAATACTGGTCGCGCAAGGTCATGGCCGAGGTCATTCCTGACCATATTCCGAAATTCACCGCCTTCGATCCCTTTGACGACAACGCGCTGTCAAAGATTGGCGAGGCTGATTTGCGCTTTCCGTCTTTCGTCAAACCAATCAAATCCTCCGGCTCGCGGCTAGGCTTTCGCATCGATAACCCTGAGGATTTTCAATACGCGACCGAAAAACTACGCGCCGAGATTGGCCAGATATCGGAGCCGTTCAATTTCGTGCTAGAGCAGGCAGACCTGCCCGACGATATCAAGGCGGTAGAAGGCCATTACTGCATGGCCGAGCAGATGATCGGCGGGCGTCAATGCACGGTCGAGGGGTATGTTTATGACGGCGAGGTCGTGCCCTATGGCACCGTGGATTCAATCCGCTATCCGCAGGTTCTAAGCTTCTTTTATTACCTCTATCCATCGAGCTTGCCCGAGCCTGTTCGGGCCAAGATGTACGAGATCACCCGCACGATCATGGATCACATCGGCTATGATAACGCGGGCTTCAACATCGAGTATTATTGGGACGAGATACAGGACAAGATCTGGCTGCTGGAAATCAACACCCGCATCGCCCAGTCGCATTGCGATCTGTTCGAGATGGTCGACGGGGTCAGCCACCAGCAGGTGACGATTGACCTCGGCCTCGGGCGCAGCCCCGACATGCCAAAGGGCGAAGGGCCAGAAGAGGTCGCGGCCGAGTTTTTCTACCGCGTGTTTTTCAATGACGCGACAGTGGCTCGCGTCCCCTCCCGCGCCGAGATCGAAGTGGCCGCAGAGCAGGTCGAGGGCACGCGCATTTCGTCCTACGTGGCAAAGGGCATGAAGCTGTCTGAACTGCCCGAACAGGACGCCTATAGCTATGCCGTAGCCTCGGTCTGGATGGGGGCGCAGAAGACGTCAAAACTGCTGTGGAACTACGAACAGGTGATGAAGAAGCTTAACTACGAGTTCACCGACATTGTGGACTAAGCAGCCTCTCCCTACTGCGATTGATCCCGGTTGAAGGTCGTAACAGCGCGTCCTCCAGTCATTAGAATTTAATTTACGGCCTCAAAATCGAACAGGGGATCAGTCAGCCATCGCAGACCGGGAAATGACAGGTGAACTCATGACCTGGCGCATGCGCGGTGGCATCCGGTGTCTGCGTTTTGCATAGCGCTTGCGCGCGCGGGCAGCGCGTGTGGAATTCACACCCTTCAGGGCGATTGCGCGGGCTGGGCATCTCGCCTTCCAGCGTGATGCGCGCGCGGGCGGCGTCGGGGTCCGGCTCAGGATTGGCCGACAAAAGCGCCTCGGTGTAAGGGTGACAGGGTGCGTGGAAAATACGCTCGGTCGGGCCAATCTCGACAAAGCGGCCCAGATACATGATCGCCATGCGGTCGGTGATGTGGCGCACGACATTCAGATTATGAGTGATGACCAGAATTGCGATCCCGAGGCGTCCTTGCATTTCCGCCAGCAGGTTCAACACCTCCGCCTGCACCGACATATCCAGGCCTGCCGTCGGCTCATCCGCGATAATCAGGCGCGGGTCCAGCGCAAGCGCGCGCGCAACGCCAACACGACGCGCCTGCCCGCCCGATAGCTGATGCGGGAAACGGCCCGCGAAATTGCCCGGCAGGCCGACCATCTCTAGCAGGCGCGTGGCCTCTGCGCGCATATTGGCGCGCTTGCCATGGATCTTCAGTGGTTCGGTCACGAGGCTACCAATTGTGAGGCGCGGCGAAAGCGATCCGACCGGATCCTGCCACATCATCGCGATCTCTCGCCGCAGCCGCCCGTATTCCTGAGCGCTGGCGCCCGATATTTCCTGCCCGTCAAAACGGATCGACCCAGACGCCGCGCGCTTCAACCCCATGATCGTGCGCGCTACCGTCGATTTACCCGAGCCGCTCTCGCCCACGAGGCCCAGCGTCTCGCCTGCGTCGATGCTAAAGCTGACACCTGCAACGGCGTCGAATTCAGGCGCTGCCCCGCTAAGGGCGGCGCGTATGCGGCCCATTGCCGGATAGCGGATGACGAGGTTTTCAACCTCCAACAGCGCGCTCATGCTGCGCTCTCCCTGTCCAGCAGATGGCACGCGGCGAGATGCTGCGGGCCGCTGGCAGCGTAAGCAGGCGGACGTTCGGCGCGGCATCTGTCCCATGCGTGGGCGCAGCGCGGAGCAAAAATGCACCCGTCAGGCACGTCGATCAGATCGGGCAGCGTTCCGGGGATGGTCGGCAATTGCCGCGTTGCCACTTCGATCCGCGCCGGATCGCATTCCAGCAGGGCCTGCGTGTAGGGATGCGCCGCGTTGTGGAACACGTCGCGCACGCTGCCCCGCTCGACCACCTCGCCAGCATACATCACCGTCACGTCGTCGCACAGTTCGGCCACCGTGCCGAGGTGGTGCGAGACGAACACTATGGCGCAGCCCATTTCCTGCTGCAACTCGCGAAGCAGTTCGATGATCTGAACCTCAAGCGTCGCATCCAGCGCCGTCGTCGGCTCGTCCGCGATCAGCAGATCGGGCTTGGTCAGTAGCGCCATGGCGATGCAGACGCGTTGACGCATCCCGCCCGAGAATTGATGCGGATAGGCCGATAGCTGCGCGGCGGCGTCGGGAATGCCGACACGATCCAGCATCTGCACCGCGCGCTGGCGTTTTTCTGCCTTGGTTCCGGCATCGCGGTATTGGATGTCCAGCATCTGCCGCCCGATTGTGGCGACCGGATTAAGCGCCGTCATCGGATCCTGAAAGATCATCGAAACGCGTTGGCCACGCATGGCGCGCAGCTGCCGCTCCGTCATCCTGGTGACGTCTTTGCCATCCAGCAGGATCGCGCCGCGAGCCACCTCGCCATTAGCGGCCAAAAGGCCCGACAGACTATAGGCCAGCGTCGACTTTCCACATCCGCTTTCGCCGACAAGGCCCATGATCCGGCCTTTGGACACGTCCAAATTGATGCCGCGCAGCGCATGAAGACGCCCGCGCGGAGTACCGAAATCGATCGACAGGTCCTGAACCTGCAAGAGGGTTTCGTCGCTCATAGATCACGCCTCAGCTTGGGATCAAAGATGTCGCGCAGCGCCTCACCGAGGAAAGTAAAGCCCAGCGTCACGACGATGATCGGCAGCGATCCGGCGATGACGGGCCAAGGCGAATTGCGAATGAAGTTGTAGCCGTCATTGAGGATCGTGCCCCAGCTGGGCGCCGGCGGGCGCACGCCCATGCCCAGAAAGCTGAGCCCTGCCTCGGTCGCGATGACCATAGGCACGTCCATGCTGGCGAGGATCAGAAGGGGGCCCAGCACGTTGGGCAAAACATGCAGGCCGAGAATGCGGAATGTGCTGGCACCCATCGCCTTTTCGGCAAGGATGAATTCGGCATTGCGCAGGGTCTGCGTCTGCGTGCGCACGATGCGCGCATAGATCGGGATCGACGTGATCGCGACGACGAGGATCACGGTATAAAGCGACGGCCCGATCAGCGTCACCACGGCAAGGCCAAAGACAATCACCGGAAAGGAGCGGATCGCGTCAAAAACCAGCAGCAGGATATTATCCAGCCATTTCGGCCCGTATCCGGCGACAAGGCCCAATGCCAGACCCACGCTCATCGCCGCGCCCAGCGTGGCGACGGCCACCAGCATGGCGATCCGCCCCCCCGCGATCACGCGGCTCAGAAGGTCACGGCCCAGATGATCGGTGCCCAGCCAATGCGCCCATGACGGAGCACCCATGCGCGGTCCGATCATGATCTGATTAGGATCATAGGGCGCGAGCCAAGGCGCGAATATGGCGGTCCCCACCACGATCAGCACAAGGATCAGGCCCATTAGGCCCATCGGGTTCTGCGCCAGTTGCGCGCCATAGAGGCGCAGCGCCGAAGGCTCCTTGTAGGGGGTGGATGCGTTGGTCATCTACAGCCCCTCCCTCTGGCGCGGGTCCAGCCACGCGATGACAAGGTCCGAAATCAGCGTTGCCAGAACGATGATCGCGGTCGTGATCAAAACCGCGCCCAGCACGATGGGATAATTGCGCTCGTTCACAGCTGAAACGATCAACGCGCCAATGCCGGGGCGCGCGAAAATCACCTCTACAAAGACCGCAGCCGAAAAGAGATGCGCCACCCCTGCCCCGATCAGCGTGACCGCCGGCAGCACAGCAATGCGCAGCACATAGCCGCGCGTGATGCGCCCCTCGGTCAGGCCAAAGGCGCGGGCCATGCGCACGTGGTTCTCGCCCATCACCTCCAGCATCGAGGCGCGCACGATGCGGGCGATATACCCGACCCACGACACACCGACGGCAAAGGCGGGCAGGATCAGATGCACGATCTGATCACTCAAGCCCTCACCCGCGCCGATGGCAGGAAGCCAGCGCAGCCAGACGGCAAAGATCAGCACGCCGTACAGCGCCATAACGAAGGACGGAATGGATATGGTGCCGACCGACAGGATGCCGGTAATCCGGTCGATCCACGAATTGCGCCGGATCGAGGAATAAGCCCCCAGCGGAATGCCGATGGCCGCCGCCCAGAAGATCGACACAGAGATAAGCGCGAGGGTGTAGGGCAGCGCCTCCATCACGATGGTGGTGACCGAGCGGCCGGTGAAAACATCCACGCCCATGTCGCCGCGCAGCAGATTGCCAAAGAATATCCCCATCTGGATCAGGAACGGTTTGTCCAGACCCATGGATATGCGGGTCTGCTGGATCAGTTCAGGGGTGGCGCGCGGTCCGAGGATCATCACGGCCGGATCACCCGGCACAAGATGCAGCATGATATTCAAAAGGCAGACCGCGACGACGATGATCAGCACCGACAGAAATAGTCTCTGGATTGCATAGATCGCCATGTGTCGCGGTCTCCCTATGTGCGGGGGGTATTGGTACGGTCCGGCCCCCGCAGATGGGGCCGGACCTGCCGTTCAGGATTGGATCAGGCCGGTTTGAAGCCCAGAAACAGCGGGCGGGCATCGGGGCGCAGCGCTGGCTCCAGATCGTCGCGGAACATCACCGGGCTGCCCTCATGCGTGAGAAAGCGGTAGGCGCCGCTCTCTTCCATAAGGTCCTGCATCTTGCGATACATCTCGCCGCGCTTTTCCTTGTCGCTCTCGCTCAGCGCCGCCTCGTGCAATTCGTCGAATTCGGCGTTCGAAAACCTCTCCCAGTTCCATTCGCCGACCTGCTCGGTGGTGAACCACGAGGTGGCATAAAACGGGTCCGGCATCATCGAAAAGCGGTTGATGACCAGTTGCATCTTCTTCCAGCGGTCTCCCTCGCTCTCCATTCCCAGCGTCCAGAACGACCCGCTATCCTGCACATTCACCTGCACCTGAATCCCGATCTGGCCCAGCTGCGCCTGAATAACCTCGGCGATTGTCTTCCACGTGGTCGCGTTCAGCGTGTCGATGGTGATGGGCTGCGACGGCGCGCCGCCTGCCTTCTCCAAATACTCGCGCGCCTTGTCCAGATCGCCCTCGGGCGGGACGATGGACTGCTCGCGATGGCCGATGAGCCCCGGCGCGATCAGGCCGGTCGAGGGCGCGGCCTCGCCGAAATAGGCAGCATCGAGGATCTGGGGGACGTTGATCGCATATTGAATCGCCTTGCGCAGATTTTCATCCTTGAGCGTCTCGTTCTCCATATTCATGCCGACCCAAACGTAATAGAGCGACGGGTATTCCTCGATCTTGGTATTCTTCGGCGGGTTCGCCTTGTAGTTCGCGAGGCTCGACAGCGTGATGCCGGTATAGTCCAGATCGCCCGCCTCATAGGCGCGTTCGGACACCTTTTCATCATCCATCGGAATGATGCGGATCTCGTCATAGCCGGGGGTCAGATCGCCCGAATAATCGGGGTTGCGCACCATCTTGACGTATTGGTTCGGTTTCCATTCTTCGAGGATGTAGGGACCGGAGAACGCTGGCGGCTTCATCCCGAAATCGCCGCCATCACCGGTGGCCTCCATCACGGCCTTTTTCGACACGATATGGCCGACGCCGTATGGGATAGTGATGGTCCAGAGTGGCTGAAACGGCTTGCTCAGCACGATCGTGCCGGCGTATTTGTCGTCGTCGTCCAGTTCGACGGTTTCCAGAGGACCCCAGTCGCCCTTGACCGGGCTGTCATGTTCCAGCACGCGCTCGAACGAGAATTTCACGTCCTCTGCCGTCATTTCGCCATAGCCGCCGGTGAACATGATGCCGGGCTTCAGCTTGAAGCGGATATGGGTATCGTCGATCTGCTCCAGTTCTTCTGCGGCTTCCAGCTCAGTCTCCCACTCGCGGCCAGGCTTATAGCGGGCCAGTTTGGAATAGATGCAGTTCATGACATCGACGTTATAGCCATTTTGATAGAAACCGGGGTCCAGCTTGTCGATATCGGCATAGGACGACGCGCGCAGCAGATTGCCCGACTGCGCCCAGATAGCCGAGGCCAGCGGCATGGTACCAGCAGCGAGGCTGGCGGCAGCGGCCCCTTGCAGGAATCCGCGGCGGCCCAGCGTGATATCGTGAATAACCTTGGTCATTGTTTTCATCCTCCTTGGGGTTTTTGCGGTGCGCCTCACGGGCGCCCGTCGTTTTTCATATGAGTGTGCGCCTAGACGTGATTGCGCACAATTGTTTCGTCCCACTCTTCTTCATAGGCCAGCGTATCGCCCTCCCATGCGCGCAGGCGGGCATGAATTTCCCAAGTATCCTTGGTGCTGGTCACGTCCGTCTCGGTTTCCGAGCGCACCGCCCAGTCGCCCCGGCTCATCGCGTGGAACCATGTGATCCGCGCCTTTGGGGCATGATCTGTGGCGCTTTCCACAGTGTAAGTCTCAACCCCTTCGGAAGTAATCGTCAGATCGTTCTCGCGGATACGGATCGTGCCCTCGTCGTCGGTAATCGTGACACGCGCACCACCCTCGCCCGTGCGCTCGATCTGCCAGTCAAAGTCGCCCTGGGAGAGGATCTCAGGTTCTAGCAGCGGTGCGACCTTGGGCGTGCCCAGATCGTGCAAGGCCCCGTCCGGTCCGGCCCGTTCCGGCAGGGTCAGAGTGCAATTTGCCAGATCAAGACTGAGAACGGCTGCCTCTGGTGCGGGCCACGCCATGGGAAAGTACGTGTTGGACAGCGACAGGCGCAGCTTGTGCCCCTTGCGAAGTGTTTGCGCGACGTGTTTCAGCGGTACACGGGTGGTATGGGTGCGCCCCGGCTCTATCGGCTCCGGCATCTCATGGCTGCCTCGATGTGTGAGATTCAGCATACCATAAGTCATCCGGGTCGCGCTACCATCCGGTGCGACATCGACCAGCCGCGCGGCAATCAGCGCGACGGGCTGGTCGCAGGTAAAGGTGATGTCGAGCGTGCCGTCACCGGCGATCTCGAAATCCGCATCCAGCGGCGCGGTTTCAAAGGTCACACTCGCCGCATCATCCGTCCCCTGATCGCCCGGCTGATCGCCCGGATTGGCGTAGGAACACCACTTGCCCGCCTGCAACCCGACCGTGGCAGGGGTCGAAACCTCGGCCACGCCCTGCCCTTTGCCGCCGCGTGCCAGCGTGCCAGCCGCGTCCATTGCCCAGTCGACGCGGTTGACATTGGGCGACGGCCACGATGGCTCGGACACCCAGCGGCCCTCGCGCGTCTCGTAGCTGCTCTGCGGCGCGGCGTGGTCCTGCATGAATAGACGCAATTGCGGCTCGTCCATGATGCCGGTCTCGCGGCCCTTCAGCCAGTAATCCCACCAGCGCAGTTCCTCGGTCAGCCAATCGATGGCCGGACCGGGCGCACCCAGATGCGGGTATTTGTGCGCCCAGGGGCCGACCAGCCCCTTGCGCGGCACGTCGAGGTTTTCCATCAGGCGAAACACCGTGCGCGGATAGCCGTCCGCCCAGCCGGACGCCGCATAGACCGGCACCTTCACTGCGGAATAACTCTCGCAGATCGAGCCATGCTTCCAGAACGCATCGCGCGTCTGATGCTCAAGCCAAGTCTTCAGCCAGAGGCCGCTACCCTTTAGCCGATCCATCCACATGCCGCGCCAGCGGTCGCCCACATGGCGCGGATCGGGGGGCAGTGTGTTGATGCCAAACATCGTTGCGGCCCACGAAATCTGTTCGCACAGCATGGTGCCACCCATGTAATGGATATCATCCGCATAACGGTCATCGGTCGAACAGAGCGTCACGATGGCCTTGAGCGCCGGCGGCTGCAGCGCTGCGATCTGCAACCCGTTGAAGCCGCCCCAGGAAATGCCGACGATCCCGACGCCGCCATCGCACCAGTCCTGCGCCGCCAGCCAGGCGATCACCTCGCAGCCATCCTGCAATTCCTCGGCGGTATATTCATCGGTCATAACGCCTTCCGATTCGCCGCAGCCGCGAATGTCGACGCGCACATAGGCGTAGCCGTGCCCGGCGATATAGGGGGCGCGGGCAATGTCACGGGCTAACGTGCGATCATTCTTGCGATAGGGCAGATACTCAAAGATCGCAGGCACGGGCGCATCCCCGGCATCCTCGGGCAGCCAAATGCGCGCGGCCAGCTTAGTGCCGTCGGGCATTGCGATTTCTGTATGTTCGATCTCGCGGACCGGGCGGGGATGATCGGTGACAATCTGCATGGACAATTCGCCTCAACTGGAAGAGTTCGTACACCAGTAAACGCCACCGCAGCCTATCCGGCAATTTCGCAGATACGTGGCACTTGACACTTTTTGTGCGTCAGTATGCGATAGGCGACATGAGTGATGATCCTTTCGGCACAAACCTTGCCTATGCGTGCAGCCTGTTGCCCTCGATCTCCGAGGTGTGCCGCCGCATCGGGATCAACCGCCAACAGTTCAACAAGTACCTTGCCGGAACGGTGCGCCCCTCGCGTCACAACATGCGGCGAATCAGCGATTTCTTCGGCGTGACCGAATCCGAGATCCTGCTGGAGCCTGCGCGCTTCGCCAGCCTGATTTCGCTGCGCTCATCCTCGCCCCGCAGCGGCGGGTTGCCCCAGCATCTGCACGCGATCGAAAAGCTGCACCGCCTGTCGGTTGAGCTTGTCCGCTACAGCGGCTGGTATTTCCGGTATTTCTACACCTTCGGTTATCCCGGCCGCATCACCCGTTCTCTGGCCGTCATCTCGGAACGGGACGGGCGGCACCTGTGGAAGAATGTCGAGCGACGCAGCAATTATGATCTGACGATGGAGCGCTTCGTGGGGAAATACGAAGGGCTGGCCTTTCACCTCGGGCACCGCATCCATATCGTGGAATACGACGTGCTGAATGCCGGCTCGATTACGCAGCTGATGCTTTATCCGTCCTATTCGCCCCGTCCTGGCCACCTGCGCGGCGTGCAGACCGGCGCATCAATGCGGCGCGGGCGCAAGCCTGCGGCGTCTGCCGTGGTACTGGAGTACCTAGGCGAGCAGATCGACCATCGCCGCGCGCTGGCGCGCTGTGGTATTTTTGACCCGGGCGATATCGACGAGGGGATCAAACGGCTGATCGAGAACCGGATCGCATCCGAAGAGTGGGTGTTTGAGATCGACGAAATCTGACGGCCTGGTCGGATGTATGTTCTACAAGCTGATTGGACCTGTCGCGGTTTGATGCCGCTCCAGGCTCTCGTTTAAGCCACCTTCCATTCGAAGACGACAGGGCTTTTCAGCCCAGTGCTGAGTGTCGGCAGGAAGGCGTCGCGCATTGTAATGTATTTTGCGCGACTCATCCGCTCGGTCCGACCGGGAGACGTATTGCTCTCGCTCTCGATCTTCTCGTCGGTATCAAACATTGGTCTCTCCAATTGCAGGTGTCTTGGGATTGCGAAACCCCATGGCGACCCATGCGCCGAAGAGCTTTGCGAAAAATCCCAGGCTCTGTTTCTTCGCGTTGGGGATATCACTTGGCAGGGACGCGCCCGGGGGCAGGTCAGATGTCATGGTTCGCATCTCGGGTGCGGCAATGTGTCCTCCGGCCAGAGCGAGCCGTAGAGGCTCAGCCAGTGGCCGCCCTTGAACGCCAGATAGACCGGCATGTTGCAGCAGGTGGCGATGACCCGCTCGGTCGAGGCGTCGGATGACAGGCGGAACGATTTAAGCCGATCCTCGCCCGCGAGAAACGTCACTCGATCCTTGCGATACATCACGAAAGGGGTCGCGCCGTACTCCGTCAGGACAGGTGGCGCACCATCGAGCTTTTGCATCCGCGCGGCAGCCTCGCGACAGGAGGAACAACAACATTCGACGCTGGCGATGGCCGCTCCCGCCACTCCGAGCCGGGTTTGCCCACAGGAACATGCGATCTCGGTTGTATCAGCCATGCCCTGCCTCCTTTTCAGCGGCGGTATTCAAGGCAGCGATATCGATCTTATCCATCTGCATCATAGCCTCGCTCACACGTTGCACCACACCTGCATCCTCATCGGCCAGTAGGTTTGGCAGCCTTTTGGGCACTATCTGCCAGGACACGCCGAAGCGATCCACCAGCCAGCCGCAGCGCCCGGCCACGCCGCCTTTCTCAGTCAGCGCCTCCCAGAGCCGGTCGGTTTCTTCCTGATCCTCGGTCAGGACACTGATCGACGCGGCTGGCGTTAACTCGTAATGCGGGCCTGCTGTCAGGATCATCATTGGCGCACCGGCCAGAGTGAACTCGACAATCATCGGATCATCGGGCTGGCCGCTGTCGCGCACGGCCTCGATCCGGCTGTCCGGTACAAGAGAAACGTATTCTTTGGCCGCATCTAAGCCGCCCTTTTCAAACCAGAGGCAGGTTCGCACCTTGGCTGCATGTTCCATTTTTCAATTCTCCCTTGGTGTCGGATTTGGCGCCGCGGATTCGATGCCGAAAAGCTGGCGGACATAGCGGATCAGATGATCGACGCTTTCGCGGGCGAGGTCAGCGTCGCCGGTGGCCTTGGCCAGGATGAACCCGCCCTGCAGGACCGCCTGCGTGTGGCGAGCGAGGCTTTCGGCCGTCCAGTCCGCACTAATCCCGCGCTGCGCTCTGGCCGCTTCTATATCTGCCTCAAGCGTAGCGGAATGACCGAAGATGCTGTCGGCACAAGCATCCCGGATCGCGGGGGTCGAGTCGTGGACCTCTTGCGTCATGGTCCCGACCAGGCAGGTATACTCAAAGGTCTCGCCACCGATGATCGCCTTGCGAAATTCCAGATAGGCCAGAATGCGGTCCAGCGGATCATCCGGCTCGTGATACGGCGCACCGGCAAACAACGCGCTGGTCGTCTCGGCCCAATAGTTCGCTGCCGCGACGCCAAGTGCATCCTTGGTCTTGAAGTGATGAAAAAACGCACCCTTCGTCACCCCCGCCGATTGGCAGAGATCGTCGACGGATGTCGCGGCGAAGCCCTTCTGGCGGATGATGTCACGGGCGGCTTCCAGAAGCCGCGTCCGGGCGTTTCCGCGTTCGGGGTATTGTTTGGTCGGTCTTGGCATGGTTGACCTACATACCAAACGGTCGGTATAGTGTCAATCGTATGAAACACGACCGACCGGGAGACAAACGATATGCGGCAGATCAAAATTCAGACATTCATGAGCCTCGACGGCGTCATGCAAGCCCCCGGTGGACCGAAAGAAGACCCATCCGGCGGATTTACTCTCGGCGGTTGGTCGCAACCCTACTGGGACGAGATGATGGGTGAGGTCATGTCGCAGGCGATGACCGAAGACTACGACCTGCTGCTGGGGCGCAAGACCTACGACATCTTCGCGGCGCACTGGCCAAATGCAGGCGATGACAATCCCGTCACGCAGAAGTTTAACAAAGCGACGAAGTATGTCGCAACGTCAGCGCCCGACACGCTAGATTGGGAAAACAGTCAGGCGATTACCGGCGATGTGGCCAAGCGTATTGCAGATCTGAAGAAGAGCGAGGGCTTGCCGCTTAGCGTGCAGGGCAGCAGCCAGCTCATTCAGGCCCTGCTTAAAAACCAATTGGCGGATGGGCTGTTCCTCTGGACATTTCCGGTGGTTCTCGGCTCTGGCAAACGGCTGTTCGGCGATGGCGCGGTGCCGCTCGGGATGGAACTGGACGATGTGAAGACGTCGACATCCGGCGTGACCATGGCCCGTTACCGCGCCGCTGGTGACGTCAAGATCGGCTCGTTTGCTCTGGACGCGTAAGACCGCCTCCGGAATTGAAACCGCTCTGCCGGATGACGGAGCGCGTGTCGATCTGAGTTCTGCCATCGCCATCCGTCAAGTTTTGTTGTTGGTAGTACTGAGGGGATTTTGTGATGACCATCACGATTACAGCCTTTGAGTCATCGCCGGATCGCGGTCGAGGGCAGGCGCGCGACATGCGTGTCCGCTGGGCGCTTGAAGAAGTCGGCCAGCCTTACGATGTCCGGCTTGTCTCGTTTGAGCAGATGAAGGCAGAATCCCATATTGCCCGTCAACCATTCGGGCAAATACCGACCTATGAGGAAGACGGGCTTGTCCTCTTCGAATCTGGCGCAATCGTGCTTCACATTGCCGACCACTATGCAGGTCTGTGGCCAGATGGGATAAATGTGCGCGCGCGCGCAACTGCATGGGTCTTTGCGGCACAAACGACCGTGGAGCCGCCGATCCTTGAACGTGAAACCGCCGAATTTCTTGAGCGCAATCAAAGTTGGCATGAAAAGCGCCTGCCTATGATGGAGCAACGTATTGAACACCGACTGGACCAACTGTCTGACCGTCTGGGCAATGCCGACTGGCTCGACGGCGCATTCAGTGCCGGTGATCTGGTCATGGTCGGGGTGCTGCGAAGATTGAACGGGACACCGCTTTTGACCGGCTATCCCAACCTGCTGGCCTATGTCGCTAGAGGCGAAGCACGCCCCGCCTTCAAGCGCGCGTTCGCCGCACAACTGGCCGTCTTCGAGGGGCGACCAACAGAAATCTGATACATGGCGGCGAAATGATTGTCTCCGCGCATCAGCCCCAGTCAGGTCGGGCTTTTCTGCGTTAGATATTTGGCGTCAAATTCTGCCAGTCGCTTCGCCGATGGCTGTACCTCTCACCGCTCGATCCATGCCTTGATCGCAGGGTGGTCCGGCGCGGCTTCGGGAAACCATGTGAAGGGCGAGACCGGCAGCAGGTCAATCAAGCTGGTTGTGCAGCCTCTTGACGATCATACGCCACCAGGGGAACCTTAAACTGGAAAGAGAGTTTTATTGTGTAACAGTCCAATTTTAGGAGGTCGGCAATGTCTGCGCATAACAAACCCACCAGAGACGACATAATTGCTCTCGAAAAATCTTATTGGGATGCGGTTCAGCAGAAAGACGGAAAACGCACTGCTGAGCTGTCGGCAAAGCAGGCTTTGGTGACAGGAGCCAGGGGCGTGATGATTATCCCAAAAGACAAGATGGGCAAGATGACGGAGGAAAGCAGTTGGACGATCGAGTCCTATGCGTTCGACGACGTGAATGTGACCGTCCCATCCGCAGACG
The DNA here is from genome assembly GCF_035599575.1 of Roseovarius sp. Pro17. Classification (NCBI taxonomy): domain Bacteria; kingdom Pseudomonadati; phylum Pseudomonadota; class Alphaproteobacteria; order Rhodobacterales; family Roseobacteraceae; genus Roseovarius; species Roseovarius sp. Pro17. Next base: position 2,733,184 of record NZ_CP141179.1, read on the forward strand.
TCGCGATCATCGTCTATACAGTTCGACAGAAGATGACGATGGACGGCAAGACACAAGAAATGAAAGCTGCCGAAAGCTCGACCTGGTTGAAGGGCAAAGACGGCTGGGAGTGTCACGCGCACAGCGAGACTATTCTGTCGGACTATTAAACCATGCGGATCCGTCTGCGGGAGAAATGGGCCCAAAGTAAAGACCCGTTCTTTTGCCCCGCTTATCCCGGACTACAACTTCTCGCCGGGCAATTTGCTTGCCTGTTCGACCCAGTCGATGAACTGGCCCTCGTTAAGTCTGTCGCTCTCGTGGATATTGAGGTATCGGATCTTGTCCTGCTTGGAGCTTTCCGGAGGGACCGGGTCAAGCGATGTGCCGTCGAAGAACGTGACCTTCACATATTTTGTGAAACAGTGATAACTTAGGAACCAGACGTCCTTCTTCATTCCATAGAAGGGTGAGTTCCATTTGACAGCCTTGGTCACGTCGGGGACAGCCTGGCCGATCAAATCGTCAAGACGGCGGCCGATGTCTTTTTCCAACCGGGCATAGCGTCAATGTAATCCCGAACCGGCCCACCTCCGTAGCCTTTCGGGATCTGTGGATTGCCGCCGGAGAGCAGCTTCGGATTGTCGTCTTTACTCATGTATTTCCCCCTGATCGCCTTACAAAGGCGAAATCATCCACCGTCCGGCCGCAATGATCGTGCAGATCGCAGCGACGCAGAGCCAATAAAACATCGGACCATTCTGATCGGCCCCGGCCTGCAAATGGACGCCAGAGAACACCACCATTTCAATGGCGATTCCGATGGCCGCAAGCGGCACCAGCCAGCCAAGAGAGGGCGCGATAGCAGGCACAACCAATCCCATGGCGCATATCAGCTCGAACGGGATCAAAACCATCCAGACACCATGCGGAATTGCAGTCAGCGTCGGGATGGATTGTTCCGAATTGAGGAGCTTCCAGCCTGCACCGATAGCGGTATGCAGCGCCAACAGCGCCTGAAGAATCCAGAGAATAATATTCATAAGCTGCACCCCTTCAAGCTTGTGTCAGTCAAGATCAGAAACCACCTGTTCCAGCTTATTGAGGAACCGCGTCCAGCCGGAGATTGCACCGCGATAGGCCTGTTCTTGGTCTGGGCCAAAACCGGTCTGTTCCATCCTCAGCCGGGTGCCGCTTGCGATCCGTGTCAGAGTCCAGGTCACAACGCTTTCCAGCCCGTGTGCCTGCCACGAATAGACCAAGGACTTCTGCGGTTCGACAGCCAGAACCATGCAGGTGATCGCCCCCATTCTGCATCCAGCTCGAACGCGTGTCCGACCTCTGGTTTAAAATCCGTTTTCATCAGCCACTCCTCGATAAGGTGGCTCGCTGTCAGCGCGCGCCAGACCTTTTCAGACGGATGGCGCAGGTCACGTTCCTTGATGACGGTGCGTTTGGGTGTCTCGGGTGATGTCACTGATCCATCCTCCCTAGCAAGGTCTCAAGGCCATCGAGCTTCTCGTCCCAGAACCCTCCCATGCGTTTGGTCCAGTCGATCAAAGGTGTCAGAGCCTCTTTCTTGGCGGTGTAGTGGGTCTGACGCCCTTCATGCCGCCCGGCGACAAGGCCAGCCCGCTTCAGAATAACGAGGTGTTTTGACACCGCCGGTTGCGACACCCCGGCGTGGTCGGTCAGATCGCCGACAGTCTGTTCACCGCCGCGACAGAGCCGTTCGAAGATCGCCCGGCGTGTCGGGTCCGAGAGTGATTTGAAGATGACGTCATGTAACTGCAGCATCAGAAGCCATAACTCCAAGGTTATACATAATTCATAGCCGTGGAGTTATGCGTTTGCAAGTCGTTTGATGCAGACGGTGCTGATCTTTGAATTGCTCTGATCTTTCGCATCATGCCCGCCAACCAAAGGTTCGCAAGAGCGTCTCGGTCTTCACGAACGGCTTTCGGAGTCAACGCCCGAAACTGCTGTCAGAGAGTTCAGTTCATCCCGAAGAACATCGACATCGCCGTTGAGTCTGTGTTCGATCTCTTCGTGCGTAGCGATCCAGATCGGAATAGCCTCTTCCAGCAATGACAACCCATCTTTGGTCAAGGTCAGCCTTCGGGCACGACGATCTTTGGCGTCGGGGGTGACGGTCAGCAACCCGCGCCGCTCCAGAGGCTTGAGGTTGGCCGTCAGCGTCGTGCGGTCCATCGCGAGCAGGTCCGCAACCGATCCGACCTTCGGCGGCTCGGGCCTGTTCAGCGATATCAAAATCGAGAATTGCCCGCTTCGCAAGCCCACTGGACGCAGCGCATCGTCGAACCTGCGGGCAACGGCGCGGGCCGCGCGTTGCGCGTGGAGACACAGGCAGCTGTCCCGGACGCGCAGAGTCATGCCGAAAGTAGCGTGCTTAGGATCTGGATTTGACACAAATATATTTAAGTTGATATCAATCTAATTGTCAATCGAATCGCAGAAAATTGAAAGCAGCATTTTGATCCCGGCCGCGGATTTGGCAGCGAAATCGAAAACACTTCGCTGCTCGATAGCAACCCCTAGGGGCGCGGGATGAATCGGTATCCGAGACTCAACGCCAGACGGTTCATGACCACCACACGAAAGGAAACGCCCATGACCCAGATGATCTTTATTAACCTGCCGGTTGCAGATGTTCAGGCCTCCACGACCTTCTACGAGGCGGTAGGCGCGACAAAGAACGACACCTTCTCGGACGAAACGTGCTCGAGCATGGTGATCAGCGACACCGTCACCGCCATGCTCCTGTCGCATGACCGCTGGCGCGATTTCACGTCAAAGCAAATCCCCGATGCCAAGAAATCAGCGCAGGTTCTGCTCTGTCTTTCGATGGACAGCCAAGTGGCCTGCGATGAAGCAGTGGACGCAGCGGTGAAGGCCGGCGGCGTTGCCGATCCCATCCCTAAACAGGATCACGGCTTCATGTATGGGCGTTCCTACGAGGATCCGGACGGCCATATCTGGGAAGCGATGTGGATGAACGAGGCGGAGGTGAAGAAGTCGATGGCCACAAAAGACTGAGTAAATATTGCAGATATGGAGAGTGCCATGCATATAAAGTTCGCCAAACTGCCGGTAGTCGACCAGGATCGCGCGGCCGATTTCTACACCAGAATCCTGTCATGCAGTGTGGCGACTGACGCCGCCTATGAGGACGACGGCTGGCGATGGATTGAGTTGAAGTTGGGAATGCTCAAACCACCCTTCAGTTCGAGAAGCGCGGGGAGCATGACAGTGACGGCGAAAAACCCGTTCTGGTTCTGGTCGATACCGACCTCGACGAGACTGTGGCAACGCTCAAGTCGAACAATGTTGAAATCATTGCGGAACCGAAGAAAGCTCCGTGGAACTAGGATGAGCGTTTCGCTGAATTCAGAGACAGCGAAGGAAATCGCATGGTTCTGACCGCCGGTTAGATAATGCGGATAAGCCACCCGCCGACAGGGCTGAAATTGGACAATCCGCATACGTCGGTCGAAAGTTTAGGTCGCCAATACCGAGAAGGAGAACAATGAAATGACCGCTGAGACCAAAGCAAAATCCGAGAACCCGCCTGTCGTGTCCCGCGCGGAATGGCTGTCCGCCCGCAAGGCGCTCATCGCGAGGGAACTCGACATGACTCATCAGCTCGACGCGCTGCGCGCCCAACGGCGGCAATTGCCCTGGGTCAGGATCGACAAACCATATGTCTTTGAAGGCCCGGCTGGACAATGCACGCTCGACGACCTGTTTGGCGATCAGAGTCAGCTCGCCATCTATCACTTCATGCTGACGCCGGGATCGGACCACATCTGCGATGGCTGCGCATTCATTTCTGATCATATCGACGCAGCCCGGCAGCATTTCCAACATGCGGACCTTGCCTTCTCGGCGGTTTCGCGCGCACCGATTTTGCGGATCGAGGCGGTAAAAGACCGGATGGGCTGGTCTTTTCCGTGGGTTTCTTCGGGCGAAACCGACTTCAACTATGACTTCAACGTATCTTTCTCGAAGGAAGACCGCGCAGACGGTGGCGCCAGCTACAATTACGGCAAGGCGAAGATCCAAAACTCTCCGGACATGTTCGGTGTCAGCATTTTCGCGAAAGACGGGTCCGGCACGATCTACCACACCTATTCGACCTATCATCGCGGCCCCGAATTGCTGATCGGCGCGTTCAACTGGCTCGACCTTACCCCCAAAGGCCGCAATGAAAACGGCACCATGAGCTGGGTGAAACTGCACGACGAGTATTGATACATCGGATGAATCAACAAGATGCAGACAGCCGAGACACGGACGGCGCACATTGAAGAGGAGGAGGGCAAGCTTAAGCGCGGCGACGTCTGGAGGAAGATGGACTGGTACGGCAAACAGGAGGAACGACAATGACCAATCGCGACGGAACCCCGATCTGGTATGAACTGATGACCGACGCGCCCGACGCGGCGCAGGATTTTTACGGAAAAGTCATGGGCTGGAACTTTCAGAAGCCGCCCGGCGGACTAAAGCGTGACTATCGCGCCTTTGCCACCAGTGACGGCAAAGGAGTTGGCGGCGTAATGCGCACACCGGATCATGCAAAGGGACGGCCTGCGACCTGGGACGCCTATTTCGGCGTGTCCGATGTGGACGCCATGGCCGAACAGGTGAAGAACCTTGGTGGCACGATCCAGATGGAGCCGCAGAACATCCCTGGCGTCGGGCGCTTTGCCTTCGTCGAGGATCCGCAAGGGGCGACGTTTTACCTGATGCGCGGCGACAGCGATGGTCAAAGCATGGCCTTCGACCCCGTAAAGGCTGGCCTTTGCAGCTGGAACGAGCTGGTCACATACGACCAGACGGCGGCGCTCGACTTCTACGGCAAGCTCTTTGGCTGGAAAAAGACCGGTGTGATGCCGATGGGACCGATGGGCGACTACACGTTCTTCGGCAAGGGCGACGTCGAGATGTTCGGCGCGATGATGAATGCGCAGAAAGCGGGCAAGGACCCGTTCTGGAACTTCGCGTTCACGGTGCCCGACATTGACGCGGCCAAGGCCGCGGTTGAGGCGGACGGCGGCTCCGTTACCCATGGTCCGATCGACCTGCCGGGTGACAAGGGCGACTGGCTTATTCAGGCCACGGATCCGCAGGGCGCCAAGGTGATGTTCACCGGCAAGCGCAAGGCGGGTGCGGCATGATCTGGCACCAAAACCAGAACACTGCTCGGTACCGAGTTGCGGCAGTAGCATTCTTCATGTGCCTCGCGACCGCTGTTCACAGTCAGGACATTCAAATCGCGACAAACGGAGACGTAGAGATTTCATTTCAGGTTTTTGGCGATCAGACCGACCCACCACTGGTCTTTATCGACGGGCTTGCCACTGCCGTCCGGCCCGGTGGTGATGCGCTCACCGAAGCGCTGGTCGCGCAAGGTTTCCGCGTCGTGCGTTTTGACAATCGCGATGCAGGACAAAGCACGGTGCTGACCGATGCCGGTGCGCCGCCATCGAATGAGGTGATCGTTGAGTCACTGATGACCGGCACAACACCGCCCGTCGCCTATACCCTGTCCGACATGGCGGGAGACACGATGGCTGTCCTCGACGCTGCTGGGATTGAGCAAGCGCATGTCATGGGCGCGTCCCTAGGGGGCATGATCGCCCAGACCATCGCCACCGAATATCCCGGCCGCACGCTCTCGCTGATCTCGGTCTCCTCGAGCACTGGCGATCCCGACTTGCCGTTCGGTCCGGCGATGGAGGCCATGACCGCACCGCCCGCCGCGACCGCAGAGGGGCGCGTTGAGCAATACACCCAGCTTTACCGCGCATTTGAGGGCGATGCGTTCAAGATGACCGACGCAGAAATATTGGCGCGGGTTGAGGCCGACGGGGCCGCAGGCGATCCGCTGGCACCGGCTCGTCAGGGCGCGGCAGCGACCGCAAGCGGAGACAGACAGGATCGGCTCGCAAGTGTCGAATTGCCCGCGCTTGTGATTCACGGCAGCGACGATCCACTGTTCCCTGACTCCCATGCCGATAGCACGGCGGAGGCCGTTCCAAATGGGCAACTCGAGATCGTCGACGGCCTCGGCCATATCGTTTCTGACGCCGCAGCGGGCGAGATCGCATCGCGTGTCGCCACCTTCGTCAATGATTTATCCACTTCAAACAAGGAGTAATACACATGGACAAAATCAGCACATTTCTCTGGTTCGACGACAATGCCGAAGAGGCGGGCAAGTTCTACACAGGCCTGTTTCCGGACAGCCGCATCGATGAGACGACCGATTCCCCGATGAACTATCCCGGTGGCAACGAAGGCGACGTGATCACCGTCGGCTTCACGCTGTCGGGCCGCAGCTTCATCGCCATGAATGGCGGACCGGATCACCCATTCACCGATGCGATCTCGCTCTCTATCGACTGTGCCGATCAAGCCGAGGTCGACCGCTACTGGGACGCGCTGTCAGACGGCGGTGAGCCGATCATGTGTGGCTGGGTGAAGGACCGCTTTGGCCTGCACTGGCAGGTCACCCCGCGCATCCTGCCGCAGCTTCTGGCTGATCCGGACCGTGCCAAAGCGAAACGCGTCATGGAAGCGATGGGGCAAATGGTGAAGATTGACGTGGCTGCAATCAAGGCGGCGGCGGACGGAAAAACGTGAGGATTCACCCGGGTGGTAAAAGAGCTATCCTGAACGAAGATCGGGGGAATAGACGCGCAAAAACGAGAATATCAAGATGAAAGATAGCAAGCTCATCGTCACCGCCTTTGACTGGGTGCCCGGCTTTGCACAGGGCTATGTCCGCGACCTGCGGGTCCGCTGGGCGTTGGGGGAGGCGGGGTTTTCCTACGACGTCGAGGTGATACCGCAAGGCAAGCAGAAGACGCCTGCACATCTGAAGCGGCAGCCCCTCGGACAAATACCCACGCTCGATATTGATGGTCGCATCATGGTCGAAAGCGGCGCGATCCTCTGGCGTATTGCCGAGACAAGCACTGCCCTGTTGCCCGACGATGCCGCGACACGTGACCGGGTGCTGTCGTGGGTGTTTGCCGCTCTCAACACGCTGGAACCGCCGGTCGGCATGCTTGCGACGCTGGAGTTGTTCGTCAATGACAAGGACGCCGCCGCGCGCCTCCGGCCGAAAATCGCGGCGATGGTTACGGGCGTGCTGGGACGGCTTGTCGCGACTTTGGGAGAGGGACCACACATCGTTGGAAATTTCTCTGTTGCCGATATCTTGCTGACGACGGTGCTCCTTGACGTGCCGGACGATTTGTTGACCGACCGTCCGTCACTGCGCGCTTATGTCGATCGCCACACTGGGCGGCCAGCGTTCCAGAAAGCCCTTGCTGGTCAGATGAAGCCTTTTGCAGAGAATGCCGCGAAATATGAACGTGCAAGCTGACAATGATGTGGAATCAGCGCAAACAAGGAGAACGGCCATGAATATCCAAGATATCTTCCTCAGCATCAACGCCCGCAACTTTGATGCCCAGACCGCTTGGTGGACAATTTTTATCGGGCGGGCTCCAGACCGAAAACCAATGCCAAGCTGCCAAGAGTGGGATCTGACACCGTCTGTCCTGTTCCAAGTGTTGGACTCGCCGGACAACGGCCCCACGGACGTGTCTTTGCGCATCGACGACATGGACAAAGAGATCGCCCGGCTACGCAAGGTCGGGGTCGACGTGCCGGACCCACAGGACGTCGAAGGTTTCGACACTCTGCGCTGGTCCGCATTTACTGATCCTGAGGGGAACAAAGTGAACCTGCTTGAAGGGTCCTGACAACGTCTGAAGAAGAGTACGGCTATGGCTCTTGGGCTGGGCGGCTTCCCGCCTGCACTCCTTGGCGACTAGAACTGCATCGTCCTCGAAAAGGTTGAGGCTGTAATAGGAAACATCAACCAAAGTGAGGTTATCCAATGGACCATTCCAAGCCCCTCCGCTCTGACGAATTGAGGTGCCCCTAGTTTCCTGGACGCCTGCGTCGTTCATTCTCTGTTGTTTGATTTCATAGTCAACTGGCGACAGCGTGCCGTTGTTGGTGTGCTTGCGTGTTGGGTTGTAAAATATCTCGGTGCAATCGAACACGTCTTGCCTTGCGGCGCCGCGTGTGAGGTATGTCCGCCGTTGTCTGATCCGCTCCCGTTTCAAAAGCTGGAAGAATATTCAACGCGATCTTGTCGGTGAATTTCGGCGTTCCCCCGGGATGTCCAGCCATTGCAGACTTAGCATCGATTCACGTTACGGATTGCCTTAAGCACATTGACTCAACGGTCGGGCAAGAAATGGCTTCGACAAACCCGCAGAACACTTGCGGCTCGCAATATCATGTGTGCAATTGGACCGAATAGTGGTTGATCCCTAGCATTTGAAAGTTGAGCAGCATGACGACCGCAGCCCGCTCGAAAACCTATCTTTCCGTGCTTGTCATCCTAGGGTCCAGCCATCTGCTGAACGATTTGATGCAATCGCTGATCCCTGCGTCCTACCCGATCCTCAAGGAAGGCTACGCGCTGGATTTCGTCCAGATCGGCATGATCACACTGACGTTCCAGGTCGCCGGTGCCATGCTGCAACCGATAATGGGCATGGTGACCGACAAGTATCCCGCGCCCTATTCACCGGTCGTGGGGATGATGTTCACCCTGTCCGGTCTGGTCGGCCTAGCCTTCGCCGCCAGCTATGCGATGATCCTCGTTTCGGTCGCCCTGATCGGCATCGGGTCGTCGATTTTTCACCCCGAAGCGACGCGGATGGCGCGCTATGCCGCAGGCGGCAGGCAGGGTCTTGCGCAGGGGATATTTCAGGTCGGCGGCCAGGCGGGCGGCGCGCTGGGGCCGGTGTTTGCAGCTTTGATCATCGTGCCGTGGGGGCAGCCCAGTCTGGCGTGGTTCGCGGTACTGGCCCTGGTGGCGATGATGCTCCTGGTTTGGATCGGTAGCAAACAGCGCCAGATCAGCGCCGAATTCCTTGCATTGCGCGCGCGGCGCAAGGCGGAGGTGGAAGTGCAGGCACACGCGCCGCTGACCATCAGCATCGGCCTTTTCGTCCTGACCTTTCTGATGTTCACCAAGAACTTCTACGGCGAAAGTTTCCGGTCCTTCTATACGTTCTACCTGATCGAACGCTTTGGGCTTTCGATCCCCGCCTCGCAGATGATGCTGTTCGTTTTCCTGCTGGCGGCGGCGGTGGGGGTGCTGATCGGCGGGATCGTCGGGGACCGGATTGGGCGCTACCGGATTATCTGGATCTCGGTGCTCGGGCCATTGCCTCTGACATTGATCCTGCCCTACGCGGACCTGTTCTGGACCGGCATGCTGACGATCATAATCAACCTGATCATGGCCAGCGCGTTCGCATCGATCCTGATTTATGCGATGGACCTGTTGCCCAACAGGATTGGGCTAATCGGCGGGCTGTTCTATGGGCTTAACTTTGGGCTCGGCGGTGTGGCCGCAGGTTTTCTGGGAGTGCTGGCCGACAGCTACGGCGTCGAGACAGTCTATCGCATATGCTCGTTCCTGCCGCTGGCGGGATTGATGGCTTGGTTCCTGCCTCCGGTCGACGATGTCGGGTAATTTGCTACCCGCTCTGTACCTAACGCGCCGACATCGGTTCTGACTGCAAACGGGGACGTAACCCTGCCCCTACGGAAACGCCGATTACACTGGCATTCAAAGGGCGGGACTGTTGCATCAACTATAGTTCTGACTTCTCGCGACAGGGTACATATAGATATATACTGAGATAGTATGTCCACATATAGCCTGCGACTTGCGATGTTTCGGTCAATTGCCAGCCCATTCGGACTAATGCAACAGTCCCTTACGATGAGCCAACAGCCCTATTATCAAATTAACCTATTTGGACTCATAGGCGCTGACGTCAGATAATTTGCATCGTATTCAGTGGGTTAGAACCCGCGCCAAGAAACTCTGCGTGCGCTCATTCTGCGGATTGTCGAACACTTCGTCCGGTGTGCCTTGCTCCACTATTTCGCCCTTGTGGATGTAAATCACCCGGTCGGCGACTTCACGGGCAAAGTTCATCTCGTGGGTGACGATGACCATGGTCATGCCTTCGCGAGCCAGTTCACGCATCGCGTCCAGCACCTCACCGATCATTTCCGGATCCAGTGCCGATGTCGGTTCATCGAACAACATTAGCCGCGGTTCCATCGCCAGCGCGCGAGCCAGTGCAACGCGTTGTTGCTGGCCGCCCGATAGCTGGCTGGGATACTTGTCAGCTTGATCGGCGATCCCGACACGCTCTAGCAGGCGCAGTGCAGTCTGTTTTGCCTCTGCACGGCTGGCGCTGCGCACTTTCATAGGGGCGAGGGTAATATTGTCCACAACACTCAGATGCGGAAACAGATTAAACTGCTGAAACACCATGCCGACTTCGGTGCGGATCTGCTGCAGGGCACGACCTGATTTGCCGTTCGGCTCCAAAACCTTGCCGTCGACTTCGAGGTGACCTTTTTGGAACTCTTCCAAACCGTTGATACAGCGAATGAGAGTGGATTTTCCCGAACCGCTAGCGCCTATGATGACGACGACCTCACCGGGAATGACGGACAGATCGACGTCGTTGAGGACATGCAGTTTACCGAAGTGCTTGTTCAGTTTCTCCATACGCACGATAGGGGCGGCGCTGGTATCGACCCTTTTGACGTTTTGTTCGTTCATTGGCCCACCAACCCCTTGCGTTCCAGCAGTCGCAATGCCAACGACAGCGTCAGCGTGATTGCCAGATAAAGTAGCGCGACCATCAGATAAACTTCCAGCGCCCTGAATGTCGTCGCGATATAGATTTGACCCTGCCGCACCAGTTCACCTACCCCGATAACGGCGAAAAGCGAGGTGTCTTTGATGCTGATGATCCCCTGATTGCCGAGCGCCGGGATCATACGTCGGAAGCCCTGCGGCCAGATCACGTATCGAAAGGTCTGTGTCCTCGTCAGCCCCAGAGACACTCCGGCTTCACGTTGGCCGCGCTCGATGGACTGCACGCCGCCACGCACGACTTCCGAAATATAGGCGCCCGAGTTCACTGCGATGGCGGCGATGCCAGCGGTGATGGCGTCGATCGGCGCCCCCAGAAGCTGCGGCAGACCGTAAAAGATGAATAGCACCTGGACCAGCACCGGAGTCCCGCGAAATATCTCGATATAGGCGATGGCAGGCCAGCGGAACCAGGGTGCCGGGCTGAGGCGCAGGAGCCCGAAGATCATGCCAATCACGAAGCCGATGAACAGCCCCCCGAACGAAATCAGTAGCGTGTAGGGTATACCAGCCAGCAAATATGGGACGGAGTCAAAGGCAGCCTGCCAGTCGAATTCGAATGAGGCGTTCACAAGCAAGGCTCCGTCATGGGGAAGTAGGTCTTAACTATAGCGCCTCCCCGGGGTGATCTTTCCCGGGAAGGCGAGGCGTCAGGGCACGGCGGTCATCATTCCCACGACCACCATCAGGTCCACCGGATCACTTGTCTCCGGCAGCGCCAAAATAGTCGCTGTGAATCTTATCGTAGGTGCCATCTTCGCGCATCTCGCTCAGAGCCTTGTTGATCGGCTCGCGCAGATCGCTGCCCTTGGCAAAGGCGATGCCGTACTGCTGGCCTTCGTAAAGAGGACCGACGACCTTGACGCGTCCCTCGCCACGGGTTTTGGCAAAGTAGCCGACGTTCGGCGCATCGTAGAAAACCGCATCGACGTTGCCGCCCATCAGTGCCAGATACATGTCGCTCGATCCGGGGAAAGGCGTGATCGTGGCGTCGCTGCCGAACTTGTTGGTCAGATAGTCAAAGCTGGTCGAACCGATCTTGGTGCCGATCGTCATACCTTTCAGATCGTCGATGGTTTTGACGTCTTCATTGTATGCGCCGATCAGGATTTGCAGGCCGCTGTCATAATAGGGGTCCGAGAAATCTACGATCTCCGCTCGCTCGTCCGTGATGGTCATGCCGGCGATCGCAATGTCGACACTGCCGGTTTGCAAGGCAGGAATGATGCCGTTGAAATCCATAGTGTTGATGTCAACCTCAAAGCCGGCCCGCTTTGCCAGTTCGCGGATCATATCCATGTCGAACCCGGTCATTTCGCCGGTATCCTTGTCCATCATCTCGAACGGAACAAAGCTGGGATCGGTCGCCACCTTGGCGGTCTCGGCGTAGGCCGCACCACCCAGCGCCAGGCTGACGCCCATCCATCCTACCAGTGCGAGTCTTTTGAGTCCGAAAGTCATTTCTTTCTCCTTTTCCTTAACCAAACCGGCATATTGGGTGCCGTTGAGCATAGCGCTAACGATGGGGGGTCGCTTTTGGAAGGTCAAGGCGAATTCCGGACGGTGCAGAACCGGCTTTGATGATGATGTCGCCGGAGGGCGGTTACATCATCAAAGTCGTCTTTACCCTGATCCAGTTCGCTACAAAATCATGGCGGAGGCTGAACGGCAGAAATCAGTTTCCGAAAGCCATCGAAGGCATCAATTGCCGAAACGGCGTCGAGGTGACAGTCGCCACACAAATCAGCGCAGCCTGATCAGGCCGCGTCACCCGGATTCAGGCATAGCTCTTGGAAAGCCACGAGACCGCCGTGCCCTACTCAAGCTCCATCGCTATGACAGTGCCCCGACCTGTCCTAAAAGACAGGTAGCCGACCCATCTTGAACACAGTTAGGAACCGAAGTGTGCAGGTGTTTATAGTGATCTGGTTAACGAGTTCCCGCACAACATTTTTATTGCTGGATCGACTTCTGCCGAATGCTGCGATGTCGCTGCTTTCCGTATCGAGCATGAGAGCGCTAAAGGTCGAGAAATATTGTGAACAACGAAAATTCCAACTGTTTCGAGAGAGTTGGATCCGCCCCTCAATCTGAACTTTATCGTGTGTTAGGCAAGCGTGTCTTTGACGTCGTCTTGACGCTGTTGGTCCTGCCCCTCGTAATACCGATCACCGGCATTTTAGCCCTTCTGATTGCACTTGACGGTGGCAAGCCATTCTACCGGCAGGATCAGATTGGCAAGAACGGGCACATCTATCGGGTGTGGAAGTTGCGTCTTATGGTGAAAGATGCTGATGTTTGGTTGGAGCACCACCGGCATCATGAGTGCGGGAATGGGCCAGATTCGCTCGATGCTTCCCGCCTTACCGGTTTCGGACAATTCCTGCGCAAATCCTCTTTTGACGAACTGCCACAGTTCTTCAACGTGCTGGCCGGTGATATGAGCCTTGTAGGCCCACGACCGATGGTGACCTCGCCGACGGCGCTTTATCCCGGCGGAGATTACTACGATCTGCAACCTGGCATCACTGGTCTTTGCCAAATTTCTGATCAGCCTTATCTGACCCTTTCGCAACGTGCAGTCTGCGATGCCCGATATAACCGGACCCTGTCCTTCGCGAACGATCTGGCCATTCTGGCCGGGGCGTTCAAAGCCGTGCTGCGCCGAACGTAGTGTGACAGAAATTCCAATGACCGCCAGACGCTCGCAAAACCACAGCTTTTCGATTGCTACACTCATCCTGAAGATGCTGTCACCGCCAGTGCGGGGGACTTTGATACACCGGGTTCTGCCCCGGAGATCGCTCTGCGCTGGCGCCTTTGACCGGCCAAAAGTTCGATCCGGCGTGCCGGACGACCTAACCGTGCCTCTTGCCATGCCAGGGGGCAGTTCCATTCACCTCACGCCCCGCGTCCGTGAACAGGTGCGGGATGATGCCGGTCATCCTCTCTTCCTGAAACACCTAGTCCAATGGCGATTTTCGGCAGCTTGATGTTCATGCTGCTGCCGCTTGCCACACTCTCATTCTTTAGAAAGGAACATAATATGGCCGACCGCAAAGGCGCATGCCCACTGCTCAATCATCAAACCTCTCAAGTCTATCGACCCGAAGGTAATGAGATGCGTAGCGTCACGATGTCAGCCTTGCCGCGGCTGCGCTAAATGCCGGAATCGCATATTACCATAAAACATGCTGTAGACACCCATGTTGGCAAGCGCATTCGCTACCGACGTTTGGTGAACGGCACTACACAGCAACAGCTTGCGGAATTTGTCGGAATTAAATTCCAACAAATTCAAAAATATGAATCAGGCATGAACCGCGTCAGCGCTTCCCGGCTGTGGGATATTGCGAACTTGTTGAGTGTGCCCGTGTCATTCTTTTTTGAAGGATTGGAGCCCGATACTCAGATCCAGAACAATGCAGATGATCTGCCCTGCGACACTCTGACGGACAAGGAAGCCGTCAATCTGCTGCGGTTCTACTACGCGTTACCTGACCAACAGCGGCGGCGTCTTTTTGATCTGGTCCGTGTGCTGGGCAAAGCGGCCTAGAGCCGCCAATCAACTTTTTGAGGGATATCGCACATCGAAACCACACCTGAAGGTGAAATTTTTTATCCAGAACGGCTCGAGCGACTGGGCTTTAAACCCCCAGGGGTGCAGCCGATCACCAAGTCAGCCGACTCAATGGGTGAGTTGCAAGGTGCTGAAGAGGCAAGGATGGTGCCACGCCCACCGACATCCCACGCGATCGCATGACAGATCCGAGCCGGGTTTGATACGGAAAGGCCAGACCCGGCTCGACGAAAGGATGATAAGTCCATTGACCTCTATGCGATTGAGTTGTCGGCCCCATATCCAAGCCCGGCCTTGATGAGGATCATCATGTGCAACATCAAATCTGGAACCACCTCCGTATCTCGGTAGAAGGTGATCCGCTTGCGCCGCGTCGACAGGTCTATATCCAGATTGGAAAGCACACGCTCAACTGGCGTTTGAATGCTGAATGAGAGCCAAATTTACATTGCCCTATCCGTTCCGGCGACGAAGCTGATCTTCGCAGTCCTCAATCGGCATCACCGTCACAACCGCCATGGATCGCGATCCAGCGCATTGCCTAGGGGGCCTTCATCACAGGCGTCAGCCCCCAGCTTGGCAGCTAATCCTCGATCTGCCTTAGTGATTTCATACGCCGTTTCTCGACATCGGAAACTACATCGACATTGGCCTAATGACGTTCATCTCTACAAGATGCTGAGGCCCGGATCGTGCGGGGCGGTCTTGCGATCTCGCCGCCGGGTCGTCACCACATTGAGCTGAGGAGCTACCAATGAAATCACCGTGCGTTCAGCCTCGGGGATGTGTGTGCCGGATTGACAGATCCAGCAGCATTTCGCCGAATTCGGGTTCGGCTTCCGGTCCCTGAAGCGTCAGGCGGTGTAGGCTTTCAAAATCGGCGAAGAGCTCATCGCGTTCCGTGGCGGTGAAATCCCTGTCCGACCGCGAGAAGGCACCGATGCTTTTCGAACCGCCATAAGAGGTCGCCATGACCGCCCAGTACTTCAGACCGAACTCTGTGGCCTTCTCGAAAACACCGTGCTCATCCAGCTCCAGGAGGTCGGACCAGGATGCGATCCCGTCATTGCTAAACCCCCACTTGACGGCCGGATCCTTCATCACGATTCCCATCTTGGAATAATAATTCATCCATTCGTCATCATAGGTTTGGAATAGATATCTGGGAGTGGCGAAGTTGACCTGAAAAGCGGTCGCAAAACCACAAGGGCTCTGCTGCTTCAATCGCGTCAATAACGATCTGAGTTGATCGGTAAGTCTCACGCTACTCTCCGGCAATCTGTTTTGACAGGGCCGCATCCGGCCCCGCGCAAACACAATTGCAGTCTTCGCCGGACCATCGCAACCCACCCTATGCCTTGCACGGTGTCGCCACTTTTTTCGGGGATCGGTTGAGGTTGGCAGACGGAATCAGAAGCAGCCAGAAGTCCAGCACAAGATAACGTTCGTCCGTTTTGCTTATGATTTCTTGCATCGACCCTAAATCCGCTCGCCCAAAGCAAGGTAGTGCTCAATCGTGCTTTTCCGAGACACCAAATCGTTAACGATCAATGGTCATTGTGTCAAACATTTGCTTGCTGCCACAAAGGAGCCGTGGCGGTCGCGTGGGCGGCGGGCATTGACAGGATCGCATAGGACCGTCCGTCATGCTTGTTCCGGTATTTTTCGCCCACCTGCTCGACGTCATAGCCCAGTTTGCGCAGCGACCGGCGGAAGCCTGGAACTGTCAGCGTCACCAGATCAGCGGACCCCTGATTGATCGCCAGCTTCACAAGCCCCTGCACGACCAGACCAAGGGCCTCCTGCCTGTCATCCTGAGAGGTAAGCTGATCCGACAGGACAAGTCGGGTGCATTCCGAAGAATTGGCGAACCTATGAGCCCGAGGAAGAAGATCGGCCGGAATGCCGTCGATCCGTCCCTCAGCCGCATCCTGAAGCATGCAGCCATGGCTGCCCCATTTGTCGAAAAACCGCATGAGACGCGCCCCGCCGACCAACCGTCCATTCATCATCGCCACTGAATACGCAGCAGTGGGATTGTCGTATTGGTCCATCTCGACATCGCTATTGTGCGGAATGTCCCAGGCCAGCGTATCCACGAAAAACCGCTTGCGCAGACCTAGAAAATCATAAAACGCCGAGCCGTGCAGATGCATATCGGACAGATCGAAGGTTATTCCATTGATTTTGTTATTCATTTGCCATGCTCACATTACTTGAGATATTAACCTGCGCGAGTTTCGCGCAGCCGACTTCCCCTCACGGGAGAGTCCATGGCATTAATGTGGTGTCGTGGCGCTTAAATCCAGCCGTATGCTTTCGCTTGACCGACAGCTTGCGTATTGGTGCGCGCGCCCAGCTTTGAGCGGGCGTTGGTCAGTCGCAACTTTACGGCACTTTCGCTGATGCCCAGACGATAGGCGATTTCTTTCAACATCAAACCCGACGAAAGCATTTCGAGTGCATCGATCTCGGCCTTGGTCAAGGCACGCTCCGGCGCAAGCGCATGATGCAGTTCATCGACCGCACGGCTCAGAAATTCAAGCTCCTGATCCTTGAATTCGCGATCAGAGCGCGCGAAGGAACCAAATGAGCGCAGGCCCGGCGCGTCGTGGTGCATGACACTAATCGCAGCACCATAGCGCATTCCAAACGACGCCGCAGATGTCAGCACATTGCGTTCATCCCTATTGGAAATCGCGCTCCACCGGGTGTGACCTGAGTTGTCATAGATCCAGTGGATGACTGGATCGAAGATCATCAATCCGTTCTTCGTGTAGATATCGACCCAATCTTGCGGCAGCGAGTTGCGCTGATATTCTGGAAACGCGAACCCCACGCGCAGGGCCAAGTGATATCCGGCTGTAGCAAGGCCATCGAAATCGTAGGTGACGAGGAGGCTGTCTATCGTTTTCATCGGTTGCTGTCCCGACTGCCGCGCGACGGCCTGCACTCTCTTAGGTTGTTCTTCTGACAATTCGTCAGAGCAAAACCGGTATCGGTAGCGCTTTGATAACCCCGAACATATTTCGAAAAATCGTCAAACATTGGCCAACGTCAACTTGGATTCACGATTTGATCTATAGGTTAACCCGTTGCCCCGCACTACCAAAAGGCGAATGGCAGATATGACGGGCGGATTGTATCCGCTTCGCAACGGGTTGCCATTCGTCTCGACGTGCATAGATGGCTGCTTTGCCGAGATTGTGTTGAAAAACGCTGTTTTTGGGGGTTCTTGATTCTCATTCCAGCGCTGGCAGCGGTGGGACTCTCGGGATTTCGTCTGTCGAAAAAACGGCGTGGGCCGCTGGTGGAAAGGAAACAGAAGCGCATGCCATTCATTGCTGCGAACGGTCTTCTGATCCTGATTCCCTCGGCGCTCTATCTGTCTTTCAAGGCGCAGACAGAGGTGTTCGATATGGGATTTTACACAATTCAGAAGCTGGAGCTGATCGCGGGCGCGGTAAACATCACGCTGCTGGGCCTCAACATGCGCGACGGGATGCGGATGAAGGGCAAGCTGCGCCGTCGCCCCGTCTGACCTGACACTTTCTAGAGTGTCTCGCAGCTGCATACTTTGGGTTCAGGACAGGGATGAAAGGTCCCTATTACCGTTGCACGTTTGAGGAACGACCCGCGATGATAACTGCGCCTTATTGTAACTTCTGAAACCCAAAGAAATTCGTCAATCAATTTCCCGCATGAATGCTCGTTTTCTGTTTCCTCCTCAGAAAGCGGTTCTTCCGACCATATCTGACTAAATTTGTCGGATTGACATGTCCTACGACTTCACTCAGATTTACCATCAGTCAAGCCACCCCGAATCTTTCGTTGAGGGGAAGCCCGACACATATGAAATGTGAGGACTTCCATGATGCGCCAATCACTCGAGACAACAAAGCCAGCTTTCCATGATGATTGTCATGAATATCTTGTCCGAGCCGCAGGACTTGAAATGCTGGCCTCCGATGTCGCTTCAGAGGGTGTGCCCCTCGAATGGATACTCGATCATGCTTCGCAGTCCGAACGAGGTCCGTCATGAGCATTCATTCCACTCCGACAAAGCAGGCAGCGCTGAATCCTCTGCCGACCTACAGTGCCACTGAGCTGACCGAAGACGGCGACCTGCCACAGATTGTGCTGGACGGTCAGTCGTACACCCTGCGGATTACGCGAGCTGGCAAATTGATCCTGACCAAATGAACGGCGCACAGAACACACGCGGCGGCGCAACCGTTGGTTACGTCGCTGAACTGGACGCGATCGAAGCCGCCTCGGTCATTTATCTGCGCCTGTGGTCGGATGGGCCGGAGGCGCAAACTCGGGTCTGGAACGACTTTGCGGCGGGGCTGGGGGTTGGTGGTGGCCGCAGAGCCGTCCAATCCTTTGAAATGCTGTGTAGTCTTTGTACACAGTACGGGCGGCGATTGCTGGTGCGTCATGCGGTGCGGTGCAAATGTCTTGGCGCGGACGAATCCTGTTTCGCCAATTTCGTCGCGATGGCGGCAGAGGGGAAGCGCGAGGATGCCATGCTCATCGCCACCCTGCTTGTACGCGCCGACGTGGCCCCGCTGGTCGTCGCCTGTGCCGCTGATTTTGGGCGCGCCCTGAAGCGGATGCACCTGAACGCCCCTCGCGACATAACCGCCATCAACATGGCACCGACGACACTTCACTAAAGGGACAGATCCATGAACCGACTTCCACTTATGACGACCATGGCCATTCTGGCACTGGCCTCACCAGCCATTGCCGTTGAAAAGGCGCAGGTGCTGGACACCTATGCCGATATCGCAGCGGCAAAGTACCAGGACAGTATGATCACCGCACAGCGTTTGCGGCAGGCCGTGGACGCGTTGGTGTCTGACCCCTCGTCCGAAAACCTGACCGCTGCCCGCACGGCGTGGTTGGCGGCGCGTGTTCCCTATCAGCAGACGGAGGTTTACCGCTTTGGAAACCCCATCGTGGACGACTGGGAAGGCAAGGTGAACGCTTGGCCGCTTGACGAGGGGCTGATCGACTATGTCGATGCCTCCTATGGCGGGTCATCCGACGAAAACGAGTTCGCAGCCCTCAACGTGGTCGCCAACCCCAGTTTTACGCTGTCTGGGTCCGAGATTGACGCCTCGGCGATCACGCCGACCTTTCTGTCCGAAACCCTGCATGAAGCTGACGGCGTCGAAGCGAACGTCGCGACTGGCTATCACGCCATCGAGTTCCTGCTCTGGGGTCAGGACCTGAACGGGCATGGTGCAGGCGCCGGCAACCGTCCGTGGACGGACTACTCCACGGGTGACGCCTGCACAAATGGCAACTGCGACCGTCGCGGTAGGTATCTAGTGGCCGCGACCGATCTTCTGGTGTCGGATCTGGAATGGATGGCGGCGCAATGGGCCGACGACGGGGCCGCGCGCGAGAACCTGACTGCCGACGAAAACGCGGGGCTGGCGGCAATCCTGACAGGCATGGGGTCGCTGTCTTACGGCGAGCAGGCAGGCGAACGGATGCGTCTTGGCCTGATGCTCAACGATCCCGAAGAAGAGCATGACTGCTTTTCCGACAACACCCACAACAGCCACTACTACGATGGGCTGGGCGTTCAGACCGCATATCTTGGCGAATACGTCCGGGTTGACGGAAGCCTTGTGTCAGGTCCGTCGCTGTCCGACATGGTTGCGGTGACCGATGCCGATCTTGATGCCGATATGCGCGGCAAGCTCAGCAACACCATGATGGCCCTGGGCCGGATCAAGACGGCGGCCGAGGCGGGGTTTGCCTATGACCAGATGCTCGAGCGCGGGAATACCGCTGGTGAAGCTCTGATCATGGGCGGTGTGAACGGCCTCATAGATCAGACCCGGTCAATCGAACGGGTGGTCACGGCCCTCGGTCTGGACCAGATCGCGTTCGAGGACTCCGACAGCCTCGACGATCCCGAAGCCGTTTTCCAGTAATCCAACCAGCAAGCCACCGCCAGCAACGTTGATCCGCAACATCAGGACAACAACACATGTACAGAACGACACTGACAGCGGGTCTTTGCAGCCTTGCAGTGACTGGCGGCACGGCTGCCTTGGCGCAAGACGCCCGGTTCACTTGGGAAGGCAGCCTTGAGATCGGCGTGGATAGCACGGTGCGCGCCGATGATTCGGCGGCAGAGCTGACTGATACCTATCTCACGCTGGAAGCCGCGATCGAGGCGGCGCTGACGGATCGGATCAGCTTGTTCGGCGGTCTGACGCTGGAATCCATGACCGACCCAACCGACGACCGCGCATTCGAGGATCTGGGGCTCTATGTCAGCGAATTCGGTTTTCGCTTTGCCTTTGGCGAAACAACGGTGTCTGCGGGAAAGATCAGCCCGGTCTTTGCCGTCGCCTGGGACGCGGCACCGGGGTTCTACGGCACGTCGCTGGCAGAGGATTATGAACTGAGCGAGATGATCGGGGTCGCGGTGGACACCTCGCTTGGTAGCGCAGGCGGCGCGCTGTCTTTTGCCGTGTTCTACGTTGATGACACGTTCCTGAGCGACAGCGTCGGCGACAAGCGCGGGCGCAACTCGACCGCCGCCGGGGGCGTGGGCAACACGGGCAATTTCAACAACCTATCAATCCAATACAGCCAAGAGTTCGGCGCCACGACCGCATGGGTCGGTGCGCGGCATCTGTCGGCAGGCACGGGCGATGTATCGGATGAAACCGGCCTCGTTGCCGGTCTGACCCATGACTTTGGCAACGGCTACGACTTGATTGCCGAAGTGGCGCATTTCAACGGGGCGGGCGGCACCGACGAGGATGCGACCTATGCCACGCTGGGCGCGGCGTATGCGCCGAACGAATGGACGTTTTCGGCCACCGGAACCATCGTGGACAATTCCGACGCGGATACCGACCACATGATCGCGCTTGGGGTCGACCGTGCTCTCTCCGATACGGTCGAGGTGAATTTTGGCGTCGCGCGTTTTGATGTCGGCGGTGAAAGGTCAACCGCCGTCGGTTTGGCCACCGTCATATGGTTCTGAGGAAAACAACAATGATCATCTGTCACTGCCAGAAAATTACCGACCACGATATCCACGCGGCCATCGACTGGATGCGAGCCGCTGATATGCATACGATCATCACCCCCGGAAAAATCTATCGCGCGCTGGGAAAGGCCGCTGACTGCGGCGGTTGCATGTCACTGTTTTTGACAACGATGCGCACTAACTCCAACATGGAAGTTCCCATGCAACTCCGCAAACTGAGGCGCGGACAGACACAGGAGAACCGCGATGAACGGTGACAAGAAAGTAATTGAATACCTCAACGATGCCCTGCGCAGCGAACTGACGGCCGTCAGCCAATACTGGCTCCACTTCCGTCTTCAGGAAGACTGGGGTCTGGGCCATATGGCCAAGAAGTCCCGCGAGGAAAGCATCGAAGAGATGCACCACGCTGACAAGCTGATCGCGCGTATCTTGTTGTTGGGCGGCCATCCGAACCTGCAAAAGCTGGACCCGTTGCGCATCGGCCAGACGCCGAAAGAGACGCTCGAATGCGATTTGGCCGCAGAACAGGATGCGCAAAAATTCTATAAGCAAGCCCGCAAGCACTGCGAAGAAGTCGGCGACTACGTGAGCAAGAACATCTTTGAGGAATTGCTCACCGACGAGGAAGGTCATATCGACTTTCTTGAAACCCAGCTCAATCTCGTGGCCAAACTTGGCGAAGAAAAATATGCCCAACTCAACGCGTCGAAAATGGATGAAGCAGAGTAGCACAGCCCTGATCCCGATGGTTCTGGGGACCGTCGCTTTCGCAGAGGGCGCTTTTGTCGACCTTGGAGACCCGCACCTGAATGTGATTCCAAGGACCGAAGCCGAGGCGGCAAGGATCGCGGCTGTCACCGCATTGACGAGAGATTTTTCCGCCCCGCAGCCGTTCGAGGAACGGCCTGCCGGGGCGGCGACCGTGCGGGCGATCAACACCGCCGATGCCTTCTCTCAGTCGTCGGACAACATCACCTTTGAAGATGAGCTGAACTTCAAGGTCGGTAACGGACTGTTCCGCAAGCTCTGGGTGTCGTCGCCGTCCTCGACGCTGGCGTCCGACGGGCTTGGTCCCCTTTACAACGCGCGGTCTTGCCAGCGCTGCCACATCAAGGACGGACGTGGACATCCGCCCCAGGGCCCGGACGACAACGCCATTTCTATGTTCCTGAGGGTGTCGATCCCCGGCAAGTCGGAGGACGCGATTGCGGAGATCGAGGATTACATCGCATCCCTGCCCGACCCGACCTATGGCACACAGCTGCAGGACTTCGCGGTGCAGGGTCACGCCTCTGAATACCGGCTCGAAATCACCTATGACGAAGAGGTTGTCACAATGGCCGACGGGACAGAGATATCGCTGCGCCATCCGACCTACACCGCAGCCGACCTCGGGTATGGTCCCCTGCACCACGGAGCGATGTTCAGCCCGCGTGTCGCACCGCAGATGATCGGGCTTGGACTGCTCGAAGCGATCCCTGCTGCCGACATTCTGGCGGGCGCTGACCCCGATGACGCAGACGGCGATGGTATATCGGGTCGTCCAAACATCATCTGGTCGGTGGTCCAGGACCAACCGATGCTGGGGCGGTTCGGACACAAGGCAGGCAATCCAACGATATTGGAACAAGCTGCCTCGGCCTTTGTGGGCGATATCGGGATTTCAAACCCGATCTTTACTGCAGGCGCGGGCGAATGCACTGACCTGCAGGCCGATTGCAAGGCCGCGATCCAGGGCGACGGCGACGACCGCGTGTTCGAGATCGACGCCGAAGGGCTGGACCTCGTGACCTTCTACAGCCGCAACCTTGGCGTTCCCGCCCGCCGCAATATGGATGATCCACAGGTCTTGCACGGCAAGGAAGTGTTCTATCAAATAGGCTGCACGGCGTGTCACACACCCAGCTTTGTGACCAACAGGCTTGAGGGACAGCCCGAACAGAGCTTCCAACTGATTTGGCCCTTCACCGACATGCTGCTGCATGACATGGGCCCCGGTCTGGCCGACAATCGGCCCGAAGCACGGGCGACGGGTCTTGAATGGCGCACCGCGCCGCTTTGGGGGATTGGCCTGACCGAACAGGTTAGTGGCCACACCTATTTCCTGCATGACGGGCGGGCACGGTCGATACTGGAAGCCATCTTGTGGCATGGTGGCGAAGCGCGTGCGCAACGGGACGCCGTATCGCGGATGCAGACCGCAGATCGGCATGCCCTGATCGCATATCTGGAGAGCCTATGAGACATTTTCTTTTGGCGATCGCTGTGGCGCTGACGCCCTTCACCGCCATAGCCGAAACGACCAACCCAGTGATCCGGGATATCGTGAGCGGGCATATCCTGCCACGGTTTGACACCCTGGCGGAAACATCGCAGCACTTGGCGGATGTCGCCCAAGGCGACTGCGCCCCTACTTCCGACACACTCCGCACGGCATACGCCGAAGCCTTCGATGCTTGGGTTTCGGTCAGCCATCTTCGGTTTGGCCCCACTGAAGTAAACAACCGCGCCTTTGCGTTGGCGTTCTGGCCAGACAGCCGGGGTGCAACGCCGCGTTCCCTGACCACGCTGATCGAAAATCAGGACGCCATCGCCACCTCTCCAGAGGAATATGCGCGCGTCTCCATCGCCGCCCGGGGATTCTATGCGTTGGAATTTTTGCTATATGACGGGGCCTTAAGCGGATTGGGCGATGCAGACTACCGCTGCACTCTGGTCCAAACGGTGACAGCTGACATTGCCGCCATAAGTGCCGCGATCCGAGATGACTGGCAGTCTGATTATGCGGCGCGACTGCTGGCAGCCGTTTCCGGTGGCACTTACCGTTCAGATGAAGAGGTGTTGCGGGAGTTATTCAAGGCCCTGACGACGGGGCTGCAATTCACGTCTGACACGAGGTTGGGGCGGCCCTTGGGAACCTTTGATCGACCCCGCCCGACGCGGGCCGAAAGCTGGCGATCAGGGCGGTCTGCGCATAATGTCGACCTCAGCTTGACCGCACTACGTGACCTGGCGATCCGCTTGTCGTCCGACGATGCACCCCTTGCCCAGCGGATCGATGACAGCTTTGATCGCGCCCTGACGCGATTGGCGGTCCTGGATGATCCGATCTTTGCGGGCGTGGCCGATCCACAAAGTCGGTTGATGGTCGAAGTGATCCAGCAAGAGGTCGACGCAATTCGCTTCATCGTGCGGGATGAGCTTGGCCCGACACTAGGTGTGTCAGCAGGTTTCAATGCGCTGGACGGAGATTGAAATGAGCGGGCCAACCACCGGACGTCGCAAGTTTCTAGGTGGCCTTTTGGCAGCAGGGTTGATCCCCAAGCCGACATGGGCCGACGCAGGCTCCCCCGCCTATCTTTCCGCGGCGGCACAACCGGACGGATCATATGTCTTGTGCGGGATCGGTGAAAACCTCGATGTCGTGTTCCAGATCCCGTTGCCCGCCCGGGGTCATGCCGCAGCGGCCCATCCCAATCGTCCAGAGGCAGTCGCATTCGCCCGCCGCCCCGGTACGTTCGCGATTGTTATTGACTGTGTGACGGGATCCCCCAAGGCGACCTTGCAGTCGCCTCATGGTCGACACTTCTATGGTCACGGTGCCTTTTCAGCCGACGCCGATTGGCTCTTTACCACAGAAAATGACTTTGAGGCAGGACGAGGCCGCGTCGGCGTCTGGGACGTTGCCGCAGGCTATCTGCGCGTGGCCGAGTTTGATAGCGGGGGCATCGGCCCTCATGACATCAAACGCCTTCCCGGGTCTGATACCCTGGTCATCGCCAATGGCGGTATCGACACGCACCCCGATACGGGCCGGACCAAGCTGAACATCCCGACGATGCAGCCCAACCTTGCCTACGTCGAGGATGGCGATGTTCGCGAAGTGGCAATGCTACCCTCCGCATTGCACAAGAACTCCATCCGTCATCTGGCCCTCAATCCGGCGGGAGACGTGGCCTTCGGGATGCAATGGGAGGGCGACGGCCCGGTCGACACATTGGTGGGCCGACATCGGCAAGGCAACGCGATCAACCTGCTTGCCGCCAGCGCGAAGGATATACGGGCCATGGATGGCTACATCGGCAGCATCGCCTATTCGAACGACGCTGGCACGATTGCCGTGACTTCGCCAAGAGGCGGCCTGCTGCAACTCTACGATGCCACCCGTGCAACTCTCAGAGAGACGGTCGACCTCCCCGATGTCTGCGGCGTGGCTCCATGCCTCGACGGTTTCACCATCACTTCGGGAGCAGGGGATATCCGCAACGCTCTGGCTGGTCGTGTGGGAAATCGCAATGTCACGACGCTGATGTGGGACAATCATCTCGTTGTCATTTAAGGGGTTTGTGGAGTTTGAGAGCTGAAGTTGGCTGCGTTCATAAACTCTGTTCGAGCGGCTCTCAACAGTGCCAAAATACTTGTGAAAAATGCGTGTAGGTGACTCCAGGCCGACGGCCATTGTATAGATCACGCTTGCTCCAGGTAAAAGCACCATCACGAGCGAAGTGAGAAAAAACTCAAGCGACATAATCAAGGCTCTCCATTTTCGGTCAGCCTTAGCGCAGAATGCTAAAACGGACCTTGATCTCGGTAGGTTCAACGACTTCTTCCGGGAAGCGGACGTCTACCCCAATCCATACCCGCAATCTATTGTAGGTCCCAACTAAGATGAGATCGGAATTTACGCACAGCTTCAATGAACCTCTCCGATATCAAATGACCAGTGAGGTTGGCTACGCTGAAGTGGGTATTAGCCATCCGCGATAATGAGCGAGGAGACCTATGAATGGAACCGTCAGACGCACATCAAAATTGAAACGCCCATGTGCGTCCTGAAATTCTTTCGTATCCGACTGCGGTGAGAGTGACATGGGCAGTGGTACCTTGCCGATCGTCCACTTCGTTACGGGCATTCTGATCAGCTGTTCGTCGACATTTAATCCCAACGTGAATGTAAAGGGCGAAAATTGTTCTGAAAAGCTGCCGTCAGCTTGGCGCTGCAACACTGATGACAATGATTTACTGGCAAAAATCCTGGTCCAGCGCTCAACGGGATTGCCGGTATGGGATAAAGTGCGATCGACACGCACAGTCAGGGGAACGGACACGCCCGCTTCTGGAAAGCCGAATGCCCACGCTAGCGCTTTTGCAAACCCATTTGACCCCCTTTGAACAGTCGCTTGACCTGACCATATCGGTGGGGAGTCTTGCCCATGAAACTCCTTAAGCGCCTGGGGTAGCCTGCCAAATTGCTCCACCCCCAGATACGCCTCGATGGCACTTTGGTTGGCATGTGACACTTCGGTTTGACTCACGATTTCATATGGGGTCATCTGGGTCAGAATGTCAGGTAAGGCCATGTGCTGGTTGGCCAGAAAAGCGCCTGATGGGACCTCATTTTCTAACAGTTTTTGAAGTGCTGTCGCTGCGGGCAAGACGGGGATGAACGGCCCGTGGTCATTCTTGGCCAAGAGCGACCATTTCGTCTGCGTAAACTGCCCCGACGCATCAAGGCCGGAGATTTCGACCAGCATCCCGCCTTGGTCAGATGTTGGAATGCGGGTGATCAGTCGTGCTTTCAAGAGCAACGGGATCAATGTGAGAGGGCTTGGGAATAGCTTGTATTTGCGCAAGGTCGCGATGATCTCAATCCCGCGTTGCTCAATCGCGGACTCCAGGCCAGCCGAGAACGCCACACGCGATTGTACGTTGTGGCGCGGTCCGAGGTATTCGGCATCATAGGTCTCAACCGGGGCGACGCGCCGCCTGCCCAATTTGGGAATGTTGACGATCTTTGCACCGGTCCAGCCAGTTGTTTGGGTTAAGTGCCCGTCTACCCAGATCGGAATGCGTTTGCCTGCATAGCTTAAGATCGCCTCAATGACTGAGCGGCCCACCTCACTTTTGCCCCCCGGCGTAATGCAGATATCGATCGTGTCGATGCGTTGCCAGTTACGTGTGACATGCTCGACGACGCAGGACGAAAGCGTGGGTGTTGTACTGGCGCCGGTCAAGGCGGCGACATTGCTCTCGCGGGCCAACGCGTCCAGTTGTTGGGTAAAATTTGCAAGGTAGTCGCGCGCGTCAGCCAGATCGATCAGATGCGCCCCAGCCTTGAGAATGGTCTGTGCCGCATCGTAGTTAGCCGTTTGAAAGGGGCCGGAGCAGTCAATCACCGCAAAGGGTTTGATTGCCACAAGTTGCGCATCAAGGTTTTTGCGGTGGTCGATGGCGACACCTTGCGCCTTGAGATCTGGTGTTTTGGTTTTCAACGATTGAACAAAAGTCTGTGCTTTTGCGGCTGTGCGCGAAGATATAAACAACTCAATTCCGCCAAACGTCGCGAGATGCCGCGCAAGGCGTTTGCCGAATACGCCGGTGCCGCCCATGATAAGAATGCGTCGGTCCATCAGAGTGTAAACCTATGTATATTGGCGGCGTTGGGGAGCATACAGACGTCCATCTTTCCAAACAGCCGGTACCTGTGCTTTGCGACGATCCCATATGCAAAGTCACGCATCCCCTTGGGGAGTATTTTTGTCAACGGGACGAACCGTGACGGGCCGTTCAGATGACGAGACAGTGCAATAACCGCATCGGATTTTTCAAGTGCCACTCCGTTCTCGATGAACAAGAATGTGCTCGGGTCATCGGGATCGACGCCATGCTGTTTCGCAAGCGCGCGACCTTCGGATGATTGAATAGCGACAAACCGGATGCTGGCCGCCTTTTCATGCCGCAGCGTGTATTGAACGCCGCCATCGCACAGGACGCATTGGCTATCGAAGACCCAAATTGCCATGTTTTGTTTCATTTCTTGGCATCCCTGAAAACGGCATCCTGACTGAGCATTTCACCAAACAGCCAGGCCTTGAGGCATAAAGAGAACCGAAATTTACCATCGCCCAAATCATGGTGGCCAATGACCAGATCGCCGGGACTGATGACCTTAGGCAAACGTATATGCCGACCAAAGATCGACAGAAAATAGTGGTCGCTTTTGAACATGAGGGCATGCTCCGCGGCTTCGACATTCAGCGCCATACCGATCCCAAAGCCGATGTATTCTTCTAGTCCGGTCGGCCCCGCGAACCGCTTGGAACTGTGGACGACTTGGGGAAACCCGGCCTGCCGTCCGTATTGGCGGATCCAGAATTGCCCGTTACCCGCAATATCTTCGGTCACGGTCACAACAGCGGGTTGGCCCACGCAACTCATGTCATAGGGTAGCGGAGCGCCTAAAATCCGTGCGGCGTGGGCCAAGATAAAGCCAGCCCAATTCATGTTCATTTCCGTCACAATGCCTTGGTAAGCGACACTGTCGCCCCCCTTGACGCGCTTGCCGAAACGTTGACGGATCGCCTGAGGCAGTTGGAGCCATTTGTCCGCGCCAACAAGCGCGCTAAAACGGTTGTCTTTTTGTGGCAGGTCGGGGCGAATGATGGGGTTCACTTGCATGGTCTTAACCTTGTCGGCAATATCAGGTATTTCTGTATTGACAGAAGTGTTGGCAAAAATAGACTCCGTATTATTCTGATTTTTTGCCAGTTATAGTAAGCAATGATACGACCTTGGACCCCATCTTCATCAACAGGTTCAACTTCGCTTTCGGCACGGCGATCATTTGACCGTACCAAGTATCAACCGTGCCCAAAAAGTCCTGCATGTCTTTCATGCGTTTTAGGACAATGGGATTCAACCCACTTTCAGCCTCGGCTGCGGCAACGCAATCTGCAATCACGCGCATGGCGGGATCAATCTCGCGCTCTTTGCGGCCTTGGGCGATGCGGGTTGCGATTTCCCAAACGTCGACCTCGGCCTCGAAATGCTCGCGGCGATCCCCATGCACGGGAACGCGGCGGATCAACTTCCAAGCCACCAGTTCTTTCAATGAATTGGAAACGTTGGAGCGGGCGATGCCAAGCTCTTCTGAGATTTGTTCGGCATTCAGCGGGGTGGTGCTGAGGAACAGGAGCGCTTGAATTTGTGCAACTGAGCGGTTCACACCCCATTGCCCGCCCATATCACCCCAATACAGGATGAACTGAGATTTTGCGGCTGAGCCTGATGTATCGGTAATTTCTGTCATGACAGAAGTATCAACCTTGACGTGTAGCTTGTCAAGTTGCTTCTAACTTCAGATAACTTGCCAGTCACCGCTTATGCGATATTTTTAGGATTCATAACCAGAACATGACGACTGCGGCCAATGCGCACGCGGACAGGAACACCTTCGGGCATCTGTCATAACGGGTCACTCGCCCGCTTGGAGCGCTTTATCTGCGAATTGGCTATGCCAGCTTTCGCTTGGCAGCCGTGGTCACATCCCCTGTATTCGGCGTTCCCGTTGGTTCTATTAACAAAAGGTGCGTCTCGGATTTTGCGACAGTTCGATGTTCAACGCCCTTCGGCACTACATAGACTTCGCCAACCCCCAGGGTGACGGTCTTGTCACGCATTTCGACGTCGAGTTCGCCTTTCAGAACCATGAAGAAATCATCGCTGTCGTCATGAATATGCCAGTTCAGTTCGCCGTGGACCTTCACGACCATAATGTCATGCCCGTTGAATTCCGAGACCGTGCGGGGTGACCAGTGTTCGTCGAAGGTGTCGAGCTTGTTGGAAAGATTGATCGCCTTTGTCATTTCAGTATCCTCGTCTGTTTTCGTCAAATTGTCTAAATTTCATGTGGCAGGTGGAGTTCGACTGCCTATGCCGGAAACCTGTCATGTGCGCTGACCCGTTCAATGCCAGTCGACCAGTTTGGTTGTTCAGAAACGAAAATTCTGACCCGTTCGGCAAAGTCCGGTTCCCTGCTCAGCGAACCTGCTGGAACGACCATCTTTGATCCATCACTGCTGGGCCAGGGAACGCCGCAGCCGCAGATCCGGCAAAATGATTTGGAGATATCGCGCCCCGGCACCTGATAGGTGACAATGTCGTCAGCGCCGCTGAGCCACACGAAGCTCTCGGCCGCTGCGAACAGGTTTGATGCAAACGCGGACCCGGTGATCTGTCTGCATTGGTCGCAGCTACAGAAAAACAGCTTATCGAACGCGTTTGTCACCTCGAACGCAACTCCGCCACATAGGCAACTACCTTTGATTTTCTGCATGGTTTGTCCTTCAATATTTGTCCCGACGCTCGCCGGACGAATTATGTTGATCAGGCATCACTTCCTAAAAATTCAGCCAGTACCTCAAGGGTCCGGTCTACCGCTTCAAGCTGTGGCATGTGGCCGACGCCGGGAAGCGCCTGAAACGACGCGTGTGGTATCCGTTCATGTAGGGCTTTCCCCCGTTCAAGAGGAATCCACGGATCATCTTCGCCCCAAAGAATTTTGACGGGACATCGGATGTCCCCAAACATTGGCTCGATCTCTTCCGTATAACGTTCATCCGCCTGGGCGAACTGTCGGTAAAAGCTTCCGCGCCCCTCTTCGCTCAGCCAAGGCGCGACGAGTTGGGCAAAATCATCCGGATCGATTTCATTGACGAGCGCCCCTTGGATATAGGCCTCGACCACTGCCTTGTGGATATGCGGGGGAAGCCCAGCAAAGGCATCAACATGCCGCCCGACATGTTCAAAAAACTCCGACCCCCAAGGCCGCATCGCGACGACGTTCATCAAAACGTATTTCTCGAATTCGCAGCCATGCAGAAGGTGCGCGCGCAGGGTCGTCGCCCCACCAAAATCATGCGCGATGACAGAGGGACGCGACAGGCTCCAATGGTCCAGCATTTCCGCGAACACTTCGCCCTGAACATCGAGCGAGGTGCGCTGATCCGCGTGTTTTTCTGATTGCCCGTATCCGGGCATGTCAAACCAATGGACGCGATATCGTCTTGCGAGCGCGGGAATTATTCTATGCCATGAGAAGGATGACCACGGCCAGCCATGTGCCAGAACAAGGTCTGGTCCGTGGCCCGCGCTACCGGCGGCAGCCGATCCTGCGCTTGTCTTAACCGTTTCAGTCAGCGACCACATCGACATATCACGCCGCCTTAATATGTGCATTGGCGGCTGCCAGTTGTGACGTCTCGTCCATCATCAATCTATCCGCCGGAATAACAGTTACGCCTGTGATCCCGATGAAGCCAAGGATATGGCGCAAGTAACCTGTCGCAAAGTCGATCTCGCTGTCGATCGCCGTACCCCCCGATGTGATAACCAGGTAGGCCCTTTTTCCAATCAGCAGCCCTTTGGGCCATCCTCTGTGTAGGTGAACGTCAGGCCGGAGCGCGCAATCTGGTCGACCCAAGCCTTGAGCGCAGCAGGAATGCCGAAGTTGTAGATCGGCAGGCCGATAACAAGAATGTCGGCATCCGTCAGTTCCCCGACCATGCTGTCAGAATTTGCAAGTCGCGCGCTTTGATCGGCGGTGCGATCACCGTCTGCCGTGAAGTTTGCGCCGATCCAGAGGTCATCAACAAACTCGACACCCTTTGAGACATCGCGTTCAATGACATTCGCATCCGGTGCCTTCTCAAGCAGCCTGCTGACCAGCGCATCAACGAGGCGCCGTGAGACGGATCTCTCCGTGCGGCCACTCGTGTTGATTTTCAGATATGTAGGTGAATTTTGCTCTGACATTTTCTCGCCTTTTAATTCATACTGTTTGGTATATAATTAGCTGTAGCTGATTGAGTCAAGGGATTTGTATTAAATGGTACAAAAGAAGCCGGGAAGGCCACGAAAGTTCGAACGGGACGTAGCGCTGAACGGCGCAGTCGAGGTTTTCTGGGCGAAAGGATTTGAGGGCGCATCGCTTGACGATCTTACCCACGCGATGGGCATCAACCGACCAAGCCTTTATGCTACTTTTGGTGATAAGCAGGCGCTGTTTCTCTCCGCACTGGAACAGTATGGTAAAGGTGTTGGTACCGACCCATTGAGGGCTTTCGATGCAGCAACAAGCGCTAAAGCCGCTGTACAGGCGTTTCTGGAAACGGCTCTGAGGAACAATACGCGCTCGGGGTCGGCTGCCAAAGGCTGTCTTTTCGCCTGTTGCGCGGCCACTGTTGCCGAGGCGAATCCTGAGGTTCAGGCATTTCTCAAGAACGGAATGCTCTCCGCCGAAAAACACCTGGAAGACGGCTTGGAGCGTTTCAAGAAGCGCGGCGATCTTCCCCCTACCTACCCCGCCGACGCGAAAGCGCGGTTGATGATGGACATGATGCAGGGGCAGGCGTTCAGGGCACGCGCCGGAGAAAGTCGCGAGAAACTTCTGGCGGATTTGCCCGCGAGGCTCGGTGAAATCGTTCCAGTGAAGTAAGAAGGTCTTGGTGGCATTTTGCGACCGGCCAGTTCGCGCTTCTCGGCCACTGAGCAGGGCGCAGGATTCGACATATTGGGTTCAAAACACACCTCGGATGCAGCGTGGCATTTTACAAAAACTCAGTCGTTTCTGTCACCGGCGATAACCACCGTTACTGACATCGACGATCACGCTGCCAAATTATTGACTAGCGGTCTCTGTTCTTATCCTGCCGATGAGACTTCTGTTTGTAACTTGGCTTTTGGAAGGTCAGTAAAAGAGCCGTATCCACCCAAATTTCCATAATTTGTTTCCACATTTTTCTACCTCCTGTGTAACAGAAGCGGCCACTTGCGCTTGCTGCTCAAACGAGTTTACCGTCCGCTTAAATTAACAACAGGTTATGTGAGATGAGACGAGGACGCCTTCCGCTAACAGCATTGCGCGCATTCGAAGCTGCCGGAAGGGCGGAAAGCATCTCTTTGGCCGCAGCCGAGCTGCACGTCTCCCAAGCAGCCGTCAGCCGCCAGATCAAGGAGCTTGAAGCTCAAATAGGTATCATGTTGTTTGAGCGCATCCATCGCGGCGTGCGACTGACGCCGCAGGGTCAGCATCTTCTTCTGGCGCTGACACAGGCTTTCGACGGAATAGCCGATGCCCTCGGCGATATAAGCTCGCCAAAACTGGAAACGATCCTGATAAGCTCTGAGCCAGGCTTTGCTGCCTGTTGGCTAGCTCCAAAGCTCTTCGCCTTTCAGGAAATCGCGCCAAATGTTGATGTCGTCCTAAACGCAGAGTCACAAATGGTCGATTTTGGAAACGATGGCACAACGCTGGCGATCAGGTTCGCAAGAGAGCGCAGCAGTTGGGCCAGGGTCGAAGTGCGCAAGCTCTGTGATACCCGTCTTTCCGCATATCTTTCCCCAGCATTGGCAGCATCAATCGACATCAGCACACCCGCAAGTCTTTTGGCATTGTCGCGTCTTCACGAAGATAATCGCGATGATTGGTGCCATTGGTTTGCGGCAGCAGGCGTGAAGGTGGCGCAGGTTGAGCGTGGAACGATGTTCAATGACAGTGCGGTCATGCTGCAAGCCGCGCTAAACGGTCAGGGTGTTGTTCTTCTCGATGATCTTTTTGATAAAAGTGTCGTCGAGACTGGCGATCTTGTGCGGCCTTTCGACATATCTATCGTTGGTGGATCGTACTGGCTCGCGAGCCGCAGCTTTGATCGGCTGTCAGAGAACGCGAAATGCTGTGCCGATTGGATTATGAAAACTGTTGCGGCAGAAACCGACCTCGTTGTGCAAGGTTCAAACTGAGCTTCCAGCGCACAAGTAAGATTCGGCCAAAACCATATGTCTCTGTCACAGGCGAATACGATGGTTTTAGCGCTAGCGCAGGGCTCGATGATCTGCCGAACCGAACTTTCGAATTACGCTTTGCGTGAGCGTTGCTGCGAATGGACCAAGGGTAAAAATCATCGTCGGCACAAGAACGGCTGTAAGAAGAAATGTCTACGCTGGTAGCGGCATATTTAAGTCTGCCCGCTGAAACCCCATTAAGGTAGCGATGACAGCGACGTAGACGGCGATCCATGCAAAGAAGACTGTTAGAAGACGCGTCATGGCTGCTTTCCCATAAAATCGGAAATGGTTTCAAAATAGCCGGGCAGGATTGCTGCAAGCACTGTCTTGCCTTCGTCCGTCAGGGCCAGACGATGGGCGCGTGAATCCTCAGGATCGTCACGGCGTAGGAGCAATTTGTCTTTCAGCAGCGCAGCCACTGTCCGGTGCAGGACCGGCTTGGATATGTCCAACCGTTGATTGATTTCGCCTTGACGAAGACTGTCCGTGTCTGGCTCGCGGTCTATCACGATCAGGATATGGAACTTCAACTGTGACAGGTTATGGCCACCAAAGTAGGCGTCCAACAAGCGCTCTAGCTGGCTTGCCTCGCGCATCATCGAGAGTGCTTGCGCCACGGTATCCACGTCGCCCGCACCAGTTGCCGACACGTAACCGTCGATCATCATCCGTGTAGGCAATTCCCGAAGAAAGAACATGCTACTTCAGACCATGCAACGGCAGGATACGGGGCGGTTCCGCCAACCATCCTTCGTAAGCTTTGAAAACAGCGGACGTGTAAGGTTCGGCATGATGCTGATCGAGCGCGTCCTGATCCTGCCATTCCTCGAAGAGATACAACGTATCCTGATCAGGTGCTTCGAACAGATTGAACGAACGGCAGCCGCTTTCAGCGCGGGTTTGGTCCAGAATTCCGATGATGGCTTGCTGGGCCTCCTTGAAATGTTCTGGCTTCGGTTTGATTTCGGCAAAAATGAATAGCGTGGTTGACATTGAGTGGTTCCCATATTTGGTTACCATGGTAATAATAGGCAAGTTGCTATTGTCAACTGGGTGGTAAAACAGCTCCAAGCTGCTGTTTTATTTGCAAAGTCCATATTCCATAAATCACTGACACTGGTAAAAAAAGATCTATAATTTCAAGCCATTGAAGATGTGCTGGCTGCGCGCTTCCTGTCAAAGTCCAGTGGCAACGCCCATGACAGCAACAGAGGTTACCACCTTGCGCCTTATGGCAGTTTTAGCCGAACCACATCACCAAATTCATCGCTGCTTCTGTGTGAACAAAAGTTCGTCCAGTTTCCTGAAAAATTCAGAGCTTTTCACCAGTAGCGGCGATTTTTGGGGCTTTGTTGCACAAAGCACTTGCTGACCGGAGTGCCCCTTTCCCGGACACAGTTATCCCACAGTTTTCGTGACGGGTATGCCGAGCGCGGTATAGCCGTTCATGATGGCGATACGGACTTGGACCTCGGCGACCTGCCGGTCGAAGTCCCGTGCCATGCGCTGCCCGGCAATGGTTTGCCTGCAAACCACGAGAAGGAGCCGCTGGCCCAAAAGTTTCATGCAGTGCATCTTGGTCTCGGCACGGCTCCGGCGGTGGTATCCGCTCCAGTTTCGCCAGATCGCGCGTCCCAGGTATTTCGACGCTCGCAGGGCCTCGTTGCGTGCGATGACGCCTGCCGTCGCTGGCTTCCAGGGTCTGGCGTTTCTGCGTGGCGGGATGACGGCATGGGCACCTCGATCTGCAATGGCATCGTGGCAATTTCGCGTGTCATAGGCGCCGTCAGCAGTTACGCTGCCGATCTCCTCGTCGGGCGGGATCTGGCCCAGAAGGTCGGGCAGCACCGGCGCGTCCCCAATGTGGCTTCCGGTAATCTCGACTGCCCGAACCTCCAACGTTTCTTCGTCGATCCCAAGATGGATCTTGCGCCAGACGCGCCGCTTGGCGCCGCCCGCTGCCCGGCAGGGTATTGCGCAGCAATGCACGAAAGGGATGTTTGCGCGCATGCCACTCGCCTTCACCCTCCACCTTGATGCCCGTGCTGTCGACCAGCAGGTGCAACGGGCCATGCGAGCCTCGATAGGGGATGTTCACTGCGAGCGTCTTCTGACGGCGGCTTAAGGTGCTGAAATCCGGCACGTCCCAATCCAGCCCGATCAGTCTCAGTAGGCTATCGACGAAACCAGTCGTCTGGCGCAATGCCATGCCGAATAGCACTTTCATCGTCAGACATGTCTGGACGGCGGCATCGCTGTAGGTCGGCTGGCGGCCGCGCTTGCCGGTGGGCACTGCGTCACAGCACATCTCGGGATCGAACCAGATCGTCAGCGACCCACGGCGCTTGAGCGCGTCGTTATAGGCAGGCCAGTTCGTAGTCTTATAGGTCGGAGGTGTGGGTCTGCTCATGCCCGTCAGCTACCACGCTGGATTCAAAAGATGAATCCCCCGCAGGATTTGTGCAACAATGCCCGTTCTTGACTGAAATGGTTGTGGACTGGGGGCCTGGACGGCGATTAATTTTTCCATGCTACGCATCTTTCGAAAGCGCAGCATCGCCGCTCCCGTCGTCGGAACGGCCGGTGAGAGTTCTCGACCTTTTTGTTCAGCCCGCAGCCCGTTGTTTGCCGTGATGGAGCAACCGCGCTAACTGCCGGCGCCACCTGTACAATCAATCCTGCGGATCAGGTTCCTGACGCTGGACACATGCCACATCCCTCCACGCCTCGTGAGGATACTACGTCGGTTCAGTTCTGCGGCTATGGCGCGCAGCGTCTCATGGCCCTGAGCACGGATATCCTGCACCACCGCCTTGAGGTCGTGGGCGAACTGGTCGGCATTTGCACTCACCGTTCGCCGGAGCGCCTCGCCCCCCTTCCCTGCCCGTTTGAGCGCCGCTGCCCCGTTGGGATTGCCGAGCGTCACACCACGCGCCTTCGCCGCCGCCAGCGCCTCCTTCGTGCGCCGGGCGATCGCCTCGCGCTCCTGCTGGGCCACGAGGGCCATGATGCCGACCGTCAGATCGTTGGCTTCAGGCATGTCCACCGCCAGAAAGCGCGCGCCACTGTCACGCAGGGTCAGCAGGAACACCGCATTGCGGCTGAGCCGGTCCAGCTTGGCAATGACCAACGTCGCCCCGGTGAGCTTTGCCAGATGCAGAGCTTTGGCGAGCTCGGGCCGGGCATCCTTGCCGCCGCTTTCAACTTCGGTAAAACGGCCGATGACGTCCGCCCCGCGCGATGCCGCAAAATCATCGATTGCCTTGCGTTGCGCCTCCAGACCAAGACCCGATCGTCCCTGCCGTGCGGTCGAGACCCGCTCATAGGCAACGAACTTCGGAGTTGGGTGGAGCATGTACAAACCTGCCTAACGTGGGTTTGGCAGATGTGTACGCGGACTGGCGCGGGATTGGGACGCTCAAAGATGAGCCGCCTCACTCATAGCTTATTGTTTTGACGTCACTTTCACCGTCAGACCCTGCCCCTCCGGTGAGATCGAGCGGCCGTTCGCATCGGTTGCCCTCCTTGTCGGTGTAGACTGTCACGAACTCGATCGTCGTCACCTGATCCGTCGGACTGTCCTGAGCGATGTCGAGGCGCGCCCGCGCGACTGGGGTCAGCCTCGCAGAACCGCAGCCTCCTTGCGTAGCCCACCCCAAGCATCGCCAAGAACGGTTTATGTGGATAACTTTCAAGAACGTTTGGGGCTTTCTCCTGAACCGGATATCTTTGCCCGTGAAGATATTGAAATTGTTCATGGTCATGCCCTGTAAACCCACCTTGATCCTTGCCGACGAAAAGACCGCCGCTGCGCTTTTTTGTATGCAGCGTGCGGAGTTCCGAAAGCTCGTCGATGCTGGCGCGCTGCCCCAGCCAATTGACTTGCACGGCTTTGCGCGCTGGCGCTATTCTGAACTTGAAGCGGTGGCGACCGGCACGGCGATAGAAGAGGAATTTGAACCATGAGAAAGCCCGACCTGCCCTACTTGGAGTTCAAGTCGGTTAAGGGCCGTCAATACGTTTATTTTCGCCGCGGCAAGACTCGCTTCCGCCTGCCGGACAACCCGGACAGCGAGGAGTTTTCCAGACAATACTGGACGATGCGCTCCGGTCGAAAGACCCGCACCGTGAAGACAACCTGGAACGCACTCATCATCGAACTCTACAAAAGCCCCGAGTTTACGACTAAAGCGAAGGGCACTCGAGAGAATTATCGCCGTCATTGCGAGGCAATCCGCGAGAAGAATGGCGACAAGGATGTTCAGAAATTCCGGCGCCGGGATGCTATCGCCGTGCGAGACGCGCTGGTCGATACTTGGTCGAAGGCAAATGAGAGGCTTGCGGTTCTATCGATCCTTTGTCGAAAGGCCGTAGATCTTGAATGGATCGAACGGAATCCAATCACCGACATCCCGAAATTGAAAGGCGGCGAGTACCAAGCTTGGCCGGATGATAAGCTCGATGCATTCGAGCGTCATTGCGAAGCGCAAGGACTCACGATGGCCAGAACGGTTTACGAGCTGTGCGTCGGGACCGGTCAGCGCTTGGGTGACTGCATGAAGATGACTTGGGACGATTTCGACGGCAAGTATATGGCTGTCTGTCAGGAAAAGACTGGCGTCAAGATTTGGGTCTACTGCCCGACGCGGCTTCAAACCTATCTCGGGGCGCTTCCCCGTGCCGGGCGTAACATCATCGCACGAAACCTGACACAGCCCATCGGCAAACGAGCGGCCCAGAAGGCCGTAGAGGACGTCAGACTAGCCTTGGACCTCATGCACGGCGCAAACCGGCTGGTCCCGCATGGGTGGCGCTACACCGCAGCGAGGCTCCTTGCTGAAGCCGGCTGCAGCGACTCCGAAATTCAGGCCGTAACCGGTCACAAGACGCTCACCATGGTTCAAAAATATCGCGCCCAAGCCAATCAAAGGTCGGCATCGAAGCGGGCACAGCAGCGCCGCGACCGGTGAGAACGGAACAAGATCAGAACAAGAATGTGCGAAACCGAGTGCGAAACTTTCGCTCACCCATGCAGGGTATGATCAGATCACAGCCAAAAAACCCAATGTTTTCAATATGGTGCGGGTGAAGGGACTCGAACCCCCACGCCAAAGGCGCCAGAACCTAAATCTGGTGCGTCTACCAGTTCCGCCACACCCGCACGCCGCCGCGCAGCCCTTTGGGCCCGCAGCGCCAGCCCGTCCTAGCGCAGCGCGCGGCCCGATGCGAGAGGGAAATTAGCGACGCCTGCGGGGGGATTTGCGAAAGATGGACGTTTTTTGCCGAATTTTCCGGATATCGTCAGCAAAATAAACGAGCAGATAAGAAATTAGCAATACGCCATGACGCCGAAATCGACCAGATGAACGCCGCCTAGCAAGGGCAAAGGCAGCCGATCACACACCCAAACCCGCGAATACCTGCGGCAAAACCTCGGGCAGATCCTCGGCGATCAGGCCGGGACCAAAGCGGCGTGCGGCCTCGACGTGTAGCCATACGGCTGTTTCCGCCGCATGCATCGGTGGATGCCCGCGCGCCATCAGCCCGACGACGAAGCCTGCCAGCACGTCGCCCGCCCCTGCGGTGGCGAGCCAAGGCGCGGCGCGACCTGCACTTGCCTCGGAAATGCTGCACCGGCCATCCGGCGCAGCGATGAGCGTATCGGCACCTTTGAGTAACACAGTGCAGCCCGCCCGTACCGCCGCAGCGCGAACGACCGTTGTGCGGACCTGCCTGCTTTGGGGCGTTTGGCCAAGTCTTTCGGCAAGGTCAGGAAACAGGCGCGCGAATTCGCCGGCATGCGGCGTCAGCACGCAGCGATCGTGCAACAGGCCCATCAACGCCTCGTCCAACGCCAGCGCCGTCAGCGCGTCCGCGTCCAAAACCGTCGCCCGCGAAGGCGCTGTCAAAGCGGCCTTGATCAGCCCGGCAGCGCGCGCAACGCCCATCCCAGGCCCGAGGCAGAGTGCGGTAATGCGATCATCCTCCAGCACGGCACCCAGCGCATCCGCATCCTCGATCCGTGCCAGCATGACAGCGGTGCTGTGCATCGCCACCTCCAGCTGCGCGGCGGGCGGCACGCCCAGCGTGACCAGCCCCGCTCCGATTCTGAGCGCCGCGCGCGTCGCCAGTCGCGCCGCGCCTGTCGCGCCCGGCCCGCCCGACAGCACCAGCGCATGGCCGTGGTTATATTTATGCGCGCGGCCCTCTTTGCGCAGGGTTTGAATGCGGGCGGCGCCCATCGTGATATGGCGGGCGGAACGGTCCATGGCGGCCTCCGATAGATGATCTAGCGTAGCCAAAGTGCCCGGACGCCCCGCCGCGAGCAAGCTGTCATGGCTTGGCCAGGCCTTGCATCTGCCTAAAAATTGAGCACTGCGCCCAGTTTCCGGGCAACCGCGCAAACAAATCCGCTCTTGACGGGACAAGCCCGCACCGCGGTATTGAGCATCGCGCCCGCGCGTGATCTGGCTTGCGCAAAGACAGTCACACCAAGGAGCCTCGGCAATGAAAAAGATCGAAGCGATCATCAAACCATTCAAACTGGACGAGGTCAAAGAGGCGCTGCAGGACGCCGGAATTCAGGGCCTCAGCGTGATTGAGGTCAAGGGATTTGGCCGCCAGAAGGGCCATACCGAGCTATATCGCGGCGCCGAATATGTCGTCGACTTCCTGCCCAAGGTGAAGATCGAAGTGGTGCTGGACGACGATCAGGTCGACGGCGCCATCGAGGCAATTGTCGAAGCCGCCAAAACCGACAAGATCGGCGACGGCAAGATCTTTGTCAGCTCCGTAGAACAGGCCATCCGCATCCGCACCGGCGAAACCGGCTCGGACGCGCTGTAAAGTTATCCAACGAGAAGGAATACCGAAATGAGCGCATCCCTGCTCAAGACGATCAAGGACGAGGGCGTTGAGTATGTCGACGTCCGCTTTACCGATCCGCGCGGCACGCTTCAGCATGTGACCATAGTATCCGATCTGGTCGATGAGGATTTCATCGAGGAAGGGTTCATGTTCGACGGATCAAGCATCGCAGGCTGGAAATCCATCGAAGCCTCGGACATGAAGCTGATGCTGGACGAAAGCACCGCCTATATCGACCCGTTCTATGCCGAAAAGACGATCTGCGTGCATTGCACAGTCGTCGAGCCGGACACGGGCGAACCCTATGACCGCGACCCGCGCGGCACCGCCGAAAAGGCCGAGGCCTATCTGAAATCTTCGGGTATCGGCGATACCGCCTATATGGGACCGGAGGCCGAATTTTTCCTGTTCGACGACGTGCGCTTTTCCAATACTGTCAACAAGGTGTCTTACGAAGTCGACGCACAGGACGGTTCGTGGAACTCGGACACGCAGTACGAGATGGGCAACATGGGCCACCGGCCCGGCCTGAAGGGTGGCTATTTCCCGGTAAACCCGACCGATGACGCGCATGACATTCGCAGCGAAATGCTGTCGACGATGAAGCGTCTGGGCATGAAGGTCGACAAGCATCACCACGAGGTTGGCAGCTGCCAGCATGAGCTGGGCCTGATATTCGGCACGCTGACCAAGCAAGCCGATGAAATCCAGAAATACAAATACGTCATCCACAACGTCGCGCAGGCCTATGGCAAGTCGGCGACCTTCATGCCCAAGCCGATTTACGGCGACAACGGCAGCGGCATGCACGTCAATATGTCGATCTGGAAGGACGGCAAGCCGCTGTTTGCAGGCGATAAATACGCCGACCTCAGCCAGGAGGCGCTGTGGTTCATCGGCGGCATCCTGAAACATGCCAAGTCGCTGAACGCGTTCACCAACCCCACGACCAACAGCTACAAGCGGCTGGTTCCGGGCTTCGAGGCCCCCGTTCTGCGGGCCTATTCCGCGCGCAACCGGTCGGGCTGCGTCCGTATCCCGTGGACTGAATCGCCCAAGGCCAAGCGGGTCGAGGCGCGCTTTCCTGATCCGGCGGCGAACCCCTATCTGTGCTTTGCCGCACTGCTGATGGCGGGTCTGGACGGGATCAAGAACAAGACCGATCCCGGCGAGGCGATGGACAAGAACCTCTATGATCTGCCCGCCGAAGAGCTGGAGGGCATCCCCACCGTCTGCGGTTCGCTGCGCGAAGCGATGCAGGAATTGCAATCCGACCACGACTATCTGCTGGCTGGCGATGTGTTCACCAAAAGCCAGATCGACGGGTATATCAACCTCAAGATGGAAGAGGTCATGAAATACGATCAGACACCGCATCCGGTAGAGTTCGGAATGTACTACAGCTGCTGATCAAGGCCTGTCACGATGCTGTAGCACGATGATTTGGAAGGGCGCTCACTGGGAGCGCCCTTTTTCATGCGCAAGGCCGACTAGGCACGGGCACACGCACCCGCTAGGCTAATTTCAACCTTTAGCCAACTCGGGGATATTCATGCGCCTCATCGCACTCTCGCTATTCGCTACCCTCATCGCCGCACCTGCAGCGAGCCAATGTATCAATTCCAAGGGCGCATTTAATCAATACAAGCAATCGCTTACGCAGACCGCCGCCTCGCAAGGCGTGGCCCAACGGGGACTTCAGGCACTAGCGCAGGCAGGTCTGTCGGACATCACGTGGCGCTTCGAATCACAGCCCTCCAGCCAGACGGGCACGCTTCAGGGCGATCCGGCGCAGTTTCTGGCCAAGCGGTCCGGCTCATCTGCGGACAACTTCATTGCGCAGGTGCGCAACCGCATCGCGCGCAACCCGAATACTTTTTCGTCAATCGAGCAGCGGTTTGGCGTGCCCGCCAGCATTCTGGCCACGATCTGGGGCCTAGAGACAAGTTGGGGCGGTTATATGGGCCGCACGCCGATCGTTAGCGGCGCCGTGACGCTGTCGTCCTATTGCCGCCGCTATCCGCGCTTTGTGCCGCACGCGATCGCGGCGCTGCAACTGGTGGATCGCGGAATCATCAACGCGGGTACCCAAGGCGGGCCTTCGGGCGAGCTGGGTCATATGCAGTTCCTAGCGGGCAACTGGCTGCAATACGGAGTGGATGCCGATGGCAACGGCCGCGCCGATCCCTATAGCGCAGCCGATGCGCTGGCCACGGCCGCCAACATGCTGCGCGCGAATGGGTGGCGCGCAGGGCAGCCATTCGGCGAGGGCACCGGCAATTTCCGCGCTCTTTCGGCATGGAACGATTCCGGCAACTACCAACGCGCCATCGCCTATTCGGCTGAACGGGCAGGACGCTGATACACGCGCCTCGTTACTCGCCTTAAACGGGAAACCCACATAGTAGACACAATTTAATCTAAATATCCCCTAGATTGTAGGGCCAACTGATTCCGTGGACAATCGTCAGGATCGGAATAGATTATGCACCCGCAATATGCTGGAACTGCTGCGGCTTTCGAATTTGCCAGTCGCCCTCCCATAAGTTTCGAGATGCTCGTCGGGGAGTGCGACAGGAAACTGTCCCGCGCCGGCGGCGGGCAGAGCCAGTTGACACGGGATGGCGACGATATCGCGATCTTTGATCGTGGGCCACTCCGCGTTGCCCTAGGCTGGGTCGCGCCTGGCCTGCGCAAGAAGAACTGGTATCTGATCATGGTCGTCGGCCCATCGCCCATGCCCAAGGGGCCTGTCCCGGATGATGCGGCCATGAGCGCGATGGCAAACAGGGTTCTCAATCATGCCGAGGCCCGGTTCCCGACGGACAGCGTGTTCCGCTGCGACGTGGATCGCCAGATTGATTCCGATCTGATCGACTTCATGACCGAG
Organism: Roseovarius sp. Pro17; assembly: GCF_035599575.1. Lineage (NCBI taxonomy): Bacteria > Pseudomonadati > Pseudomonadota > Alphaproteobacteria > Rhodobacterales > Roseobacteraceae > Roseovarius > Roseovarius sp. Pro17. The sequence continues at coordinate 2,776,952 of NZ_CP141179.1, forward strand.
GCCGTGCTGAGCACGGACGCGCCCAGCGCTCCGGATTCCGGAGATCACCCCGTGAACTACGGCGAAGATCCGTTGAAGAGGCGCGTCAGCTGGTCGCCCCATATCCTGCTGGCCCATCAGGACGCCGAGGTGGCGTTTGCGCGGCCCAACTGCAGAAAGAGAGCGATACGGGTGCAATCGGGCCGTCTCGTTGCGGCGGGCCTCAACGCGCCGCCTTGTCCAGCGGTCGCGCAGGAGAGCGATGACGAGCGTAACCGTCTGGCCCAGCTACGCCAGATATTGACCGAGATCGATCCGGAGCAGGCCATCAGCCTGCCCATGCACCTGGCGCTTTATACCTTCAGCCTGTCGATGATGCTGCAAGTGCCCCCAGTCGGTGCCGCACTCCTTGTCTATAATCTTCTACGTGAGGATGCCCTGACATTCATCTGATTATCGCGCGTATGCGGCGGTAGGGCGTCGGATTTGGATGCGACACAGCCCTTTCCCCGGGGATACGCTGGCCTTGCACCCTGCCGGAGCCAGCGACATGAATCACCATTACCGCGACACCCGCAAGATCGACCCCACTCGTGGCGATAGGCTCGGCGATAATACCCCCAACAATGCAGACCGGGTCGAAATCGGGCCGACACAGCTGGCCTACAGCGAATGGGCAGCGGCGGGGCTGGAACTGCCTGATCTGCAAGCCATGCGCCGCTTCCGCTGGGAGCGGCTGACGCGATTCATCAATGACCGAGGGCTGGCGGGGTTACTGGTGTTTGATCCGCTGAACATCCGCTATGCGACCGACAGCACCAACATGCAGCTTTGGAACACGCATAACCCGTTTCGGGCCGTGCTGCTTTGTGCTGACGGCTATATGGTGATCTGGGATTACAAGAACTCGCCCTTCCTCAGTGAATTCAATCCGCTGGTGCGCGAACAGCGCAGCGGCGCGGACCTGTTTTATTTCGACAGGGGCGACAAGGTGGACGTCGCCGCAGATGTATTTTCCAACGAGGTGCGCCTGCTTCTGGCCGAACACGCACCCGGCAACAGCCGCCTCGCGGTGGACAAGATCATGCTGCACGGTCTGCGCGCGCTTGAGGCGCAGGGGCTGGACATCATCCCCGGCGAGGAGCTGACCGAAAAATGCCGCGCCGTCAAAGGCCCGGATGAAATCAAGGCAATGCGCTGTGCCAGCCACGCCTGCGAGGTCGCAGTTAAGGCGATGGAGGATGCCGCACGCGCCGGCGTGCCGCGCGGCGATATGTCCGAGGATGATATCTGGGCCGTTCTGCACGCCCAGAACATCCGTCGCGGTGGTGAGTGGATCGAAACGCGGCTGCTGACCTCCGGACCACGCACGAACCCGTGGTTTCAGGAATGCGGCGGGCGGATCGTCCAGAACAATGAGATTGTCGCCTTCGACACCGACCTGATCGGCAGCTATGGCATCTGCGTCGATATCAGCCGCACGTGGTGGATTGGCGATGCCAAACCGCGCCTCGACATGGTCTATGCCATGCAGCACGGGATCGAGCACATCCGCGCCAATATGGAGTTGCTGCGCCCCGGTATCACCGTGCCCGAAATCAGCGAACGCGCGCATCGGCTGGACGCTGAATACATGAACGGCAAATATGGCTGCCTCATGCACGGGGTCGGCCTATGCGATGAATGGCCGCTGGTCGCTTATCCCGATCAGGCGGTGCCGGGCGCGTTCGACTACCCGCTAGAGCCGGGCATGACCCTGTGCGTCGAGGCGCTGATCAGCCCCGAAGGCGGCGATTTTTCGATCAAGCTGGAGGATCAGGTACTGATCACCGAGGACGGATATGAAAACCTGACGCGCTATCCGTTCGATCCTGCGCTGATGGGCGACTGAGACTCTCACCTTGCCGTGACCCCGCAGACGAAAGGGATGCATCCTGCGCCGGTGATGCCTATTCTGGCTGAATAGCCTGAAAGGACGCGCACATGCCAACCGAACGCCTGACATTCACCGGACATGATGGTGCCGAATTGGCGGCGCGACTGGACCTGCCTGAGGGGCCGCATCTGGCCACCGCGCTGTTCGCGCATTGCTTTACCTGTTCCAAAGATACCCCCGCCGCCCGCCGCATCGCCGCCCGGTTGGCGGGGGCGGGAATCGCCGTGCTGCGCTTTGATTTTACCGGGCTGGGCCATTCCGAGGGTGAGTTCGAGAACACGACATTCACCAGCAATGTCGAGGATCTGGAACTGGCTGCGCAGGCGCTGGACGCGCGCGGCATGGCACCCGGACTGCTCATCGGTCACTCGCTAGGCGGTGCGGCGGTGCTGCGCGTCGCGCGGCGGCTAACGTCGGTGCGCGCGGTGGTGACCATCGGCGCGCCGTTCGATCCCGGGCATGTGACGCACAACTTTGCCGGGGCGCTGGATAAAATCGCCGAAGGCGGTGCAGCCGAGGTGACCCTTGGCGGCCGCCCCATCCGAATTGGGCACGCCTTTGTCGAGGACGTCAGCGCCGCCGCACTCGCCCCCGATATCGCCAGTCTGGGCCGCGCCCTGCTGATACTGCACGCACCGCGCGACGAAATCGTCGGCATCGACAACGCCGCCGCCATTTTCAGCGCCGCCAAACATCCCAAAAGCTTTGTCACGCTGGACGACGCCGACCATCTGATCACCCGCCCCGGCCGTGCCGAATATGCCGCCGAGGTCATCGCTGCTTGGGCCGCGCAATATCTGGACCTAAAGCCGCCCGCACCGCCCCCCGGTGCGCCCGAAGGCATCGTGCGTGTCAGCGAGGCCGACCCAGACGGATTCCTGCAAGACATCAACTCTGGCCCGCGCCACCATGCAGTCGCGGATGAACCGCTGGCCTATGGCGGCACGGATCGCGGCATGTCGCCCTATGGCTTCCTTTCTGCGGGTCTGGGGGCCTGCACGTCGATGACGATCCGTATGTACGCCCGGCGCAAGGAATGGCCACTGGCCCATGTGCATGTCGATGTCTGCCATGACAAGGTTCATGCGCAGGACGCCAGCGGCGTCACCCCGGAAAAGGTCGACCGCTTTATCCGTACCGTGTATCTGGAGGGCGATCTGGACAAGGACCAGCGCGCGCGCCTGCTGGAAATCGCCGACCGCTGCCCGGTGCATCGCACGCTGGAAGCCACCTCGCAGATCGTCACGCACGCCGGGTAAGGGTGCGCCTGCGCATTTAGGTCCTTGTCCAGATCGCTCTTGTTGTTTCGACTGATAAAACAATCAGGCCGAATTGCAATGATAGCCACCAGACCAGCGCAACCGGCCCGCGCGCCTTGGCATCGGGCCGCACGCGGGCTAAACCCCGCGCAACCGCCATCAACCCGAGGCTATTCGCATGATTCCCCGTTATTCCCGCCCCGAAATGGTCGCCATCTGGTCGCCTCAGACGAAATTCCGCATCTGGTACGAAATTGAGGCCCATGCCTGCGACGCCATGGCCGATCTGGGCGTGATCCCCCGCGAGAATGCCGAGGCCGTATGGAAGGCCAAAGATGTTGAATTCGACGTCGCCCGGATCGACGAAATCGAGGCCGTGACGAAGCATGACGTCATCGCCTTTCTCACCCATCTGGCCGAGCATGTGGGCAGCGACGAGGCGCGCTTCGTGCACCAGGGCATGACATCCTCGGACGTTCTTGACACGTGTTTCAACGTGCAGCTGGTGCGCGCCAGCGACATCCTGATCGACGACATGAAGGCATTGCTGGCCGCCCTGAAACGCCGCGCGTTCGAGCATAAGGATACGATCCGCATCGGCCGCAGCCACGGCATCCACGCCGAGCCAACGACCATGGGCCTAACCTTCGCGCGCTTTTATGCCGAAATGGACCGGAACCTGAACCGCCTAGAAAAGGCCCGGTTCGAGATCGCTACCGGCGCGATTTCCGGCGCTGTCGGCACCTTCGCCAATATCGACCCGGCGGTCGAGGAACATGTCTGCAAGCAGTTGGGCCTCACCCCCGAGCCGATCAGCACACAGGTCATCCCACGCGACCGTCATGCGGCTTTCTTTGCCGCGCTTGGCGTCGTCGCCAGCAGCATCGAAAATATCTCGATCGAGATTCGCCACATGCAGCGCACCGAGGTTCTGGAGGCCGAGGAGTTCTTTAGCGCGGGCCAAAAAGGCAGCAGCGCGATGCCGCACAAGCGTAACCCGGTTCTGTCAGAAAATCTGACCGGCCTCGCCCGCCTTGTGCGCATGGCGGTGGTCCCGGCGATGGAAAACGTGGCCCTCTGGCACGAGCGCGACATCTCGCACTCGTCGGTCGAGCGCAATATTGGCCCGGATACGACCATCACGCTCGATTTCGCGCTGGCGCGCCTGACAGGGCTAGTGGACAAGCTGGTGATTTATCCGGACAACATGCTGGCCAACATGAATAAATTCCGCGGTCTGGTGATGTCGCAGCGCGTCCTTCTGGCCCTGACGCAGGCCGGTGTCAGCCGCGAGGATTCCTACAAGCTGGTCCAGCGCAATGCGATGAAGGTCTGGGAAGAAGGCAAGGATTTCAAAACCGAACTGCTGGCCGATCAGGACGTGCTAAAGGCGCTGCCTGCCGAGCAGATCGAAGAGAAATTCGACCTTGGCTACCATACCAAGCATGTCGACACGATCTTTGCCCGTGTCTTTGGCGACCAAACCTGAAAACGGGGCCTGCAAAAACGTGATTAGGTGGCGCGGCGTATCGGGGTTATCCTAGCGTCACCCAATCACAGGAGGCTTGCACATGAAGACCCTGACCATCGCACTTGTCCTGACGCTGGCGCCGACATTGTCGCTGGCGGCGGGCTGCAATCACGGCAAGAGCGCCCAGATCATGTCCTGCGCGGACGGCACCGCCTATGATGCGGATGCAAAGGCCTGCTTGCCGATCAGCAGCTGACGGCCCAGCGATGCATGCGGCTCGCCATTCTGGCGGGCCGTATTGCGTTTTAAGGCGCAACCGAGCGGAGAGGTCATATTTGAACCGCCCATCTGGCAGCGATGCTCGATCGATACGGGGGGGCCATACAGGCCAAACCTCCTGCTACTGACAGCCGTTCGGTCAAAATAGCGATACTGTTCGCGCTTTATGTTCGCGATACGTTCGCATTTTAGACGTTTCTTCACTCTTCGCAGCCTACGCTCTCTTGTGACGCCCCGCCATGGGATGCAAGAGGACTGAAATGAACCAACCTACACCGCTTGCCCGTATCGCGCCGCCCGCGCCACAGCCGGGCCATGCGCCTACCGCCGCGCGCCTGAACCGTCGGCAAAAGGCGGCGATCATCGTTCGGTTTTTACTCAACGAGGGGGCAGATGTGCCATTGTCGGACCTGCCCGACGTCTTGCAAGGGACGCTGACGGCGCAAATGGGTTCGATGCGCTATGTCGACCGCACGACGCTGATCTCGGTCGTGACCGAGTTCGCAGCCGAACTTGAGGCGATGGGGCTGACATTTCCACATGGCATGGCCGGGGCACTGAGCGCACTTGACGGACGCATCAGCCCTCAGACCGCCGCACGACTGCGCAAGGAGGCAGGCGTGCGCCAGTTCGGTGATCCGTGGGAGCAGGTGCGCGCTGCCGATATAGCCGACCTCGTGCCCATCATTCAGGCTGAAAGCACCGAGGTGGCGGCCGTCATGCTGTCCAAGCTGGACGTCGCCCGCGCCGCCGATCTGCTCAGTCGCCTGCCCGGCGACACCGCCCGGCGCGTGACCTTTGCTGTATCCCAAACTGATGCCGTCACACCCGGCGCGGTCGATCGGATCGGTCTATCGCTGGCCGCGCAGCTGAATGACATGCCCCCGACCGCCTTCGACGATGGTCCGGCAAACCGGGTTGGCGCGATCCTCAATTCTACTTCGTCGGCCCTGCGCGACGACGTGCTGACCGGCCTAGACGCCGAGGATCAGGCATTTGCCGAGCAGGTGCGCCGGGCGATATTCACCTTCGCAAACATCCCTGGGCGGGTCGGCCCGATGGATGTGCCGAAAATCGTGCGCGAGGTTGACCAATCGGTTCTTGTCATCGCCCTCGGTGCCGCATCAGCAAACGATCTGGGAGAAGTGGCGGAGTTCATTCTGGAAAACATGTCGCGCCGCCTGGCCGACGCGGTGCGCGAAGAGATCGAAGAGCGGGGCCGCATCAAGCCAAAAGAAGGCGAAGAGGCGATGATGCAGGTCGTTAACGGCATCCGTCGCTTGCAAGCCTCGGGTGAGATCACGCTGATCCAACCGGAAGAGGCAGAGAACGACGACTGATATTGAGCCCGGCACCGGCCGCCTCGCGCCTTGTGGTCACGGCGGACGCGCTTTATGTCTGCTGAATCCGGGTAACGCGGCGAGGCGAACCATGAGCGAAGACAAAGATCCTTGGGCCCAGCGCGCCGGTGAGTACCTTGTCAATTTGGTGCTGCGCGCGGTGATCGCGCTGGCTGGCCTCATGCCATACCGCTGGCGCATCCCGGCGCTGGGATGGATGACCGCCCACATCGTCGCGCCACTGGCGGGCTATTCGGCCCGTGTGCGCGAGAACCTCGCGCTGGCCATGCCGGACCTGCCCAAAAGCGATGTGCGCCGCCTGATGCGGGCCGTGCCTGACAATGCGGGTCGCAACATGATGGAGATGTATTCCGCCGCCGAATTTTCCGCGCGCGCGTCCCATTCGCCCGTCTCCGGCCCCGGCTTGCCCGCCATTCAAGAGGCCCGAACCGAGGGGCGCCCGGTGATCTTTGTTACCGGGCATCTGGGCAGCTTCAACGCCGCACGCGTTGCGATGGTCCAGCAGGGGTTCGAAATGGGCGTTTTTTATCGCCCGATGAAGAACCGCTATTTCAACGTGCATTACACCGAAGCTATGGGATCTCTCAGCCAACCCATGTTCGAGCAGGGCCGTCGCGGCATGGTGCAAATGACCAAGCATCTGCGGGCAGGCGGCGTCCTGGCTATTCTCAACGACCTGAACGCGCATGGCGGCGTGCCGCTCGACTTCTTTGGCCAACCCGCGCTAACATCGCTGGTCACGGCAGAACTGGCACTGAAATTCGACGCGCCGCTGGTGCCTGTCTGGGGAATCCGGCGCGAGAACGGTCTCGATTTCGACATCCATGTCGAAGAGCCTATCCCGCCCGGCGATCCTGTCGAGATGACACGCGAATTCAATGCCCGTCTGGAGGTGCAGGTACGCCGCCACATGGATCAGTGGTTCTGGATTCACCGTCGCTGGAAGGATGGCACCGGCGACATGGCTGATCGCGGCGCGGCGCGCATCGCGGCACAGGCAAGCGGCGTCGACATTGTCGGCGATCTACCGAAGTAGCGCAGCCGCCTCAACCTTGCCATAGCCGGGGCGCTGCAGGATCACGACCACCGGCGCATCGCCTGGCGTACGCACCTTCATCGCCAGCGGCTTGGCCGGATCCCATTGACCCAACTCGGCCATGTCCGTCACAATGTTAACGTAAGAATACGTATGCCCAGCATTTTCGCCGTGATCTATCACAACTGACTCTTCCGGGATGTAGCGCGCGATCTGTATAATCAGCGGTGCGTCGAACCCCTGAACGGCATCGGCCGTAATACTTAGCTGGCCGTCCACGCGCGACAGGGTCAGCGCAACAGATCCCGACGCCGCTAGGTGGCGTGCGATCACGGCGTTCACGTCCTTGGGCCTGTTGCCGACGACATGCTCCTGTCCGTCAATGATCATCTGCGGGGTATAGACCATCTCGCGCCCGCCGGCTGCAGCATAGCCATATTGGCGTTTGGTATGGGCGGCCTTACCGAACGTATCGTCGAAAATATAATCCCAGTAGTCCACATGCAGCGCCAGCGCGATCACATCGTCGCGCGCCGCCAACTCGTGCAGAAACGCATCCGCAGGCGGGCAGGACGAGCACCCTTGCGAAGTGTAAAGCTCAACCAGAACCGGCTTGTTGGCCTGCGCGACGGAGAAACTGGGTATCGCCAACAGCATGGCTGCCAAGAGCAAGGACGTGACAGCGCGCATATAATGGCCCTCAATTGGTCGCGTTTGTTCAGCCTTGTGACGCTATGGGTCGGCCCGATGAAACACCAATCAAGGTTTCGTCAGCGCGCGCATCCCCGCCGGAGATGACTTTCGGTGTGCAATAGTATACAAAAGCTATGATGGCCTCTTGATTGCCGATTTCAAATGCGCCAGAACCATGAGTGAGCGAAGCGGCGCGCGACAGACTCCGGCGCCAGCAACGGCCACGTGCAACGAAATGCGCCGTCGCGGCGTTTTGTCGGAGTAGGCCATGGGCGCATCCCGCTTTCGCAGGCCATTTCACGCACGCCGCCTCGCCGCGTCGTGCCCTTAACGTTTTAATGACCCGAAAGGATAGCCAGATGCCAATCAATGTGGGACATGATTCTGCCAAGACGCGCAAGACGCTAAAATCCGGGGACCAGTCGGTCGCCTATTATTCGATCAAGGCCGCCGAAGAGGCTGGTCTTGGTGATTTCAGCCGCCTGCCCGCAGCGCTAAAGGTCGTGCTTGAGAACATGCTGCGCTTTGAGGACGGCAAGACCGTCACGCAGGACGACATCAAGGCATTCTCGGAATGGGCCGAAAAGGGTGGCAAGAACCCACGCGAGATCGCATATCGTCCGGCACGTGTTCTAATGCAGGATTTCACCGGCGTTCCGGCGGTCGTCGACCTCGCCGCGATGCGCGACGGGATCGTCGCTCTCGGCGGTAAGGCGCAGCAGATCAATCCGCTGAACCCCGTTGATCTGGTCATTGACCACTCGGTGATGATCGACGAATTCGGCAATCCCCGCGCCTTTCAGATGAACGTCGACCGCGAATATGAGCGCAACATGGAGCGGTATCAGTTCCTTAAATGGGGCCAGGGCGCGTTCAACAATTTCCGCGTCGTGCCACCCGGCACCGGCATCTGCCATCAGGTGAACCTGGAGTATCTGTCCCAAACCGTCTGGACCGACAAAGACCAAAACGGCGAAGAGGTCGCGTATCCCGACACGCTGGTCGGCACCGATAGCCACACAACCATGGTTAACGGTGTCGCTGTCCTCGGTTGGGGCGTTGGCGGGATCGAGGCTGAGGCCGCCATGCTGGGTCAGCCCATTTCGATGCTGATCCCAGAGGTCGTCGGCTTTGAGCTGACCGGCCAGATGACAGAAGGCACCACCGGCACTGACCTTGTCCTGAAAGTTGTCGAACTGCTGCGTGAAAAAGGCGTGGTCAGCAAATTCGTCGAATTCTACGGCAAGGGCCTCGACAATCTACCGCTGGCCGACCGCGCGACAATCGCCAACATGGCACCGGAATACGGCGCAACCTGCGGCTTTTTCCCCATCGATGACGAAACACTGCGCTACCTGACCAACACAGGGCGTGACAAGGACCGCGTTGCGCTGGTCAAGGCCTATGCCAAAGAGAACGGCATGTGGCGGGATGCAGATTACGCGCCGATCTACACCGACACGCTGCATTTGGACATGGGCACCATCGTGCCTGCGATCGCCGGTCCAAAGCGTCCGCAAGATCACATCGCGCTCGACAAGGCGGCGGTGACGTTTCGCGAATACATCAAAGGCGAGCGCGGTGGTGACAAGGCCCCGGAAAAGCAAAAGGACCGTTGGGAGGCCGAGGGCGGCCCAATCGCGCCCTGTAAGATTCCCGGTGATATCGGCCATCATCGTCGCGGCGTCGTCGCCAGCGTCAATGGCAACGATCCTTATCAGCTGCATGACGGCAGCATCGTCATTGCCTCGATCACTTCGTGCACCAACACGTCCAACCCCTACGTGATGATTGGTGCCGGCCTTGTCGCGCGCAAGGCGCGTGAGCTGGGACTGACGCGCAAGCCTTGGGTCAAAACCAGCCTTGCACCAGGCAGTCAGGTCGTAAGCGAATATCTGGAAGCCGCCGGGCTGCAGGAGGATCTGGACGCCATTGGCTTCAACCTTGTCGGCTATGGTTGCACCACTTGCATCGGCAATTCGGGCCCGCTGGAGCCTTCGATTTCGCAGGCCATCAACGAGAACGATCTGATCGGCGTGTCGGTGCTGTCGGGCAACCGCAACTTTGAGGGTCGTATCTCGCCGGACGTGCGTGCCAACTATCTGGCAAGCCCGCCGCTGGTCGTGGCCTATGCATTGATTGGTGATATGAATATCGACATCGTCACGACACCTTTGGGTCAGGACCAGAACGGCAAGGACGTCTATCTGAAAGATCTCTGGCCCAGCAGCGCCGAGATCAACGAACTGGTCGAAAAGACAGTCACGCGCGAGGCGTTCCAGTCGAAATATGCCGACGTGTTCAAGGGCGACGAAAAATGGCAGGCGGTCGAGACCTCCGATGCCGAAACATATGATTGGCCCCCGCAATCTACCTACGTCCAGAACCCGCCCTATTTCCAAGGTATGTCCAAGGATTCCGGCAACATCGAGAATATCACAGATGCCCGCGTTCTGGCTCTTTTGGGCGATATGGTCACGACCGACCACATCAGCCCCGCTGGCAGCTTTAAGGAAAGCACGCCAGCGGGCCAGTATCTGCGCGATCATCAGGTGCCAGTGCGCGAGTTCAACTCTTACGGCTCGCGGCGCGGCAACCACGAGGTGATGATGCGCGGCACCTTCGCCAACATCCGCATCCGCAACGAGATGCTGGATGACGTCGAGGGTGGCTATACGATCGGGCCGGATGGCGAACAGATGTCGATTTTCGACGCCGCGATGGCGCATCAGAAAAACGGCACGCCGCTGGTTATCTTTGGTGGTGAGCAATATGGCGCGGGCTCCAGCCGCGACTGGGCGGCCAAGGGCACAGCCCTCTTGGGCGTCAAGGCCGTGATCACCGAGAATTTTGAGCGCATCCACCGCTCGAACCTCGTTGGCATGGGCGTCATCCCGTTCGAGTTCACGAATGGTGACACGCGCAAGACGCTGGGCCTGACCGGCAAGGAAAGCGTTTCGATCACGGGTCTGGATACCATCAAGCCGCTGGCCGAAGTGCCCTGCACGATCACGATGGAGGACGGCAGCGAGAAAGAGATCACGCTGAAATGCCGGATCGATACGGCCATTGAGATCGAGTATGTCGAGAATGGCGGCGTGTTGAACTATGTGCTGCGCAATCTGGCAAAATCTGCCTGATCTGCGCATAGCGCTGACATTGAAGACGCCCGCAGCCTCAGGCCAGCGGGCGTTTTTTTTATCGACCCAGCGCCTTGTCCAATTCAGGGCGAAACCGCTGCTCATAATCGCTACCGATCAGCGGCCCGGCAAAGCGGAAGAGGACCGTGCCGTCGCCATCGACGATGAATGTCTCGGGCGGCGCGGTGACGCCCCAGTCGATGGCGCTCGCCCCCTTGGGGTCGAACCCCAGGGCAAAGAACGGGTCCCCATCGTCGTTCAAATAGCTTTGCGCCTGCGCCGCACCGTCTTTGAAATTGATGCCCGCCACACGCAGCCCTTCGCCAGTTAGCGCCTTGAGCGTCGGATGTTCGGCCCGGCAGGGCGGGCACCAGCTGGCCCAGAAATTTACGATTGTAACGTCACCTGTGCGCAGGTCCGCGTCGGTCAGCAATGTGCGCCCCTCCAGCCCCTTTTCCGGCACGGGCGGCGCGGGTTGGTCGATAAAGACAGACGGCAGCGCGTCAGGATCGCCCCGCTGCATCCCGACGACGAACAGCCCTACAAGGAAGGCGAAAAGGACCGGCGGAGCGATCATGAGGGGCGAAAACTTAGCCATTGCCGCGCATCCTTCCCTCAAGCACCTCCAGTTGGCGGCGCACCCGACGTGCGCGCATCATGCTGAGCGCCACCAGCGCCCCCAGCATCACCAGAGACACGCCATAGGACGACAAGACAGCGACCGCGTATTTTCCCAGCTCGGGCATCATCCCATCCTTTCGCGGGCCAGCAGCGCACGCATTCTGCGGGCGCGAATTTCGGTTTGCGTGCGCACGAGGACGAGCGCCACGAACAGCAGCACAAACCCCGCGATACAAACCAGCAGCGGCAGGTAAAACACGTCTGCCACATTCTCTTCGGCATCCATGCTCAGCGATGCGCCCTGATGCAGGCCCTGGTTCCAGAACAGGACCGCATAGCGGCTGAGAATGGCAAAAACCGACCCGACAAGGCACAAAACTGCGGTGAGATCGGCGGCGGTATCGTCATTTTCGATCGCGGCCCAGAGGGCGATGTATCCGAGGTAGAAAAGAAACAGGATCAGGAACGACGTCAGGCGCGGGTCCCACACCCACCACGTTCCCCAAATCGGCTGGCCCCAGAGCGCACCGGTGACCAGCGCAATCAGCGTCATCACAGCACCTACGGGGGCGGCGGCGCGGGCGGCCAGCGCGCTGACATGGTGTCGGCGCACGATCCAGATCAGCGAGGCGACCAGCATCATCAGCCATGCGTTGATCGCCATGAGGGCGGCGGGAACATGCAAATAGATGATCTTGACGCTCGCGCCCTGTCGGTAATCCTCGGGCGTAAAGAAGAACCCCCAGATCAGGCCGATAGCCAGCGACACGAGCGCAAGCGCGCCGATCCACGGCAGGACGCGGTCCGATGTCGCGATAAATTTGCGCGGGTTGGCGTATTCCCAGAGCGAGGCCATAGTATTCCCTTCTAACGCGTCAGCGCAGGTTGACCCTTACTACCGCAGCCGAGGCGAAGGGCAATAGGGCGATAGCGCCGCAGGTGATTCCAGCCACCATTGTCAGGGGCGTCGCATAGCCCAAACCCTCGGCGCCGCGCCGCGCCGCCTCAGCCCCAAAGATCAAGGTAGGCACGTAGAGCGGCAGCACCAAGAGCGACATCAGCAAACCACCCCGGCGCACGCCCACGGTGAGTGCCGCCCCGAACGTGCCAATGACGCTAAGGGCCGGCGTCCCCAGTACCAGCGACAGGATGAGCGGCGCATAGCCCGGCGCGGGCAGGTTCAGCAGCACCGCCAGCACGGGCGCGGCGATTACCAGCGGCAGGCCAGTGGTCAGCCAATGTGCCAGCGCCTTGACGCTGACCAGCGCCTCCAACGGCAGCGGTGCAGTGGCCAGCAGGTCCAGCGAGCCGTCCTCGTGATCCAGCGCGAATATCCGGTCAAGCGACAGAAGGCAGGCCAGCAATGCGCCCAGCCACAGCACGCCCGGCGCGATCATCCGGTGCAGATCAGCGCGCGGTCCGACGGCAAAGGGCACCAGCACCACGACGATCAAAAAGAACGCGAGGCCAAGGCCAAAGCCGCCCCCGGCGCGCACCGCAAGGCGCAGATCGCGCAGGAGAAGGGCGATCATAGGAACGCCTCATCAAAGGAATCCAGCGCGGTGGCGCGCGCCTTGAACGGGGCAATATCCAGCACGTGCCCCTCGTCCAGCCCCAGATCGATATGGGTGGCGATGATCGCCGATCCGCCGGTCGCCAGATGCGCGCGCAGGGCGGCGACGAACATGGCGGTCGCGGATGTGTCCAGCGACACGGTCGGCTCATCCAGCAGCCAGATGGCACGCCGCGCAACGATCAGGCGGGCAAGCCCGAGCCGGCGTTTCTGCCCAGCCGACAACGCAGCGGCGGGACGATCCGCCAAAGGTGCCAGCGCAAAGGCATCCATCGCAGCCTCGACATCGCCGCCGCCGAATATGGCGGCCCAAAAGGCAAGGTTTTCGCGCACGCTGAGCGCGCCCTTGATGCCGTCGGCGTGCCCTGCATAGACCAGCGCGCCCTCTTGGGCGTCGATGCTGCCCCTCAGCGGCGGTTGAAGGCCAGCGAGTGTGCGCAAAAGCGTCGTCTTGCCCGACCCGTTCGGGCCACGCAGGATCAGCGCGCACCCCGGTGCGAGGGTCAGGGTCACGCCCTCCAGCACAGCGATGCCACCGCGTGAGACACTGAGATTTTTAGCAGTTAACGACATGGCCCAACGCTTAGCGCAAAGCGTGCAGAGGGGGAAGCAAGAGAGCGCCTCAGACTGGCAGGACAGCCGCGGCGACTCGCCGCCCTTCGGCCAACAGCACGTTATAGGTACGGCATGCGGCGGGCGAGCTCATGATTTCGACCCCCATCCCGGCCTCTTCCAGCGCGCTGCGCAAATCGGCGGGGATATGCGCGATCTCGGGGCCGGTGCCTATAAAAATAACGTCGATCTGCCCCACGAGGTCCAGCAATGGCTGCGCATCGTCCAGCCCGCCCCAGCCACGCGCGCCAGTTTCCGTCACCAGCGCCGCGCCTTTGACGACGCTGCCACCGACGCGAAAAAAGCCGGGGCCATAGCCGTCGATGGGTGTCGCTTCGGTAAATTTGACTTCATTCAGCTGCATCGCTGATCTCCTTATGTCCAGATCGGCAGGCCAGCGACGACCGCCAGTGCGATGACGGCCAGTGCCGCGCGGCGATAAAGCCGCTCGTGCGAGGGATGAAACAACCTCTGACCGATCATCGTGGTGACAAAGTAGGGCACGCCCAGCAATGCGGCCAGCCAGACCACGTTGATCGTGGTTATACCGCTCAGCAGCAGGTTCGTCACGATCACCACATCAAGCGCGGCCAGAAAGAGGATCGTGTTCGCACGCACGGATTGCACCGCGCCCTGCCCCGCAAGGTAAAAGAGGATGACAACCGGCCCCGTCAGGCCCGTCATGCCACCGATCAGCCCCGCCGCCGCGCCGATGGCCAGCAGCGTGGGGATTGATGCTGCGCGCACACTGCGCCACCCGCTGACCAACGCGCCCAGCGTGATTGTGGCGACGCCAGCGACGATCCAACGCACCGCCTCGCCGTCCAGATGCTCCATCACCGCCAGACCCAGAGGCACTGTAGGTAGCGCCGCCAGCACCAACAGGGCGACTTCGCCGCGGTCGCCCTGCCGCCATGCGCGCGGCAGCAGCGCCGCTGTGCTGGCCACACCCAGTAGCGTGATGGTTGCCACCACCTGCGGCGCTGTCAGAAAAAGGCCAGCGACCGGAACAAAGATCAAGGCCGAGCCGAAGCCAGTGAACCCCCGCACGATGCCCGCCACCGCGATGGTCGCTGCCAGCCACCAAAAGCCGGGCAGCGCCAGCGCGGCAAGGGCCGCGTCAGGCATCTACATTGGCGAACTGATTTCCGGTGTTTGCGTCAGGCTTGGACCAGTCCCGCTTGACCCCCAGCCACAGCAGGACGGTCGAGGCGACAAAGATCGAGCTGTAGGTACCGACCACGACGCCCCACATCATCGCAAAGACAAAGCCACGGATCACATCCCCGCCGAGGAAGTAGAGCGCTAGAAGCGCCAGCATCGTCGTGGCGGAGGTCATGATCGTGCGGCTGAGCGTTTCGTTGATGCTGAGATTCAGCACTTCGGCCAGCGGCTTGGTCTTGTATTTTCGCAGGTTCTCGCGGACGCGGTCGAACACGATGACCGTGTCGTTCAGCGAATATCCGACAATGGTCAGAAGCGCCGCGATGGTCGCCAGATCGAATTGTAGCTGCACCTCGGAAAAGACGCCGATGGTCAGAATCACGTCATGCACCAGCGCGATGACCGCACCGACGGCGAACTGCCACTCAAACCGCAGCCAGATATAGACCAGCACCGCCCCCATCGCCAGGACCACGGCGAGGACAGCCGTCTGAATCAGCTCGCCCGAGACTTTGGGACCGACGCTTTCCACCGAGGTAAAGCTGATGTCTGGCACAGCCTCTTGCAGCGCGCCCTCGACGGCGGCAATGGTTTCGGGCGTCACCGCCTCGGCGTCGCCTTGCGTCTGGATGCGGATCATCGATACGTTCTGATCGGCGCCGAAAGTCGGATCAAACACCTCGGTGATACTGATATCGCCCAGATCAAGCGTCTGCATAGCCGCGCGATACTGGCCAATGTCGACGCTTTGCTCGCTTTGGGTGCGGATGGTCGTGCCGCCCCGGAAATCGATGCCAAAGTTCAGACCTTGAGCAAAGAACGATACCGCTGCGACGACGATCAGCAGCGCCGAAATCCCAATGGACAGCTTCCAGCGGCGGAAGAAATTGACGTTTGTTTCCTGCTTGACCAGCTTGAGGTAGCGGCCCTGTAGCACGGTTTTCGGGCGCTTGCGCTCGAACCACATGATGGTCAGCAGCCTAGTGACGAAGATGGCGGTAAAGACCGACGTGATGATCCCGAGGCCCAGTGTGATAGCAAAGCCGCGCACCGGCCCGCTGCCCATGGCAAAGAGGATAATTGCGGTAATCAGCGTGGTGATGTTGGCATCAACAATCGCGCTCAGCGCCTTTTGATAGCCCAGTTCAATAGCGCGCGCCGCACCCTTTGCCGATTTCATTTCCTC
Organism: Roseovarius sp. Pro17; assembly: GCF_035599575.1. Classification (NCBI taxonomy): domain Bacteria; kingdom Pseudomonadati; phylum Pseudomonadota; class Alphaproteobacteria; order Rhodobacterales; family Roseobacteraceae; genus Roseovarius; species Roseovarius sp. Pro17. The sequence continues at coordinate 2,793,262 of NZ_CP141179.1, forward strand.
GCGGATACGCTCGAAAATCAGCACGTTGGCGTCGACCGCCATACCGATGGTCAGGACGATACCCGCGATGCCCGGTAGGGTCAGCGTGGCCCCGATCATGCTGAGCAGGCCGAACATCAGCGCGACGTTTATGATCAGCGCGATATTGGCAAAGAGGCCAAACAGGCCGTAGCTGGCGAACATAAAGACCAGCACCAACCCGAAGGCGACGATGCACGCGATCTTGCCCGCCTCTATGCTGTCGGCGCCCAGTTCGGGGCCAATCGTGCGCTCTTCGAGAAAGTCCAACCCGGCGGGCAATGCACCTGCGCGCAAGAGTACGGCCAGATTCGTGCTTTCCTCGACGTTGAAATTGCCGGTGATGATGCCCGATCCGCCAGCGATATGGCTCTGGATCGTGGGGGCGCTGATGACCTCATCGTCCAGCACGATGGCAAATGGGCTGCCGATGTTGGCCGCGGTGTAGTCACCAAAGGCGCGCGCGCCGGTGGGGTTAAAGCGGAATGATACGGCAGGCCGTCCGTTCTGGTCAAAATCGGGCTGAGCATCGACCAACTCGTCGCCGGTGACGACGGGCGCGCGCTCCAACACATAGAAAACGCCATCCTCGTTCAGGGAGGGCAGCACCTCGTTGCCCGCGCCCGCGCGCTCGTCCGCTGAGGACGCGCGCCCGACGACGGGCTGAAAGGTCAGCTGCGCGGTGGTGCCGATGATTTCCTTGAGTTCGGTCGCGCTGCCGATGCCGGGCACTTGGATCAGGATGCGATCCTCGCCTTGGCGCTGAATCGTGGGCTCGCGCGTGCCAACCTCGTCGATGCGGCGGCGGATGATTTCCAGCGATTGGCGCACTGTGCGCTCATCGGTGGCGCGCTTTTCGGCCTCCGACAGGCGAACCACGATGGCCCCCTGTCGCGTCGTCACTTCGATATCGCTGGAGCCTGCACCTGTCAGGCTGGCGACGGGCGAGGCAAGGCTGCGCACCAGCTCGGCAGCGCGGTCGGCTTGCTCGGGGCGCTCGTTGAGGCGCACGACAAGTTCTGCATTCTCAGCCGGTTGCAGGCGGATCGTGCCGACCTCATCGCGATTTTCGCGCAGCAGATCGCGCACAGGCTTCCACATGCTTTCAATGCGGGATTGATAGACATCCTGCACCTTGACCTCGGCCAGCAGATGCGCGCCGCCGCGCAGATCGAGGCCAAGATTCACCAGCCCACTGGGCATCCATGACGGCCAAGCGTCCAGCGCATCCTGCACCTGCGCGGGATCGCCGCCATCCGCCACGATCTTGGCCGCGTCGTTATGTGCCTCGACCCGGCTGTAAAAGCCGTTCGGCAAAGCCAAAAGGATGCCAAGGGCGACAAGGCCCCAGATGCAAATACGTTTCCATAGATCGATCTGAAGCATGTCGGCGCCTTTTGTGCAGAGCTGGCGTGGTGTTACGTGCGGAACCTGTTCAGCTTTTGGGCAGGTCCGGCGCAGGTTCGGTTTTCGAGACGACCTGCGCGATCGTCGATTTGACGACGCGAACCTTGATGTTCGGGGCCAGCTCGACCTCGACCTCATCGTCGTCCTTGACCTTGGACACCTTGCCGATCAGCCCGCCTTGGGTGACGACCTGATCGCCGCGGCGCAGGGCCTCGACCATCGCGCGATGCGTCTTCAGCTTGCGCTGCTGCGGACGGATGAGAAGGAAATACATGATCGCAAAGATCAGTATGAGGGGAATGAATTGCGCGAACGCTCCGCCTTCCATGGGGATACTCCTAAATGAAAGCGGGGCCGCCCCCGCGGATTTTCGCGGAACCTAGGGGTGGGCGGGCCTATTTGCAAGGCGCGAAAACATGCACGGCGCGCGGCGCGCTCAGCGATCCGGGAAATCCTGGGGTATGTCGGCATAAACGGCGATCAGGCAACCGCCCTTGGTGGTCGAATGATGCTCTGTCCCGTCCTTGAGCCAGACCAGATCGCCGGGGCCATATTCGGTCCCGTCATGGTCGGTCAAATCACCCTCGATGATCAGGAATTCCTCATCGCCCTTGTGGCGGTGGGCGACGCTTTTGGTGCCGGACGCCATGCGATAGACGTAAAAACCCGCGCCCAGCGGGCGGGCATCGTTCAGTTGCAGCACCTCGCCGTCAGGCACGCCATCCGTGTCGATAGGCATGAACTCAGCAGTATGTATGTTCGCCACGCGGCGGTGGTCATTCTTGATCGGGTCCATGGGACAGCTCCTTTTTAACACGTGTCAGATCAGGCCTTGGGCCGCCGCATCCTCCAAATAAGGATTCGCCGCGTTCGAGTCGGCGTAAGTGGCCGGGTCGAGATCGGCGTAGATCAGCGCATCACCGCCCTCGCCCGCCTCGGCCAGCACCGAGCCATCAGGCGCGGCAATGGACGACAGGCCCTGATAGGCAAAGCCTTCGTCGGCGTCCGAATTGTCGGCGTAGGCGATAAACACCTGGCTCTCAAACGCTCGCGCGCGGATCGTGTGACGGGCGACCATGACGCTGGCGGCGTCCTTGGGCAATGCGGTCGGCACGGCGATCAGGTCGGCCCCGGCGACAGCGAGGCGGCGCACGTTTTCGGGGAATTCCACATCGTAGCAGATGAGGCATCCGACCTTCAGCCCCTCCATATCTGCTATAATTGTCGAGGGGCCGGCGGCTGTAAACAGGCCCTTTTCATAGGGACCATAGAGGCAGCCCTTGCGATAGACCGTTACATCCCGAGGCCGGGTGCGGTCCACCATCATCGCGCTGATATGGCGCAATTCGCCTGCATCCTCTGGAAATCCGGCGATCACGCTGATTCCGTGCTTTGCCGCCGCCGCGCCCAGCGCCTGCGCCCAAGGGCCATCCGGTCGCTGCGCCTCACGCGTCAGCGGTGCGCCGCGGCCATAGCCCGAAAGCGCCAATTCGGGCGCGATCATCAGGCGCGCACCCGCCTCTGCGGCTTTGGCCATGGCGTCGGTGATCCGCTGGGGGCGGGCCGCCGACTCAATCGCGGCGGACATTTGGAAAACTGCGATTTTGGTCATGGCTTTGCCCCCTTTAGCGTGCAAAATCGATGCAGAGGCGGCCCGTAACCTCACCCGCCTTCAGCCGGTTCAATGCCGCGTCGACATCGGCAAAACTGACTGCCTCGACATCCACGGCCAGCGGGTTCGCAGCAGCGAATGCCAGGAAATCGGCCAGTTCGGACCGCGTACCCACCGACGAACCAAAGACGCGATGGCCCCCGTCGATCAGCCACATCATCGACAGTGGCATCGGATCATGCACCATGGCGATGGCGACGATGTCGGCCATCGGGTTAACCGCCGCTTCGACCGTGTCCCAAATCGCCGGGCTGGGGGCAAAGTTCAGCACCACGTCGGCGCCACCGGCGTCCTTGATCGCCTGCCCCGCGTCCTCGCCTGCCAGCACCGTCATGTCCGCGCCCAGTTTCTTGGCGGTGGTCAGCTTGGCCTCGTCGCGGTCGACGACGATCACGCGCGCGCCGCGCGCCTTGGCGATGAGGATGCCGTATTGTCCTAGCCCCCCAGCGCCGATGATCGCCACATTTGTCCCGGCCTCCAGCTTTGTCTTGCGCAGGGCCGACCACGCCGTAAGCCCCGCGCAGAGCAGCGGTGCGCCCTCAAGCGGGTCGATGGAATCTGGGATCTGCACGGCGAAATTCGCAGGGCACAGCGCATATTCGGCAAATGCGCCGTGTTTCTGCACGCCGCGCGCGGTGTTCTCCGCACACAGCACCTCATGGCCGGTCATGCACGGCTTGCACGCAAGGCAGGTGTCATAGATCCACGGCAGCCCGATGCGGGTGCCGATAGCGGGGGCATTCTGCGTCCCCGGCCCGATGGCGACGACGCGACCGATGCCTTCGTGCCCGAGGATCAGGGGATAGTAGCTATCCGGCAGATCCTCCTGCCCATCGCGCAGATGCAGGTCGGAATGGCAGACGCCGCATGTCTCGAGCTTGACCAGCACCTGACCCGTGCCGGGGGTAGGCATGGCGACCTCGCGCATCTCCAGCGGGGCACCGGGGGCGGGGCAGAGGGCGGCTTGCATTGTCAGCGGAAGGGTATCCGGCATGGCTGGTCTCCTTTGGCGGGGGCCGTTTCGAGGCTATGCTACGCCGCGAACCTGCGAAGTGGAAGTGCGTGACTCTCGAAGCCCGACACGCCCGGACGCAAGCCGAAGTCGCGGGCGCGCTTCATCAACGAGGTCGATTGGGTCACGCAAAAAGATGGCCGCGCAATGTTCTTTCCTTGCCCGCCCTGCCCTAGACTAACGGCCTACGCCCCGCATCTGCCAAGAGGGAATCACCCATGAGCAACGCACCGAAATTCAACCAGCCGCTTGGCGGTAACGACATGCCGCGCTTTGGCGGCACCACCACCATGATGCGGCTGCCGCAGCAGGATACGGCCAAGGGTCTGGATGCCTGTTTCATCGGAATTCCCATGGATATCGGCACATCGAACCGCACCGGCACGCGCCACGGCCCGCGTGCCATCCGCGCCGAAAGCGCCATGATGCGCCCCTACAACATGGCCACTGGCGCCGGGCCTTTTGCCAAGATGCAGGTCGCCGATATCGGCGACGTGGCGATCAACACCTTCGATCTGAAAAAGACGGTGGATATCATCACCGCCGCCTATGACGAGATCCTGAAACATGACGTCGTGCCGCTGACGCTGGGCGGCGATCATACGCTAACCTACCCCGTTCTTCGCGCGATTGCGAAAAAACACGGGCCGGTTGCCCTGATTCATGTCGATGCCCATTCCGACACCAATGACGAGATGTTCGGCGAAAAGATTGCGCACGGCACACCGTTTCGCCGCGCGGTCGACGATGGCTTACTGCTGAACGACAAAGTGTTCCAGATCGGCCTGCGCGGCACCGGCTATGAGCCTGGCGATTTCGACTGGGGCCGTGATCAGGGATTTACCGTGATCCAGGCCGAGGAATGCTGGCACAAGTCGCTGACGCCGCTGATGGACGATATCCGTGCCAAGATCGGCGATGCGCCCTGCTATCTGACCTATGATATCGACAGCCTCGATCCGTCGATCGCACCCGGCACCGGCACGATGGAAATCGGCGGGCTGACCACTATTCAGGCGCTCGAGATCGTGCGCGGTTGCAAGGGGCTGAACATCGTCGGCGGCGATCTGGTCGAGGTGTCGCCGCAATATGACACCACCGGCGCGACCGCCATGATCGGCGCGAACCTGCTATACGAAATGCTGTGCGTGCTGCCCAAGACTTGGGCCTGACACAACATAACCAAGGGAGAGGATAAAATGAAAAACACACTCACTCGCCGCCGCTTTATCGGCACCGCTGCCGCCACCGGGGCCGCCACTCTGGCCGCGCCGTCGATCCTGAGCGCCCAAGGCACGCCGCTGCGCGTCGGCACCTATGGCGGCTTTTTCGAGGACAGCTTCAAGGCGCATATTTTTCCCGGCTTTACCGAGGAAACCGGCATCGAGGTTGACTCCATCGCCGTGCCGACGGGCGAAACCTGGCTGGTCCAGATCAAGAACGCCGCCCGCGCCAAGACCGCGCCTGCAGATGTGTCGCTGATGGCCGGCACGCCCCGCCGCGAGGGCGCCAAGCAAAAGGTGTTCAAGGTAATCGACGACTCCAAGATACCGAACCTTTCGAGCCTGTCGGATCGGTTCAAGGATCGCTACGAGGACGGCGGCCTCTACGGTGTTGGCGGCGTGTCGTGGTACATCACGCTCTGCACCAATTCCGACGTGATCCCCGAGGCGCCGACCAGCTGGAATGCGCTATGGGACAGCAAGTATGAGGATCAGATCGGCCTGCTGGGCCTTGCCACCAATTCATTCCTGCTGGAGGTCACGGCGACCACACATTTCGGCGGAACCGACATCCTGTCGACCAAGGAGGGCATCAGCGAGGTCTTTGACAAGCTGGCCGAGGTCGTGCCGAACGTGCGCCTTTGGTACAAGGACGAGGGCAGCTTTCAGCAGGCGTTGCAACAGGGCGAAATCCCGATGGGCCAATATTATCATGACGTTGCCGGACTGGCGGCTGCCGAAGGCTTCCCCGTCGTGTCGACCTTCCCCGAAGAGGGCGGCATCCTGGACAGCGGCTATTGGATCGTGCCGGAATACGCCGAGGCAGACGACGAAATCGCCGCCTTCATCAACTACATGTCCAAGCCCGAGACGCAGGCGGTTCTGGCGCGCAACGTCGGCACGGCACCCGTGGTCGATCCCGCGCTGACGGACCTTTCCCCCGAAGAGCTGGCCGCCGTTTCCAGCGATATTGAGCCGATCATCCCGCGCTATGACATTTACGGCGAGCATGGTCCGTTCATCTCGGACCGCTGGAACCAGATGATCGCCGGCTGACCTGCCATGGCCCGGCCCTGCAATGGGTCGGGCCGTCGACGACAAGGAATCGCGCATGACGGGCCTCACCATCCAAGGCGTCACCAAGACATTCGGCAGTATCACCGCCGTTGAGGACGTAAATCTAGAGTTTACCGACGGCGAGATGATCTGCTTTCTTGGCCCCTCGGGCTGCGGCAAAACTACCCTTCTGCGCATAATCGCAGGGCTGGAAGAGCCGACAACCGGCACCATTTCCATGGCCGGGCGCGATCTGACGCAGGTGCCAGTGCATCAGCGCGATGTCGGTATGGTGTTCCAGTCCTTTGCGCTGTTCCCGCATCTGTCGGTCGGTGAAAACATCACCTATTCCATGCGCATCCGCGGCCATTCGCGCAGCGAGCGCGAGGACCGCGCAACCGAGCTATTGGACATGATGCACCTGCCCGGCATGACGGATCGTCGCATCAGCCAGCTATCGGGCGGCCAGCGCCAGCGCGTCGCCATCGCCCGCGCGCTGGCGCTGAACCCGCAGGTTTTTCTGCTGGACGAGCCGATGTCGGCCCTCGACGCCAATCTGCGCGAGGCCATGCAGATCGAGCTGCGCAAACTGCAACAGGAGCTGGGCATCACCACGATCGTCGTCACCCACGATCAGACCGAGGCGATGACCATGGCCGACACCATCGTCGTCATGGGACAGGCCCGTGTCCTGCAATCGGGCACGCCAATGGAGATATATAAATCCCCCATCGACCGCGCCGTCGCCAATTTCATCGGCACGTCTAACCTGCTGCCCGCCTGCATGACCAGCGCGGATACCGCACAGGTCGGCGAAACGCAGCTAAGCATCGCAACCAATGCGGGCGGCTTTGCCAAGGGCGACGAGGTGGTGCTGATGACTCGCCCCGAAGAGGTGTTCGTGCGTCCCGCCAATGGCGCGCTACAGCAAAACGCCGTGCCGGGCCGCGTCACATTCATCCGCGATATCGGCGCAACCATCGAAATTCTGGTGGATTGCGGCGGGCATGAGGTGATCTCGGTTATGACGCCCAAGGACCGGCCAGACGTGCGCACCGGGCAGGACGTGCATGTCCAGATGCCCAAGGACGCGTGTAGCGTCCTCGCACTGTGAGGGGGCCGCGATGAGCAAACCCGGCATCGCGCGCTACGTTGCCCTTGTCCCGTCCTCGGTGATGATCGGTGTCTTCTTTGCCATCCCCTTCGCGCTGATCCTCGCTGTCAGCGTCTCCAGCCCGGCGGATGACGCCGATTTCCGGCTGGGGTTCGACCTGCAACATTTCCAGCGCTTCGCGACGTGGTTCTATATCGAGCGCGCGCTGTTTTCGGCCGGGTTATGCGCACTCATTGCCGCTATCAGCATGACCATCGCGTTTCCGTTCACCTACTTCCTGACAACGTTCAAACGACGGTCGCAGGATTGGTGGCTGATCTACATCCTCGCGCAATTGTCGCTGTCAGAGGTGCTGATCGCCTTCAGCTGGCAAATTCTGCTATCGCGGACGGCGGGCGTCGGCAATATCCTCGCATGGGTCGGCATCGTCGAAAAAAGCTTCTCCATGACGCCGTCTGCGGGTGCAGTGATCGCGGCGCTCGTCTACCTCACTGTCCCCTTTTCAGTCCTGCTGCTATTCCCAGCACTCAGCCGGATGGATCGCAGCCTGCTGGAGGCCGCGCGCACGCTGGGCGCGTCCCCGATGCGCACGTTTTTCACTGTAGTGATCCCGATCACGCGCCCGGCCATCATCTCGGGCGGGGTAACGGTGTTCGTGCTGACGCTGGGCGCCATCATTGTGCCACAGGTGCTGGGCGCACCGCAGCACTGGACGCTGTCGGTGCTGATTACTGATCAAGCCATCTTCAACTTCAACATGCCCTTCGCCTCGGCGCTGGCGGTCGTGTTGCTCGCGCTCAGCGCAAGTGTGATCGCCGCTGTATCGTGGCTGGGCCGGAGGAGAGAGGTATGATGACCGCCGTCATGACCGCCCTCAAACGCCTCTACATGACGCTCTTTGCGCTCTACCTGATCGGGCCGATCATCGTCATCACGGCGGTGTCGTTCAACGCGCAAAAGTTCATCGCATTCCCGCCACGCGGCTTTTCGCTGCGCTGGTACGCCGCAATTTTCACCGAGGCCGACTGGTTCGGCGCGCTGGTCAATTCGCTGATTATCGCGGCAGCATCGGCCCTGCTGGCGACTGCCATCGCGCTGCCAGTGGCCTATATGGCATGGCGCTATGGCCTGCGCTATGCGCGCGCTTTGTTCGCGCTGGGGATCGCGCCCTTTATCCTGCCGCCGGTGATCATGGCGTTGGCGTTCCTCATCTTTTTCAGCAGCGCGGGGGTGAACGGGCTGATGATCAACGTGATTATCGCCCACGCCATCTTCTTGCTGGCGCTGCCGTTGGTCACGATATCGCTGGGATTGGAGAGCATAGACAAGGCGCTGATTGAGGCCAGCCAGACCATGGGCGCAACGGGCTGGACTGTGTTCCGCACGATCATCGCGCCCATCGCCGCGCCATTTGCATTGGCCGGCTTCGCGTTCTGTTTCGTGCTAAGCCTGAACGAATATATCATCGCCTTGATGACCGTAGGCTTCACCGTCGAAACGCTGCCGGTCAAGATCTTTAATGCGCTGCGCTACGGCTATACGCCGGTAATCGCGTCCATCGCGGTGCTCTTTCTGTCGGTGAACATCGCAGTCTTTTCACTGATCGCGCGGTTCAGCAATCTGGCGCGTATATTGGGCGCGATGGACTGAGCAAGCTGCGGAGCGGGTTGCACGGTCTGATCCAAACGTCTAAATACTCCGTCGCATAGCCCCAATAGCTCAGCTGGTAGAGCAACTGTTTCGTAAATAGTAGGTCGGCGGTTCGAGTCCGTCTTGGGGCACCAGTTAAAATAGAATTTTGCATGTATTTTCGTTAGTTACGCCATAACCTTGCGCTTCTATCCCCCTTTACGTCCCCCTTTCGCTCCTTGCTGATATGGCTTCTAGGGCAGTTTTCAGTGGGCAGTAAAATTCAACTGTTTGGACCTTCTTGATTGTTGCAAATCACGCGATGTTCAGTCTTTGTTCTGGGATGGTCAGACGCTCCACCCCCCAAAGCAAGATAGATGATTCTGCATTCCCAATTCGGATAAAGGTCGCTGTGCCCTCCGGCGGCTTCGGCATGGTGCTGAGCCATTGCTACACTTGGCTGAATGACCGTCTTGGCGTTGGTTTTTTTGCCAGCCATTCGGCAACCTCCACCGGGGTCAACGCCGTAGCGTTTTACTTCCGAGACGTCGAGAATGCTCGGACATTCTTAGAGGCTCATCCGATGTTGGAGCTGGCTGACGGCACTGCATCAATAGCATATAGTTCGCCAAACCATGATGGTGCGTGGCAGTCGGAGGATTTTCTAGGCGTGTGCAATCTTTATTCTATGACCACAAGCCAAGCGGCAATCACTGATCTAATCAAGGTCTGGAAAGACAGCACCGGCAACCTTCCGGTGTTGACGGGCATCTATCCCGATTATTCCGCTCCGGTCATCCGCAACACTGATCAAGGACGGCAATTGGTCAACATGCGCTGGGGGATGCCATCGCCTGCCTTCGCTTTGAAGAACCGGAACGCGGATTCTGGGATTACCAATATCCGCAACACGTCATCTCCATATTGGCGGCGATGGCTTAGTGTTCAGCATCGATGCCTTGTCCCGTTTAACAGCTTTTCGGAATACGAAAAAAAGACTGGTCAGCCTGCCGCTCCAATTTGGTTTGCTTTGAATGAAACGCGCCCGCTCGCGTTCTTCGCAGGCATCTGGACAAGCTGGACCTCAGTGCGAAAGGTGAAAGAGGGGGAAACAACTAACGATCTTTTCGGGTTTTTGACGACAGATGCGAATGGCGTTGTCGCACCGATACATCCGAAGGCCATGCCCGTCATTTTGAACCATCCTGATCAATGGGAAACTTGGCTGAATGCACCGCCCGACGCTGCGTTGGCTTTGCAGAAACCACTGCCAGACGATGCGTTGCAAATCGTGGCAACGGGCAAGCCATCTGACGGCACTACAAGCAAGTGAAATTGCGCTAATCGCCCCGGCACTTGTTGAAACGCAAGAGCCAATCCATCGTCAGGCCCAGCGCCTCAGCCTCGCGTTCTTCGTATTCTGAGACCAGTCGCTGATAGGTCGCATGGTGCATGTGCTTGGGTCTGCCCCAGCCAGATCCCTCAAATATGCCGGGCGGCCATTCCAGGCGGTCGCGCAGCTTGTCAGCCCGGCGCGTCGCCCGGTCGCGCCTGTTCTCGTTCTCGGATGGATACCCCAGCCCGTGACAGCTACGACAGGCAAAGATTGCGCCACCGTAGAGAACGGCCACACGATTGCCGCAGCCGCGCGCTGGGCACAGAAACCACGGGCGCGCGCCGCCAAGGTGGCAAGGCGTCCGGTCGATCTGGACGGGATAGCATTGGTCCTGCCATGCGCCGCCATTATCTCGGCTGCGATAATTCAGCAGTATGTGCCCCGCCGCCGCCGACACTTGGATATCGCCAATTGTGCTCCCGGTGCGGGACCATGCGTAGGAACAGGTGCGCCCGGAATCCAGCCAGCCATCGGAGGCAAGCTTGGCGATTCTCAGTTCCTTCATATCATCGACCGTGTTGCGCGTGCCGCAGCGCCAGTGATTGCCGCTGCCGAATCCGCCCATATTTCTCGCTCCATTTTTGCCCAAATCATTTGGCAAGTTGTGGCTTTCACCCATTCGACCATGACAGCCGCAACGGCACGCAGTTCAACTTCATAATTCTGACACTAATTCACCAAAAGTCTGCCCTCTACCGTTGGCAAGAACGAGAGAGACGCTAGGCGTCACTCTCCCCGTCAAACAAATGAGGCTAGACTTGAAATATTTAATCATCCCTATGCTTGCCGCTACGACACTGGTTTCAGCGTGTGCAAGCAAAAGCGCCGATATTCCTGCAAGCTATGTATCGACAATGCAGTATCAAGGCCATTCGTGCAGACAAATCGGGGCTGAGGCTCAAGCTGTTTCTGCGAGAGCTTCCCAAGTTATGTCCACTCAAGACAAGAAGGCCCAGAATGACGGCGCCGCAATGGCGGTTGGAATGGTTCTGTTCTGGCCAGCCCTATTCTTTTTAAAGGGAGATGCCGAGACTTCAGCTGAAGTTGCGCGCATGAAAGGTGAAATGGAGGCTCTTGAGAAAGCGAGCATCCAAAAAAATTGCGGAATCAAATTTGAGCGCGCTCCCAAATCTGCATAACACCTTGTTCTGGTGCGGTCTGAACAAATCGACAGCAAGGCCGCACCGGAAATATCATATTTGCCCCTCCCCAATTCGCCCGCGTGTTTCAGTTGCTTGCAGCTGCGGCCCCTCGGAAGTTTGCTATGCCCACCCCAATTTCACTCCATTTTGCCCGTGCCTAATCTGACTGAGCAACGCGATGATCGTGAAGCCGACCAATGATGGGAACCCTTTTACGTTTACCGGGTTCAATGCACATTTAGCGCCGCAACCGAGTCCCTTGATGCGCCCTATTTAGTATTCCTGCTTGCGCGCTTACGCGCGCGCGAGGATACCTGTAGTAACAATGCCGGGAATGGATACCCGCCGGTCCCTGTGCGGATGACGTTAGAGTTTTAGCTGCCCCCGCCTGCCATCGCGGTTGAGCGTCAGAAACCCTGAATTGTGGCTACGTGAAATGCGTACTCTACGCCGGTACTGACTCGGCATCGCCAAGCCTGTTTGACGCCCCCTACCCCGCCTCTCGCTTGGCACCCTAAATAGGGGGTATAAGTAACTCTCCGGCCCTCACCTTGAGGACTAGTGCAGGTCGCAAAATTCACACCATCACAAATCAGGCTTTTCAGGTCCGGCTTTCGCGTGTCTCTGAGAAAGCGTGTGCCTATGGCTAGATGTAGATATGTCATGTTTATTGTGACGCCGTTGCGCTCAATATCGCGTTTCGCGTCACAGAAAACAGGACGGTTCGCGTCCTCATACTCAACATTTTCAACATGCGTCCTCTTTTTTGTGACGGCCATGCACAATATTTGAGCGGGGATTCTGGAATTTTAGGCAATGGCTCATTTCGAAATCTGACCCTACGCAGCTTTGATTTGCGCCCAGTCCTGGCAGGCCCTATCTTGTAGGTATGACAGACAAACCCAAAAGACCCCGTGACGCCAACCAGCTTGCCCATATGATTGTTGGGATCGCCACTGGTGAAATTGATGACGCCCAACCGGAGAAGGCCGAGGGGCAACGAAAAGGCGGGTTGAAGGGTGGCAAGGCAAGATCTAAGGCGCTCTCTTCAGAAAAGCGCTCGGAGATTGCGACAAATGCGGCAAATGCACGCTGGAAAAATCGAAAATAGTCACTTCACGCGTTGCATGAAGTATGCGATTTCTCCGTAACCATTGGCGGAAATATCGTCCAAACATGTTTTTGAATGGCTGATGTCGTAAGACTTTCCGAGCTTACTGCTCCATGTGCCCTGATCAATCAATTTTGCCGCATGTGTAGGTTCGTTGTGTAGATGAAAGATCGCAATTTTTTCAACACCTTCAACAAAACTGTCATCTGCACATAGTTGAAAGCCAAGTGTTTCATACGCTATCTGGAACGCCGGAAGTGTTGACAATCTCATAGCACCCGGCGGCCAATAACACATGCCCATAGCATCTGGCCACCACCACCGAGTCATATCACCAGCGGCATATGCGATACAGTTGTATACCTCAGTTTGAGGGCTGGTAATCAGTGCGCTCGGCTGGATATTAGGAAAGATCCCAACCAACATAGCTGTATGTGGATTACCTTTGGTAATCATACCAGTCTATCCAAGCCTGAGACATTGCCTTTATATCACCAAGTTGGCTTGGTTTGGCTGGGTTTTGACCGGTGATTAACGCCATCGCCACAATCAGGAAATCAGGTCTTTTCCGCAACTCACTTATTATCAAAGGTAGAATTACATCACCCATATCCACGATATCGCGAAAGGCTTGATTTTTCACGATAACATCAGCCGAAGATGATGTTAACGTTTCGTACCTCCAGCGCTTCAGGTGGCTATAAAACTTTGTGGTGTAATCTGGAGTGCTCGGTGCGTACTTTCCATAAGCAACCGAAGAAAATGATTGATGGGTCGTGTCATAAGTCCCGGCACTGCCAGAATCTCTAAGTTCAGCTGTCATTTTGCTCTGCCCTGATTTTAAGTTCTTTTATCTGTTCTTTTAGCCATTCCTGAATAGCCTCAGCGGATTTTAGGTCGAGAAATATATCAGCTGACATTTCTCGAACTACAGAATCTCGTGTTTCGACTTCGACAAGGTCTCCTAAGTGCCCAGCGTCGTTAAGTGAATATGTGAGTCTACGCGGGATGGCAGGCCGCTCCGAGTATATTGCCATATGTATACGACCATTTGGCGTAAGACCGCCTATCACTCCATCAGCGCGGAGAGACTGAAATCCTGAAGCCTTAATGTAGTCAAAAGAAACCACGGGTTTTCCAGGATCGAAGGTGTTTGACTCTTCAGTCATGCTCGCCTGCCACTAGAATGCCCCCACGTACAGCATGTACTCACTAGACACTAAGATTCGGTTGTTAGCAATAGCCTTTAAACTGACCGATGTGCTTGACTAAGCTGCAGCGGTCAATTGTATTGAGTCTATGAGAAAACTCGACACCAAATCCCGCGCCCTGATCATCCGCCTTCTGGTGGAAGGTACTTCGATACGCGCTACTTCCCGCATTGCTGATGTGTCCAAGAACACGGTCAATAAGCTGTTGATCGACGCTGGCGCAGCCTGCGTGAAATATCATGACGAAAACGTGCGCAACGTCAAAGCGTCTGTGATCCAGTGCGATGAAATCTGGTCCTTCACCTATGCCAAACAAAAGGACGTACGGACCGCCAAGGATGCCCCGGAGAGCGCAGCTGACACATGGACTTGGACCGCAATCGATAGCGACAGCAAACTTATCGTGTCCTACATGGTCGGTGATCGTGACAGCGGGTATGCAATTGAGTTCATGGACGATTTGCGCGGCCGTCTTGCTAACCGGGTGCTGCTGACCACAGACGGCCACAAAGCCTATATGGAGGCCGTCGAGGGCGCATTCGGTGGCGACGTGGACTGTGCGCAGCTGATCAAGATGTATGGCAACGCACCTGCTGGGAACACACATGAGAAGAAATACAGCCCCGCCGAATGCACTGGCATCAAGAAGCGCGCCGTTGAAGGCAACCCTGATCAGGCGCTTATCAGCGCGTCAAATGTTGAGCGAAAAAACCTGACCATGCGGATGCACATGCACCGCTTTGCGCGCTTGACCAACGGCTTTAGCAAGAAGGTTGAGAACCACATGCACGCCGTGGCGCTGCATTTCATGTATTGCAACTTCGCCAAGGTGCATCAGACTTTGAAGGTTACGCCCGCGATGCAGGCTGGTCTGACTAATCGTCTTTGGGATATTGCCGACCTAGTGGCGCTGGTGGATGCAAACGAGCCTGAACCCAAGAAGCGCGGCCCTTACAAAAAGCGTCAGCCGGAAAATTTAAAATGACCCACTACCGAATTTCATGAAGGTCTTGCGGGCAGGCCGACCGTCTGGCGTGGCTTCCTCGGCTATTTTCTGCCTCCAGATCATGGAGCCGCTTAAGCTGATCGCGGTGCGTCCCGCATTCGCCATTGTCCTCGCACCAATGGCGGGCGTGGCTAGCTCCATGCGCCATCGAAAATTGGCCTGAACCGCCACACCTATTTGACGCACGGCTTCCGCCGTTGACCGCCCTTGTTCTTGCAGCAATTCAAGTTGCCGTAGCTTCAGCACAAAATCTTCGGGCCTCTCTGGATTTCCAGCCATCGGCTGGTTCTCCTGAAAACGAGATGAACGTATCCCAGTGAGTAGACCACTTCGAAGGGGGTATTCGAAAGCCACTCAATTAACCGCATTTAGACACACTCTTGACGCATTAAAAAATTAGCAGAGGAACTTGGCATTGCTCAAAAGAGGAAAAAAATGAGACACTTAGCCCTTTTCGCGTTCATGCTAGCAGTTACCATCCCGCATATTGCCAGCGCACATGGTGGAGGTTGCCGCAAGAGTTCTCCTGCGGGTCAGTGCTGTCACATGGACAACAGTACCGGTCGGGTGCACTGCCACTAGGATTTTAGCCATAGAACCTAATTGGA
This sequence comes from Roseovarius sp. Pro17, assembly GCF_035599575.1. Lineage (NCBI taxonomy): Bacteria > Pseudomonadati > Pseudomonadota > Alphaproteobacteria > Rhodobacterales > Roseobacteraceae > Roseovarius > Roseovarius sp. Pro17. Next base: position 2,808,867 of record NZ_CP141179.1, read on the forward strand.
AACCACAATTGTAACGCTACTTTACAAGCGGCATTAGTGGTTTCTGTATCTTTAGGTACCCGTCACAGAAAGCACCAGGACGGTACCGGTGCCTATGGCCCCGTCGGCACATCTGGGGGTTTCTCTTAGGTGTTGAGTGGGGTGCATGATGTTATCGTCGCCATTCAACCTCAACCATCACCCCATAGCAGACACCACATTCAACGAATAACTGCAGCTTTGGCTCAGCAGTAGGGAGGAAGCGGCAGGGCTCTACTAGCGGGCGTCTCAAGTTTTTCGTAACGCCCGCCTGAGTATCTTGGGCAATCTCGTGCAAAGCCAGCTTTGACCGTTTCTGCCTGCGGATCTATCCGAACGCCGTTAGGCATAATAAAATAACAGGTTCCAATTTCGCGGTCATGGGATCGGCGTCCTTCTAAGTCACACTCAATTGATTGAGCCTCACGCATTAGGTCGGCGACGAACCATTTTCCTTTAACGTACGCATCATGACCTCTCTCCGGTGCCGAAATGCCATCCAGACGCACGCGAATCTGCTCAACAACTATTGTATCTGCATCGATCACCCGCGAAAGCGTTGGGTACCCTGTGATATGCCGCGCTTCGGACCCATGGCTGAAAGATAAAGACCCTGAAAACAGGCCCAATCCGTTAGCCGCGTAGCCGACCAAAGCGACTCCGGTTAGAAAAATCACTCTTATGAAATTGGTTCGTAGATTATGTCCGCTTTTCACCCGGCACGTTCTTTTCAATGATTTAATCCTCGCGGTTATAGTGCCTCTATTATTTGTGTTAATACACTGAGGCGCGCCTCAACCAAAAATTTATGGCTGTATTATGGCTCTTTCCTGCGTAGCCTGATCCAATCCAACCTATTGGCAAATTCGACCGGAGCGTGTCATTGCGACATGCAGCGAGAGTGATTAAACGCCGGGCACTCTCGACCCACTACAATAGGAAACCTCATCTCTTACACTGAATAAACGTAGTGAAGAGGCCAGCCTTTCCAGCAAGTTCCTCTGGTGGCAAACGTTCACCGGAAGCACCATGAGTCGGATCAATCCCGTTCTGAGACAAAAATAACTTGGCTATCTCACCACGAATGGCGAAGTTCACATTCTGCGGCATATCGCCAATTGCGTCTGAAATTATCTTAGCATCCAGCTTAGACACTACTACACCGACGACTTCACCGCTTGCGGCCAGTACCGGACCACCAGAATTCCCAGCCTGTACAGGCGCTGAAATTTGCATTTGGGTGACTTCGCCGCGCAATCCCTTTAAAGATGACACTGAACCACGCGTCACATTTAAACCGCTGAGAAGACCAGCGTAAGGATAGCCAACAACCGTAACGTCAGAATTCAATTTGGCGGGTCTTGAAGAAAATTTGGCTACAGCATCGTCTGGACCAAACCTTGCTTTCAGAATAGCGAGGTCGAAGACTTCAGAAGCTTCAATCAGCTCACCATTTTCACCATTTACCTCGATCTCTCTGCAACCGGAAACAACATGCTCATTGGTCAGAACGTACCCGTCCGATGATACGAAGAACCCTGAGCCCGACCCATCAGGTCGGGCATTCTGTTGGTTCGAATTACCAGAACTGTTGCCCTTCTCATCTTTTTCCAGATCTTCATCGACAAAGGCAATCATTTCCAAAATTGCAGTTTCTAAGCGTCCGTTCTCGGAAACCACTATCGAAGGCGCGTGCCCTGTACTGATGCTAGACGAAACAGCACCAAGAATAGGGGCATCGCGCTTGTTCGCAGCTAACATCACTGTTGACCAGCGACCGTTCTGGAAGTCCGACCGAGTGTAGAGCGATGACCCATCGCGGGATTGTGACGTTGAGACAGCGAAAGTAGTTTTTCTAACAGTGTATGGTGTGCCCGCCATCTCATGCTGACGGATAGTGAAATCATGAAGATTCTGAGTGGTAAAAACGTCGTGGACACCGGCCGATATAGAGAGGCTACTGTTCCGATGACGCCAATTGACGAAGTTCTCTGATGGGGGATCTACGATGATGCTGTCGACAGGAAAAAGGAAGGACATGCCCAAGCCTTCAAAGTAATTCATCTGCCAGCCGTCGCTGGCTATCCGGTCAAAGAGGGAGAGAGCCAAAGCAGCCATGTGCCAGTCTTCAGGCTCACTCTTGAATTTCTCCCAACTGTAGCTGCGCAGGGCATTCTGGCTCTTTATACCCCAGTCACCATCAAGAAGACCTTTATAGTGACCTTCAAATGCCAAAGCTGCCTGCAAGAATCGTTTGTCCGTTCGGGTCAGTGCGTGAGCTTCGAAATCTTCTAACAAATTTGAATAATCCTGTGCCCCAACGCCGTACGGATTGGCTGCTAAAGCAATCACTAGAAGTAGGCGTTTAATGAGGCGATGCATAGATAGTCCCAGTCGTTCAGCGTCAGCTTCTGGGATGAAACGCTTACCGTCAATCCCGCCCGACTATTTACTTAGGGCATTGGATTTGAAGGTGATCGGTATGACCTCTGCCGAAAGGTCGAGCTCAGTCGATGGTCAGACTATGGCTAGATGTATATATGTCCTCATTTTTGTGACGCCGTTCCGCTGATTTCCGGGTTTCGCGTCACAGAAAACAGGACGGTTCACGCCCTCAACCGTAGCTGACCTTAGCAAGTGTCCTCTTTTTTGTGACGACCATGCACAATGTTTGTGCGGGGGTTCTGAAATTTCATGAATGTCTTTCGAGCGGGCCGACCGTCTGGCGTGGCTTCCTCTGCCAATCCCCAGACCTATGCGCGCCCGATCCCTGACGGCCCCAGATGCGGGCCTTGGGTCAAGAATATGAACCCGCGTCCCTCCAGCGCATTGAACCACGGGTCGACAGTGTTGCGATGCACGTTCAATCCCGCCGCCGCGTCCCTATGGCTGTGATAGATCCCGCCTTTGAGTATCCTGAGACCACGAACTGCTTTCGGTTGGGGCGCGCGCTGATCTAGCTAAGATTCCAACATCGAAAACGTACGGCCGCACAATCCAAGCAGGCTTAACCAAGTGTGCCCCAATCATCACAGTCTCGCTAATTGTCTGAAATGATGTGACGTTTTCAAACGGTTAGTTATAGATGGAGTTTACTTTGCACGGAGCGAGTTTACCAACGTGCATGATGATCAAAAGGGACTAAGACATGAAATACATACTTTCCGCGGCAGCAGCATCCGCACTAATGGCTGGCACGGCGTTCGCAGGCAACAACTCGTCGCCAAACTGGACCGGCTTCTACGCAGGTGGCGAACTGGGCTATGCTAACGTAGAGATTGGCACTCCTTTTGGTAGCATTAACTCTGACGGCGTCATCGGCGGATTGATCGCTGGTTATGACTACGATTTGGGTGATTTGGTCATCGGTGCGGGCATTGACTACGATTGGAGCGATATCGAGCTGGTCCCGGGCGTGGATGTCGATTCCATTTGGCGCGCCAAACTGCGCGGTGGTTATAAGGTCGGCAACGGGCTGCTGTATGCAACCACTGGTTACACTGAGATTGAAGCCAGTGTTGGCGGTTTTACCGGTAGTGAAGACGGCTACTTCGTTGGCGTCGGCTATGATTATATGGCTTCAGATAACATGTCTCTTGGCGGCGAAGTTCTGTATCATGATTACGACGTTACCGGTGGCAGCCTTGAAGCCACCACCGTACAAATTCGCGCGGCCTACCGTTTCTAGTAATACTATTGAGCCAAATGCGTTCCGACGTGAATTACGAAGCGCGGCTCCGTGGGGCCGCGCTTTTTAGGTCGATGGGTTATGAAGCTTCATGAAGGTCTTTCGCGCGGGCCGACCGTCTGGCGTGGCTTCCTCTGTCAATCCCCAGACCGACGCGCGCCCGATGCCAGACGGCCCCAGATGCGGGCCTTGGGTCAAGAATATGAATCCGCGTTCCTCCAGCGCATTGAACCACGGGCCGACAGTGTTGCGATGCACGTTCAGCGCCGCCGCCGCTTCCCTGTGGCTGAGATAGATCGCGCCGTTGTTCGCGCCGTTGAACCGTCGTTTCAGTTCGATGTAGAGCGCGCGGGGGCCAGGTGGCAGGGTTGCCCATGCCTCGGACGCCTGCACCCATTCGGGAAGCTGGACGAAACGCCCAGCCCCCCTTTTTTTCCGTTTGTATAACGGGCCAGCCATTAGCGCTTGCCCATCATCTGACAGGCCAGCCAGACGCGAATTGCGGTCATTTGGCAGGAGCAGCCGCCAAGGGATACCCAGACAGCCTCAACGGCCCCCTCAGCACCCATACGAGCCATAACGTGCCATTTGCCGTTGTGACGGGTCAGGCGGGTTTGTGGGTTAGTCATGGGCGGCCCCATAGTGCAGCGTGGCGATAAGACGGGCTTGGGTTTCGGTCAGGCCAAAGAGGCGGCGCAGGCGACTGATACGGGCGGCGGTCATTGCGCGGCCCCGCCGTTGTCCAGCGCGCGGGCGGATTTGGGGAACCGCAGCGCGGCCCGGTCTATCCCTGCTTTCAGTGAATAATGCGCGACGCTTAGCGGCCCGCGATACTCAGCTTGGGTGGGCCAGCCGCAATCGTGGCGCAGGCGATGGATGATTGCGCCCAAACTCCAGCCGCGCACCTCGCGGATTTCACTTTTGTGGCTGATCGTGCGCCCGTCGATAAGTGCCTTGTAGGTCCAGAAAACCTGCGAGTCGCTGGAATAGAAATTGTCGTGCATCATGGTGTCGTCCCTTATTATTGAAAGGGCAGGACGCCGGGTGTATGTCTAAGGTGTTCAAGCTGAGACGGCACCCCCAGCGCCTGCGGTATCCGCAAGTGCGGGGGTGTTTTCAGTTCCGGGCCTCAGCTAAGGCCGCGTCGATATCGGCCTCAATCCAGTAGAGGCGCGCGCCGAATTTGATCGGCTGAGGCAAACGACCCAGTTCTAGATCGCGGTAAATCGAGGATCGGCTGCGACCGCCGATCTTTGCTTGTAGTTCTGTGAAGGAAAGGTAACGCATCTGTGTGTCCCATGCTAAGTGATGATGGGGCAGACTTAATCGGGTCCTTTAGGGACAGTGGCCTAGGTGTCCCCTTTTTTATGGTAGCGGTTCCATTGCCGTTTGATAGTTGACCAATTGCCTAAACCCTCGGTCTCACATTGGGCAGCCGCACTATCTACACCCAAATTATCTAGAAGTTCTGACATTCTCCGGAACCTCTGGTCTCGCAGGTCTTTGTGGAGCGCTTGGGTTCTTTCCCCAGCCTGCCTTGACGCACTGATGACCTTACCCCCTGTATTGGCGATCTTTTGCACGCGCAATTTTAAACGATATTCTGCCCACAGATATCCGAATAAGACATCGTCCTGTCTGGCGTAGTAAGCTGAAAGAATGTTCGCTGCATACCAAGGGCGCGTAAATGGCTCTGTCAGGTAAATCCCAGCGCGTTCGAGGATGTAACAATCACTGGCCTCGCCAAAGCAATCTTTTGCGAGGGTAAAAACTTCACTACCATCATGCTCTCTGACGGTCTCATAGGTAGATTTAGCCAATTGCCCGTAGTTTGACGCCCAACCGCAGGCCTGCAACACTTGCCAGCATTCCGGATAGAAATCGTCGTCTCCGAGAAGATTGAGATGTGCAGCGGAAAATCCATGCTCATTCACGCATTTGGGAAGGCCCGGTATTTGGTTCTTTTCACCGATGACATCGAGAATATGCGCAGAGATGCCCCTAGAGGCTGCTAGCATCGAACGGTGGTAAGGTCCGTCAGCCGGAAATCTGTCTTTGGGTCCTTCTTGGGCAAGTGGAATGAGTGTCCTAACAAGTTTTCCATCTGCTTCAAGGCTCGGAAAGGTCCATGCCTCGAATTGAATACCGCCGAATTCTACTATTTCTCTTTCATTGATGTTCGTCACAACCGCTCCAGTTTTTTAGTGTCGTCCGTAGTCTGTAATCGGCCAGTCCATCGCTCCATCAGCGCCCGCCGTTGCTCTAGAAAATCCGTGCGCCGATAGGCGCGCTCAACAGCGCCGCCCGTTACATGCCCCAGACAGGTTTCGGCCACCTCCTGCGGTGTCGTCGTCGCCTCTGCCGTCCAGTCACGGAATGAGGACCGGAACCCGTGCGGGCGCTCTTTCAGCCCGCGCCGGTCCATCAGGGCGGTCATGGTCATGTCGGATATCACGCCGCGCTTCACGCCGGGAAACAGCAACCCGTCACGCGCAAATTTGCGGGCCTCTGCGATGACGTTTTGCGCTTCCACCGATAGCGGCACCCGAAAATCGCTTGTCGCGCCCAGACGACCTTTCATCGCCGCTGCGGGTATGGTCCACACGTCGCCGTCGATCTGGTCAACATGCGCGAACCGCAGCGGGTAGGACCGCACCGCCGTCAGGATCAACAGCCGCAGCGCCAATTCCGTGATGCTGCCACCATCCAGCGATTGATAGAAGGCGGGCACGTCGCGCCAATTCATCGCGGGCACGTTCGTCACGGTATGGCGTTGCTTGCCCAGCAGCGCCTTGGCCTTGTCCGTCGCCTGTAGATCCACCTCCAGCCCCAGCGCCGCTGCGTGGCGCAATACGATGCTCAGGCGGTTCATAGCCTTGCGCGCGGTGTCGGCCTTGGTGTGCCAGATAGGGGCCAGCGTGTCGCGGATATCCTTCTGGTCAATATCGGCCACGGGCACCTTGCCCAGCTTTGGCAGGACGTGCAGTTCAAGCGGCGAAAACCAGCGCCCGGCTTTGCCGTCGCCCTTCAGTTCGGCCTTGCGGCTATTGAAGGCGTCCAGCGCGATATCACCCAGCATATGGATATTGCGCGCCGCCTCGCGCCGCTGGCGGTCGCGCTCTTTGATAGGGTCCAGACCTTTCCGCGCCACGGCCCGCCATGTGTCGGCCACCTCGCGCGCCTCTTTCAGTGAGCGGTCAGGATAGGCACCAAGGCCCATTTCGCGCCGCCTGCCGTGCGTCGTGACGCGCAGCACCCATTGCGCGCCGCCATCCTCGCGCTTGACCAGCCATAGGCCGCCGCCGTCTGCATGTTTGCCAACGCTGGCGGTTCTGACGCCGGATGCGCTCAAACGGTTTAAAGCACGACCCACTTTCTATCCCCCTCTTAATCCCCCTCAACATATGGTATCCTATGGGGCATTGTGAGGCGTGGTGGAATAGGCAACTCACTAAATACACCTATTTTATTAGGGGCGCGGTGTTTCGTGGTGCGTCAAAATGTAGGACTTGGATGCCGTCTTGGGGCACCATATCAGACCCGCGAGGTCATTGCTTTCAAGTATATCAGGCATCTGCCGACCCTCTCAGAACTCGATGAAGATGCGCTGCATCAGCGCCGCTGCAGGCTGCCATCGCAAACACGCATCGCGGAAGTTGGCCAAAAAAGCTCCAAGACCTGTGCCCGCCGCGACTTCTTGTGAAAATCTGCCAAAACTACGCCATCAGCTTGCGCGAGGCGTTTACAGCATCAAAGCCCATGGCTTGCAGAACTCTGCATCCCGACATCCGCTGATCAGCACGTCTCGGCAGGACCGGGGCGGAACCGACGGGCGTGTAACGATTATTGCTCGCGAAATGCGCGAGACATGCTGTCGGTCACTGGCTTCATCAGATACTGGATGAATGTGCGTTCTTCGGTCTGGATCATGATCTGCGCCGGCATGCCGGGTGTTGGGGTGAATCCGCGGACGCGGTCCAGCTCGTCGGGGGGCACGGACACGCGCGCGACGTAGATTTCCTGCTGCTTTTCCTCGCTGCGGTCCTTGATCGCGTCAGCCGAAACATAAAACACCTGACCTTCCAGGATCGGCGTCGTACGCGCGTTCAGGCCCGTCAGCCGCACGGTAGCCTGCTGACCCTTGCGCACCACGTCGATCTCGGTGCGCGGGATCGACACCTCGATGATCAGCGGCTGGCCAGATGGCAGTATCTCGGCAATCGCCTTGCCGCTTTCGATGACGCCGCCGGCCGTGTGATAATGCAGCCGGATGACCGTGCCCGACACCGGCGCCAGCACTTCGGCACGGCTCAGGATGTTTTCCGCGCGCCGCGACTGCTCGCGCACGCTTTCCAGTTCGGACTGCACGATCTGAAGCTCGTCCAGCGCGATTTTACGCCGCTCGCTGACGGTCTGCGCAATCTGCGCCTCATAGCGTCGGGTGACTTCGACGATCTCGTCCATCTCTGCGGTCAGTCGGCCGATCTGGCCGCCTGCCTCGGCGATGGCGCGGCGGATCGTGTTCACGTCAGTCTTGCGGACCAGCCCCTGATTGAGAAGCGTTTGCTTTGACTCCAGCTCCTCTTCGAGAATGTCCTGCTGGGTGCGGGTCGCAATCAACTGCTGTTCATATCCGGCCGACCGGACGCGCAGCGCCTCCATACTCTGGCTCAGCAGGACGATATCGTTGCGCAATTGCTGCGTGGCCGCGTCGAAGGTGATCTTCTGCGCATCCAGCATCGAGGCGATGTCGAAATCGCTGCGCAACGCTTGGATATGCGGTGCAAAGTTCAGAACGCTTGCGCCGCCGTGCTGCGCCAGAAGCCGGGCCTCCATCGCCTCCAGCCGGATGGCCCGCAGGAAAAGTTCGCGCTCGGTGGCCATCGCCGATGTCTCATCCAGCAAAAGGATGGGCTGGCCTTCTGTGACGACATCGCCTTCGGCGACCAGGATCTGCTTGATGATGCCGCCTTCGAGGTGCTGCACGATCTTGTTGCTTCCCGTCGCCACAAAGCTGCCCTGCGCGATGACCGCCGCAGCCAGAGGTGCGCGGAACGCCCAAAGACCAAATCCGCCAAAGCCAAAGACGAAAAGCGCCAGGCCGAAGATGACCAGTTTCGAAACCGAGCGGGGCACGTCGTGGTGCCATTCTGCAGGGACGGGATAAAGTGTCGCATCAGACATTTGGCAGCCCCCCTGTCTGGCCTTGCCCGGGCAGGTTGCCACCATTGCCGGACCGTTGCGCCAACTGTTGCAGCACCTGCGCGCGGTGGCCAAACATCGCCACATTGCCGTCGGCCAGCAACATAATCTTGTCCACGACGCCCAGAAGTGACGGCTTCTGCGTGATCACGACCACGGTAATGCCATGCTCGCCCGCGTGCTTGATCGCATTTGCCAGCGCCTTGTCGCCCGCCGCGTCAAGGTTCGAGTTCGGCTCGTCCAGCACCAGGAAGCGGGGATTTCCAAAAAAGGCGCGGGCCAGCGCGATGCGCTGTTTTTGGCCGCCCGACAGGGGCGATCCATCGGCGGCGACCTGCGTCTCGTAGCCGTGCGGCAGCATCGCGATCATGTCATGCACATCGGCCAGCAGGGCGGCACGGTGGATATCCTCGTCCTTCGCGTCCATCCGCATCCGCGCGATGTTGGCCTTGATCGTGCCGGGGAACAGCTGCACGTCCTGCGGCAGATAGCCGATATTCTCGCCCAGTTGCCGTGTGTCCCAGTTGCGCAGGTCCATCAGGTCCAACCGCACATTGCCGGATGTCGGCAGAATCGAGCCAACCAGCATCTTGCCCAGCGTCGTCTTGCCCGCGCCGGAATTGCCGATCACCGCCAGCGATTCACCCGGTTCGAGGCTGAACGTCAGCCCGTTCAGGATCACCTGCTTGGTGCCACCGGGCACGTAGAGCAGACGTTCGACATTCAGGCGGCCTTCGGGATTGGGCAGGTGCAGCTTCTCGAACCGCTGGATCGAATTGTGCATGAGCGCCTTGATCCGCCCAAAGGCAGAGCGAGACAGCGAAAAGCCGTTCCAACCCTCGATTGAGCCCTCAATCGGGGCCAGCGCGCGGCCTGCGATGATCGACGCCGCGATCACCATGCCGCCCGTGATCTCGCCTTGGATGGCCAGAAACGCGCCCCAGCCCAGCATGGCAATCTGCGTCAGCAGGCGCGCGCCGCGCGATACGGCGGCCCAGACGATGTTGCGGTCCTGCGCCCGCACCTGCGCGCGCAGCGAATTGGCAGTATCGCGCCCCCAGAGCGCCACGGCCTCGGGCACCATTGCCAGCGCGTTGATGATCTGGCTGTTGCGCGACATGGAATCGAGATGCATGTTCGCCTTGCTCTGCGCCACGTTCGCCTCGGCAAAGGGTTTCGCGGTGACCGTCTGGTTGATCAGCGCGATGATCATCAGAAGGATAGCCGTAACGACAACAATCATCCCCAAATGTGGATGCACCAGAAAGATCACAAAGATGAACAGCGGCGCGAACGGCACGTCGAGGAACGAGATCAGCGTGCCCGAGGTCAGAAACCCACGCAACTGCTGCAAATCTCCCAGTGTCTGATACTGTCTGCCGTTGTCATGAAGCGATGCGTGCGCGGCCGCGCTAAGCACCGGGGCCCCCAGCCGCACCGCCACTTCGACTGCCGTGCGCATCAGGATGAAACGGCGCACGGCGTCAAAGATGGCCTGAAATACGACGGCGCCGACGATCACGACCGTCAGCATGATCAGCGTGTCCAGCGACCGGCTGGTCAGCACGCGGTCGGAAATCTGGAACAGGTAAATCGGGATTGCCAGCACCAGAAGGTTCGTCGCAAAGGTCAGCACCATCACGAAACCGAGGTTGCGGCGCACGATGGCAACGCCAGTGTTCAGATGCTGAACGAACTGGTCCGGCCCCGCGCGACGGTGAAATCCGGATGCGCCGCCGCCCCCGCCCGAGCCGCCTCCACCGCCGCCGACCCGCACGGGAGGCTTGCCGCCGGCGCTTGCCTTTAGGATGGGGCCGGTATCCGCTTCTATCTGCACGCCGCCCAGCCCCTGGGCGGGGCGGCTGCGGTCGACCGCCGGATTGGCTTTGTCGTCGACGCGCGATCCCGGCCCGAGGGGCAAGGGATCGGCGCGGCGCGCGGTTTTGTCCGGGGCAGGCCCGGGCTCGGGCCAGTTTAGGCTGGCCGCGTGTTCGGTCTTGATGTCGTCCAGGCTCATGTCGTGGGTGTCCTCTCAGGCCACTTCTCAGGCCAATTCTCAGGCCAGCATTGTCTGCATCATGTCGGGTGTTTCATGTCCTTCCGTTGCTGTCGGAAGGATCGGGGTGTCGATCTGCGCGCCCTCCGGCGCGAGCATGTCGTCGGCCAGAAACGCCACGGCGGCAGGCGCCAACGCGGGCATGCCCACGCCCAGCGGAGCGGCGTCCGTGTCGATCAGTTCGGCCTGATAGAGCAGCGCATCGTCATAGACGTCGCCGCCGACCATCACCGTCGAATCGGTGCCGTGTTGGCTAATGCTGGCTAGGTTGATCAGCGCATTCGAGCCCATGATGACGTCCGCCGACGCGCCTGTCGCGGCCAGAAAATCATCCAACGCCAGGTGAACCTGATCGGAATCGCCCATGATATTGGTCTGCTCCAGCCAGTTGACCGTCGTGAGATCGCCCTCGATGTAAAGAACGCGCAAAAGATCGACCCCCTCGAACAGCGCGTCGTGGGCGACATCGCTGCCAATCGTTGTGGCGCCGTCGGCCAGACTTTCTGTCGCGCCTGCGAAGTTCGACGTCATCTCCGCATAGTGATCGATGCCGGTTGCACTAATCTGCGCGCCGTTGAACAGAAGGTTATCGCCAAGCTGCACACCTGTCGGGAAGGCCCCCGCATAGGTGACCGCGTCATTATCGATCAGCACGTTGGTCTGATGGATCCAGTTGACCGAAATCATCGCGCCTCCGACTATGATCAGATCATAGCCAAAGCCCAGCTCGGCCAAATCGGTCAGATTGACGATGGTGTTGTCGCCCAGCCCGATGAAAGTGCTTGAGCCGGAAAACGCAATCTCGGCGCGATCGTGATCGGTCTGGAAGCTGAACTGGCTGACATGATTGACGCTGATCAGATCACCCTCGATCCGCGTTACCGCCCAGTTGGATGGCAGGTTCGTAGCCCCGCCCGACCCGTCCTGTTCGGCATCGGCATCGGCCTCAGGATCAGCATCGGGTATTGTCGAGGTCCAGGCAATCTCGGCGCTGTTGATGCTGGTCGACGGCGCGATGGCACCGATACCGCCCGACGCGTGCTGCACCAGCACATTCACCTGCGCGATGACGTTCATGTGCGCGACATCCCCCATCACCGCGATGACCGGCGCGTCCAGCCACGCAGAAAAAATTGCGACCTGGTTGATCATCGTGTTGCCGCCCGCGACAACCAGATGATCCGCTTCCACATCAGGCCGATATGGCATGACCGCGTCGGTATCGCCCAACCCCGCAAAGGGATCTGGCCAATCCTGACCTGCGTCGTCATCAGGCAATTCGCTCTCGTCCTGTCCTGCCTTCTCCTTTAGATAGGCGGGCATCACGTCGTCCAGAATAGGCAGCTCCGCGACCACACCACCATTCTGGTGAAGGCCAAATGCCTCGGCGCCATGCGCCACATGTTCGGTGCTGCCGGCGACAACGCCGCCGACGAACGCAGAGATTCCGGCCTTTAGCGCCACTGCATCGTCCCGCGCGTCGGGACCGGGCATCAGTGGTGCCGCCCCGAGCGGTGCCGTCATGCTTGCGGCGATGCTCTGATATCCCAGCAGATCATTCAGGAAGACCCCGGGCTCGGTGAAGGTCGCCGTGCCGTCGCCCAGCATCAACCAATCGTCATCGGAAAGGAACGCCACCTGCACCGTGATAACCGCGACGCTTCCCGGCGGCTCAAGCGTCGGTGCGAGGCGGGCAACGCCGCTTGCAGAGACGTGCCCGGCAGAGGAAAATACCCCCTCCTCAGCTGGCAGAAATCTGTTGAAAAAATTGATGGGATGGGCCGCTGACCAATAGTTCGGTGCGATCGGATCAAGGCCGGACGCGGTTGGTGATTGTTCTGCGTGCTCCAGACGGGGCGCGAAACTGCCCAACTCGTAGGGCGCCTTCAAGCTGGCAGCGATGGCGGAAATCGGATCGCCGTCCGGATCGGCGGCCTTCAGCGCCTTGAACGCGTCATAAACGTCGCGCAATCGCTGGTCTTCCATTTCGGTGTGGAAAATCCCGATCATGTGGGCGACCATCTCGGTCACTTTATCTAACATCATTGCAGCCTCGCTTTCAGTAGATCCGGCTGCCTGCCTCTGTGTCGTTTTTTATTTGCGCAGTTGCCTGCGATCGCTCAAGTTTCTGATCCTCTGGCTTGAAAATCCCGGGCCCGGCACGTGCCGGACCCGGAGGTGCTTACACTTGGCGGTTATACGACGTCGCTATCGTCGCCGACGTAGCTGGAGCTGAACGAGCCGCCCACAACCGTCATGTCGACGGTGTTGCCCAACACGTTCGCACCCATCACGATGGTCTGGTTGAACGCATCGGTGTCGATCTGCGACGCGGCCGAGGCGAAGGATTCGCCGGTGACATATCCGTCCTCACCGTTGTTCGACCCCCACGTTCCGGCGTGGCCGCCTGCACCGCCGCCGCCTGCGTAGGCGTCACCGGCATGGCCGCCAACTCCGCCGCCGGCATAGGTCCCGCCGACATAGGCCTGACCGCCATAGGCGTCTCCGGATGATCCGGCACTGGCGTATCCGCCCGCACCGGCGCCACCGTCACCACCCGTTGCGGTGTTCAGCCCGCCTACGCCAGCGGCAATGTTGGCCGCCTCTGAGCCGGCGCCTGCGCCGCCGCCTGCACCGCCGGTGGCGTCACCCGCATCGGCCACGCCGATGCCCAAGCCAGCCGCACCCGAAAGTGCGCCTGCATCACCGCCGTCGCCGCTGGCACCAAGGCCAACGCCCAGACCCGCGCCCAGTGCATCGGCGTCGGAATCACCCGTCTCGCCGTTGTTGGCACCTGCCAGACCCAGGTTCAGAAGGCCCAGACCTGCGCCCAGCGCACCGGCGTCGCCGGTGTTGGAGCTGTCGGCCAAGGCACCTGCTGCGCCGAGACCTGCGCCGATGCCACCGGCATCACCCGAGTCGCCGCCACCTGCGGCCGCACCCGAAAGACCCGTGCCTCCGCCCAGACCGGCCGCGAGTGATCCGGCGTCGCCGCCATCACCGCCGATCGCAGTGGCGCCCGAGGACGCAGCGCCCAGACCAATGCCCAAGCCGATTGCCGCTGCCGCCGCACCGTTGCCGCCGGTGCCGCCGCCTGCGGCCGCGCCGCCGCCATTGCCGCTTGTACCGCCGGTGGCACCTGCCGCACCGCCGATGCCCAGACCGCCTAAGGCCCCGCCACCGTGGGAGTTGGCAGTGCCCGAACCATCGCCGCCATCCGCGCCAGCCGAGATACCCTCGTCGGCCGTGGCCACGCCGCCAGTCGATGTGTTGGTCTGACTCAGAGTGCCGCTGTTGGACACGTTATCAAGATGATCATTGTCGATCAGCTTGTTGCTCTGGGCGTTGACCGTTGCGGAATCGTTACCGGCTCCGTTCAGGGCATCGTTCAGAATGTCCGACAGGTCCATGTCATCGCCGGGGTTATAATCGATGTCCCCCTTGGCCATGATAAAGTCACCGGCGGTCGACCCATACATGTCGATGTCCGCAAAGTCGTCGTCGGTGGGCATCCAGTCGGTCATGGCAATATCGACACCCACATGCACATCGGTATTCGACGTGTTGGTATTGTGGTTGCCGTTCAGGTTGCCGTTGGCGTTCAGGTTGCCATTGCCGTTCAGGTTACCGTTGGCGGAGGCGTTGGAGTTGGCATTGCCGTTGTGGTTGCCATTGCCATTCAGGTTGCCATTGCCATTCAGGTTCCCGTTTCCGTTCAGGTTACCGTTCCCGTTGTGGTTGCCGTTGTCGTTGTCGTTATCACTATGGGACGACTGCGCCTGACCCTGAAGCTGGGCCTGAAGCTCGGCTTGGGCCTGACCTTGAAGCTGGCCCTGACCTTGGTCTTGGTCCTGGCTTTGCTCGCCATGGCCGTGACCCCAGATGAGTGTGTTGAATGCGTTTCTGTTAGACATTTCCATATCTCCGATATGAACATCCAGCGAACCGCCACTCTATAAAAAGCGATCATCGCCCGGATGTTGTTTCTATCTATATTGGATTGATTTGATGGTGGCGGGCCGTGCCGCAGAGGACGATCTTGCTGTCTGTGCAGGCTTCGGGACGCACCTGTCTTCATATTTTCGTGATGATTCCCCCCCTTATACGGCGCGTCTCGCTTCTGGCCCCGAGACATGGCAAAACCTTGCAGTCACTGGTAAAAACAAGGGCCGAATTGGATGCGCTTGCTATGTGTTGCCGCAGCAGACTTGTGCGGTCCATTCATGATCATCCAATGGGGCGCATCTGAGAAGATGCTCAATATGGCTAGATCGGGAGCCATCCTAAGCCTTTGTAATCGGGTAATAATTTATAGAAATACATCCAAAGGTTTAGCTCGACACGAGGGATGCATAGCTGGCGCCCATGTGGCAATATGGCCAGTATTCATGGGGCGGCAGGTGCCGTAATGTTTAAATGACTACCAGCGCACCTATAAAAATTCGCCGGACATTTTCTAATCTTTGTGTTAAAGTTGCACGTATGTCTAAATAACTGAATGTCGTAGCTTTTCGATGTCAAATCATACCTAAATTGGGGCACGGCGCCCCGTTTCCAATCGTATCCCTTTTTGTCGTTAACACAGATTACGACACCAACCGTCAGTTCTGGATCACCATACGTTTTGTAATTGTTCAAATTTTTTAAATAAAAGTAAGTGTGTAAAATGGCAGATCATGCGCTTAACACTCCAAGAAATCATGTGGGCCTGTTTATAGGCAGCGGCCTGAACTTTTCCGATACGGTCATCAGGCTGGTCTGCGAAGAGATCCCCTGCATTACCTTCCGCCGAATTGACGCCTTTGCCGACCTGTTCGATCTCGCAGCGCCGGACGCATCCCATGTGCGGATGATCATTGTCGATGAGGGGAAGCTGCAACATTTCCAACAAGCGTTGCCCAAGATCCGGAGTCGATTCCCATATTGCCACTTGGTGCTGGCCTATCGCGACCGGACCACGGCCCTGCGCCTGATCGCGGACGTCCCGCAATTCCCTGGCTCGGAAGAGATCGGTTTTCTGCCGATGAAAGTCGAGATCGACCCTTGGCTCTCGGCGCTGCGCCTGCTGGTCTGTGGCGAGCGCTACATCCCGGCAGACCTGATCGACCTCCATCAGCTACCGCACGAACCGTGCGCCAGCACTTCGGCGTCTGCGGATGAGGTCAACCTGACGTCGCGCGAACGCCAAGTGCTCAGTTCCGCCGCCGAGGGCAAACAGAACAAGATTATTGCCGTTGATCTGGGTCTGTCCGAGCACACGATCAAGCTGCACATGCACCACATCATCGCAAAACTTGGCGTTTCGAACCGGACTGAGGCAACGCTTTGGCATTTGTCGCAAAAGCGCGCTCCGAACGGTCGCAGGCAATGAACGCCGCGCCCCCGCCCGAATTCGACGCATTTCTACTGCTGATAGGCAAGCTGAACTACGCTTGGGCGAATACCGAAAGCCTGCTGATCCATCTGATTGCCGGCCTCGGGAGAATGGACAAAGAAACAGCGACGATCGTTTTTCTGACGCTAAATACTGCCCGCGCACGCATCGACATGGTCGAACGCCTATCCAAACTGGACCGGACAGATAACGAACAGCGCGCCTCTGTGCTGGCGCTGACCCGGCGCATCCAGGGGCAGGCATCGCTACGCAACCGCTACAACCACTGCATCTATGCCTTCGACGGGGAGGGCGGCAATCCACGCACCATCCTGATGCGTATCGCTGACCGCAAGGACAGCCTGAAAATGGGTCAGATCGACCCCCTCGACGCGTCGGCCGCGGATGAGATCACCGCCACGATAGATGAACTGCGCCGCATCAATCGCGACATCTGGCGCATCATCGTAGATTTCGGCTATCCGCATTGACATCGCGCTGCGCGCCGGTTCTTGTCTCACTGGATATCCTCGGCGAAAGGACCGCTAAGATATTGCAGTGTTTGGGTAAAAACCAAATTTTCTGGTGATATGGCTCCCGTAGCCGAGCTTGGCCGGCAAGCTGCAAGGAACCTTGCGCTGTGTCGAACGATGCCACACATGATCAATGCACCCAAAATTTCGCACTCGGTTCGAACCAGTTTCAGGGGTCAAGACCAACCCCTCAGGTGACGGCGCCACAGCCCCGTCGCCGCGAGAGGCTAAGGCTGTTTCTCGGCCGTTTCGGGCTCGTCCACGTTTTCGCTCACCGGTTCGGCGTCCGCAATGATTTCGGCATCGACAACCCTCGCCACGTCCTTGGCGCTGTGATCTTCAAGATCGCCCATGATCAGGGGCAGCATCTCGATACCTGTCGGCGAGGTGATGTCGCCAACCGGAGGTGATTTCCACTCCAGCGTATCAAAGGCATGGCAATGTTCGCAGGCGGGCGCCCAATCGCCGTGGATGTTCTGGCAATTCCCGCAGATCCACTGCGGGCCGCGCGGCGCGGCGAGGGCGCGGGCCAACCATCCCTTGACCACTCGGTCAGGCGCGCCTTCGCCACGCTCGATCGCGGCCATGATGGTCAGAACGCGGGCGTCTGGATCTTTTTCGACCAGATCACCAAGGGCGCGACGGGCGGTGGGGAAATCCTCGGCAGCGAGGTTCAGCTCGGCCTCAACCAGCTTGGATTCGCGGTGATCGGGGCGCGTGCCGATTAGCTTGGCAAAGCGCTTGAGCCGCTGCTGGGGCGTCTCATCAGGCGCGATGGCGGCGAATGCAGCAGCGAGGTCGGGATGCGGTTGCTGCTCCCACGCCTTGCGGATAACGCGCGCGGCGTAGCGTGGCGCGCCCTGCGCGATGTAGCTCCGGGCAGCCATGACGGCGGCGGGTATCAGGTGTGGCGACAAACGATTCGCCTCTATGGATGCCTCGCGCGCCTCGACTGTCTTGCCCTCGACGGCGATGTCGCGCGCCTCAGACAGCGCCAGCACGGCATCGCGCCGCTTGTGAACGTCGCGCGGGATATTACCGTGCTTTAGCTTGGCATTCAGGGTCGAGCGCGCACCGGCCCAATCCTCCTGCCCCGTCTGCAGGCGCAGGAGGGTGTCCTGAATTTCAGGGTGCGCAGGCTTCAGGCCGAACGCGGTCTGCGCCAGTTTCAGCGCCGTTTCGGTGTCGCCGTCCGCCAGTTTCTGGCGCAGAATACCGCGCACGCCCACAAAGCGCGTGCGGTCGTCCTTGAGCAGGCGCTTATAAATTTCCTCGGCTTTGGCGCGGTTGCCCTGCATCTCGGCTGCCTGCGCGGTGACGAGGTTCGTCAGGGCAGGCTTGCGCAAATAGCGCTCGGCCTTGGCGGCGCGTGCCATGGCAACGTCGCCCTCTCCGGATGCCAGTGCCATCATGCCCTCGGACAGGGCGCGATACCCCTTTTCCTGCCGGTTACGGTCGAAATAACGCGAGAGCGCGGTTTCGTCCCCGTTGATGAACCTGAGCACCGCGATCAGCAATGTGGCCAGTTTCAGAAGCACCCAAAGGAAAAGGATCAGCAGCGCCAGCCCCATCACGGCCTTGAGCGGGGTCAGGTTCAGCTCGACCCCCGCCATGACGATGCGCACGCCGCCATCCAGCTCAAGCAGGTAGGAGGCGCCAAAGGTGACGAGCACCACCAGAGCCAGAAAAACAACGATCTTTATGATTGACCACAGCATTGAGGCGGGCCCTTTCAGTTCAATTTTGCGGCGAGCGCGTCATGGGCGGCAAGCGCCTGCATCCGGGCGCGCACATCGGCTGCCCAGTCGGCCAGCTCGGCCTTTGCAGGCTCCGGCAGCGCATCGATTTCGCTTAGGGCGCTGTCCAGCTTGCCTTGCCGGACGTCATCCTCAGCGCGCGACAGCACAGCGTCGACGCCCGGCCCCTCACGTCGCTCCAGCGAGCGCGCACCCAGTTGGTCTGACACGAACGACCAAAGACCTGCATTGTCGCCACCCTCGGTTTTGTCCCTGCGCGCTGCGGCCAGTGCGGCGCGGGCTGCGGGGGCGAAACGCTCTTGCAGCGCGGCCTGTGTCGGCACGCCTGCCTCTGCGACCTCCTGCAATGCGTCGTTCGCTGACATGCCTGCGCGTTCCAGATCGCCCAGCGCAGGTGCAAAGCCCGATCCGGTGTCCAGCGCCGTGCGGATGCGCGTCAGCGCAGCGCGGCGCAGTTCCTGCTGGGCCGAGGCGCGCGCGGCGTCTTCAAGCTGTTCCGCCTCACTTGTCAGGGCGTCGATGCGCGCGGTCTGCGCCGTCACAGCGTCGCGCAGCGCGTTCAGTTGACCGGGCGAAACGCCGCCATCCGCAGCTGGCTGCGATTCAAGCTGATCCATCCGCTTTGTCAGCGTGGCCAGTTGCTCCGTCAGCCCGGCCAGACCGCTTTCCAGCGCTTGTTGACTGCTTTCCAGACCACTCAGATCTGGACCATCAGGCGCGGTAGGTATGTCAGCGATCTGCTTTTGCAGCGCGTCAACGCGGCCTGCCTGATCATCCAGTCGCGCGGACAAATCCGTATTTGCGCCACCAGCGGGCAGCATGACGCCCATTTCTGGCAGAATGAAATACGCCGCCCCAAAGCCGATGGCGGCGGCGCACGCACCGCCCAAAAGCAATGGCAAGAACCCGCCGCGCCGCGCAGACTGGTTCGCCGTCTGGCTTGCGGGGGGCTGTGCGGGTGCCGGTTTGGGCGTATCAACAACGGGCTTTGCAGGCTCAGCCTTGGCCTCGGTCAGTTTCGCGGTTTCGGCGCTGGCCGAAGATCTGGCCGTCGACGTCTTGGGCACTGATGTGGCGGCGGTCTGACCAGTTGTCGACGACGCGCTTGGAGCGGGGCCACCCGCAGGCTTGGCGTCGCTGGTCTTCGGCGTTTCAGCAGCGGATTTTGGGGTAATTTCGCTGGTTTTGTCGACCGGTGCGCCCTGACCGGGCATGGCGGGATCAGGTTTGGCAGTCGTGTCGGCCTTGGATGTGCTCACGGCTGAGCCGGACGTTTTTGCAGTGGCGGCAGTTTTGGCCCCCGCAGGTTTGGTCGCAGCAGATTTGGACGCAGGGGATTTGGCCGGGGTCTTTTTCGTCGCAGTGGGTTTCGCGTTAACGCCGCTGCCCTTGTCGTCAGCAGCCTTGGCATTGCCATCGCTGCCGGTCCCGGCGCTTTTGCGTCCTCCAGATCCCTTGTTTTCTGCCACGTCGCATGCCCCTTTCGAATCTGACCGAATTGCTCAGCCTGACAACCTTACTGCGCGCGCTTTGTTCCCTCAAGGCGATAGGCCGCCGCCAACGCCAAGGGCCATACGCGTAGCATTCCTGCGGTATCCGGGCGGTCCGCCACCAACATTGTGTGCGCGGCCCCTTCGGGGACGAGCGCCGCCGCCGCTGCGCTGATCGCCAGCACCACGACCGGCGCGGCGGGCGCAGGTCCGTCGAACACCGCTGCCGCGCTGCGCGGTGAGAATACAGGTACAATCACCGGCGCAGTGCCCATCAGACAGGCCCGCGCGGCATCGCTGAGCGGTGCAGGTTGTTGGGTGTATAGTACTGCCTCACCGGCCACGATCCCTGCGTCGTTCAGCGCACCTGCAATGTCGGCAGCCGCATGCGCGCCGCGCAGATGCAGCATGGGGCCGCGCGCCTTGTCTGCCTCGATCCGTGCCAGCAGATCACGCGCATCGCCGCCGCAGGAAATCGCATCCATCCCTATGCTGCGCGCCTCATCGGCGGTTGCATCTCCAACAGCATAGGCTGGTATATCCCGCCGCTCGCTGCCTGCCGCGAAATAGCGCACGCCATTGCGCGAGGTAAAGATCAGCCAGCGATAGCCCGTTAGGTCCGGCACCGTGCCGCGCCCCTCGATACTCAGCGCAGGCGACAGGACCATCGCCAGATCGCCCCCCGGCTGCGCGCGCAAAGTCGCGGCAAACTCGGCCCCATAGGGTTCGGGGCGCGTGATCAGCACTGTAGGGGGCAAGGCGCGACTCCGCAGTTGTGGGAAACTCGGCCAAGTGTTACGCGGGCATCGACGCACACGCAACGGGCGGACGTGATGAGCGATACCCTGACCATCCTCGGATTAGAGAGCAGCTGCGACGATACTGCCGCCGCCATCCTGCGCGTGGGCGATCGGGCCGAAATCCTGGCCCAGACCGTGCAGGGGCAAGGACAGCTGCACGCGGCCTTTGGCGGGGTGGTCCCCGAAATCGCCGCGCGCGCCCATGCGGAAAAGCTGGACCTTTGCGTGGTAGAGGTGCTGCGCGCCTCGGGGCTGAAGCTGCGCGACATGGACGCTATCGCGGTGACCGCCGGGCCGGGCCTGATCGGCGGCGTCATTTCGGGCGTCATGTGCGCCAAGGGGCTGGCGGCGGGCGCGGGCCTGCCGCTGATCGGGGTCAATCATCTGGCGGGGCATGCGCTGACCCCGCGCCTGACCGATAATGTGCCCTACCCCTACCTCATGCTGCTGGTCTCGGGCGGTCATTGCCAGTTCCTGCGCGTGGACGGCCCGCAGGATTTCACCCGCATCGGCGGCACGATCGACGACGCACCAGGCGAGGCGTTCGACAAGACCGCGCGCCTCTTGGGCCTGACCCAGCCCGGTGGCCCGGCGGTCGAAATCGAGGCGGCAAAGGGCGACCCCAAACGCTATCCCTTTCCGCGCCCGATGCTGGATCGCCCCGGCTGCGATATGTCATTTTCGGGGCTGAAAACCGCACTGCTGCGCGCCCGCGACGCGGTGATCGCGGACAAGGGCGGGTTGACGGTGCAGGATCGCGCCGACCTCTGCGCCGGGTTTCAGGCCGCGATGACCGATGTGCTGGCCGAAAAGACCCGGCGCGCGCTGGCCGCCTGCCCCGACCTGCGTGTCATCGCCGTTGCGGGCGGGGTGGCGGCCAATCAAGCGATCCGAACGGCATTGATGCAGGTGGCCAAGGAGGCAGGCGTGCAGTTCATTGCGCCGCCCCTCGCGCTCTGCACCGACAACGCCGCCATGATTGCTTATGCCGGGGCCGAGCTGTTTCGCGCGGGTCATCGCGATGACATGACCCTTGCCGCGCGCCCGCGCTGGCCGCTGGATACGTCCAGCCCGGCAATGCTGGGGTCGGGGCGCAAGGGGGCCAAGGCGTAAATTGCGCCGCGCGCTGGCGCGCGCTAGGGTGCGACGAACACCACGTCAGGAGCCACCCATGCTGATCGCCCTCATCGCCCGTGACAAACCCGGCGCACTGCAAATCCGCCTCGATACACGCGACGCGCATGTCGCTTACCTCAAGGAGTCGGGCTCGGTCACTCAGGCCGGTCCGCTGCTGGACGGCGAGGGGCAGATGTGCGGCTCTCTTGTTGTGCTGGACGTTCAGGACATGGTCGAGGCCGAGGCTTGGGCCGCGAATGACCCCTATGCCCATGCTGGCCTGTTCGATAATGTCGAACTTGTCGCGTGGAAAAAAGTGATCTGAGCGCCATGCAATATTGGCTCTTCAAATCCGAACCGTCGGCCTGGAGCTGGTCCGATCAGGTCGCGCGCGGCGATGCGGGCGAGGAATGGGATGGCGTACGCAATTATCAGGCCCGCAATATCATGCGGCAGATGGCCGTCGGTGATCGCGGTTTCTTTTATCACAGCCAAAAGGAACGCGCGATCGTCGGCATCGTCGAGGTCTGTGCGCTTGCCCACCCAGATAGCACGACGGATGATCCCCGCTGGGAGTGTGTCGACATTCGCGCGCTGATGCCGGTGCAAACGCCCGTCACGCTGGATACCATCAAGGCCGATCCGCGCCTCGCCGATATGGCGCTGGTGCGTCAACCGCGCCTTTCGGTCCAGCCGGTAGAGCCGGACGCGTGGCGCATCATCTGCGCGATGGCCGGGATAGATACCTGAAAAATCAACAAGGTGGGAACCTTTCCCATGCTGGTCCGTTTGATGGATGAAGCGGCGCGGCGATTAGGCCGCCGCCGCCACTATGGCGCCCAGCGCGCCTACCTAACGTAAGGAGACACGATATGAACAAGCTTTATCCCGCCATCGGCGCAATCGCCCTCGCACTGGCAACACCCCTCGCAGCGGCCCCCGAAGACGTGCTGCCCGCAAAGGGCGATGAGATCACGAAATTCCGTGATGCAGGTGCTTGGACCATTCGCGAGAACGCGACGCGCGGCTCCTGCTTTGCATCCTATAAGGCTGAATCAGGCGCAATCGTGCAATTCGGCTTTACCAAGGACGAATCGGTCGGCTATCTGGGTCTGTTTTCGCAGAACGCGAACGTGACCGAGCCCGAGCAAGAGGTTGCGTTTATTGCCAACGGCAACCTCTACTCCGGTCAGGCGACCGGCGTCGGCGCAAGCCTTGAGGATGGCTATGAGGGCGGCTACGTGCTGGTCAATAACGTCGAGTTCGTCAAGGACATCGAAGCCGGCAAAGAGCTGATCGTGTTCCCCGAAACGCCTGAAACCTATGTCGTCGACATGTCCGGCGCGTCGGCGGCTGTTTACGAAGTGCGCAAGTGCACCAGCAAAGCTGACGGCTAAGCCAGTTTTCTACAGCGCCTGACAGGTTTGGCATTGGAAAATAAGACGGACGTCAAAGGCCCCAATTGCGGGGCCTTTTTCGTGTCAAAGGATCAGATCGCGGACACCAACGATAGATTGGTTTCGCCCATCTGATCCCGAATTAAAAACGGAGGGTTCCGGCTATGCCGAAACCCTCCGCCACCCCACGCGCTCCCAAGCACCACACGTGTATTCTGGATAAGGTTCCGGCCATCCTGGCCCGATGAAATGACACTACGTCAAAGCGGCGCGCAGTGCAAAAGGCAAGTACGGCGGATTTAGTTCAAACACCCGGCCTTCAGCGGCAATGCTTGGCGACTTCGGTATCCCGCAGCTGCGTTTCGACCAGCAGGCAGCGGTTGCGCGCCTCGTAATAATAGCCGCGCGCGTACCACATCACTGCCTTGTCCTGATTGCCGTCCGACACCATCCAAGCGCCGCGCAGATATTTGACGGCAAAATGAAGGTTCGTTTCGGCGTCCAGCAGATCGGTATCACGCCCGGTGAATCCCATGCCGCGCGCCGTGGCGGGCAGAATCTGCATCATGCCGAAATAGGGACCGTTGCGTGCCTTGGGGCGATAGTCGCTCTCGCGTTGAATCACCTTGTGCACCAGCGGGCGAGGCACCTGATAGTGATCCGCATATTTGTTGACCAGCTGGCGAATCTCAGGCGTTTCGCCGGGATAAAGCTGCATGGACGGGCTGCTTGAAATGGTCGGGGATGTCTTTGGCGTCGTGCCCGCACAGGCGGCGGTGAGCGACAGCGAAGCGACGAGAACGGCGCGCAGGAACATGATCCAAATGTCTCCAAGGGAATCTCTGATGGTCAAAGGCCCGATTTCGGCTGCTCTGGCAAGCTGTTTGGTTCGCATATTGGCGGGAACTTGCTGATGAAGAGCGGCGCAGGTGCCAATGGGCGCGCAGCAAAAATCACGCGCAGCCAGCCGGTTGGCGCTGCCGGACGACGGTACGCTCCGCACAAAAAAAGGCCCCGGCAATCACGCCGGAGCCTTTTGATAGATAACGCCTGACGCCTCAGCCTTTTAGCTTGGTCATCCGCAGATAGGGCAGCACTGTCTTGAAATCACCGAACTTGTCCTTGGCTTCGGCATCGTTCAGTGACGTTGGAATCACCACATCCTCGCCCACCTGCCAGTCGGCGGGGGTTGCAACGCCGCTATTGGCCGCCGTCTGCAAGCCGTCCAGCGCACGCAGCACCTCGGCAAAGTTGCGGCCAACGTTCATCGGATAGGTCATGCTGAGCTTCAGCTTCTTGTCCGGGCCGATGATGAACACGGAGCGCACCGTAGCGCTGTCGTTAGGCGTGCGGCCATCGGGCAAGTAAGCCTCGGCAGGCAGCATGTCGAACGCCTTGGATACCTCAAGACCCTCATCAGCGATGATCGGGAATCCCGCAGCGGTGCCTGCGACCTTTTCGATGTCGCCCTTCCACTTCTTGTGATCCTCGACCCCGTCGACCGAAATGCCGATCACCTTGGTGTCGCGCTTGGCCCACTCATCCTTGAGCTGGGCGACTGCGCCGAATTCAGTGGTGCAGACGGGCGTAAAATCCTTGGGGTGCGAAAACAGGATCGCCCAATTATCGCCGATGAAATCGTGAAACTGGATCGTGCCGTGATCCGTATCGGCTGTGAAATCGGGAACCGTATCGTTGATGCGCAATGCCATGTCATCTGTCCTTTCGTGAGTCGGGTTTGGCTCTTCACTACGCAAGATAAGGCCCGGTTCTGCGAATTGCACCCCCCGTCAGACCCTCCCCCCATCTTGCAGGCGCCCGGTGCCGGGTCTATGTCTGATGGTAAGGCGCGTGGCGTCCGTGCCCACGCATATTCAAAGGGAGATACGACATGATCGAGAAGCGTCAATTCTATATCAACGGCAACTGGTCCGACCCGGCCACCCCCAGCGATTACCAGGTCATCGATCCCTCGACCGAAGAGCCCTGCGCAGTGATCAGCCTCGGCGGTCAGGCCGATACCAACGCCGCCGTCGCCGCAGCCAAGGCCGCATTTCCCGACTGGATGAACACCCCCCCGGCCGAGCGCATCGCGCTGGTCGAGAAGCTGGCCAAAGTCTACGAATCGCGCGCCGAGGATATGGCGCAGGCCATCAGCCTTGAAATGGGCGCGCCCATTGAACTGGCCCGCGAGCAGCAGACAGCCGCAGGCGCAGGCCACATCGCCGACTTCCTTGAGGCCGCGAAAAAGTACGAGTTCGAGCATCCGCACGATCCCGACACACCCGGCAGCTATATCCGCAATGAGCCGATCGGCGTCGCCGCCCTGATCACGCCGTGGAACTGGCCGATGAATCAGGTCACGCTCAAGGTGATCGCCGCCGCCGTCGCGGGGTGCACCATGGTGCTGAAACCCAGCGAGGAATCGCCCCTGTCGTCGATGGTGTTCGCCGAGATGATGGACGAGGCGGGCTTCCCCCCCGGCGTGTTCAACCTCGTCAACGGCGACGGCGCTGGCGTCGGCACGCAGCTGACCGAGCATCCCGACGTCGACATGATCAGCTTCACCGGCTCGTCCCGCGCAGGCAAGCTGATTTCCAAAGCCGCAGCCGACTCGCTGAAACGCGTTAGCCTCGAGCTGGGCGGCAAGGGCGCGAACCTGATCTTTGCCGATGCCGATGACGCAGCGGTCGAGCGCGGTGTGCTGCACTGCATGAACAACTCAGGCCAGTCGTGCAACGCACCGACCCGCATGATCGTGCAGCAAGAGATCTATGACAAAGCGGTCGAAACCGCCACCAAGGTCGCCGACTCGATCAAGGTCGGCCCGGCCAGCGAGTCGGGCGATCACATCGGCCCCGTGGTAAATCAGGTCCAGTTCGACAAGATTCAGGACCTGATCCAAAAGGGCATCGACGAGGGTGCGCGCCTTGTCGCGGGCGGCGTCGGTCGCCCCGATGGGCTGAACCGTGGCTTCTACGTCAAGCCGACGGTGTTCGCGGACGTGAACAACAACATGATCGTCGCCCGCGAAGAGATCTTTGGCCCCGTGCTCTCGATCATCCCCTTCGATACCGAAGAGGAGGGCATCCAGATCGCCAACAACACGCCCTACGGCCTGACCGACTATCTCCAGACGCAGGATCCGGCCCGCGCCGCCCGCGTCGCCCGCGCGCTTCGTGCTGGCATGGTCGAGGTCAACGGGCAGAGCCGCGGCGCAGGTGCGCCATTCGGCGGCATGAAGCAGTCCGGCAACGGGCGCGAAGGTGGCTCCTGGGGCATCGAGGATTTCATCGAAGTGAAATCCATCTCGGGATATAATCCCGCCGCTGCCTGAACCGCGCATATGCACAACGTTGGGCCGGAGCAATCCGGCCCGACCATCCCCACGCCCGATCTAGGCGCAAGCGCCAAAGCCGTCTGAAGCGTTTCGACATATTGTTGAATCACGACAATATGTCGAAACGCCCACTTCATCTCGGTGTCACGCGCGTTTCGACTTCAAGTTGTGTTTCAACTTAAACTCGAAACGCTTTAGGACAGACCCCATGAGCCTGCCAGACATTCCCCAAAGCATTATCACCAATGCCGCCTTTGTCCCGAAAACCGTGCATAAGCGTGATATTTTCTCTGAAACCATCTCTGGCAGCCTAGAGGGCATTCCCGACTTTCCCGTCGTCCTGCGCAAGCTTGACACCGTGCCATGGTATGCCCGCCCCATCGCTTGGGCCCTTGCGCGCAAGGAAATAAAAGGCCTGCGCGCAGTGCACGGCATCGAGGGCTGTCCGGCCCTCGTGCGTGTCGACAAAACCGGCCTCCTGCGCAGCTGGACCCAAGGCACACCGCTGCAACTGGCCAAACCCAGCGATCCGGCATGGTATCGCGACGCGCGCCGACTGCTCCGCGACATGCGCCGGGCCGGGGTCACGCATAACGACATCGCAAAGCCGCAGAACTGGCTGATGACGCCGGATGGCCGGGCTGCTGTGATCGACTTCCAGCTCGCCTCGGTTCACCGCAGGCGGGGTCCGCTGTTCCGCACCATGGCGCGCGAGGATCTGCGCCACTTGCTGAAACAAAAACGCGCCTATGCACCGGACCTGTTGACCCCATCCGAACTGAGCATGCTGGCGCAAAAGGCGCTGCCCTCGCGCATCTGGATGGCGACGGGCAAGCGGGCGTATAACTTCGTCACCCGCCGCCTGATGAATTGGTCCGACGGCGAAGGCACCGAGGACCGGATAGAACGCGACGGCCCCGCCCTGCGAACCGCGCTGATGGCCCATCCACAGGTCGCGGATATCGCCCTCAGCACCTACGCGCTACCGGCCAAGGGTGTCGGTCTCTACGCCTTCGTCGAGACCACGCTGGACGCTGGCATGCTGAGCAGCCTCGCGCCGCAGCCACGCCCCGAGGCGATGCAACCCGTCACCGCCATGCCCCGCCACGCAGATGGCAGCCCGCGTATGGATGCATTGGACCTCGTTGCTGCGAACCGCCTTGATGAGCTGGCCCTGCTGCAAGAGCGCGAGCCTGAACTGGCCAAGGCGCTAGCCCCCATCATTGCGTCCCGCCTCAACCTGACCGACCGTGTGTTGCGCCCTTAAAGCGTTTCGCGAAAAACCTGAGACACTGGTTCTCGCGAAACGCGCGCGACATATCAGCGTTGCGCGCGTTGCGCCTTTATCTGTTGCCTCAGGTTAAAGGCGAAACGCTTTAGAACGGTGCCTTGGCGCGAAATGACATGCCCCGCCCGCTTTCGGGATGGCTGATGCGCAGCTCTTCGGCATGCAGCATCATCCGCGCAAACTGAGCATCGGGCGCGTATAGCGGATCACCCAGAATAGGATGCCCCAGCGCCAGCATGTGAACACGCAACTGATGTGTGCGCCCCGTCCTTGGTCGCAACCGTACGCGGCTCTCGTCCTCGCCGGCCTTTAACACCCGGTATTCGGTCAGCGAGGGCTTTCCCGTCGCATGGCACACCATCTGACGCGGCCGGTTCGGCCAATCCACGATCAGCGGCAGATTGATCTCGCCTGCCTTGCCCTCGACCAAACCCGCCACGCGCGCGACATATGTCTTGCGCGCGCGCCGCTCCTCGAATTGCTTGGACAGAAATCGCTGTGCGTGCGGGGTCAGGGCAAAGACCATCACACCTGATGTGTCGCGGTCCAACCGATGCACCAGCAGCGCGGTTGGAAACGCCGTCTGAATACGGGTCAGCAGGCAATCGGCCAGATGCGCCCCCTTGCCCGGCACGGACAATAGGCCGTCCGGCTTTTCGACGGTTAACATCTCGTGATCTTCGTGAAGCACGGTCAGCGGGCAGATTGGCGGATCATAGGGCGTTTGCATGGCCCCGCTCTATCGCGCGCCGCGTGCATGGTCCAGCACGCCACAGTCTTTCATTGTTCCAGAAATACTCTCGCCGAAGGCATCCTTTGCCTCACGCCGTGCCAAACTCCGCCGACAGTGCCATCGGGTCAATGCCCATACTGCCCAGCGCCGCGCCCCACTTGGCCTCGTTGGGCTTGGCGAATATCAGATCGGCACTCGCCTCGGCGATCAGCCAGCCATTCTGCCCGATTTCATTCTCTAGTTGCCCCGGCCCCCAGCCAGCATAGCCCAGCGCGACCAACGCGCTGGTGGGGCCTTCGCCGCCTGCCATATCCTCGAGAATGTCGAGCGTCGCGGTCATGGAAAACTCTGCGCTTACTTCCAGTGTCGAGATCGACGACCGATAGCCCGCATCATGCAGCACGAAGCCGCGCCCCGTCTCGACCGGGCCACCAAAATTGACGAGCAGGCGCCGCGCATCGGGGGCCGCCTCCATATCCAGCTGCTCCAGCAGGTCGCTCAGTTTTAGATCGTCGGCCCTCTTGTTGACGACAAGGCCCATGGCACCCTCATCCGAATGCGCGCAGACAAAGATCAGCGACTGCTCGAAACGCGGATCTTCCATGCCCGGCATGGCGATCAGCATCCTTCCGGTCAGGTCCATGTTCGTCAGCGACGCGGTATCGGGAATAGGCTCCATACGCCCGACAATGGCCACTCATCCGGGCTATTGCAAGGGCGTGGCCCCGCAGTGCCCTGACCCGGCCCTCTATCCGCCCATGACACGCCCACGACACGCCCCATGACCCGATTGTGAATTGGCTTTCGCCGCCCCATGGCGCAAAGGGATAGGCATGAAACATCTTGTCTCCCGCCTTTTGGCCGCCACTCTTTGCCTTGTGCCGCTGCCTGCCCTGACGCAATCCATGGATGCGGTTACCTCCGCGCGCGTGCTGCCCGGATGGCGACTGGCCGACGGGACCCACATGGCCGCGCTTGAGTTACGCCTTGCACCGGGGTGGAAAACCTATTGGCGTGCGCCCGGCGATATCGGCATCCCACCGCGCTTTGATTGGCGCGGCTCACGCAACCTGCGTGGGATCGAGGTGCAGTGGCCTACGCCCGAGCGCATAGATCAGGGCGGCATGACCGCCATCGGCTATCACGGCACCGTCGTCCTACCCCTGCATGTGCTGGCGCAAAGCGGTGCGCGCGATGTCACGCTCAGCGGCTCGGTCGACATCGGCGTGTGTCGCGACGTGTGTATTCCGATGACGCTCAGCCTGTCTGGCGATCTGCCGGTCGCCCAATCCAAGCGTGACGCGCGCATCACCGCCGCACTGGCCGACCGGCCTCTGACCGCCGATGAGGCCGGTGTTCAGCGCGTGCGCTGCATTGTGACACCCGGCAAGAAAGGCGATCTGCACCTGCGCGCCGAGCTGTCGATGCCCCCCTCAGGCGGCCCCGAGACAGCAGTGATCGAGGCAAGCGATCCCAACATCTGGATCGCGCAACCGCGCACGGCACGACAGGGAAACACTTTGGTAGCCGAAACCCGGCTGGCGCATATCGAGGGGCGGCCCTTCGCGCTGGACCGCTCAAAACTGCGCCTGACGATCCTCGGCGCGCGCCAAGTGGTCGATATCAAAGGCTGCCCCGGCGGCTAAAGCGTTTCGCGAAAAACCTGAATCGGGTATTTTCGCGAAACGCGCGCGACATATCAGCGTTGCGCGCGTTTCGCCTTTATCCGATGCCTCAGGTTAACGGCGAAACGCTTTAGGCCGCGCACGCAGCGCTTGGCCCAACGCCAGCACCAGATAGAGCGCCGCGACCAGAACCATGGCGCCTAGAGCAAAGGCCAAAAGCCCGCCCGCGACCGGCTCAATCCGTGCTGCCATCGGCACCAGCGCCTTGACGAAGCCCGGCAAAGCGCCGGTCCACATCGCCGCGCCCATCGTCGCCGCGAACCATGCGGCGATCAGAACAACCCCGGCCAGCATCGCGGCCCGCACCCGCGGCACGCGGAACGCCAATGCACGCCGAAGCGCCGCCGTCTGGCGCGCCACGTCATGCTGCACCGCGATCAGCGCAGGCACGACCAGCAGTACCAACACCATGCCAAAGCCGAGGCCATAGACCAGCGTGATCACCGTGGGTTTCAGAAATTGGGCGTCCTGACTGCGCTCGAACAACAAGGGCGCAAGGCCCAGAACCGTCGTCAACGTGGTCAGCAGCACAGGGCGCAGCCGGTCCGCCGCACCGTCGATGATCGACGGGATCAAACCGCGCGTTTCTGCATACTCGTCGATCGTGGTCACCAGCACGATGGAATCGTTGATGATAATCCCCGTCATGCCCAGCAGACCGACAACCGTGAACATACTCAGCGGCACGTCCCACGCGTGATGCCCATAGATTGTGCCCACCAGGCCGAAGGGAATGATCGCCATCACCACCACTGGCCGCGTCCAACTGCCAAAGACCAGCGATAGCACCAGATAGATGCCCACCAGCGTCAGCATCAGTCCCAAAAGCGCGTCGTTCAGAAAATCGTCCTCCTGTTCGGCGAGGCCGGACATGCGCCAGTCGACCTGCAACTCGGACGCGATGCGCGGCAGGATATCGGTGCGCAGCAGCTCCTGAATTTCGGAGGCGCGGGCCGGATCGTCCTCGGATATGTCGCCCGTCACGCTGATAAGGCGCACGCCGTTCTCCCGCCGGACGGTCGAAAACCCATCGCGCCGCTCGACCGACACGATATCGGCCAGCGGCACATAGGCGCCCCCCGGTGTGCGCAACTGCGTGCGCTCTAGAAAATCAGCGGTCAACGCGCCCTCGGGCAGTTCGACGCGGACTTCGGCGCTGCGCGGCCCGACGGGATAGGTTGCCGCCTCGATCCCGTTCAGCCGCGCACGCAACTCGCGCCCCAGCGCGTCGATACCAAAGCCAAGGGCGGCACCCTGCGGGGTGAGGTCCAGCACCAATTCCTGCTTGTCATAGGCCAGATCATCCTCGAGGCCGGTCACTTCGGGAAAGGCCAGCAGCGCCTCTTGCAACGCCTGCGACGCGGCCTTGAGAGTGGCCGCATCCGCGCCCGAAAACTGCACGTCCAGCGCATCGCCCCCCGGCCCGCTGCGCATTCCACGAAAGCTGACCGTTTCGGCCAAGGGGTGCGGCACGACACGTTCCTGAAGGGCGGCGACAAAGGCAAAACTGCTATAGGGGCGCAGATCGGCCTCAATCAACTCGATGGAAATGCCGCCCAACTGGTCCGGCTCTTTCGTCTCGGCACCCGACAGGTTGCGGCCCGCGTTACCGCCGATCTCGGCCATGACGTAGTCCAGCGGGTTTACACCGTATTCGGCCTCATACTCCGTCGCCAGCTCAGCCGTGGCGCGCTGCATCTCGCGCATCATCTCGATTGAATCCGCGCGCGTCGCGCCCGGCGCCATCGCGAAATTGCCCGTGACGCTGCCCCGCTCTGGCGCATTGAAGAAGCGCCACGTGACGTCACCGCGCACGAACAACGCCGCTTGGCTGGCGAGGATCAAAACCGTGCCGGCAAGCACCGGGTAACGCAGCCAGATAACCCCGGCCATAGCGGGGCGAAAGACCGCCTCGCGCACCCATTCAAAGCCGCGATTGACGGTGCGCGAAGGTGCGTCATACCAATGTGCGCGCGCCGAGGCGGTCAGCGCGTGGCTCATGTGATTGGGCAGGATCAGAAAACACTCGACCAGCGATGCGGTGAGCACAACGACCACGGTAAAGGGGATATCAGCGATCAGATCACCGAACCGACCCGCGATTGCCGTCAGCCCCAGAAAGGCGATCACCGTCGTCGCAGTCGCGGAAAAGACCGGCATCGCCATGCGCCGTGCGGCATTTTCGGCCGCGACAACCGGCGATTCCCCCAAGGATTTCACGCGCGCATCAGCATGTTCGCCTACCACGATGGCATCGTCCACCACGATGCCCAGCGTGATGATCAGCGCGAATAGTGAGATCATGTTGATCGTGATCCCCGCCGCATACATCAGCGCGACCGCGGCCAGCAGCGCGACGGGAATACCCGCCGCCACCCAGAACGCAGTGCGCGCATTGAGGAACAGAAACAGCAGCCCCACGACCAGCATCAAACCAATCATGGCATTGTCGAGAAGCGTGTTCAGCCGACCTGATATCTGCTCGGACCTTGTACGGATCAAATCGACGCTCACGCCTTCGGGCAGGGTGCGGGCCATGTCGCGCGCGACCTTCTCGACGGTCTTCTGTATGCCGATGGCGTCGCCCCCCTCCGAGCGGTCCACGCGCAAGGAAATGGCCGGATTGTCGCCCACGAAATACGCGCGCGTGCGCGATGCGCCCAGAACCCGAAGGTCAGCCACATCGCCCACAGTCAGGCGTGTCTCGCCCGGCGCACCCCGCAGGGTGATGGCGGCGATCTGGTCCGGGTCGCGTTTTTCGCGCCCCGTGCGCACGCGGGTCGCCGCGCCGTCCACATCGCCTGCAGGGTCGGCATCGACCTCAGCGGCGATGGCGGCGGCAATTTCCGCGAGGGTGATGTCATGCGCCATCAACTGCACGCCGGGAACCTCAACGATGATCTGCGGCGCTGCCACGCCACGCAGCGTGGTGCGCGTGACCCCTTCGGCAAAGAGGCGCGTCACCAGCTCATCAGCGTAGAGCGCCAGTTGATCGACCCCTACGGGACCGGTAATGACCACGTCCGTGACCCGGTCGAACCAGCTGCCGCGCCGCACCTTGGGGTCTTCGGCGGCGTCCGGCAGGGTGGTGACGGAATCGACCGCCGCTTGCACATCCGTCGCGGCGCGCGCCATGTCCCAGCCGGGCTGGAATTCGATTGCGATAGTGCCGAAATTCTCGCGGCTGGAGCCTTGCGTGCTCTCGACGCCCTCGATGGCCAGCATGTCGGGTTCGAGCACCTGAATAATCGCAGCGTCGATATCCTCGGCGCCGGCACCGTCCCATTCAACCGATACCGTTACGCTTTGGACCACAACATCGGGGAAAAACTGCGCGCGCATGTTTGGCACGGCGGCGAGGCCCATCACGACCATGACCACCAGCAGCAGGTTGGCTGCGGTGCGGTGGCGGGTGAACCACGATATGATGCCGCCCGCCGCTGGCGGTATGCCACGCGCCACGGGCTAGCCACCCATCCGGTTTTCCAACCGCTCGACCACGCGGGCGGGCACGCGGGCCTGCGCCAGTTGGTCCAGCAAGCGGGTGCGCATGGCGTCGGGCATGTCGCGGCTGCCCTCCACATAGGCGATGAGGCGCGCGCGGCGCTCCTCGCTCAGCTCCAGCATGGCGGCGGGTTCAGGTGCAGCGGCGCCTGCTCCGATAGGGCGTACTTTGATCCCCGCGCCCAAAAGGGGCGAGCGCTGCGTGACGATCTGACGACCTGCCAGAGGTGGCGATCCTTCGGCTGCGCGGATCAGCACATCGTCGCCTTGGCGGCGTATCAGCGTAACGGCCAACGGCTCCAGCCGGGTATCCGCGTCCAGCGCCAGAACCGCACCGTCCGCGCCCAGCGCCGTGGCAGGCAGGCGCACCACATTCTCCAAAACCGGCTCGGCCACTTCGACGGTGACGAAATCGCCGGGCTTCAACCCTTGCGCCGACTCCAGCCGCGCAAAGACCAGACGCCCGGTCTGCCCCTCGCCCACGGCGGCGCTGGCGCGGGTGATACTCCCCGGCGCAATGAGGCGCGTACCGGATGCCTCTAGCACAGCGGTGACTGGCGCGCGGCGCAACTGGGCATTCTGATCCAGCAGGCGCGCGAATTGCGAGGTCGAGACGCGAAACGCTACCTCCAGCGCCGAGCGGTCGATCAGGCTTGCCAGCCGTTCGCCATTGCTGACCAGCGCGCCCTGATCCACTGCAACATCGGCCAGCGCGCCTGCAAATTCGGCGGTTATGCTGGTGTCGGCCAGCCGTCTTTCCGCCTCGGCCAGCGCGATTTCGGCGCGCACGGTTCCGGTCGCGGCCTGATCGACGCGCGCCTCGGCGCTGGCGACGGCCTGTCTGCGCGTCAGAACAGCGCCGCGCGCGGCGGCGGCCGCCAGCTCGGCGGTCTCGGCGGCGGCGGTGGTGGCGACGCCACGCTCGCCCAGATCGCGCTGGCGCTGCAATGCGCGCTCTTGCAGGTCGGCCTGATCGCGCGCCGCCGTCAGTTCGTCGCGCGCCAGATCCAGCCCGCGGGCGGCATCGCGGGCCTCAGCGCGGGCGTCCATAAGATCGCTCGACGCGCGATCGCGCGCAGACTGTGTGTCAGCCGGATCAATCCGCACCAGAAGCTGCCCCGCCTCGACCTGCCGGCCCTCGTCAAAGGCCTCGGCCAGCTCGACGATGGTACCGGACGCCTTGGCGCGCAGCTCCAGCGTGCGGCGGCTACGCACCTCGCCATAGGCGATCAGGGTCGGTGCGATGGCCTGTGGCTGCGCCAGCACGACCTTGACCGCGAACTCACGCTCTTCGCGCACGCCCGCATCTGGCGTGCGGGCCAGCCGCGCCTGCACCGACGCGTTCAGGATGTAGCCCGCATAGGCCAATATCCCCAATGTCAGAGACATCAGGATCAGACCTGTCAGACTTCGGCGCAGAAACTGCATTGCTGGGCGATCCTCGCTGGGGCGGCGCGCAGTCTATATGTAAGCTGCGCACACCGAATGCCAAGCACGCTACTTGCGGCGCTGATGCTCGTCCAGACGGGGCATGATCTCGACAAAGTTGCAGGGGCGGTGGCGATAGTCCAGTTGCAGGGACAATATGTCGTCCCACGCATCCTTGCACGCGCCGGGGCTGCCGGGCAGCGCGAACAGGTAGGTGCCACGTGCCACGCCCGCCGTAGCGCGGCTTTGAACGGCGCTGGTGCCGATCTTGGCCATGCTGACATGGGTGAACACGGTGCCAAAGGCGTCGATTTCCTTTTCATAGACGTCGCGATGCGCCTCGACGGTCACGTCGCGGCCCGTCAGGCCAGTGCCCCCGGTTGAGATGATGGCGTCGATGCCCGCATCCTCGCACCAATCGCGCAGACGCTTTGCAATTGCGGCACGCTCGTCCCGCACAATGGCGCGAGCGGCCAGAATATGTCCGGCCCCTTCGATCCGGGCCGCCAGCGTATCGCCCGAGCGGTCATCATCTGCCTGCCGCGTATCGCTGACGGTCAGCACTGCGATGCGCACGGGGATGAACTTGCGGGTTTCATCAATGTTACTCATGGCTCAGGCCCTTTCCAGTATCGCGAGGCGCGCCGCCAGCGCCGTGAATATCGCAGCCGTGGCATAGCCCAACCCGCGCGCAAAGCGCGGCGATCCGGCCATGCGCCGCCCAAGGCCCCCAGCGAACACGCCGACGGCACCGTTGATGATCAAGCCGCCAAAGCCCATGATCGCACCCAGCATCAGAAACTGCCCCAGCAGGCTGCGGGTGGGGTCGGTGAATTGCGGCAAAAACGCCAGAACGAAAAAGATCACTTTGGGGTTCGTGAGGTTCACGATCAGCCCCTCGCGGAACGCACGGCGCACGCTCATCGGGCGACCCGTGGCGTGGACCGGCCCAGTGCGCAGCGCGCCGACTGCCAGCCACAACAGATAGGCGACTCCCACCCAGCGGATCACATCGAACAGCCACGGCGCCGCCGTCACCAGCGCGCCGATTCCCAGCGCCGCTAAACTCACATGGACCAGCGCCCCCAAGGAAATACCCGCGCTCGCGGCCATCGCCTGCTTTGGCCCGGCGCGCAAACCCTGTCCGAGGCAGAACATCATATCCGCCCCCGGCGTCAGGTTCAGCGCCAATGCGGCAGGCAGGAACGCCAGCAGCAGCCACGGATCAATCACGATGCGTCCCCCCTCAGCCGGGCCTGCACAGCCAGCAGATCGGCCCAGGCCGCGCGCTTGGCCGCAGGTGTGCGCAGCAGATAGGCAGGATGGAACATCGGCAGCGCGGGCTTGCCCCACGCCTCGGTCCATTTCCCGCGCAGCTTGGTAATGCCACGCTCGCCCAAGCCCGCCTGGCACGAGATATTGCCCACGAGGATCACCATCTCGGGTGCGGCCAACTCGACGTGCCGCTGCATGAAAGGGCGCATCATGGCAATCTCACCCGGCTTGGGATCGGCATTCTGCGGCGGACGCCACGGCAGAATGTTGGTGATATAGACGTTCTCCTCGCGGCTCAGCCCGATGCTGGCCAACATCCGGTCCAGCATTTTCCCCGCCTGCCCGACAAAGGGGCGCCCCGCGCGATCCTCTTCGCGGCCCGGTGCCTCGCCGATAATCATCACGCGCGCGCCCGGCACACCATCCGCAAAGACCAGATTGCGCGCGCCACGCTTCAGCTCGCAATGGTCGTAGGCAGCCAGTGCTGCGCGCAGGGCGTCCAGATCATTCGCCCCCTCGGCAGCTTGGCGCGCCGCCGCCTCGGCATCCGGCGCGGCATGCAAAGGCACGGCCTTTTGCGCGGCAGGCGCCACCGCCTTGGGCGCCGCGGCCGGCGCCTCATAGCGGTTCACCGGCACGTCGCCGATCGCCTCGTCGACGCCCAGCTCGACCTGCCATTGCAGGAGCGCCCTCAGCCCGTGAAAATCCAATGCCGAATCCATATAGCGACGCTACTCTGCCCACCTCGCAGGCGAAAGTGCGGAGTGCATCCCGCCCTTTCATCGTTCTGAAAATACTCAAGGTCCGCGCCCTCCGCACAGACCTCCGCTTGCCGATTGATCGCGGCCCGCGCCCATGCGATAACGCCAAGACCTGCCAAACAGGAGATGCCGGTGCCTTTCGACCACACCCACCTTCTGGGGATCGAGCCTTTGGCCCCCCATGACATCACCACGATCCTCGATTTGGCCGATCAATACGCCGATCAGGGCCGCAGCGGTGCCAAGCATGGCGATGCACTGGCAGGCCTGACGCAGATCAACATGTTCTTTGAGAACTCCACCCGCACGCAGGCCAGTTTCGAACTGGCGGGCAAGCGGCTGGGCGCTGACGTCATGTCGATGGCGATGCAGGCCAGCAGTATCAAGAAGGGCGAGACGCTGATCGACACAGCCATGACGCTGAACGCCATGCACCCCGATCTGCTGGTCGTGCGTCACCCCCATTCGGGCGCGGTCGACCTTCTGGCGCAAAAGGTAAACTGCGCGGTGCTGAACGCAGGCGACGGGCGGCACGAACACCCCACGCAGGCGCTGCTGGACGCGCTGACGATCCGCCGCGCCAAGGGGCGGCTGCATCGCCTGAACATCGCGATCTGCGGCGATATCGCGCATAGCCGCGTCGCACGCAGCAACATCATTCTGCTGGGCAAGATGGAGAACCGCATCCGCCTGATCGGCCCTCCCACATTGATGCCCGCCGGGATCGGCGAATTCGGCGTCGAGGTCTATGACGATATGCAAAAGGGGCTGGAGGGAGTCGACGTCGTCATGATGCTGCGCCTTCAGCGCGAGCGTATGGATGGCGGCTTTATCCCCTCCGAGCGCGAATATTACCACCGCTATGGCCTCGACGCCGAAAAGCTGGCCCATGCAGCACCTGATGCGATCGTCATGCATCCCGGCCCGATGAATCGCGGGGTCGAGATCGACGGCGAGTTGGCCGACGATATCAGGCGCAGCGTGATCCAGCAGCAGGTGGAAATGGGCGTCGCCGTGCGTATGGCGGCAATGGACCTACTGGCGCGCAACCTGCGCCGCCGGGCAACCCCGAAAACGGTGATGGCATGAGCGACAAAATCCAGATCACAGCGACAGAGACCGGCATCGTGCGCGTATTCTCCGTCGATATCCCGGCGGATGAAATCGCCACGTTCGCTGCCCGCAATGGCCGCTGGCCCCTGCGCGAGGCGCTGGGGGCCGAGACGCTGGACCCCAAGCATATCGAGGTCTTTGACGCGGCGGACCTGACCGGTGTCGGTCTGGCCGGATATCTGACCGAGGGCCACGCGATCCCCGAGGACCAGATCGAGCCGCTGCGCGCGCGTCTCGCTGCGCAAGAAGGCACGCTGATGGTTATCACGTCGCGGGCCTTCGGCGGGACCGCACAGACATTGACGCCCCGCGCCCCACTCAATCTGATCGCATCCTTTTCCGAGCCGCACGACCCCATCACCTTCGACGCGCTGCCCGACGAATCCGCCCGCACGCCCGAATATGAGGACAAGCCACAGCGCAAAACACCATCCGATGCCGCCATGTCAGGCCGCGTCGCCAGCGTGGTCCTATTGGTGCTGGCGCTGCTGGTCGTCGTCATGGTGTGGATCGCCTCGTGATAGATACTGGCCGAACGCTGATCACCAACGCCAACCTGATCGACCCCGAGGCCGGGACCGTCACCCAAGGCAGTCTGCTGATCGAAGAGGGCCATATAACGCGCATCACCCCCGGCGCAGCCCCGACGGACATGCCCAAAGGCACGCGGGTCATCGACGCAGGCGGCAGGCACCTTGCCCCCGGTATCGTCGATATCGGCGTCAAGGTCTGCGAGCCGGGCGAGCGGCACAAGGAATCGTTTCGCTCCGCCGGTCTGGCGGCGGCGGCAGGCGGCGTGACCACAATGGCGACGCGCCCCGACACGCTGCCCGCCATCGACAGCCCCGAAGTGCTGGAATTCACCCGCCGCCGCGCCAATGAGGCCGCGCCGGTCAACGTGCTGCCCATGGCCGCCCTGACCAAAGGGCGCGCAGGCAAGGAAATGACCGAAATCGGCTTTCTCATGGATGCGGGTGCCGTCGCCTTTACCGATTGCGACCATGTCGTGCAAAGCACCAAGGTATTCGCGCGCGCGCTGACCTACGCCCGCGCCTGTGGTGCGCTGGTCATCGCCCACCCGCAAGAGCCGGGGCTGTCCGCAGGGGCCGCCGCCACGTCGGGCAAGTTCGCGTCCCTCTATGGCCTGCCTGCCGTCTCGCCCATGGCCGAGCGGATGGGCCTCGACCGCGACATCGCGCTGCTGGAGATGACAGGCGCGCGCTATCACGCCGACCAGATTACGACAGCGCGCGCCCTGCCCGCGCTGCAGCGTGCCAAGCGCAACGGGCTGGATATCACAGCAGGCACATCAATCCACCACCTGACCCTGAACGAGTTGGACCTCGCGGGCTATCGCACCTTTTTCAAGGTCAAGCCGCCCTTGCGCTGCGAAGAAGACCGCCAAGCCATCATCGAGGCGGTGCGCACGGGCCTGATCGACACGATCAGTTCGATGCACACTCCGCAGGACGAAGAGAGCAAGCGCCTGCCCTTTGAGGAGGCCGCAAGTGGCGCCGTGGCATTGGAAACCCTCCTGCCCGCCGCGCTGCGCCTTTATCATTCGGGCGATCTGGACCTGCCGACGCTGTTCCGCGCACTATCGCTGAATCCTGCGAAACGGTTGGGCCTGCCCTCCGGTCGGCTGTCCGTCGGCGCGCCCGCCGATCTGGTGCTGTTCGATGCCGACAAGCCCTTTGTTCTTGACCGGTTCAAGCTGCGCTCGAAATCCAAGAACACGCCCTTTGACGGCGCGCGGATGCAGGGCCGCGTCATGACGACCTTCGTCGCCGGAACCCCTGTTTATGAGGCCAACTAAATGCCCCTGATTGAAACCTCTGCCGCATTGCTGATCCCATGGGCCGTGATCGGCTATCTGCTGGGATCGATCCCCTCGGGCATTTTAATCGCCCGCGCACTGGGGCTGGGCGATCTGCGCAGCATCGGATCGGGCAATATCGGCGCAACGAACGTCTTGCGTACCGGGTCCAAGGGCGCGGCGGCGGCTACCCTGCTGCTTGATGCGGCCAAGGGCGCAATCGCTGTCCTGCTGGCCCGCTGTCTGGCGGGCGAGGATGCGGCGCAATTGGCGGGCTTGATGGCGCTTATCGGCCACTGCTTTCCTGTTTGGCTAGGCTTTCGAGGCGGCAAGGGGATGGCAACGTTCCTTGGTCTGATGCTGGCGCTGGCGTGGCCCATCGGCGTGCTCTGCTGCGCGACATGGCTGGCGACGGCGCTGATCGCGCGCATCTCCTCGCTGTCGGCCTTGGTTTCGGCGTGCAGCGCGGTCCTGTGGATGCTGGTGCTGGGATACTGGCAGATGCTGGTGCTGGGTATCGTGACGGCGGCGCTGATCCTGTGGCGGCACCGGGCCAACATCGCGCGGCTGCGCGCCGGGACGGAGCCCAAGATCGGCGCAAAGTGACGCGGGATGCTGTCAGACCAGCGCGCCAATCATTTCGCGGTGTAGCGACGGCCCTGCTGCCACCATCCCATCCACCTGCGGGACCGGATTGTTGAACCGCAGCAATTGCCCCCGACGATTCGTCGACAGGGCCCCCGCCTCGCGCAGGATCAGATCGCCAGCGGCCACGTCCCATTCCCATGTCTTGCGCAGCGTCAGCATGGCATCGAACCGCCCCTCGGCCACCAAACTCAACCGGTAAGCCAGCGACGGTCGATGCTCGCGCTTGAAGGCGGGGACCGCGCCGCGCCAGTGGTGCGCCTCCAGCATGGTTTTGGCTGCCAATAATGTCGCGCCCTCGGACCCTGCCTGCGCACTGGCGTGGATCGGCGCGCCGTTCAGTGTCGCGCCCATGCCAGCGGCGGCGGCATACATCAGGTCCAGCATAGGCAAATAAACGACGGCGGCCGTCACCACGCCCTCGTCGCAGACGGCCAGCGCGTGCGCCCAAGCGCGGCTACCGTCAATAAAGCTGCGTGTGCCGTCGATGGGGTCGATGATGAAAGTGCGCGGCGCGGCGGCGCGCAGGGGGTCAGGTGCGCTCTCTTCGCTGAGCCAGCCATAAGCGGGACGCGCGCTGCGCAAACGCGCCTCAAGGACGTCGTTGACGGCCAGATCGGCCTCGGTCACAGGGCCCGCATCTTGGGGCTTGTCCCAACGCTTGGCGGTAGCGCCGACATACCCTGTCGCCACTTCGCCCGCCGCCCGCGCAGCATCGATCAGCAGGGGCAGGTCACGCGCCGGCAAGGGTCATCCCCTCGACCAGCAGCGACGGCACGACCGATGACAGATACGTGCGCGCATCATTGGCGGGCGTCATACGCATCAGCATGTCATGCAGATTTCCGGCAATGGTCAGCTCGTTCACCGGATAGGCGATCTCGCCATTCTCGATCCAGAAGCCGGACGCCCCACGCGAATAATCGCCCGTATTGGCATTAATGGTCGAGCCGATCATCGACGTTACCAGCAGGCCCGTGCCCATGCCTCGGATCAGATCCTCGCGGCTGGACTCCCCTTGCGTCAACGCGATATTCCACGTGCCGGGACGGGGCGGACCGGACACGCCGCGCTTGGCATTGGCGGTCGAAGTCATTCCCAGTTGGCGCGCGCTGGCAAGGTCCAGAACCCAACCCGTCAAGATGCCACGATCCACGATAGCGCGGGTTTGCGTCGCCAACCCCTCGCCGTCATAGGGACGCGATCCAGCGACACGGCGGCGATGCGGGTCCTCTAGAACACTGAGACCCTCGGGCAACACCTGCTGGCCCAGCTTATCGCGCAGCCAAGTGGCCCCACGCGCAACAGCCGCGCCATTGGCCGCGCCCAGCAAATGGCCGATCAGCGACGTCGAGATACGCTCGTCGAATAACACCGGATACGCGCCTGTTTTGGGACGGCGCGCACCAAGACGCTCAGCAGCGCGCCGGCCAGCGCGCGCGCCAATCTCGGCGGCGCTGCGCATATCGGCATCAAAGATGCGCGCGTCGCCATCGGAATCGCGCTCCATCCCGGCACCAGTTCCAGCGATCGCAGCGCAGGAGACATACCAGTCGGTGCGCGCGTGATTGGCGGCAAAGCCATTACTGGCCGCCATCCAGATATGGCGGCGCTCATAGCCCGCCGTGGCCGCCTGCACCTGAGTAACGCCCTCTGCGGCCAGTGCGGCGGCCTCGGCCTCGGTGGCGCGGC
This sequence comes from Roseovarius sp. Pro17, assembly GCF_035599575.1. Classification (NCBI taxonomy): domain Bacteria; kingdom Pseudomonadati; phylum Pseudomonadota; class Alphaproteobacteria; order Rhodobacterales; family Roseobacteraceae; genus Roseovarius; species Roseovarius sp. Pro17. The sequence goes on from NZ_CP141179.1 coordinate 2,851,578, forward strand.
GCTGCAATTCGGCGGGGTCAGGCTCGGGCGTGGGATCGGCCAGATCAAGCGCAGCGATGTCCCAGCCTTGGGCCAACTGCGCAGGATCGGCCAATCCCGCATAGGGATCTTCGGGCGCCTCTCGCGCCATGGCGACGGCACGTTCGGCCATAATTTCCAGCGTTTCCGGGCGGATATCGGAGGAGGACACATTGGCCTGTCGCTGCCCCACCAGCACGCGCAGACCCACGTCCGTTGCCTCAGAGCGCTCGGCCTGTTCCAGCTTGCCGCCGCGCACGTCGATCACTTGGGACGCGCCGGTGGCGACCATCGCATCGGCGCTGTCTGCGCCCGCGCGGCGCGCTGCTACCAGCAGCGCCTCGGCCAGATCCGCGTGTAAATGTGTCATGGAATTGCCTTTCAAATGCGCCTCAGAGGTAGTCCCCACACACGCCGGGTGCAAGGGGCGCGCTGCTACCCCCGCAAAGAGAAACGGGCCGGAGGATCACCTCCGGCCCGCCTTTTTTCCTGCCAGAACGGCGTCTATTTCAGGCGCTGGCCGTTGGCGACGATGCCACCTTCTTCGGTGAACTCGATCTTGGAGGTCAGCTCATCCTCGCCCTCGCCCGGCACGGCAAAGACGCTCATCATCATGCGCATGCCCATCACCTGATCTTCGGGTACAAGGCCCATCGCCACCAGATTATCCAGCAGCGTATTGGCGCCGGTCAGCTTGAGTGCGACGTCGCCCACGGGCTTGGGCTTGCCGTCGTAGGTCGTCATGTCGTCATTGTCGAAGGTGACGTCGCCCTGCCCCGTCAGCTCGGCGCCCGCGAGGCTAAGCTGCAGACGGTTCACTGTCAGCGCGTTCAGCTCGGCGGGGGTCTCGTCGTTCTCTTCGGCCTTGGCCATCGCCACTGGGTCAAAGATGTCGGCGAGAATGCTGGCCTTGCCATCAAGGTCCAGCGCCAGTGTGGCCGGATCGCGCGGCAGCTTGCCCTCGGGATCAAAGAGCGTCCAGATCATATCGCTCACCGTGAGATCGCCAAGCACGAAGGTCAGCCCGAAATCCTGCGGCGCGTCGCCTTTTTGCAGTGGCATGGCCAGGTCGAACTGGGCCTCTTTCATGCCCATCTCGACGGGAAAGGGCAAATTCGGCACGCTCGCCTCGATGCGCACGTCGCTTGATGTGCCGCCGTAGCTGAGCTGGCCCTCATCCATGCGCAAGTCCAGCTTGCCGCCCGAGCTGGACGAGGTGCCCTTGGTCACGCCCTCTTCGTCGGTGAATTCGAACACGCTGGCACTGGCGCCAAAAGTATACGCGGCATCCATCGCCAGACCCGCGGCAAGCGCCGCTGACATATCGTTCATGTCAGTATCTTTCGGCATCGTCATCTTGGCCGCCATGTCGAGGCTTTCAATGCTGCCGGTCATGTTGGCGCTGTTGGTGCCTTCCTCGGGATCGGAAAAGGCGAATTCATAGGTGGCGGCACCTGCGCTGATCTTTTGATCGGCAATGCGCCCGCCATCAACCGTCATTACCGTTTGCCCAGAGACATCCTGCAAGTCAAAGATAACCTTGCCGAAATCGACCGCCTCATCACCGCTGGTCATGTTGTCCATGGTCACACCGACGGCTGCGGCGGTGTAGGTATACGTCATCTCGGACGGATCGCCCGAAACGTTCATGTCCATATCGGTGGTGCGGTAGAGGAAATCGAGGCTTAGGGCATCCTCTCCGGTTGCTTTGATCGAGATCGGCATCTCTTCGGGATAGGCGACGTGCACGGTGCCGTCGCCATTGTCCTTTAGCGTGAGTTCGGGAAGGGACATCGTCATCTCGCCGCCCTCATCGGGCAGCGTCTGGGTCAACACGATGCTGGTCAGGCTAAGGCCATCCGCATTCTGCGCCTCCGTCGCCGTCACGGCAAAGCCGAAATCGGTCAAATAGGCCTGCCAGTCGGTCCAGACCTCGGCGGGCGTCACATCCGCCGAAGCGGCGGCCGTTGTCATCATCAGGGCAAGCGCGCTCGCGGTGGCTGTTTTGGTGCCGTGGGTGGTCATGTCGAACCTCGTCGTTCAGGAATTTGCGCGCAGTTTCGGGGGATTGGCGGCCAGCGTCAAGTGGTGCGCTGGACGAAGGCCACGCGCGGCGATAGGCAAGGGGTCAGCAATAGGAGGCCTGCTATGAATGTGTTCGGGGACATGACCGGAAAAAGCGTGCTGATCACCGGCGCCAGCCGCGGAATCGGGGCCGCTGCCGCGCAGGTATTTGCAGATGCCGGGGCGCAGCTGGTGCTGATGGCACGCCGCAAGGACGCGCTGGATCAGGTGGCTGGGCCGCTGGGCGCGCTGTCAATCGAGGGCGACGTGGCGCGCTATGGCGACATGGCGCGCGCGGTGAAGTTAGCCGAAGAGACGTTCGGCAAGTTGGACGTGCTGATCGGCAATGCAGGCGTAATTTCGCCTATCGCCGGTCTGGACACTGCGGACCCCGATGAATGGGGCCATGCGATCGACGTCAATCTCAAGGGCATCTTTCACGGAATGCGCGCGGCGATGCCGGGAATGCGGCGCGCGGGTAGCGGCACGATCCTGACGGTGTCGTCCGGCGCCGCACAGCACCCGCTGGAAGGGTGGAGCGCCTATTGCGCGTCCAAGGCCGGTGCAGCCATGCTGACCGCCTCCGCCCATACCGAGGGCGCGGCGCACGGTTTGCGTGCCATGGGCCTCTCGCCCGGCACGGTCGCGACCGACATGCAGCGCGACATCCGCGCCAGCGGCGTCAATGCGGTCAGCCAGTTGGACTGGTCCGAGCATATCCCACCCGAATGGCCCGCCCGCGCCCTGCTGTGGATGTGCAGCGCGGCCAGCGACGCGCATCTTGGTCAGGACGTTTCGCTGCGCGATCCGGCGATCCGCGTGGCCATTGGCCTGCGAGGTGCAGAATGATCGAACTGGACAAGGCAGGCGGCGTCTGGACCGCGACGCTCAATCGCCCCGAAAAGGCGAACGCACTGACCGAGGCGATGCTGACCCGCCTCGCCGAGATCGCCGAGCAGGCCGGGCAACCCGGCGGCGCGCGGGTGTTGATCCTGACCGGCGCGGGCAAGGTATTTTCCGCAGGGGCGGATTTGGACGCGATGGGCGAGGGGCTAGCCACGTCCCCGGTGTGGGAGCGTCTGTCGTCGGCCATCGCCGCCCTGCCCGGCCTCAGCATCGCAGCGCTAAACGGCACGGTGGCGGGCGGCGCGATTGGCATGGCGCTGGCCTGCGATTTGCGCGTCGCCGCGACGGGTGCCGAGGTATTCTATCCTGTGATGAAGCGCGGTTTTTTACCACAACCGTCCGATCCGGCGCGCCTTTCCGCGCTGATCGGCCCCGCCCGGGCCAAGCTGATCCTGCTGGCAGGACAGCGCATCAACACCGAGACGGCGCTGGCATGGGGTCTTTATGACCGGATTGCAGAGCCTGGCGCGCTGATGGATGCAGCCCACGAACTGGCAGAGCCGGTACTGGCAGCCACGTTCGAGCATGCGGCGGCAATCAAGCGTCTCATTCCCTGAGGCGCGCGCCGCCTAATGCGTTTCGCGAAAAACCTGAATCACAGCTTTTCGTGAAACGCTCGCGACATATAAGCGTTGCGCGCGTTTCGCCTTTGGCTGATGGCTCAGGTCAAAGGCAAAACGCTTTATTCCAGCCCGCGCTCGGTCACTATCATGACCCGCCCAGCGCCCAACGCGCGCAATTCGCGCGCGATGCGCACTAGCTGATCAGCGGGCAGATCGCGGTCGGGGACAAGGCGTACTTCGGGATTTGCGACGTCATTCCGAGGCAACATGTAGGCTGCGGACGACGTCAGCTCGACCCCCAGATAGCTCAGCGTGCCGTCGGCGCGTATCACCAGCGCATCGGGCGGGGGGCGGCCCTCCAGATCGGCGGTGCGCACGAGGTTCAGATCCTTGTCCATCGGCTGCGCCAGAGTACCTGCAACCATAAAGAAGACGAGCATCAGAAAGACGATGTTGATCAGCGCGATTGTCGGTTCGCGCCTCGACCCTGTGCGTGCGCGCCTCATGCGCCGCCCAGCACGGTGGGTGCGATATCAGGGATACCTCGCAATGCGACCAGCAGGTCGGTCAGGCGCTGCGATGTGACGCCGCTCGCCAATGCAATCAGCAGCGGTTGTGATTCGCCGTCGACGGGACGGTCCTTGAGCGCGGCGGTCAGCGCCTCCAGCGGCATCGCCTCGCCATTCAACCGCACGTCGTCCTCGCGCAGTTGCAGAAAGAGGGGGCGGTTCTCGCTGTCCTGAACAGCGCCGCCAGCCGCCGCGCTCAGCTCGACCTCGGAGAATTTGGAAAAGGTAGAACTGAGCATGAAGAAGAGCAGCAGCAGAAAGATGACGTCGATCAGCGACGTCATCGAGAGCCGCCGCCGCATCTTGCGGCGTCTAGGCACCTTGCAGCGCGGCCTCGTCCGCGCCTGCCTGCTCGCCCGTGCGGGTGCCGCGCGGATGCAGCACGGCGGCTAGCGCCCGCTCCGCCGTGACGCGCTCGGCGTCCATGCGCCCCTCGAACCAGCTGAGAACGAGGGCGGTCGGCATCGCCACGACGAGGCCTACGGCAGTCGTCAGCAGCGCCACCCAGATACCGCCAGCCAAGATCGACGGATCGACCTGCGCGCCTGCATCCTGCAGGGATTGAAACGCCTCAATCATGCCCAGAACGGTGCCGAACAGCCCCAAGAGCGGTGCCAGCTGAGCCACTGAATCGAGCATGCGAAAGCCTGTTTCCAGCTTGGCAAAGCGCGTCTCGGCCTCCGCTGCCAGCCGCTGCGCATCGGCGGGGCCGGACGAAAACGCCATGTCGATCACCGGCGCAAGGTAGCTTTTCGAGCGGCCCAGCGCGGCGCGCGCCTGCGTACGCTCGCCCCGGTCCCAAGCCGCGACGGCCTCTTGCAGCGCGGTATGGCGACCAACGCCAGCAGCGGCGAATTGCCATATCTTGTAGAGCACCGTCGCCAGCGTCACGACCGACACCGCGATCAGTACCAGCACGACAGGGCCGCCCAGCGCGGCGATCTGGCGCAGTGGGTCCAGCATCCCGCTCATCCCTTGACCTCGATATCGGTGCGCGTAGACAGCATCAGACCGCTCTCGCAGGCGGCTTCGGGCAGGCCCTCGCCGGTGCAGGTATCGGCGCCGTTGAACAGGATGCTGCCCAGCGCCTCGCACGTCACGCCCGATACGGAAAATTGTCGCACGCGTTGGCGTGCAGCAGGCAATGCGCCCATGTCGAACAATGTGAGGCGGTCGACCTGACCGGACGCGTCAAAGAGGACCGTCTCGTATACTGCATGGTCGATCTGCGCTGAATGGCCGTTCAGCACCACGAAGGTCAGCGTGCAGGCGCCATCATTCGTCTTGGCCGCGTTCAGTTCGATAGAGACAACCTCGCCGATCTCATTCTCGGCCATGGCTGGAAGGGCCGCGAGCAGGGCGAGGGATGTCAGAATATACCTAAGCGCCATGAGTATCTCCTTGCCGCGATCACGCTCTTTTCAGCATACCCCGCACAGCAAGGCAACGTTTGATAATTCCTCTCAGAATACCACCGCCGCCCTAGGCCTTGGCCCGCGCGCCGGTGGGATCATACATCGGACGAAGGCTGGCGTCGGCCTGTACGCGGGTTCCGGCGACATCGATCTCATAGGTCGAAGCCAGCAGTTCCTCGGCGCTTTCCCCTTTGCACGGAACGTATCCCATGCCCATCGCGCCGCCCAGATGATGGCCATAAGATCCCGAGCTAAGATAGCCGACGATCTCACCGTCGCGCAGCACCGGTTCGTTATGATAAAGCAGCGGCTGGGGATCAGTCAGGCGGAATTGCACCATGCGATTGGCCAGACCCTCTTCGCGCTTGCGCAGAACAGCGTCGCGCCCGATGAAATCCGGCTTGGCCGTCTTGACCGCAAAGCCCAGCCCAGCCTCCAGCACGTGATCCTCGCAGGTGATGTCATGCCCGAAATGGCGAAAGCCCTTTTCGATGCGGCAGCTATCCATAGCGTGCATCCCGCAGAGGGTCATGCCATGCGCCTGCCCTGCCTCGTGCAGGACCTCGAACGCGTGGCCAGCCATGTCGGCGCTGACATAAACCTCCCATCCCAGTTCGCCCACATAGCTCACGCGGTGAACGCGGGCGAGGCCCATGCCCAGCTCAATCTCTTGGGCTGTGCCGAACGGATTTACCTCGTTGCCAAAGTCCGCGGGCGATACCGCCTGCAACACCTCGCGCGCCTTTGGACCCATGACGGCCAGCACGCCCTCGCCTGCGGTCACATCAGTGATGATGGCGTTGAAATCGCCCTTATGCCGCTCCAGCCATGTCTGATCGGCCAGCCGAGTGGCGGCGGGGGTGACGACCAGATAGGCGGTTTCCGACAGGCGGGTGACAGTCACATCCGCCTCGATGCCGCCGCGCGAATTCAGGAATTGCGTATAGACAATGCGACCCACCGGGACCGAGAAATCGCCGCCTCCGATATGGTTCAGGAACGCCTCGGCGTCGGGGCCTTCGACGCGCAGCTTGCCAAAGGATGACATGTCATACATGCCAACACCCGTGCGGATCGCACGGTGTTCGGCGGCGGCGTTGTCGAACCAGTTCTGACGTTTCCAGCTATAGTGATACGCGCGCTCCTGCCCCTCATTGGCGAACCAGTTTGCACGCTCCCATCCTGCCGCCTCACCCATGACCGCGCCATGCTGGATCAAGTGGTGGTGAAAGGGCGTGCGCCTGATACCGCGCGCTGTGGCCTTTTGGCGGTAGGGGTAGTGATCGGCATAGAGCAGGCCCAGAGTTTCCTTGGACCGTTCGAACAGATAGGTCTTGTTCCCCTGAAACGGCTGCATCCGCGCGATATCGACATCGCCCAGATCAAATGGCTTTTCCCCGCTGTCCATCCACTGACTAAGGGCGTGGCCCGCGCCGCCCGCCGACTGGATACCGATGGAGTTAAAGCCGCAAGCAACCCACACGTTATCCATCTCGGGGGCAAGTCCAAGGTGATAGGCGTCGTCGGGCGTGAACGATTCCGGCCCGTTAAAGAACGTGTGTATCCCCGCATCGGCCAGCATCGGCAGGCGGTTGCACGCGGCCTCCAGGATTGGCTCGAAATGGTCGAAATCCTCAGGGAGTTGGTCGAATTCAAAGGTCTCGGGGATGCCGTCCATGCCCCAAGGTTTCGAGTTTGGCTCGAACGCGCCGAGCAACATTTTGCCAGCGTCTTCCTTGTAATAGGCGCACTCATCCGGCACGCGCAGCACGGGTAGCTGAGTGAGGCCTTTGATTGCCTCGGTCACGATGTAGAAATGCTCGCACGCGTGCAGCGGCACGTTGATGCCTGCCATGCGGCCAACTTCGTGGCCCCACATACCGGCGCAGTTCACGATCATATCGGCCTTGATATGGCCCTGAGCCGTGCCATCGTCGCTAGCCCAATCAACGCCGGTGACGCGGCGGCCCGTGCGTGCGATGCCGCTGACGCGCACCCGCTCCTGTATGCGTGCGCCATGCTGGCGCGCGCCCTTGGCCAGCGCCAGCGCGATGTTGGCCGGGTCGGCCTGCCCATCCGTGGGCAGCCAGACGCCACCGGTCACGCCATCGATGTTCAGATGCGGGTAGCGGGTCTTGATGTCCTCGGGCGACAACTCATCGACCGGGACGCCAAAGGCGCGGGCCATGGCGGCCTGCCGGTGCAACTCCTCCAGCCGCTCGCCCGTCAGCGCGGCCGAGATCGAGCCGACCTGACGGAACCCAGTGGCGACGCCCGTTTCTGCCTCCAGCCCGGTGTAAAGCTCGGCGGAATAGCGCGCGAGTTTGGTCATGTTGCTTGAGGCCCGCAGCTGTCCGATCAGGCCCGCCGCGTGCCATGTGGTGCCGGAGGTAAGCTGCTTGCGCTCCAGCAACACCACATCGCTCCAGCCGAGTTTCGCGAGGTGGTAAGCGACCGAACAGCCGACGACGCCGCCGCCGATGATGACCACGCGGGCCGATGAAGGCAGATCCATGTTTCCGGTTCCTTGGCGCAAAAATTTCAGACGATAGTATGACCCGCCGCGCGCAGACGCGCGGCCAGTTCGGTGATATGGGCGGGGCCGACCTCGCAGCAGCCCCCGATGATGGTGGCACCCTGCGCGACCCAGCCCATGGCGAAATCGGCATAGAGCGCGGGCGTCAGATCGCGGCGTACCTCCAGCGCGTCGACGGTCGGTGCGTCCTCAAGGAACGCGGCGCTGATATGATCGAACCCGTTGGCATAGGCACCGATGGGCAGGCCGAAACCGCGCAGGATCGCCAGCCCCGCGGCCACGGCCTCGGGGCGGGTGCAGTTGATCAGCAGGGCATCGGGCGCATGGCGCGCTATGATGCCTGCCAGATCGCCCAGAGCCTCGCCAGAGCGCAGGCGTGTGCCGTCGTCGTCCATCGTAGTCACGGCCAGCCAGACAGGGCAGTCTGCGCCCGCGCAGCCCAGCAACGCGCCCTCGGCCTGCTCGACCGATGCCGCGCTTTCGATCAGCAGCAGATCGACGCGGCCCTGCATCATCGCAACAATTTCCGCATAGGCCGGCGCGGCAACCTCTGGCGCGGGGCAGATGTCGGGGCGATAAGACGCGCCCAACGGCCCCAGCGTGCCCGCGATGCGGCCCGCGCCATGGGCAGTGCGCGCTGTCTCAGTCTCGGCCAACGCGCACTCGACCAGCTCGGCAAAGCGATCCTCGATCCCGGCGCGGGCCAGACGGTCGCGGTGCAGCGCGTAGGTGTTGGTGCTGGCGATGGTTGCGCCCGCGTCGAAGTAGTCGCGGTGCACCTCGGCGGTCAGGCCGGGACGGTCCGTCATCACGCTGGTCGACCACAGGTTCGTCGGCGCGCTACCCGCGCGCTTGACGATCTCCTGCCCGATCGAGCCGTCTAGCAGGATGATATCGCTCATGGATAAATCTCGGCGAACTTGACCTTGTAGGCGGCGATCATCTCGGCCTCGGTGGCGCCGTCGTCATAGGGCGGCGTCGTGACCTCGCTGGCGCTGGCCACGTCGATCAACACCAGATCAGTAATGCGATCCGCCAGATCGCCCCATTTCTCCTGCCATTGCCCGATCAGCGAGGTGAACTCGGCGGTGCCGTCGGTGACGATGCGCACAGAGCCGCGCAGCCGCAGGCCCTTGCGCTTCCACTGGTCGATAAAGTTGACCTCGACCTCGGGGTGATGCGCAAGGTTTGCCAGCGTGCCGGGTGATCGGATGTTGCCAAAGGCGACAGTCGTGTGGTCCAGCACCAGAAAGGTGCCCTTGGGGCTGAGGGCGGGACGACCTTCCTTTGTCACCGTGGCGACGAATCCCAGCGGAAAGGTCGCGATCAGATCTGTGGCGGTATCGGTCAGGATCATGCGCGTATCCTTTCGTTTTCAGCGTCCCACAGGGGTGCATCGGGCTGCACCACAGCCTTGTATTTCTCGCCATAGATTTCCACCTCCAGCTCGGTTCCCGGTTGTGCCAGATCGGCGCGGATCATGGCGAGCGCGATAGAGGCATCCACGCGGTAGCCCCATGCGCCCGACGTGGTTTCGCCCACCACCTCGCCGCTATGCCAGATCGTCGACATGAACGGCGCGTCGGCCTCGCCCGCGTCCACGATCAGCGTGACAAAGCGTTTCTTGCTGCCCTGCTGTTTTTCCGAAAGCAGCGCCGCCTTGCCAGGGAATTCCTGCGGCTTGTCAAGTTTGACGAAACGATCAAGCCCGCCCTCCAGCATTGAATAATCTGTACTCAGATCGCCCTTCCACGCGCGATACCCTTTTTCGATACGAAGTGAGTTCAGCGCATACATGCCAAACGGTTTCGCGCCCGCGTCGAGGATCGCGCGGTAGATATCGGGCATATCTTCGTTCGCTGCGTGAACCTCCCAGCCCAACTCTCCAGCAAAGCTGACGCGGATCAGGAACGCCTTTTGCCCGGCCACGATGCCATGCTGGTGGCTGAGCCATGGCAGGGTCAGATCGGCGTCGGTGAGGGGGCCAAGGATCGCGCGGCTCTCGGGTCCGGTAACGATCAGGGCGGAACGCTCGGTCGTGGTTTCCGCGACGCTGACACCTTCTGGCACATTGCGGCGGATCAGATCGCCATCATGCCATTGCGCCGTTGCAGCGGTAATCAAAACGAAACTATCCTCGGCCAGCCGGATGCACGAGAGTTCGGTCAGGATGCGGCCACGGCTATCGGCGACATAGACGAGGTTCATGCGCCCCACCTTGGGCAGCCCGCCGGTGACAAAGCCGCGCAGCCACTCATCCGCGCCCTCGCCGCGCACCCAGAACCGGGAAAATCCGGGCAGATCCAGCACGCCGCAATGATCGCGCACCGCCTCGCATTCCTCGCGGATACGTCGCGCCCACGGCCCTGCGCGGTTCCAAGTCTGGGTCGATTCCTCGCTTACGTCGTCGCCGGGATGGGCAAACCAGTTCGCCCGCTCCCACCCGTTATAGGCGCCCATGACGCCGCCCAGTTCGCGCACGATATCGTCGTTCGGGCCAAGTTTTTTATCGCGGCCAGCGGGCCATTCATGCCATGGGAAATGCATCGCATATTCATAGCCATAAACTTCCTGCCCCTTGGCGATACAGTAGTCATTATCAGTGTAGTCGGTATACCGACGCGGATCGACGGACCACATATCCCACTCGGTTTGACCTTCGGTGATCCATTCGGCCAGCACCTTGCCCGCACCGCCCGCCTGCGCGATGCCAAACGTAAAGACACACGCCTCAAACGCATTCGGCACGCCCGGCATCGGGCCAAGCAGCGGCAGACCGTCGGGCGCATAGGGGATCGGGCCATTGATGACCTTGTTGATGCCCACCTGCCCCAGCAAAGGCACGCGTGCCATCGCATCCTCAATATACCATTCCAGCCGCTCCAGATCGTCGGGATATAGCTGGAAGCTGAAATCCTCGGGGAACGGATCGTCGGGCGTGATCCAATGCGCCTTGCAGTTCCGTTCGTAGGGGCCAAGGTTGAGGCCGGTTTTCTCCTGCCGCAGATAGTAGGAGCTGTCGACATCGCGCATCAGCGGCAGCTTGCCATGGGCCTTGGTATATTCCTCAATCTCGGGGATTTCGTCGGTCAGCAGGTATTGGTGACTCATCACCATCATCGGCACGGTGCGCCCGCCGTAGGGCTTGAACCACTCGCCGACCTTTTGCGCGTAATACCCTGCGGCATTGACCACATATTCACAGCGAATATCGCCTTTGTCGGTGTGAACAATCCACTCATCGCCATCGCGCGTCACGCCGGTGGCAGGGCAAAACCGCTCAATCCGCGCGCCCAGATCGCGCGCGCCTTTGGCCAGCGCCTGCGTCAGCTGGCTGGGGTCGATATCGCCATCGCTGGGATCAAAGAGCACACCCTTCAGATCATGCGTCTCCATGAAAGGATAGCGTTCCTTCGCCTCTTCGGGCGAAAGCATCTGCATATCCATGCCCTGATAGCGCCCCATCCCGCAGGCGCGCTGGAATTCCTGCACACGTTCGGCGGAATGGCCCAGCCGGACCGACCCGGTGACGTGGTAGTTCATCGGATAATCCACCGCCTCCGACAGCCCACGATAGAGCTCGGTTGAATAGCGCTGCATATTCATGATCGCCCAGCTAGTCGAGAATGTCGGCACGTTACCCGCCGCGTGCCATGTGCTGCCCGCCGTCAGTTCGTTCTTTTCCAGAAGGACACAATCGGTCCAGCCCGCGCGTGCCAGATGATAGAGGCCGGACGCGCCGACCGCGCCGCCGCCGATGATGACCACGCGGGCCGTGCCGGGGAATGTGCTCATGGTTTCGTCTCCCGTGGATGTGTCAGGATCAGGCCCGCTGGGGCAGATCGCCTTCGATGTCGTAGTAGTCGCCCTTGTCGGCGACAAAGATATGCTTCTCCAGCCGCAGGCCTGTTGGGCTGTCCAGCGCGCCGAGGGCAAAGCTGATGGTGTCCTCGTCATGCGCCTTCCAGAACAGAAAGCTGCCGCAGCGGCCGCAGAATCCGCGCTTGGCTGTCGCGCTCGCCTCGAACCAATTGGGTGTGCCAGTGATGGTCAGATCGGCCTCGGGGATCACTGCGGACGCCCAGACGTGGCCCGACTGCCTGCGACACTGCCCGCAATGGCAGGCCGAGATATCTCTTGGCATTCCCTTGACTTGAAAACTCACATCTCCGCACAAACATTGACCGTTTAGCATGATCATCCCTCCCGAAATTGCGGCAGCGCACTAGCGCCGAGCAGCGCGCCGTAGGCCATGAAACACAAGCCCAGCGCGCGACGCAGCGGCCTGGACATGACAGCCCCCAGCGCCGAGCGGCCAAGGCCCGCGCCCAGCGCAGTATAGCCCGAATAACTCAGCGCGGTCAGCGTCAGCGCAGTGGGAAAGATCACCCACATCTGCGCCGCGATGGCGATGTTCGGCTGCACGAACTGGCTGAACGCGGCGAGATAGCCCGCGACGCTTTTCGGATTGATTGTAGCGATCAGGAACGCGCGGCCATAAACCGACCCGCCGGATTGTTCCGCCGCCCGGACAGGCTTGCCCGCCTGTCGCCATGTGCGGATGCCCAGCCAGATCAGCACACCCGCGCCGATCAGCTTTGCCGTCTCGAACGCCGCCGGGGATGCGGCGATCAGTGCCGTGATACCCAGCGCCGATAGCGTCAGAAACAGCGCCGCCTGTGTCAGGATGGCAGCCACCCCCGGCAGGGCGCGGCGAAATCCCAGATTCATGCCATTGGCGATGCAATTAACCGCGTTCGGCCCCGGTGTGGTGACGAACACCACCCAGAAGATCGCGAAAATGGTCCAGCCCTCCCAGCTCATCGCGCGCCCCTCAATAGACCGGCGGCGCGATAACCCAGATCGCGACGGCGGGTTGATCATAAGGGTTGCGCCACTCGAACGGCTCGCCCCGGATGCGAAAACTGTCACCCGGCCCAACGGTGAAATCGCGCCCCGCGATGGTCAGGTCCAGCCGTCCTGTGGCGATATATCCCACCTCCTGCGTGGCCCGCGTGACCGGGCCGGGGGCGCGGGTGCCGGGGGCGAACGTGGAATGTACCATCTCGAAATCGTCGGTGAGGTCGGGCGACAGAAGCTCTTCTGTCAGGCCCGGCTTGCCCGCGCCGATAGGGCGTCGCGCACCTTGGCGCACGATATATCCGGCCTCATTTTCAGGCGCGCCCGAATGGGCGAAGAGCAGCGACAGAGGCACGTCCAGTACAGCCGCCACAGCGCGCAGATCGGCAACGGAGGGCTGCGACAGATCCCGCTCGACCTGACTAAGCCAGCCGACCGACCGTCCCAACCGCTGCGCCAGATCGGCCAGCGTGACACCCCGCGCCTTGCGCAGGGCGCGCAGATCGACACCCAAAGATAGTGGCGTGGAAATATCGGAATGAAGCACGACAGGATCGCCCATGAAATTACTCGCAGTAATTTCATCGTGGAGGCGGCCTATGAAATTTGCAAGGAAAATTTCATAGCGCGACTGAATCAGCCTCCGAACGTCTGCCGCAAGAGGCGCGTCAGCCCATTGGCATCACGGGCATCGAAGGCCGCGATCTGGTCACTATCAATATCCAGCACGCCGATCAGGACGCCGGCAGCGTCGCGCACAGGCAGCACGATCTCGGAACGCGTGCTGCTGGCGCAGGCGATATGGCCCTCGAATGCTTCGACATCGTCGACCAACTGCACCTCGCCAGTGCGCGCCGCCGCGCCGCAGACACCGCGCGAAAACGGGATCACAAGGCAACCATGCCCGCCCTGATAGGGGCCGATCCGCAACGTTTCGGGCTGAGTGACCCGGTAGAATCCGGTCCAGTCGAATCGCGAATCCGCGTGGTGCAATTCGCAGACCATCGTAGCCATCAGGGCGACAGTATCGCCCTCGCCCTCGGTTAGCGCGGCCAACACTTTGGCCACCTCATCATAGTCGATCCGCATGCCCATATGGCCCTTCTTTGGCTTCAACACCGGAAATTACGCATTTTTCGGCACGCCCTTCACTCACAAAACGGATGCGCCGTCAAATTCATTGCTTAGGCACAGCGCTGCATTTCTCTGCTTTTGAAAACGAGATGGTAAGGATTTAGCCCTAACGTGGGGCCAAGCGAGTTTATTTCAGCGAGGCGAACATGGATCTGTCCAACACCCACGACGGTGCCTATCACATCATTACAGTCAACGCCCCCCGCATCGACGCGGCAGCGGCCATCGCGTTCAAGGAGGCGCTCAGATCGGCGACCGCCGACGGCAGCGAGGACGTGCTGTTGGATCTGGGGCAGGTACAATTCATCGATTCCAGCGGCCTCGGCGCCATTGTCGCCGGGCTCAAGCTGGTCGGCCCTGCGCGCCGACTCGACTTGGCGTGCCTGACGCCGGACGTCAAAAAAGTGTTTCGTCTGACGCGGATGAATACGATCTTTGCGATCCATGACGATATCGCATCTGCGTCGCCCCGTCGCGCCGGATGAAAGGTCGGCCACATGGCGCGGCCCGGCAACGGTGAAAGGACCTCTTTTGACGGCAGCGGACAGCCCTTTGGCCAAGGACTTTGCCTTGATCGCATCGCCCGAGGGCGTGCAGGCCACGCTGGCCGATATCCGCACGTTCCTGTGCGCTTCCGACCTTTGTGAGGGCGCGTGCGGAAGCGTTGAAATTGTCTTGGCTGAGGCGCTGAACAACGTGGCCGAACATGCCTACGGCCTGACCGGCGCTGGTGACGTACTGGTAAAGATTGCGCTGCTCGATCGCACGATTCGAATCCACATCGTCGACAAGGGCGCCCCAATGCCCGGCCTGCGGCCTCCGGCAGGACGACCTCCGGCACTGGACGGGCCTTGTGACACGCTGCCCGAAGGCGGCTTTGGCTGGTTCCTGATCCGCAGCCTCACGGAGGGCTTTTCCTACACGCGGGCGGGTGGGCGCAACCATTTGCGGCTATGCCTTGATCACGCAACCTCAGCCAAAAACATGACATCATAACCGATCCCGCCGCAGCATTGAGCAGAGTCAGTTCGTCCGTACTCGCGTGGACAATGGCCATGTCCACTGATCCCAACCAAGCAACTTCAGGCGCGTCGCAGACAAGCAGAGCCCACAGCACAAGAATCGGCCGCGCCGCAAACTTGCCCATATCTGATCTCATTGATGCCAGAGTGGAGGTTCATTCATTGAGGTGTAGCTGAAATAGCTTCTCTCGGCACCGCGCTTAATAGCCCCCACCCAGTGTGCGGTGCCGAGATTTCCCCTCCCCTTGAGCCTTGGTGCGTTGCGGAGTCCCCTCCCCGACATCTCCGAAAACTTGGCAAATCGCGCGGTGCGATCTACCGTGCAGGCACCCCAAATCAGGAGCCTCGCAATGCGCGATTTTCATCTGCCCGGTCGTTCGCCCGTTCTGGCGTCTAGCGGCATGTGCGCCACGTCACACCCCATTGCGGCCAAGACGGCGATCGACATTCTCGAACGCGGCGGTAACGCTATGGACGCTGCTATCGCTGGCTCGGTTCTTCTGGGCATTTGCGAGCCACAGATGACCGGAATCGGCGGGGATTGCTTTGTGCTGTTCAGCGGGCCGGGCGACACCGGAGTGCAGGCCTTCAACGGTTCGGGGCGCGCTCCTAGTGCTGCCAGCGCAGACGCGCTGCGCGATCGTGGTCTGGACGCCGTGCCGCTCTACACCGCCGACGCCGTCACGATTCCCGGAGCAGTCGATGCGTTCTGTCAGCTTAGCGAGAGGCATGGCAAACTGGGACTGGATGCAATTTTGGCCCCCGCTATTCGCTATGCAGATGAGGGCATACCGGTCGCGCCGCGCGTCGCGCGTGACTGGATCGAATCCGCGCATGTCCTGAAGGATCATGCGCGCACGCACTACCTGCACGACGGCGCGGTGCCCAACATGGGCGCGCTGTTTCGCGCGCCTGGACAGGCCGAGGTGCTGCGCCGCGTGGCCGCCCATGGTGCCAGCGCCTTCTACGAGGGCGAGGTCGCAAACGATATGCTGGCTGCGCTTAGCGCTGCGGGCGGCACACACGCCGCCGCCGATTTCGCCGCGCATCGCGGCGATCCCGCCACGCCGATTAGCGGCACCTACAAGGGCCGCGAACTGGTCGAACATCCGCCCAATGGCCAAGGCGCAACCGCAATTCTGATCCTCAACATTCTGGCGCAGTTCGACGTAGCCGCCATCGACCAGATCAGTGCCGAGCGCGTACATCTCGAGGCCGAGGCGACCAAGCTGGCCTACGACACGCGCAGCCGCATCATCGCCGATCCAGATCATACGGCCCGCACCGATTTCATGCTGAGCCATGAGACCGCGCGCGCACTGGCCTCTATGATCGACCCCAAACGCGCGCTCGGCCCCGCTGCCCCGCTGACCGAGGCGATGCACCGCGATACCGTCTACATCACCGTCGTCGATCGGGACCGCATGGCCGTGTCGTTGATCTATTCGATCTTTCACGGCTTCGGCTCCGGCATCGCATCCGAGAAGTTCGGCATCCTGATGCAAAATCGCGGTTCGGGCTTCTCCCTCGCGCCCGGTCATCCGAACGAACTGGCGAGCGGCAAGCGACCGTTTCACACGATTATCCCCGGAATGTTGCGGGAAAATAGCCAAACAGTCATGCCCTTCGGCGTGATGGGCGGGGCGTATCAGCCCTGCGGGCACGCGCGCTTTGTCTCGAACCTCGCTGATTTCGGCATGGACCCGCAAACAGCGATCGACGCGCCCCGCGCCTTCGCCGGTGGCGGCGTGCTGGAGGTCGAGCGTGGCTATCCGGACGAGGTGCGCGCGCAGCTGTCGGATCTGGGCCACAAGGTGGTGATTCCCGATGAGGCGATCGGCGGTGCGCAGGCGATCCAGATTAGGCCCGATGGCGTGCTGGAGGGCGCATCGGACCCGCGCAAGGACGGTTGCGCACTGGGGTACTGAGAATATTCAATGATTACAGACGCTGCCTAGGGTGGGCATAGCCCACTATCCCCAATGCAGAATAATCCGCGTGCAAAATATCAGTTCAGCTGGAAATGTAGCGGGTAATGCCCGTCCTCAAACGGGCCAAAGAGGTCGTCGATATCGGGATGCTCGACCGGCTCGCCCGAGTAGTCCGCGATCAGATTCTGCTCGCTGACATAAGCGACATAATAGCTTTGATCGTTTTCGGCCAGCAGGTGATAGAACGGCTGATCCTTGACCGGGCGGCTTTCCTCGGGGATTGACGAATACCATTCCTCAGTATTGGCAAATTCGGGATCCACGTCAAAGACGACACCGCGAAATGGATGCTTCTTGTGGCGGACGACCTGCCCCAAATGATATTTCGCGCGTGTTTTCAGCATAAATTCAGCCTCTAAACGCTGAGGGTAAAGGTTACAAGGGCGCTTTGTCCAATGCTGATACGCCCCCGGATTGGAAACAGTCTGTCGGCATATGGTGGCACCTAGCCCTGCCTATCGGCAACAGCCCGCAAGCAAAGTAAAATCGTGATTTCCCATTTGCGTGAAATTGGTTACACTGCTCGGATAAACAAAGGCAGCGCAGACTGCCCCAAAAAACGAGAGCAGAGGCAGCTATGAGCAGACAGCTTCGCGCGGTCCTTCTACTGGTGTTGGTCGCAGCCTGCGGGCGTGGCGGCGGATATGGGGAATCCCCCGGCCAGATGGAGGATGCCTGCGCAATTTTGCGGGAACGCCCCGAATACAGACGCGCCTTTCGCGCCGCCGAGCGTCGCTGGGGTGTACCCACCCATGTCCAGATGGCCACCATCTATCAAGAGAGCAAGTTCGTCTCGGACGCACGAACGCCCTATCGCTATACGCTGGGGATAATTCCGATGGGCCGGCAAAGCTCGGCCTTCGGATACAGTCAGGCGCTGGATGGCACTTGGGATGAATACGTCGCCGAGGCCGGATCGCGGCGCGCGCGACGCGACAACATCCACGATGCGACCGACTTTATGGGCTGGTACATGTCCAAGTCGCGCAAGACGCTGAACATCCCGATGTATGACGCGCGCAATCACTACCTAGCATATCACGAGGGTCGCACAGGCTATTCGCGCGGCAGTTACAACGGCAAGGCGTGGCTGGTGCGTGTCGCAGGCACCGTCGAATCGCGCGCCGCAAACTATCAGGCGCAGTTACAACGCTGCAATTGAGCGGGCAACACTGAACAGGGCAAGGGGCGGCGCGCAGTCGCCCCTTGCCCCCCGTTTCAGCGGTTTATCTTGCCGCCCCCCGTGCCGATGCCGGGAATGACGAATTTGTCATTGCCCAGACGCACATCCTTTTTCAGATCACCCAGAATCACCGTCGTGCGGCTGCCGCCGCTGTCGTTGATGACCCATTGGCGCAACTCGGTCGGGTTCGATGTGAATACCAGATCAATACTGCCATAATCGGGGTTCGCCGGATCCTGCGCGCGCACGGTCGTCGTCTTGCCGTCGCTGGAATGGCCGGTGACCATGCGCGCGCGAGTCAGATCCACGTTGCGCGCGAGGATGATCGACAGTGGCGTGCGGTGCAGCGGATAACCCTGCGGGCCGTCGTTCGACTTGCCGTCGATGATGCCCACAGTGTCGCCATTCGAGACGACCAGCATCTGTTCGGGCGGCTTATACTCAAACCGCACGCGTCCCGGCCGCTTGATCAGCAACTGGCCCTCGCTGATAGTGCCGTCGTCATTGATCTGGGTGAACGCACCTGTCGCAGTCTGAAAGCTGTTCAGATAGCGCGACAACTCGGTCAGGGGCAGCTTTTGCGCGGCTGCGGGCAGCGCGATGGCAAGGCTGAGCGCGGCACCTGCGATGGCGGGAAATAATTTCATGACGGTCTGACTCCTCGATTCGGTGCGGTATGTTGCCTCGGTTTCGACTCTGCCCGCACGGCACCTGTTATGCGATAGCATCGGGGCTGCAATCCCATATCAGCAGGCCGCGCCGGGTTATCAAGGGCGCCGGCGCTGTGAAAACGTAAACGGCGCCCCCGTGATAGGACGCCGTTATGGTTCAAAATTGCGTGGCTGCACACCCCGACCCATGGCAGTTGGGCCTAAAGCGTTTCGAATTCTAGCTGTACCTCAACCTTGACTCAAAACGCCTTATTGTTGCTCGGGCACGAGGATATCGCGCTTGCCCACGTGGTTCGCGGCCGACACAACGCCCTGATCCTCCATCTGCTCGACAAGGCGCGCAGCCTTGTTATAGCCGATGGCCAGCTTGCGCTGAATGTAGGACGTACTGCATTTGCGGTCCGTGATCGCGATTTGCACGGCCATATCATATAGAGCGTCCTCGCCTTCCGATCCTGTCGACAGACCCAGAACCGCGTCGATACTGCTGGCTTTGTCCTCATCCGGCCCTTCCAGCACGCTGCCGACATAGACTGGCGGGCCTTGCGCCTTGAGGTGATTCACGACCTCTTCGACCTCTTCGTCACTGACGAACGGGCCGTGGCAGCGCGTGATCTTGGCCCCGCCTGCCATGTATAGCATGTCGCCCATGCCCAAGAGTTGCTCGGCGCCCATTTCACCCAGAATGGTGCGGCTGTCAATTTTAGACGTCACCTGAAAGCTGATACGCGTGGGAAAGTTCGCCTTGATCGTGCCGGTGATGACATCGACCGACGGACGCTGCGTGGCCATGATAATGTGAATGCCCGACGCGCGCGCCATCTGCGCGAGGCGCTGGATGCAAGCCTCGATTTCCTTGCCGGCGACCATCATCAAGTCGGCCATCTCGTCAACGATAACGACGATGTAAGGCATCTTTTCGGGTGCAAACTTCTCGGTTTCGAACACCGGCTCGCCGGTGGCATCGTCAAATCCGGTCTGCACCGTTCTGCTGAACATCTCGTTCTTGCTGAGGGCGTCAGCGACGCGAGAGTTATAGCCGTCGATGTTGCGCACGCCCATCTTGGACATCTTGCGATAGCGCTCTTCCATCTCGGCGACGGTCCATTTCAGGGCCACGACAGCCTTTTTGGGATCCGTCACAACGGGGCTCAGCAGGTGGGGGATGCCATCATAGACGCTAAGTTCCAGCATCTTGGGGTCGATCATGATCATGCGGCAATCGTCCGGCGTCAGCTTGTAAAGCAGCGACAGGATCATTGTGTTGATCGCCACGGATTTACCCGATCCGGTCGTGCCCGCGATCAGCAAGTGGGGCATCTTGGCGAGGTTGGCGACCATCGGATCGCCACCGATATCCTTGCCCAGCGCCAGCGGCAGCTTTTGGTTGCCATCACCGAAATCGCGGGTCGACAGGATCTCGCGCAGCGATACCATCTCACGATTGTCATTCGGCAGTTCGATCCCGATGACGCTGCGGCCCGGCACGGTGGAAACGCGCGCAGACAATGCCGACATAGAGCGTGCGATGTCGTCGGAGAGGCCGATCACGCGGGACGCCTTGAGGCCTGCCGCAGGCTCCAGCTCGTACATGGTGACGACGGGGCCTGGGCGCACTGACACGATCTCGCCCTTGACGCCGTAATCGTCCAGCACAACCTCAAGCATGCGTGCGTTTTCCTCCAACGCCTCGTCGCTGAGGTGGTGGCGCGTGATGTTTTCGGGGCTGGACAGCAGGCTAAGCGGGGGCAGCTCGTATTGAGCGCTGACGCTTTCCTCGAATTGCAGCGCGGGCTGCGCTTCGGCAGCGGCACGGGTCGAGGGAACGGGCGTCTTGCGCTGCGTGTGCTGTACAACCTTTCGCGTTTCGGGCGCGTAGTTGCGCGCAGTTGGCTGCGGCGGCATCGGGGCTGTGTCGTCAAGGACGATCGCCTCATCCTCGTCCAGCGCTGCATCGATATACGCTTCATCATGGGGCGACGGCGCGATGTCGGCCTGCGGCATGGGCGCGGCTTGCGGCGCAGCCATGCGCGGCGCGCTCAGCTGCGGCTCGGGCGGCAGGGTGACGCCTGGCGATGTCAGCGGCGGCTCGGGCGGTAGGTGTGCCAGGCGGGTCGTGTCCAGCACAAGGGGTATGGGCCCGCGCCGTCCACCACGCGCAGCGGCAGCAGCAGCGGCTTGCTGTATCGGGGCAGCAGGTGCTGACCGCACACGCGACTTGATGATATCGGCGATCTTTTCCTTGATGCGGTCCTCGCCGGGCATGGGTCTGTCGCCGGCAATTGACTCCAGCTCGACCAGCTCGGGGGTCGGCATCGGCTCGGGCTTGCGCATGAGGGACGGCATACGACCCAAGAGGCCGCCCTGCTTTTCCGCAGGCCGCTGGGGCGCATGCAAGGCAGACTCGGCGGTCTCGTCATAGACTTTGGCATGGGCGCTGCGGCTGAAGCTTGGTGCATTTGCCGCCATTTCAGGCTCGGCGCGGCGTGCCTGTGCATTGCTGCGCGCGCTTTGCGCGGCTGCGGCAGCCCCGGAGACTCCGCGCGACACAAGGCCGATCAGCACCGAATAGACCATGATGACGCCCAACGCCAAATATCGCAGACCGCGACGGATCTCGCTGCGCTCAAACCCGGTGACGAACGCGCCAAGGACCAACATCACAACACCAAGGATCAGCGACAACAGCTTTAGCCCCGCCGCCGCACCAATGGGCAGAATGCCCAATGCAGCGCCCATAACGGTATCGCCAAAAATGCCGCCAAGGCCAAAGCTGTGGCTGGCATACCATTCACCGCCGGGCGTCAGCGACGCGGCGTAGAGGGACAGCACCGCCACCCAGATCGGGGCGAAAATCACCCGCGCCATCGCCCGCTCTTGCCCGCGGTGCAGCACGAAGCGCGCGCCCCACGCCGCCAGAACGACGGCCACGCCCCAAGCGCCCCAGCCAACGACCATGAAAAGCGTCGCAGCGATGGTGGCACCCGTCTGGCCCAGCCAATTCTGCACGGGCGTGTCGACCGCCGACAGCCAACTGGGGTCCTCGGGACTGTAGGAGGCGAACATCATTGCGGCCAGCACAGCCATGCCGAACAGGGCGAGGCCCAGCAATTCCTTGCCGCGTTTCTCGATCGCCTGCGCCATGTTGCTATCCAACAGAGGATCCCGTCCGCGTGTCTGATATGCCATCTCGTCCCTCGTCCTTATCGTCCAGAGGATCGGCGCGATGCGCCAATCCGCCCCGGAAGAGGCGCAAGCGCGCCCCCGGTCCGGCTGATTTCATCATTGTCCTGAAGGGTTTGCATCCGGGCCACGCGCGAATGGCTACCAATGCAAGTAAACTTGCAAGGGCGCGCCACAGCATAGGCCGCAAGGTTCGGAAACCGCTCGGAAAACATGTATTACTGCCTCAGGTTCGGGATCATGATCGCCCCGTATGGCCTAAAACTACGCGCTGCGCGCGCATCCGTCCAGCGAAACCATATGCTCACTCGGCTGATTGTGGTATTTTTGGCAGACTAGGTTTCTTCTTGGTAATAATACCCAATTCAAAGGCTTAACCCAGCGCGGTCTCGGCCGCCTTGGCGATACGCAGCAGTCTTTCCTCGCCCATAGCCGCACCGCACAGCATGATACCGCAACTCGGCACACCCGTTGGAAGGGTGATCGCGGCAAGGCCCATCAGGTTGCCGACGCGGGTGTTGCGCAGGGTCAGAAGGTTTTCCGTTACGTAATAGTTGCCGTCGCTGATCAGGCGCTCTGCGTTGGGCGGCATGTTGGGCGCGCTCGGCATCAGCACGCAATCGTATCCGGCCACGCGCGCGGCCCACACTGTGCGCAGCGCGTCCAGCCGTTGCCACGCCGAGACAAATTCAGGCGCAGTAATGCCCCTACCGCCGCGAAACCGGTCGCGGATCGGGCCGAACATCTTGTCGGGGTCGGCCTCGATCACCGCGCCCCATGTACCATAGGCCTCGGCGGAAAACAGCGTTGCCGCGAGGTCCATCGCGTCATCCACTTCGGGGGCGGTAAGGGGGGTGATCGTCGCACCCGCCGCCTCCAGCCGCTCCACCGCTGCGAGATAAGCACGCTTTGGTGCGTCGCGGACGCCATCCATCACCGTATTTTGCAGCGTGGCAAATCGCATTCCCGTCAGCGATGCACCGCGTAGATCAGGCGCTGTGCGCCCCTCCAGTGCGGCCAGTAACAGCGCTGCGTCCTCGACGCTGCGGGTCAACGGGCCGACCGTATCAAACCGCGCGGCCAGCGGCACAGTGCCGCGCGCTGATACCCGGCCCGCCGTCGTCTTGAGCCCGACCAGATCATTCCACGCGGCAGGCACGCGGACCGACCCGCCCGTGTCGCTGCCGATCCCCGCGGCGGCCAGCCCATGCGCCACACTCGCCGCCGCGCCCGAGGACGAACCGCCCGCGACGGCACCTGCGTCATTGATGCAAGGCGGCGTCGCGGTCATGGGGTTAAGGCCAAGGCCCGAAAAAGCCAACTCGCTCATATGCGTTTTGCCAAGGCAAACGAGGCCGGCGGCAGTGGCGTTTTGTAGTACTTCTGCGTCACGATCCGGCACACGGCCAGCCAACAGGCGACTGCCTGCCTCGGTCGCGGTGCCGGCGCTGTCAAAGAGATCTTTCCAACTGATCGGCACACCGTCGAGTAACCCACGCCTCTGGCCTAACTGCGCACGGGCGCTGGCGGCTGCGGCCTCGCTACGGGCGCGGTCATGCGTGACGGCGCTATAGATGCGCGCCGATGCGGGATGGGCATCAATCGCAGCGAGGTAGGTATCCGTCAGGGCCACCGGGTCGATATCGCCTGCACCGATGCCGCGGCCCAGATCCGCCGCGCTCATGTTCAGCCAGTCCTGCATTGCCCGCCCTCGCCTGAATTTCTGCAATTGCGGCGACCCTAAAGCGTTTCGGGATAAACTTGAATCACAAGTTTGTCTTGAAACGCCCGCAACCTAATTCACGCATCACGCGTTTCGGATTCAAGTTGTGTCTCAACTTAAACCCGAAACGCTCTAGCGGCAGGGTGGCGCATGGACAATCCCGCAATCCTCGCCATAGTGAGAGCCATGAAAATGGACAGTGATATCGTGATCGTCGGCGGTGGTCTGAACGGCCCCGCCTTGGCATTGGCGCTGGCGCAGCGGGGGATTTCCGTCACCGTCGTCGATGCCCTGCCCCGCCCCGAGCGGGACGATGCTGCATTTGACGGGCGCTCTTACGCATTGGCGCTAGCGTCTGTGCGCCTGCTGCGCGCCATCGGCATCTGGCACAGGATCAAGGATCGCACCCAGCCCATGCTGGAGATCAAGGTCAGCGACGGGCGCGCGGGCGCTGGCCCCCTCACGCCCTTTTCGCTGCATTTCGACCACGCCGAGCTAGAGGAAGGCCCTATGGGCCATATGTGCGAGGACCGCGTTCTGCGCCCCGCCTTTCTAGATGCGATGGACGAGGTTGCAGGCATCACCACGATTTCCGGCGACGCCGTGATCGCGCAGGAGGTGGACGCCTCAGGCGCCACGCTGACGCTGGCCTCGGGCAAGGTACTCCGCACGCGGCTGATCGTCGGCTCGGACGGGCGCAATTCTGGCACGGCGCAGCGGGCGGGCATCCGGCGCACGGGCTGGCAATATGGACAGACGGCGCTGGTCTGCGCCGTGACGCATGAAAAGCCCCATAATGGCATCGCGCATCAGTTTTTCATGCCGCCGGGACCGCTGGCGATCCTGCCACTACCCGGAAATATGTCGTCCATTGTCTGGAGCGAGAGTGACGCGACCGCCGCCGCCTTTGCCGCGCTGAGCGACGCCGATTTCATGGGCGTGCTGCGTCCCCGCTTTGGCGATTTTCTGGGGGAGATTTCGCTGACCGGCAAGCGTTATACATATCCACTGGGCCTGAGCCTTGCTAACCATTTTATCGCTCCGCGCGTGGCGCTGGTGGGCGATGCGGCGCATGGCATGCATCCGGTTGCAGGTCAGGGCCTGAACGCCGGGCTGCGCGATGTCGCGGCTCTGACCCAAGTGCTGACCGAGGCGCAGACACGCGGCGAGGATATGGCCGCGCCCGACGTGTTGGAGCGCTATCAACGCTGGCGGCGCTTTGATACGGCAGCGCTGGCGGCAACAACTGACCTCAGTAACCGCCTGTTTTCCAGCGACAATCCGCTACTGCGCGCGGTCCGCGATCTGGGTATGGGCGCAGTGCAGGCTGCCGCCCCTCTGCGCCGCGCATTGATGCGCGAGGCGGCGGGGTTAACCGGCGATCTGCCTGATCTCATGCGTTAAGCGGCACAGCGGACAGCAGGTTATTGCCAATCCTTGAGCGCGTCTTCATCTTCGTCGCGCGCGGCCACCCAAGCAGTGCCTTTGCCAGTCGCTTCCTTCTTCCAGAAGGGCGCGCGGGATTTTAAGTAATCCATCAGGAACATCGCCGCTTCGAACGCATCCTTGCGGTGGCGTGACGCGGTGGCGACCATCATGATCATGTCATCTGGCGCCAACCGTCCATGGCGGTGGATGATCAGGCTGCCACCCAGATCCCAGCGCGCATGCGCATCTTCGGCAATGGCGCGCAGGGCCTTTTCGGTCATGCCCGAATAATGCTCGATCTGCATGTGATCCAGGTCGCCGTTCAGATCGCGCACGATGCCGGTAAAGGTGACGACCGCGCCCATGCCCGTCTGGCGCGCGGCGAATGCACTGGCCTCGGCGCCAAGGTCGAACGGCGCCTCCTGCACGCGGATATCCATGGCCTCAGCCACCTGTCATGGGCGGAAAAAACGCGACCTCGCGCACGCCCGCAAGAGGTGTGTTCCAGCCCGCCAGTTCCTGATCGACGGCGACCTGCAGGGCGGCCAGATCGGAAAACGCCATCTCATATCGCGCCTCACGCTTGCGAAGCTCGTCCACAAGGTCCTGCACCGTTGCGGCATCGGTTTGAACGGCCTCGCGCGGCAGGCCGATCCGCTCGCGCACCCATGCGAAATATAGAACATCCATCAGCGATCATCCTTCAGATAAGGCAGCGCCTTGCGCAGGTAGTCGACGCCCGTGATCGCCGTCAGACCCGCCGCCAGCCACAGCAGCCACAGCCCCGCGTGCCATGTAAAGATCATGCCATTCAATTTCCAGCCCAGACCCAGCACATCCTCTTCGACGCCCATCAGGATCGCATCGACCATTTCTGGGTCCATGCCGAAGGTGGACATGCCAAAGTAGTGCTCGAACACGCCTTGGGAAAAGAGGGTGGCAATGGCGACCATCTGTGCGGTCGTCTTCCACTTGGCCAGTTTGGTGACCTTAAGCGTGCCCGCGGTGTCGCCCAGAAATTCGCGCAGACCCGACACAAACACTTCGCGGAACAGGATCACAGTTGCAGGCAGCACCAACCACGGCGACATCGGCGAATAGCCGACGATGACCATCAGCGCGATCACGACCATCGCCTTGTCTGCGATCGGGTCCAACATCGCGCCCAGCCTTGTCTCCTGCTTCCACGAGCGGGCGATGTAGCCGTCGAACCAGTCCGTAATCGCCGCCGAGACGAACAGCAGCAGCGCGAACCAGTCCGCATAGGGGCGCGTGAAATAAAGGAACATGACCGCCACACCGGGCGCGGCCAACAAACGCAAAAGCGTCAGGATATTCGGGACGGTCCATGTCATGGCCCATGTCTATCCCGCTTGGGATGGGGGTTAAAGCCCCGCGTTGCGCCCGCCCTACCCCTTGTCGTGGAAGTAGTCATAGACCTTCTGCGCCAGACCTTCGGAAACGCCATCGACGGCCTTGAGATCAGCCAGAGCAGCGCGACCGACCGCCTTGGCGCTGCCGAAATGCGCCAGCAGCGCGCGTTTGCGCGCTGCACCGACGCCCGGCACATCGTCAAGCGGCGTCGCGCTGACCGCCTTGGAGCGTTTTGCGCGGTGCGTGCCAATGGCAAAGCGGTGCGCCTCATCGCGCAAGCGCTGGATGAAATACAATACCGGATCATTGCGCGGCAGCGCGATGGGATGCTGGCCGGTGCGGTGGAATTCCTCCTTGCCCTGATCGCGGTCGATCCCCTTGGCGACGCCGACCATCGGGATCTCGCTCACGCCCATGTCGTTCATGATTCCGCGCACCGCGCTGACCTGCCCCGCCCCGCCGTCGATCAGCAAGAGGTCGGGCCAAGTGCCCTTGGTGCGGTCCGGATCCTCCTTCAGCAGGCGCTTGAAGCGGCGTTGCAGCACCTCCTTCATCATGCCGAAATCGTCACCCGGAGTCATATCATCGCCACGAATGTTGAACTTGCGATACTGGTTTTTCATCATGCCCTCGGGCCCCGCGACAATCATCGCACCGACCGCGAAAGCGCCCTGAATGTGACTGTTGTCATAGACCTCAATCCGCTGGGGTGGGCCGTCCAGACCAAACGCATCGGCGACGCCGCGCAGCAGCCTTGCTTGCGTCGCGCTCTCGGCCATCTTGCGGGCGAGGCTTTCGCGCGCGTTGCGCAGGGCCGACTCCACCAACTCGGCCTTTTCGCCGCGTTGGGGGACCAGCAGAGTGACCTTGCGACCCAGCTTGCCGGTGAGGGCCTCGGCCATCAGATCGGGGCTTTCGATTTCGCCCGACAGGATCAGTTGGCGGGGCGGCTCCTTGGTGTCGTAGAACTGGCCGATGAAGGCTTCCAGCACTTCGGGCGCCTCGACGTCCACGCCGACACGAGGATAAAAGTCACGGTTGCCCCAGTTCTGCCCCGCCCGGATAAAGAACACCTGAACGCAGGCCTGCCCCTGGTCCAGATGCAGCGCGATCACGTCGGCCTCGTCCACGCTGCGCGGATTGATCCCCTGCGCCGTCTGAACCTGCGTCATCGCCTTGATCCGGTCGCGCAGGGCGGCCGCGCGCTCAAACTCCATCTGCTCCGAGGCCTCGGCCATCTGGCCAGCCAGCTTTTCCTGAATTTCGGTGGATTTACCGCTCAGATACCGCTCGGCATCGCCGACCTGCGCGATGTATTCGTCCTTTGAGATGTAGCCGACGCAGGGCGCAGTGCAGCGTTTGATCTGATATTGCAGGCACGGGCGCGTGCGTGCCTCGAACACCGAATCCGTGCAATTGCGCAGTTGGAACACGCGCTGAAGCTGCGCCAGCGTGCGGTTGACCGCGCCCGCGCTGGCGAAGGGGCCGTAATACGCGCCCTTTTCCCGCTTGGCCCCGCGATGCTTCTTGATCATCGGATAGTCGTGCGTTTTCGTCACAAGGATATTCGGGAACGATTTATCGTCGCGCAGCAGCACGTTGTATTTGGGTTTCAGCTGCTTGATCAGGTTCTGCTCCAGCAGCAGCGCCTCGGTTTCGGTCGCTGTCGTCAGGAACATCATCGAGGCGGTCGCGTCTATCATCCGCATGATGCGACCCGTGTGCCCGGTGGGGCGCGCATAGCTGGACACGCGCGCCTTCAGATTGCGCGCCTTGCCAACATAAAGCACGCGCGCTTGTGCATCCAGCATGCGGTAAACACCCGGCGAGCCGTCGAGCGTGCGCAGATAGGACTGGATCACCTTGTAGCCGGTCGGCACGGGGGTTTGCGGAGTTTGGTCGGTCATGGGCCTATAGATATGATTCTGCCGCCCTGCTGCAATCTTGGGCGTGCGCGCACAAGGGGAATCCTGTCCACGCTTTCTGTGGATAACTCTGCGGGTAACTTTGCGTAACCCTGAAATTTCCCTTGTTGACAGCAGACTTCGCTGATTTGCTTAATTTTTAGGCAGACCTTCAAGCTACTGACTTTATTTGGTAAATATTGTGATACTTTGCAATATATTGATAATGCTGGAGTTTTCTGAACGCCCGCTCAACAAAATCTAACACAGTGCAGAACTTTCGTCAGCCAAGGCGCTACAAGCGTCTATTCAACCCCCAGAACGTCCGGAGTCTTCCATCCCAGATGCTGTCCACCATCTATGCATAGCAACTGCCCGGTCACTGCGGACGCACCCAGAAAATAGGCCAGGGCGCCGGTGATATCCTGCACATTCGCGCCTCTTTCCAGCACTGTGGTGGCGCGCTGCGCGGCAAAATGCGCCTCGCTTTGGCGGGTGGCGCGCAGGGTCGGGCCGGGGCCTATGGCGTTGACGCGCACACGCGGCGCCAGCGCCTGCGCGGCGGTCTGGGTGAACGCCCAGAGTCCCATCTTGGCCAGTGTATAGGTCATGAATTCCGGCGTCAGCTTGCGCACGCGCTGGTCGATCATATTGACGACGAGGCCTTGGGCCACCGGTTCGCCGTTCTCGTCAATCTCAGGGTCCGGCACCTGCGCCGCCAGCGCCTGCGTCAGCACGAAAGGCGCGCGCAGGTTCGATCCGAAATGGCGATCCCAGCTACTGCGCGTCGCGCTTTCCAGCGTATCGTAGTCAAAGATCGAGGCCGAGTTGACCAGCACCGTGATCGGCCCGCCCAACGCCTCGGCGGCGGCAGGCAAGAGGCGCGTGACCTCATCCTCGTTCAACAAATCCGCCTGAAGGGGGGCGGCACTGCGGCCCAATGCGCGAATCTCGCCGGCGACAGCCTCGGCGCCGCTGTCCGAACTGTGATAGTGCACAGCCACGTCATGGCCACGCGCCGCCAGTTCCAGCGCCATCGCGCGGCCCAGCCTTTTGCCGGCCCCAGTTACCAATGCACGTCCCATATGCGCCCCTCCCTTAGATCAATATGATGGTCACATAGGCCAGATAGACCACGGTCAAGATGACGCCAATCACGCGACCTATATCGACCTTGAGGAAAACAAACGGGATCAGCGCCAGTGACGCGGCCAGCATGACCCTCAGGTCAAAGCGCAGGAATTCGACATCGACCGGGATCGGCCTGATCAGCGAGGCGACGCCGATGATGCCCAACAGGTTGAACATATTCGAGCCGATGACGTTGCCCAGCGCCACGTCCGCCTGCTTGCGCAGGGCGGCCATGATGGTGGTCGCCAGTTCCGGCAGCGACGTGCCCAGTGCCACCAGCGTCAGGCCGATCACGGCATCGCTGACGCCATAGTCGCGCGCGATGATCGACGCGTTGTCGACCAGCAAATCAGCCCCCAGCGGCAGGCCGACGAGGCCCAGCACCAGAAAAACGGCGATCTGCCACCACGGCATATTGGGGTCAGCGCCTTCGATCCCTTCGGCAGGACAGGCACGCTCAGCCCGGCGATGATTGCGCGCATCGCGCGCAAGGATGAACATGACCAGCGCCAGCGCCGCCAGCAGGATCAGCCCCGACCAGAAGGTAAAGATGCCAACGAACGCCAGCCCTATGAACAACACGCTGGCGATCAGCATATAAACATAGGTCTTGCGCGTGTCACACTGTGACGAATGGATCACCGACAGGATCGCAGGCAGGCCCAGCACCAGCAGCACATTGGCAGTGTTCGAGCCGATGACATTGCCCAGTGCCAGCCCCGGCTTGTTCATCAGGACGGCGTTGATCGAGATCAGCAATTCGGGTGCCGACGTGCCAAAGGCCACGATCGTCAGGCTGACGATCAGCGCCGGGATACCGACCCGCAGGCTGAGGTTGACCGCGCCCTTGACCAGCGCATCGCCCGCCAGCAGCAGGATAACCAGCCCCAGCCCCGCAAATGCCCAGACCATCATTTATGTATGCCCTTCTGGCAGGGGCATGGCCCCTTGCCGATCCTGTACTTGCCGCATTTCGGGCACTTGGCCGCCGCCAGACGTTTCTGCCCGGGAAAGCGCAAGCGCCCAAACATGGCCAGAACGACCATGCCGACCAGAAAGAGCATGACGATTTTGATGATCACGCGGCTACAGCCCGAAGCGCGCGAAATGCGCGCGGTTCTCGACAGCGGCGATGGTGTCTTCGACAAGTGTAACGCCAAAGCGCGACAGCAGGCCCTTCTTGCGACCATATTGCATCAGGCGCACGTCCTTGCCGTATAGCTCTTGCAGTTTGGGCACCATGTGCGCTTCGCCATCGACCAGCCCCAGCTTGACCGCGCGACGGCCCAGCCAGAATTCGCCGGTGAAAATATCAGGGTTGTCGGCCAATTTGGCCCCGCGCCGTTCCTTGACATAAGCGATAAAGCCGCTGTGCATGTCCTCGAGCAGATCCTTGAGGCGGTCAACATCCTCTTGCTTTTGCGGAAGGAACGGGTCCAGCGTCGATTTCGACTTGCCCGAGGTATGCACGCGCCGCTCGATCCCCTGACGGGCCAGAAACACGGGCAGGCCAAAGCCCGCCGAGATGACGCCGATGGACCCGACGATTGATCCGAAATCGACCCAGATATCATCCGCCGACGCCGCCAGCCAATAGCCGCCGGAGGCTGCGACATCCTCGACAAAGGCATGGACGTGCACGCCCTTGTCCTCGGCAAGCCGCCGGATACGACCCGCAATCAACGACGATTGAACAGGCGATCCGCCGGGCGAGTTGATCAGCAAGGCGACCGCCCGCGGCTTGCCCCTTTTAAACGCCTTTTCAAGCATGGGCGCGAGCGTCTCATCGTTCAGCGACATGCGGCCTGTGCCGATAGTGCCGCTGAGGCGCACGACCGCCACGCGCGGGTGCGATTTGATGAACGGCAGGCGGGATTTGAGGGTGGACCATTTTGTCATGTGAGCGATGTATAATCCTAAGGACTTTGAAACAAGGCGGCAGGGCGCGGCGCGGACGCCTTATTGCAAAAATGTTGGGCTGGGGGTCAGGATTTGATCCGGTATCCGGTTCTAAATATCCACCAGACGATCCCCATGCAGATACCGGTAAAGCCCGCAATGGCCAGCAGTGACCAGCCGACGCCGACATCTGCCGTGCCAAAGAAGGACCAGCGAAACCCCGAAACAAGGTAAACCACCGGATTGAACAGCGCCACCGTCTGCCAGTTTTCGGGTAACATCGAGATGGAGTAGAACGCGCCGCCGAGGAAGATCAGCGGCGTGATCACCAGGAGCGGGATTAGTTGTAGCTGTTGAAAGTTTTCCGCCCAGATGCCGATGATAAAGCCAAACAGGCTGAAACTGATGCAGGTGAGCAGCAGAAAGGCCAGCATCGCCCACGGGTGCATGATTTGGATGTCGACAAAGAAGCCTGCGGTGACAAGGATCACGATGCCGATGATCAGCGATTTCGTCGCCGCCGCGCCGACATAGCCCAGCACAATTTCAAGGAAATTAACCGGGGCCGACAGCAACTCGAAAATCGTGCCGATGAATTTCGGGAAATAGATGCCAAAGGACGCGTTGCTGATTGCCTGCGTCATGACGCTGAGCATGATGAGGCCCGGCACGATGAACGCACCGTAGCTAATGCCCTCGACCTGATCGATGCGGCTGCCGATCGCGGCGCCAAAGACCACGAAATAAAGAGAGGTCGAGATGACGGGCGACAGCAAGCTCTCCATCAGGGTGCGAAAGAACCGCTTCATTTCATAGAGGTAGATCGCCCAGATCGCTGGAAAGTTCATTGCTCGCCCTCATTTATCAGCCCGACGAATATCTCTTCCAGGCTGCTTTGCGTGGTCTGGATGTCGCTCAGCGATAATCCT
The DNA here is from genome assembly GCF_035599575.1 of Roseovarius sp. Pro17. Classification (NCBI taxonomy): domain Bacteria; kingdom Pseudomonadati; phylum Pseudomonadota; class Alphaproteobacteria; order Rhodobacterales; family Roseobacteraceae; genus Roseovarius; species Roseovarius sp. Pro17. The sequence continues at coordinate 2,884,081 of NZ_CP141179.1, forward strand.
TCGTTCGCGATGGCCTGCAAGAGGCGCGTGATGCCCGTCCGCTCGCCGGTGGAATCGTAGGTGTAGCTTAGTGATTGACCGCCCTCGCCCAGCGTCAGATCATAGTCGGCCAGCGTATCGGGCACAGCTGGCAATGGCTCGGTCAAATCGATGCGCAGGGTCTTGCGGCCCATGCGGGCCATCAGGTCGGCCTTGGGCTCGACCAGCAGGATCTCGCCTTTGTTGATGACGGCGATGCGGTCGGCGATCGCCTCGGCCTCTTCGATGTAATGCGTGGTCAGGATGATGGTGACGCCGGATTTGCGCAGCTCTTCGACGATCTGCCACATGTCACGGCGCAGCTCGACATCGACGCCTGCGGTCGGTTCGTCCAGAAACAGAACGCGCGGCTCGTGGCAGAGCGCCTTGGCGATCAGCACGCGGCGCTTCATCCCGCCCGACAGCTCGCGGGTGCGCGACCCGCGCTTGTCCCAGAGGCTGAGCTGGCGCAAAATTTTCTCGATCAGCGCATCGTCGCGGGACTTGCCAAAGAGGCCGCGCGAGAAACGAACCGTGTTGATGACCTTCTCGAACGGCTCCAGCGCGATTTCCTGCGGGACCAGCCCGATCATCGCGCGCGCCTTGCGATAACCGGTGATCACGTCATGCCCGCCAACAGTGGCGCTTCCGCTGGTCGGCGTGACGATACCGCAAAGCGCCGAGATCAGCGTCGTCTTGCCCGCGCCGTTGGGGCCGAGCAGCGCGATGATCTCGCCCTCTTCAATCGCGAGCGACACGTCCTTGAGCGCGACATGTCCGCCGCCATAGACCTTGCCCATGTTCTGGACGTCAACGATAGCTGTCATGGTCCGGCCTCCGGGGTTTTGCGGGTTGCGCGGAACCTATATCATTCGCGGCCAAGGGCAATCGCGCAATCGGCGACCCCCGACAGAAAGGCAGATCACATGAGCGATCCTCAGATCATCATCGTTGGCGCAGGCGCCGCCGGTATCGGCGCGGCGTTGGAATGCGAGGCGCGCGGCATTTCTTATGTGGTGCTTGAGGCGGCGACACGCGTCGGCGGGCGTGCCTATACGGCAGAGGCGGGCCTGCCCAAGCCGTGGGATCATGGCTGTCACTGGCTGCATTGCGCAGACGAAAACCCGCTGGTCGCATGGGCGGATCGACTAGGGGCTACCTACCGGCAGCAGGACGTCGCCAATCCGTTTATGGTTTGGACCGACGGCGCGTTCGGCAATACAGAGGAAATCGCAGAATACGGCGCGGCCGTTACCCATGCCTTCGAGGCCATTGAGGCCTCAAACCGCGACGTGCCGATTCCCGAGGTGCTGCCCGATGCCGGGCGCTGGACACCGTCGGTGCGGCTGATCGTGGCATTGATGGCCGGGGATGACGGCGGGGACGTGTCCGCCTCGGCCTATGCCGATTACCGGGACACCGATCACAACTGGCCCGTTCTGTCAGGTTATGGCGCGCTTATCACAGCGATGGCCGAGGGGCTGAACATCCGCACCGGCGTTGCTGTGAAGGCCATCCACCAGCGCGGCACTGGCGCAAGCGTGACCATGGATCAGGGCAAGCTGGAGGCGGCGGGTGTAATTGTTACCGCATCGACCAATGTCCTCACGCGCGGCGCAATCCACTTTAGCCCCGGCCCTGCCGCCGATCTGGCGTTCGAACTCGACCGCGTTCCGTGCGGGATTTATGAAAAGGTCGCCTTCGCCATGGATGCGCTGCCGCAGGAAATGACCCAGACCCGGTTTTTGTCAGTTCAACAGAGCGGCCACGATATAGCGACTAATTTCCAAATCGTGCATGGGGATGCGCCCATGATGCTGTGCCATATGGCCGGAGCACTCGCGCATACGCTAGTGATGGCAGGGCCTGAGGCCATGATCGACTATGCGCGCGGCGCTCTTGTTGATGCTTTCGGGACGCAGATCGAGGGTCGGATCACCGGCACCGCCACCACTAACTGGACGACCGATCCATTGGTGCTGGGATCGTATTCCCACGCCCGTCCCGGCTGGGCGCAGTTCCGGCGCGACATGATCACGCGCGAGACCGGCAGCGTCGCATTTGCCGGTGAGGCGTTTTCGCCAAATTGGCAGGCAACGGCGCATGGCGCCTATGCCAGCGGGCGGGATGTGGCGGCGCGGATGGCAAAAAATCTTAGGTGATAAGCCGCTTCAGCCAGCCCTTTTTCTCGGCCTCGGGTTCGTCATCGCCTTCCTTTGGCCCCTCAATCACCTCTTCGAGGCGGGTAAAGAACTGGTCGGCCATCTTCTTGGCAAACCCATCGACGATGCGACTGCCCAGCTGCGCCAGCTTGCCGCCGACCTTGGCCTCGACATCGTAGCTCAGCGTGGTGACGCCGTCCGCCTCATCGAGGCGCACATCGGCGGCACCTTTGGCAAAACCCGCCGCGCCGCCCTTGCCTTCGCCTGTCAGGGTGAGGCTGGTTTGATCCACCACGTTGCTGATGGTGACGGCACCGCGAAAGGTAGCCTTGACCGGGCCGACCTTTTGCGTGACGACCGCCTCAAACCCGTCCTCGGCGCTGCCGGTCACCTCGGTCGCGCCCGGCACGCATTCCTTCAGCACCTCGGGGCTGAGTAGCGCGGCCCAAACGGTGGCCTTGTCTGCCTCGATCGTGCGTGTGTCGCTCATTTGCATGGGGCGTCCTCCCTTGGGCATTTCGCCACAGGTTAGCCGATGGCAGGCAGTGCGCCAATACTTGCCGTTCGTCCGGGCAAGCCAAGCCGCGCAAACGATGCCTCAGTCAGCGTCAATAATCTTTCTCAAAGAATATACCCAAACCGCTGTCGCCGTCGGCGCCAAAGCTGCCCTTGGCCTTGAGCCTTTTGTTGATCTCAAGGTTCAGGTTGATCTGGCTCTGGCCATCGCTGTCCACTTCGACCTCGGAATAAAGATTGTCGGACAGGTACTTGCCCGCGCGCACCTCGGTCTGGTCGTCCGCGCCAGTGGTCACGTCCAGATTATCGAGGCCAAAGCCCTTGCGCAGCTTGCCAACAACGCCACCACCACCCTTGCCGGCCAGCGTCGCGACGGCCGATGCCAGTTGCAGCGCCTGAAAGGCTGAAATCTGACTGATGTCGCGCCCGAAAATCAGCTGCGAGACGACCTGATCCTCAGGCAGTTCCGGCTGCGAGGTAAAGGTGATCTCAGGCTCGTCCGCCGGGCCGTCGATGCCGATCAGCACCTGAATGTCACCGCTGGTGGTCTGTGCGACAAGGTGCAGGAACGGCACAAAACTGCCCTGCATCCGCAGATACCCTTCGGTCAGGTCCAGCCGTTTGCCCAACAGATCCAGTCGCCCCCGGATCAAATCGAATTGACCCTCGGGGATGACCTGCGCCGTGGTGCCGCGCAGGCGCAGCGCGCCGCCCAGTTCGGCGTCGAGGCCCCGCCCCCGGATAAAGATGCGCGCAGGCGCGTTGACCCGCACGTCAAGATCATAGGCCACCCCACCACCGTTGTCGGTGCCGGGGCCGCCATTGCCGCCGTTGTCTAGCATATCGGCAAAGGCGCGGGTGCGGCGCACGGCAGCGGGTTCGTTCACGTGGCGCAGGCCGGGCAGGTTCGCGCCCGACGCAATGGCCCCGCTGGGCACGCGCACGTTGACCTCGCCCAGATTGATCTGCCCGGCGATCTTCGCGCCGCCAGTCGCGGGCCCTCTAAAAGTGATGCGCCCGTTTGCTGTAGTCGTGTAGAGACCCGGATCGGTGATGCCGATATTCTTCAAATCGGCCGCTATATCGGCCTGATAGGGGGCGGTCAGGCCGATGCGCCCATTCGCCGCCAGCCTCCCGCCAGTGTTGACGCCCGCGCCGATATCTATCTGCGCAGCAGAACCGTCCAGACGGATGTTTGCGTTGATCCCCTCCAGCGCCAGCTTGACCTTGGGCAAGGCCAGCCCCGCGCCGCTGGTAGTGATCGTGCCGGTGACCGACGACAGCGCAGGCGGGCCGTTCACGCGCAGGCTGAACTGCGCGAGGCCAGACAGGCTGCGCGGGCTGATGAACGAATTGGCCAGCGCCAAAGGTGCGTTGCCATCGATACTGAGGTTCATTGTGCCGTCGTTGCCGACACGGCCGGAAACATCCGCCGCAATGCCCGCCGGGCCGGTTGCGTCCAGATCAACCACATAGCCGCTGCCATCGCCGCGGATCGTGCCGTTTGCGGTCGCGGGGCCGGGAATACCCGGCGCAAATAGCGCAACATTGGCCAGCCGCGCATCGATCGTCGCCGCCGAGGAGCCGTCGGTGCCAACCGTGCCTGATGCCTTGGCCGTCAATTGAGACGTATCCAGATCGGCCTGATTGATCGTCAGCGTACCGTCCGCGCCGCGCGCCACTTCGGCCTTGAGGCTGGAGCGGCCGCGCAGCAGTTGGTCGACCTGCGGGATCCCAATGGCGATACTGTCGCCGGTCACATCGACACTGGCCTCGGCGCTGCCATTGGCGGCGTAGAAACCCGTAGCATTGGCGTCGATCATCGGGGTTTTCACGTCCCCACGCTTGATCGTGATGGTGCCATCGGCGCTGCGAAGCGCCTCGATCTGCGCGCGCGAGTTGCCGCGCAGGATGCGGTCAACCTGCGGGATACCCACGGCAAGGTCATTGCCGGTGATGTCGGCCTTGCCCTGCGCAGTGCCATCGGCGCCCATGAAGCCCTCGACATCGGCGTCGATCATCGGCGTACTCAGCAAACCCTTGCTCAGCGTCAACCCGCCATCGGCGCTTCGCTGGGCTGAGATTTCCGCGCTGGAGGTGCCGCGCAGGATTGCATCGGCCTGCGCGATGCCAACGGCCAGATCCTGTCCGTTCATCACCAGATCCGCCTGCCCGCTGAGGTCCGAGACATTGCCCTTTGCGTCAACCACAACGCTGGCCGCACCACCCAGATCACGACCCGCAAGCGTGGAATAGGGCGCAAAGTCGCTGGCTACGGCGCTGGCGCGCAGATCGAACAGGCCCGGCTTGCCGCCGATTACGCTGACCGTGCCATCCGCCGTCAGCGTTGCCTCGCCGGGGCCGGAGGCGCCCGCGCGGATCGTCCAGACATCGCCGGATTGATCGGCATCGACATTCAATTTGGCCGGACCCTTGAGGCTGGGCTCAATCAGCGAAGCATCCTGCACGGTTAGCGCAAGGTCCGCCATGCTGGCACCGGTTATATAGGCACCGCTGGCGGTCAGATCGGTCGTGGGCGAAGTAACGCGCAGCTTGTCGAGAAACGTGCCGTCCTTGCCACGCCGCGCCGCGATATCCAGTTGCGTGCGACCCTTGAGCAGCGGATCGAGGCGCGGCTGACCTACAGCCAGATCCTGCGCACTGCCGGTCACCTTGGCCTCCATCGTGCCTTGGCTCGGCGTGATACCACCGTCGATTTGCAGCTGCGCAGCCCCTTTCAGTTCGGCGCCCGCAAGCCCTGCAAAGCGCGAAAGATCGGCGGCGTTCAATTTCACCGATGCAGTCGCGCGGGGGTCGATCGGCTTGCCCAGACCCATGATCGCGGCCTCGCCGGTCAGGTCATAGTCATCCCCTTTCACTGACAGTTCGCTGAGGCGAAAGGGGTCGCCTTCGGTCCAGTCGAACACGACGTTGCCACTCAGCGCCTCGCCCAGCGCGCCGGCCAGATCGGGGTCAGTTACCGCAAGGCCCGTCGCTGCCAGATCAAGCGCGCCGTCGACGCGGCCGGGCGCGCTGCCTTCGCCCTTGGCAATGGTGCCGCCGCCCTTGAGCGATGCGGTTTCCAAGGTGATATCCTCGCGCTCCAGCCCGGTGGCGGTCAGCGACAGTCGCCATTCCTCGCCCTCTGCCAGATCGTAGGTCAGGCTGAGGTCCACGTCGTCCAGTGTCGTCGGCTCGCCGCTCAGCGGCAGCAGGACCGGCGTTCCATCTTTCGAGGCCAGCCGCCCTGTCAGATCAAAGCGTTCGGGCCAGCCATCTGCGCCCAGTTGCAGGCTGCCGTCCAGCTTTAGCGCGTCAGCGCTCAACGACAATGTCTGGATACCAAGGCCGCCATCAACGGGCTTGGACCCCTTTACGACCAGCGCCATTTCGGGGCCAAAGAACGCGCGGTATTCAGGGGCAAAAACCGGCGCGATATCGCCACGGATATCGGCCGAAAAGCTGAGCGGTGCGCCCTCACCAGTCTCGGGATCGGTGGCCGGGGCGGCAATTTGAACCGCGCCGCCAAGGCGCCGCTCGCCATCGGTGTCCAGCGCGATCTGGGCTGTGAACTCATCCAGCGGCGCATCGCCCTGAACGGTCAGCTTGATCGACGGCGTGCCGGGAATGCCCATCAGCTTGGAGGCAATACCGCCCTCGTCCTCGGTCACGACCAGATCGATCGCCAGCACATGATCCGAATTTGCATAGCTGACGTCCAACGTTACCTCGTCATTCGCGCGGTCCAGCCGGGTGACGTCCAACTTGGCGTTGCCGGCGCCATCATCCAGTTGCAGCGATCCGGTCAGTGCAAGGCTGACCTCTTCGCCAAGGATCGGCGCGCCCAGCACGATCTTTTCTGCCGCGATCTCGTCGACGTTGATGGCAACGGGCAGGTCGGGTAAGGAGAATCCAGTGGCCTCGGCATCGGGGATTTCGACGGTATCGTCCGTCTTGGGCGTGCGAGGTAGCAATATCTCGCCCGCCGACAGCTTGGACACCTGAAGGCGGCCGCGCAGCAGGGCGAGGCGGCTCCAATCCAGCGTCACGTCCTTGAGCGTCAGCCAGATGCCATCATCATCCGCAATGGTCAGCAGGTCCAGCGACGCCTCGCTGCTGAGCGCGCCGCGAAACCCCTCGATGCGTACCGAGCGACCCGCAGACGACAGATTATCCTCAATGAAACCTTGCAGCAGGCCGCGGTCGTCCTCCTGAGCCGCCGCCAGTTGCGGCAGTGCGGTCAACAGCGTCAGGGCCAGTGCGAGAGTGTGAATGATGCGCAAGATGCGTGCCTTTTTCATATGTCTCAAAACGCCTGCCCGATGCCGATATAAATCTGCACGCCGTCGCCGGTGCTGCCGGTGACCGGCGTGGCGACGTCAAACCGGATGGGGCCGATGCCGGTTGCATAACGGATGCCGATTCCTGCGCCGCTGTGCCAGCGCCCGCTGTCGTTATAGATGCTCTCGGAGCCGATATAACCCACGTCAAAAAAGGCTACCGGGTCAAAATTTCCAGCAATGTCCAGCCTCACTTCCGCCGACGCACCCAGATAGCTGCGTCCACCGGTCAGGCCAGTGCCCTGAGGCACGCCGAGCGATTGATAGGGATGACCGCGCACGGTATTGCCGCCGCCAGAATAAAACAGGAAGTCCTGCGGTGTATCCACCAGACTTGAGCCCAGAATACTGCCGAATTGCAGCCGCGCGGCAAGGGTGAGCAAACCGCCCTCGTCGATCTGGCGATATCCGCGCCCGTCCAAAAGGATGCGGCCGCCTGAATCAGTGCCGTTCAGCGATACAAATGGCATCACCTCGGCCTGCGCGAAAAATCCCTTGGCCGGATCGAGCGGTTCATCGCGGCTGTCGTAGGTTGCCTTGAGCGGCATGAGCAGGTGGAAAAATTCGCGGCTGCCCAGCACGTCCTCTTCGTCGGTGTAACGAAAGCCCAAGCCCGCCTCGAGCGTTAATTGGTCCGTGACGATCCTGCTAAAGCCAAAGCCAAGTTCGACCGAGTCCGACAGATAGTTCGGCTCATCCTCGCGGGCGACCTTGCCGGTGATGAACAGCGTCGTATCTGCGCCAAAGGTCGCGGGCCGCTCAAAGCGCCCGGAAACCTCATAGTCGACGCCGCCATTGATGCCGCCCGTCTGGCTGCCCAAGCCGCTGATCGCGGCGTCAAAGCGCAAACGCTCGGCCCCGCCCAAGAGGTTGCGATGCAACCAGAACGTCGACAGCGTCACGCCCTCATTGCTCGACAGTTCGGCGCCAAAACCAAAGCGGCGCGGCTTTTCGTCGGCCACGTCCAGCTGGATATCCATGACGTCGCCTACGCGCAGATCTTCGGTTTCGGTCAGTGCAACCGACTTGAATGCACCAGTGCGGCGCAGACGCTTGGCTGATTTCTCCAGCTCTTCGGGGGAAAACCGTTCGCCCGTGGGCAGGCCTGCGATCTGGCGCAGACGTTCCGGGCGCACGGCGCTGTCCTTGACCTGCACCAGATTGCCAAAGGTGACGACCGGGCCGGGACGCAGCGCCAATTGGGCCAACAGCGTCCGCGTCTTGTGATCTGCTACAATGTTCTGACCGACCAATTCGGCCTTGGCACGACCGACGTCGCGCCAGCCTTCGATGCCCGCTTCCGCCGCCGCGCCGACGACGGGCGCGCGCGCCGGCTCGCCAGTGGCGAACTCCTTGGGCAATTCAGTGCCGGGGGCGATGGGGGCTACCTGCGCGGTCGAAAACGCAAAGATCGGGCCGGGAATGACCCGCACGACCACCTCACGCACGCCCGACGGCTTGGCAAAGGGCGACAGCCCACCCGCCTCGCGCCCGTCGACCGTGATGTTGATGACGCCGCTGTAATAGCCGTATTTATAGAGCACGCCCAGCAGCTGGGCATAGTCGGCATTGGCCGCTGCAATGATGTCTTGCGGATCGGTGCGCCCGTCCTCTTGGGCGGATTGAATCAGCGACGCGCCAATCAGAGTCTTGCGCAGATCCTTGTCATTGGCAGGGATTTCAAAGCGCAGGGTGTCCAGCGCGCCCGCCGCAGATCCAGCAAGCGCGAAAGAGGCAATAGCAACGACCTTTGGCAGATGAAATGCATCTGTTCTGAAACCCACGTGTGAATCCTCTTGTCGTTATTTACTGCGGCGCAAGGCAGCTTTTGGCGCAATCGTAGGCCATCAACACGTGAGCCGCCAGCAGGTTCCCAAACGTAATCGGACCGCAGGTGCAACAACGGTAATCCACGTCTGTCCCTTTGGCGCAGACGTGGTGGTAAGGCCCTATTTTCTCAGGGGATTAGGCGAATTAGTAAGACACGATGCCACTACCATCGAGCGAAATAAAAACACGCAAGGGTTTAGCTGTCCTTCCAACTGCCTGCCTGACGCTTGGCCGCGCGGCGGCGGAACCAGTCCGCAAAGGCCAGCAGCAACAGCGCCGGTACGAACGTGACCGTCGCCAGCGCCGGATAGACCGGGGACGAGCCGACAGCGATCCCGCTGAACACGAAGGTCGGCAGCGTGCGCGCGGTTCCGGCAAGGCTGTAGGTAACGTAGAAATTGCCCCATGACAGCAGGAACGCAAAGATCGCCGCCGACATGACGCCGGGCCAAATCAGCGGCAGTGTCACTTCGCGGAACACCTGCCAGCCATTCGCCCCCGCATCGCGCGCCGCATCCTCAAGCGTGTCGTCAAATCCGTGGACCTGCACCGCGATGATGATCAGCGCAAAGGGCGTGATATAGACGACATGCCCGATGATCGCCGTCCAAAGCGCGGGCGAGAAATCCAGCCAACCGCCCAGCACCGAGAACCACAGCAGCATCGCCACCCCCAGCAACAGCTGCGGAAACAGCAGCGGCGCAAAGCTGATCACCTGAAAGCTACGCTGAAAGCGAAAGCGCCAGCGCATCCATGCGATAGCGCCGCCGGTGCCGAGGACCGTGGCAATTGAGGTGGATACCCCCGCCAAGATGGCGGAATTGCCCAGCGCAGGCCAGAATTCACGCGAAGCGAACAGCGCGAAATACCAACGGATCGAGAAGCCCTCGATCGGAAAGCTGAGGAACCGGCTTTCGGAGAACGAGAACAGGATCAGGGTGAATATCGGGACGTAAAAGAACACCAGCACAGCCGCGACCGAGCCATAGAGGATCACGCCGGCAATGACGCCTTCGGTGCGATAGCCGATCATTCCGCGCCCTCCCCTGCAGTTGCAGTCTTGGACGCGCGCAGCGCTACCGCGCCCGCAATGGCCAGCGTGGCCGCGCCGATCACGATCACGACCAGCGTCAGCGCCGCGCCCAGCGGCCAATTCACCCGCGTCTCGAATGTCTGGCGGATCAGCTCGGCTGCCATGGGGGACGTGCCACCACCCATCACCTTCGGCTCTAGAAACACGCCCAGCGCCAGCACAAAGACGAGGATCCCGCCCGCAAATATGCCGGGCCGCGCCAGTGGCAGCGTCACCTCCCAGAATGTGCGAAAGCGGGACGCGCCCGCATCATAAGCAGCCAGCATCAGATCGCGGTCGATCCGTTTCATCGAAAGGTAGATGCAGAATATCGTGTAGGGCAGCAGGTTATAGACCATGCCCAGCATCGTCGCGGTTGGCGTAAACAGAATATCGGTCGCCTCTGTGCCAAAGCCGAGCGCAGCCAGCGCGCCGTTCATAATGCCAGTGCGATCCAGAAACAGCACCCAGCCAAAGGTTTTCAGCACCGCGTCGGTGAGAAAGGCAAAGACGATGAGGATCGTGATGTGGTTCTCAAGCGTGCGCACGCGATGCACCATCGCATAGGCCACCGGCAGGCTGATGAGGATGCAGAGCACGACGCAGATCAGCGCCATGGTCAACGTGCGGATCAGGATCGACCAATAATGCCAGTGGGTAAATACATCGACCCATGTGTCGCTGCTCCACGTCCAGATCAGGCGGTAATATTGCGTCCCCTGAAAGCTGAGCAGCGCGGTCATCACCAGCGGGACGAGAAAAAAGAACGCCATGATCGCGGTCAGCGGCAGCGTGGCCAGCAACAGACTGGGATCGCTCAGGCGTTTGCGGGTTATGCGCATCGCCCTAATACTCGCCCAAAAGGTAGAGATCACTGCGCGCAAAACTCAGCCAAACACGCTGTGCGACATCCGCAGGCGGGATAGCGGTGCCAAGGACATCGACGATCATTGGCTCACGCACCCCGTCCACCGTGATGCGGTATTGGATCGACGCGCCCTTGATAAAGAATTCCTCGACCTGTCCTGTCATGATGCAGGTGTCATTGCCCGGCTTGGCATCCTTAATATGCATCGTGATCAGTTCTGGGCGGATCATCAGCAAACCGGTGCTGCCCGCGTGCGAGGGGCTGAACTGAGCCTCCTCCAGCATAGGCGCGGCACATTTCAGCACAGGGTTGGCAAAGGCGGCACCGTCGATCTGCACCGGGATCAGGTTTGTCTCGCCGATGAACCCAGCGACGAAGGCATCGGCGGGGCGATAGTAGATATCCGAGGGCGAGCCGTTTTGCAGGATGCGTCCCTTGCGCATGACGCAGATGCGGTCGGCCAGCATCATCGCCTCTTCCAGATCGTGGGTGACGTGGACGAAACTGGTGCCGATCGTGCGGTGCAGATGCTTGATCTCGGTTTGCAGAACCTTCTTTAGCTTGACGTCCAGCGCGCTCAGCGGCTCGTCCAGCAGCAGAACGCTGGGGCGCGATATCATCGACCGGGCCAGCGCCACGCGCTGCTGTTCACCGCCCGATAGCTGGGCAGGATAGCGGCTGGCATAGCTTTCGGGCAGGTGCATCAGATCCATCATCTCGGCGATGCGGGCGTCCTGTTCGGCCATGTCCACCTTGGCCAGCTTCAGCGGAAAGGCGATGTTGTCGCGCACACTCTTGTGGGGAAAAAGGGCCAGTTTCTGGAATACCATTCGCGTCGGCCGCTGCGACGGGGGCAGGCCGACGACCGACTTGCCTTGGATCTCGAGCTTGCCCTTGGTTGGCTGCTCGAACCCGGCGAGGATTTTCAGCAATGACGTCTTGCCGCAGCCTGACGGGCCGACAAGGGCGACGAATTCGCCATCCATCACCTGTAGCGAGATGTCGAAAAGCGCCTGAAAGCTCTCGTAGAACTTGTCGATGCCAGATGCGTCGATGATGGGGGCTGCGTCGGTCACTGGGTCACTCACTGGCGGGCTGTCTCCGGCTCTCTGTTATTGTGGACACCCACCCGGCCAATCGGACCGGATGGGCGCGGCGCATCAGTTGGACGCGGCCAACTCTTCCTGAAAGATGGCGAGCATGTCGTCAATATTGGGCGCGACCGAGTGGAAGTGGCTCTTGTCCCACGCCTCCCACATGTAGTCCATTTGCAGGGCCGCCTTCTGCTCATCCGTGAACTTGTCCTCGGCGGCCTGGTTCGGGACGAGGTTGCAGGTCGCCTCGGTCCATGCCAACTCGACCGCGACATCGGGCGACACCAGATGCTTGACCAACTTCTTGGACAGATCGGGGTTGTCGGTGTCCTTGAGGATACCGGTCGCCTCCATCCAGATGATACCTTGCTTCAGGCCATCCTTCGGTTCGGGCACGATCGACAGGATGTGGTCCTGCCCGTCCTTGCGCAGCGCCGAGGTACAATAGCTACCGCCGCCGATCAGTGCGCGGAACGAACCGTCCATCAGTCCCTTTTGAGCGACCGAAAGATCACCCACCAGAGCGCGCGTATTCTTGAACAGCGCGCGCAGGACCATGCGGATTTCCTTCAGCTCGGCATCGCCCAGCTCTTGGTAGGGGTCGATCCCGGCGTGCAGGGCCATTGGCATGATCGGCCAGTCGCCCCAATCCAGCACGCAGATCTTGTCGCGATAGGCCGGATCAAAGCACGGATCGTAGCTGGCCCAGGTTTCGACCTTGTCGAACTTGGTGTTGACGGTCGGGCCGACCCAGCCCCAGCGCGTGGGCAGGCCAGTCGTTTGGCCTTCGTATTGCAGCGGCGTAAACGGCGCGCGGAACTGCGGATAGAATTCCTCGTAGACGTCGGCGAATTCGGCGTCGTCCAGATACTGGCAGATGCCCGCAGGCCCCATACGCGCGATCCATGGGCTGTCCGACGACACGACGTCGAAATCGCGATACCCGCCTGCCGCCAGCTTGGCAAAGCCGCCTGCGCTGTCGGTGATCAGATCAATCGCCACGTTAGCGTCGTTGGCCGCCTCGAACGGATCAATGATGCTGGGTTTGTCATAGCCCTCCCAGCACATGAATCGCATATCGGTTGCCGCGTGTGCACGGCTACCGATGCCGCCCATCGCCGCCGCGCCAAGTGCCGCCGCCCCGCCGCGCAGCACGCTGCGGCGATCGGTCAGATGTTTCTTGGAAAATGTCATTTCGGTTCTCTCCCTGTTTATTATTACGGGCCGGACTCAGACCACTTCCAGATAGCGCTCCAGCTCCCATGCGCCGACCTGGCGGTTATGCGCGGCCACCTCGTAGCGGCGCAGCTTGACGAAAGTGTCGATGAAATCGTCGCCAAATATCTCGCGCGCCGCCTTTGACGCCTCCAGCCGGTCCGCCGCCTCGTCCAGAGTGCGCGGCAGGCGCAGCGCCTCGGGGGCATCCACGGCGTAGCAATCCCCAGCCTCAGGCGCGGGCGGCTCTATGCCATTCTCGATACCATACATCCCCGCGCCAAGGCACATCGCATAGGCGGCAAAGGGGTTCGTATCGGCGGCAGGCACGCGGAATTCGATGCGCGTCGCGGCGTGATCGTCGGTGATGACGCGCAGCGCCGCGGTGCGGTTCTGAATGCCCCAACTGGACCATGTGGGCGCCCATGCACCCGGCACCATGCGTTTGTAGGCGTTGATTGTGTGGCTGCACAGCGCCAGCATTTCGGGCATCAGCGTGACAATACCGCCGATGAAATGGCGCGCGGTTTCGCTGAGGCCATCCTTGGCATCGGGGTCTGCGAAGGCAGGCGCGCCGTCCTTGCGCAGTGACATATGCAGGTGGCCGGACTGACCGGGCAGATCGGGCGACAGCTTGGCCATGAAGGCCGCTGTCAGGCCGTTGCGCAGGAAAAACGCCTTGGCAAAGTTTTTAAAGAGGGCGGCATCGTCGGCGGCGCGCAACCCTTCGGCGTGCAGCAGCGGCGCCTCGAAAAACCCCGGCCCCAGTTCGGTATGCATGGCGTCCAGAGTGATGCCGAGGCGGGTCATCATGGCCTCGAAATCGGCCAGCAGATCATGGTGCAACGCCTCTGTCTGCAATGAATAAGTGCGGTTGCCCTCGGCGAAATGGTCAAGGCCGCGATATCCCTTTTTGCGCAGGCTTCGCGGGGTTTCATCCATCACGGTAAACTCAAATTCGAATGCCGCATGGACGCTGAAACCGGCGTTGGCCGCCCGGTCCACCATCGCTTGCGCCTGATACCGTGCGCTTTTCGCGCCAAAGGGGGCCACAAAGTCGGAAATCGCCAGCGCGTCGTTTTCGGCAAAGGGATAGGCGCGCATCGAGTCGGGATCAATGGCGGTGGGCCGGTCGATGAACGCGCCCGTCTCCTGCGGTTCTTCGTTGGTGTCCCAGCTATAGAGGACGTCGCAGAACGGCCCGCCTGTCTTGGCCAGCTTGGCCGCCTTGGCGCCGCTGACCTTCTTGTGACGGAACACGCCATTGGCGTCAAAGATGCCGATATGTACGTTGTCGGGGGATGCAGGCGCGCCCTGCCCTGCCGTCTGACTCTGTTGTTCTTTTTTCGCCACGTATGCCCTGTCCGGCCCACCGCAATGCGGCATCTGGTTAATTCCTGACGACGAGGTTAGGCTGAAGCGCTCAATCCGCCCAATAACCCCAAAGGATTATAGGCCCGCCGCCGGACCGCAAACGCAAATGACATGACGACAATTGATAGAAACACTTGCGATATCGGCAATCTGGCCGCCGATCTGGCGCATGTGGTCGATGCCATCGGCACGCCGGATTTCATGGACGTGTTGACACGCGCGATGCGGCGCGCGGTGCCTTTCGACAACGCGATGCTCTTTGCCTACAAAGAGGGCGAGCGCCCGCGCGGCCCCTATACCGACATAGCCGAGCCTGCCGAGGCGCGGATCGTCGTCGATCAATATCTGCTGGGGCCGTTCCTGCTGGACCCGTTCTATAGCGAGGTGCAGCAGGGGCGCACCGGCGGGCTGGCCTGCCTAGGGGATATCGCACCGGACGAGTTTTTTGCCTCGGAATATTACGAGCAGCATTATCGCCGCACACGCATCACTGACGAGGCGGGGATTTTCCTGGCCGTGCCGGATGGCGCGGTGCTGGTCTACAGCGTTACGCGCCGCCATGGCGGGCCGGCCTTTGCGCCGGGCGAGGTGGCGTGGCTGCGCGCCCTTGCGCCGCTGGTCTCGGCGCTGGCGCGGCGGCATTGGGCGGGGGTCGATCTGGGCTTTGGCAGCGCTGCCGGGGCAGGCAACGCGCCCGATCCCATCGCCGCTGCACTGGCCGCACTGGGCGAAAACGTCCTGTCCCAGCGTCAGCGGCAGGTCGTGGCGCTGGTGCTGAAGGGCCATTCGACCGAGGCAATCGCGCTGAAGCTGGAGATCAGCGCCGACACGGTCAAGGTCCACCGCCGCCACGCCTATGCCAAGTTGGGCATCTCGTCACAGGCTGAACTGTTCGCGATGTTTCTGGACCTGTTGTCGCGGATCGTCGCGCCGGGGGGCGAGCGGCAGACCCCGCTTAAAAGCGGTTCACCGGCAGTTTGAGATAGCTGTGCCCATCATCCTCGGTCTGCGGCAGGCGACCGCCGCGCAGGTTGATCTGTAACGCCGCCAGCATCCGATCGGGCAGCGACAATGTCTTGTCGCGATCCTCGCGGGTCCGGACGTAATCGCCCTTTTGCGTGCCGGCCTTTACATGCTTGTTCTCGGCCTTGTGGCGCGTGACGCTCGCCTCCCATTCCGGCTGGTCCCGGCCCGGCGCGCCGTAATCATGCCCAACAAAGAGGCGCGTGGCATCATCCAGCGCAAGGAGGTCTTGGATCGACTCCCACAACTGACCGGCCGAACCGCCGGGAAAATCAGCGCGGCTGGTGCCCGAATCCGGCATCATCAGCGTGTCATGGACAAACCCCGCATCGCCACAGATATAGCTGATCGATCCCAGCGTATGACCGGGCGACAACATCACGCGCGCCTCCAGATTACCGATGGCAAAGCTGTCGCCGTCCTCGAAAAGCCGGTCAAAATCTGCCTCGGGGTGAAACGCGCCGGGCGTGTTGTAGATCCCCTCCCACAGCCGGGCAATTTCGCTGACCTTGGCGCCGATACCCGTGGGCACGCCTATACGCTTCTTTAGTTCTGCCGAGGCCATGAGGTGGTCAGCATGGGGGTGAGTATCGAGGATCCACTGAACCTCCAGCCCCTCCTGCGCGACCAGCGCCAGAACCTGATCCATGCTTTGCGTATCCGTGGCAAAGCTGCGCGGATCAAAGTTCCAGACCACGTCAATCAAAGCGGCAGAGCGCGTTTGCGGGCAGGCGCAGATATACTGGATCGAGCCTGTGTCAGGCTCGTAGATACCCCACACATTTGGGCTGTTCGGCCCGGTGGACGGCGAATGACGGGTGACAGCTTGCTTTGACTGGCTCATGACCGGGACACTCCTTGTCGGTGATACGGGCGGGCTACGTGCCTTGTCTGGCATAAAACGCGGCAGGGTCCAACTGATAGCACGTCGGCTATTTGCACCGCCAATCACCGGCGCACGCCGCCAGCCCAGTCGCAGGCTATGCGCGGCCCTATGCCGCGTCCCTCAGGCGTGCCGCGCCCTTGCCCTCTAACGGCCCGGAGACTAAGTCGTGACCCAAGATCATAGCGAGGTATCCCATGCTCGGATCGTTCGATGCCGTGCTGCTGGCGCGAATCCAGTTCGCATTTACTGTCTCATTCCACTTCCTGTTTCCGGCCTTCACCATTGGATTGGCCAGCTATCTGGCGGTCCTGAACGGTCTGTGGCTGTGGACCCGCGAGCAGAAATACCTCGACCTTTTCCGCTATTGGATCAAGATTTTTGCCCTCGCGTTCGCCATGGGCGTCGTGTCGGGCATCGTCATGTCCTATCAGTTCGGCACCAACTGGTCGGTCTTTTCCGACAAGGCCGGGCCGGTGATCGGCGGGCTGATGGCGTATGAGGTGATGTCTGCCTTCTTTCTCGAGGCTGGGTTTCTGGGGATCATGCTGTTCGGGCGCGAGAAGGTCGGTAATGGGCTGCACATGGGTGCCTGCCTCGCGGTCGCCTTTGGCACGTTCCTGTCCGCGTTCTGGATCATCAGCGCCAATAGCTGGATGCATACGCCCGTCGGGTTTGAAATCGACGCGCAGACCGGGCAATTCATGCCGCTGGATTTCTGGCAGATCGTGTTCAACCCGTCGTTCCCCTACCGCCTCGCACACACGGTGACGGCGGCCTATCTGACCACCGCCTTCGTCATCGGCGGTGTTGCCGCCTATCACCTGCTCGCGGCCCGCAAGCGCCGCGAGCATGCCAGTGCGGCCACGCGCACGATGTTTTCGATGGCGATGTGGATGGCGGCGATCGTGGCACCGGTGCAGATTTTCCTCGGGGATCAGCACGGGCTGAACACGCTTGAGCATCAGCCAGCCAAGGTCATGGCAATGGAGGGCCATTACGAGAGCCATGAGGGCGGCGCGCCGCTCTACCTTTTTGGCATCCCCAACGATCGGACGCAGACGCTGGATTATGCCATCGGCATCCCCAAGCTGTCGTCGTTGATCCTCAAGCATGACCTGAACGCGCCGTTGGCGGGACTCGACACTATTCCCGACGCAGATCAACCGCCTGTCTTCATCGTCTTCTGGGCGTTCCGGATCATGATCGCGCTGGGCTTTGCCATGATGGGGATTGGGCTGTGGTCGCTATGGGCGCGCTGGCGCGGGCGGCTATACGAGGCACCGTGGCTGCACCGCGCGGCACTGGCGATGGCACCATCGGGCCTGATCGCGGTGCTGGCCGGATGGGTCACGACCGAGGTGGGTCGCCAGCCCTTTACCGTCTATGGTCTGCTGCGCACCGCGGCCAGCGCCGCACCGCTGGCCGCGCCTGCGGTTGGTGCGTCACTCGTCGCGTTCATCGTGATCTACTTTGCCGTCTTTGGCGCTGGCACCTACTATATCCTGCGCCTGATGTCCCACTCGCCCGATTCAGGCGAGCCGCGCCTCAAGGACACGAGCGCGGCGCCGACCCGCACCGCAGTGGCTGCCGCGCCCCAATCCGCCAAAACGGAGGACTAAGCCATGCCCATCACAGAAGGCTTTTCGCTGGACCTGACGACGATCTGGGCGTTTCTCATCGCCTTTTCGGTGCTGGTCTACGTCATCCTCGACGGGTTTGACCTGGGACTGGGAATGCTGTTCGCAACCGAGCGAAACCGCGGCGACCGAGACACCATAATGAACTCGGTCGCGCCGGTCTGGGACGGGAACGAGACATGGCTGGTGCTGGGCGGCGGAGGTCTAATGGCCGCATTCCCGCTGGCTTATGCGCTGATCTTGCCCGCACTCTATGCGCCGATTATCGCGATGCTGCTGGCGCTGATCTTTCGCGGGGTCGCGTTCGAATTTCGCTGGCGGTCCGAGCGGAGGCGCTGGGCGTGGGACGCCGCCTTTATCGGCGGTTCGGCGGTGGCCGCGCTATCGCAGGGCATCGCGCTTGGCGCCTTGCTGCAAGGCATCCAGATCGACAAGGTCGCGCGCGCCTACTCGGGCGGTTGGTGGGACTGGGCGACGCCCTTTTCGCTGACGGTCGGTGTCGGCGTCATGATCGGCTACATGTTGCTGGGCGCGACGTGGTTGGTCGCCAAGACCACCGGCGAATTGCAAGAGCGGATGCGCACGCGCGCATGGCCGCTGGGTGTTGCCACGCTGGTCTTTATCGCGGTGGTCAGCCTCTGGACGCCGTTTTTGCAGGAAGGCTATTACAGCCGCTGGTTCGAGGGATGGAACATCGCGCTGGCGGTGGGGGTCGGCGGGGCAGTGGCGATCATCGGGGCGCTGATGTTTCGTTCGCTAACGGTCCACCGGCATGAATACATGCCCTTCGTTCTGGCGCTGGCGCTGTTCACGCTGTGCTTTGTGGGCCTCGGCGTGTCGATGTTTCCCTATATCGTGCCGATCGAGGTCACGATCTACGAGGCGGCAGCCCCTGCGCGCAGCCAGATATTCATGCTGGTCGGCGCGGCGTTTCTGCTGCCGATAATACTGGCCTACACCGCCTATGCCTACTGGGTGTTTCGGGGCAAGATCGACCCGGAACAGGGCTATCACTAGTGCCCGCGCCGCGCGCCCTGTGGAAGCGTCTGTGCTGGTTCGTCGCCATCTGGGCCGCCTCCATCACCGCACTGGGGGTGGTGGCCTACGGAATCAAACTGTTTCTGGTCTAGATGCCGCAAGAACGGCAAAGCGCCGGCGGTATCTCTCCGCCGGCGCTGTCATTTATATCTGCCTCAGTTCTTGACCGTGTCCTCTAGGAAAAAGCGCCCAAGCGGGTTCTGAAAGAAGCCCTCGATGTTGGACTGCGTGACGTTGCGATAGGGGCTGTAATAGAGGTCGATCCAGTTCACGTCCTCTTTTGCCATCTTTTGCAGATCGACATAGATCTGTTCGCGCTTGGCAGGATCCATCTCGACGCGCCCTGCCGCCACCAGATCGGCAACTTCGGGATTGTTGTAGCGCGTCATGTAGTTCTGGTTGGAATCGTGCCCCAGAACAAAGGTCGTCTTTTGGTCCGGGTCAATCACGTCCTTGGTCCAGTACATGACCGAGATGTCATATTCGCCCGCGACCAGCATGTCCCATGTCTGGCTGGGGTCCATCTTGCGCAGGTCCACTGTGATGCCCGCCTGCCCCAACTGCTGCTGAAGAAGGACGGCGATCTGTTCGTCGACCTGATCGCCGGCTCTGACCACATAGTCCAAAGTAAGATCACTGGCACCCGCATCTGCCAGCATCTGCTTGGCTTTCTCAGGGTCGTAGGGGCGCTGCAGGTTGTCGGCGTAATGATAAAGCGATCCCTTGGGGATGTAGGAATACGCGACCTCGCCGATGCCAAATGTCACAGCATCCACGATGGCCTGCTTGTCGATGGCCATGTCCAGCGCCTGACGCACCTCTTTCTGGGCCAGCGCGCCATGTTCGTGATTGATCAGCAGATGATCCTCGCGCGTGGACGGATCGAGAAGCACCTTCAGGTTCGGATCCTCCTTGAGATCAGCAATCCGCGCGAAGGGCACGAAGATGGCCGCGTCGATTTCGCCCGCCTGCATCTTGAGGATACGGGTATTGTCGTCGGGGATCGAAATCCACTCAACGCCGTCCAGACTGACGCGGTCTGCCTCCCAGAAATGCGGGTTCTTGGTCAGGATCACACGGTCGCCGCGCAGCCAGTCTTCGACTGAAAACGCACCCGACGCGATGGGGCTTTCGGCATAGGCCTCGGCGCCCATCTCTTCCATCCCGGCCTGCGAGATGATGGACGCGCCCGGCATGGCGAGCGACGCGAGGAACGGGGCAGAGGGGCCCGACAGCTTGACCACCAGCGTGTTTGCGTCCGGGGTCTCCATGCTCTCGATGATCTGATAGCTATCACTCCAGAGCGAGCCTTCGTCGTCGCGGATGCGGGTCAGCGAATATTTGGCATCCTCGGACGTAATGTCCGTACCGTCCGAGAATTTGGCCGCGCGCATCGTAAAGGTGTATTCGGTGCCGTCCTCGGAAACTGTCCAGCTTTCGGCCAGGCCCGGCTCCAGCTTGGTGCCGGATTTGTCGACGCGTACCAGCACGTCATAGACGTTCGAGAACACCCAGAAGTCGATGTTCTGGGCGGTCGCGATGGGATCAAAGGTCGTGCCATCCTCGCGTCGCCCGATGGTCAGCACGCCTGCGGCCTCGGCCACGCTGGTGCCTGTCATCAACGCGGCCACGGCTGCGGCGGCGAGATAGCGGGTGAATTTACCTTTCAGCATTTTTCAGTCCTCTCTGTTTAGGTTTGATATCAATCGTCTCCGGCAGGTTTTCCCCTGCTCTGTTCAATGCACCGCCCGGTGCCAGAATGCAGGCGGCGCGGTGCGCGCCATTGCCCACCAAGGGCGGCACGGCGGCGTGGCATTCAGGCTGCGCCAGCGGACAGCGCGGATGAAACGCGCAACCCTTGGGCAGGTCGACCGGGCTGGGCGGCTCGCCCGTCAGCGGCTGCTGGGGCAGGCGGCGGTCGGGGTCGATCTCGGGGATCGCCTCGATCAGCGAGCGGGTATAGGGGTGGCGGGGGTTGGCAAAGACCTCTTCGGTCGGCCCCTCCTCGACGATGCGGCCCAGATACATCACGGCGATCCGGTCGCACAGGCGACGCACCATCGCGAGGTCATGCGCGATAAAGATCATGCCCAGATCCATCCGCTGGCTCAGATCCATCAGCAGGTTAATGATCTGCCCTTGGATGGAAACGTCCAGTGCGGCGACACACTCATCCGCCACGATCAGGCGCGGCTCAATCGCCAGAGCGCGCGCGATTCCAACGCGCTGGCACTGTCCGCCACTCAGGTCGCCCGAACGGCGCGCCATCAGTGAGCGGTCCAGCCCGACAAGGTCCATCAGCTCGCCAATGCGGGCCTCAACGCCATCGTCGCCCGCTTTGCCATGCACGCGCAGCACCTCGCCGATGGTCTGGCGCACGGTCAGACGTGGATTCAGCGCGCCGTAGGGATCCTGAAATATCATCGCCGTCTCGCGCCGCAGCCGCGCCAGATCCGCGCCGCGCGCGCGGGCCATTTCCTGCCCGTCCAGCAGCACCTGCCCCCCTGTCAACTCGCCAAGGCGCAGGATGGCGCGGCCAAACGTGCTTTTGCCGCTGCCGCTCTCGCCGACGAGGCCGACGGTTTCGCCCGCCGCGACGTTCATGGAAACGTCGCTGACCGCGCGCAGGCTGCGCTTGGGGCCAAGGCCAAAGCGCGTGCGCCCCATCGGGAATTCGACGCAAAGGTCGCGCACATCCAGAAGGGTCTGTCCGCTCATGACGCTACCTCCGCTTTGGTGCCGACCGGATGATGGCAGGCCCGCGCATGGCCCGGTTCGGCCTCGACCAGCGGAGGCTGCTCAGCTTTGCACAGCGCATCTGCGGCCTCGCAACGCGGATGAAACCGGCAACCGGCCGGCATTCGACCTGCCGTGGGCGGCTGGCCGGATATGGTGTGGACCGGGCCGTTGCCGCCCTCGCTGGCGGGCTGACAGGCTACCAGACCGGCGGTGTAATGGTGGCGCGGTTTGCGGATCACCTCATGTTTCGGCCCATATTCGCACAGCCGCCCGGCATACATCACCGCGACCGTATCGCAGAGCTGATAGACCACCCCCAGATCATGCGTGATAAAGATGATCGACAGCCCCCGCTCATCGCGAAGTTGCTGCAATAGCCGCAGGATTTGCGCCTGCACAGTCACGTCCAGCGCTGTCGTCGGCTCATCCGCGATGAGGATTTCGGGGTCGCAGGCCAACGCGGCAGCGATCATCGCGCGCTGGCGCATCCCGCCCGAGAATTCGTGCGCATAGGCGTTGGCGCGGCTTTCGGGATCGGGGATGCCGACCTGTCGCAGGATATCCAGCATCCGCGTCCACGCCTCGCTGCGACTGACGCGGTGATGATGGCGCACGCTTTCGGCGATCTGGCGACCGATGGACATGACCGGATCGAGGTGGCTCGCCGGGTTCTGAAAGATCATGCCGATGGAGCGCCCGCGCACCTTTGGCAGATCGCGGGCTGGCAGGGCCAGAATGTCGCGCCCGTCCGAGAGCCGCACTGTGCCGCCCGTCACCTTTAGCCGACTGCTGGGCAGCAGGCGGATCAGCGCGCGGCAGGTCACGCTTTTGCCCGAGCCGCTTTCGCCGACGATGCCGAGGATCTCGCCGGGGGCCAGATCAAACGACACGTCGTCGATGACGGAATAGGACGTGCGGGCATCCTCGTAACCGACACTCAGGCCACGCACGCTGAGAACGGGTGTTTGCGGATCGCTCATTCGCGCACCCCCAACGCTTCGCCAAGGCCATCGGCCATCAGGCTAAATCCCATGGCCAGCGTCACGATGGCGACGCCGGGGAATGTGGTGATCCACCATGCGGTGGAAATGAACCCCTGCCCTTCGGCAATCATCACGCCCCATTCCGCGACAGGCGGCTGCACGCCAAGGCCCAGATAGCTTATTGCAGCACCGTTCAGCAGCACCAGCACCGCGTCCGACATCGAAAACACGACCGATCCAAGGATCGCGTTCGGCATAATATGGCGGAACATCACGCGCGTGTTGCTGTAGCCAAGGCTGACTGCGGCCATGGCGAAATCCGAGTTTTTCAAGACGAGGAATTGCGCCCGGATCAGGCGCGCGTAAGACACCCAGCCGACCAGCGCCATGGCAATGTAGAAACTGCCCAGACCGGGGCCGATGATGGTGATGATCGCCAGCATCAGCACAAGGAACGGGAACGCCAGCACCACGTCGATCAGGCGCATAAAGACGGTATCGACCCAGCCGCCGAAATAGCCCGACACGCTGCCGACAATCGTGCCGAGGATAAAGGGAAAGATCACACCAAAGAGGGCGATCTGCAAATCAATCCGGCTGCCCCAGATAACGCGCGACAGCATGTCGCGCCCGAAATTGTCGGTGCCAAGCGGGTGCGCCCATGTCGGCGCTTGCAGCCGCACGGCGGCGTCCTGATAGATCGGATCGTAGGGCGCCAGCAGAGGTGCGAACAGCGCGATCAGCAGCCACAGGATCAGGATGCCCGCACCCAACACCAGCGGCGTCACGCGATTGGCAAAGCCCCAGCGGATGTGCCACCAAGCACGTGGGCGGGTTTGGACACTGCTCACAGCTTGACCCTGGGATCAATGGTGACGGTCAGGATGTCGGCGAGGAAGTTGACCAGCACCGTCGCGCAGGCAAACACCATCGCGACGCCCTGCACCACCATGTAATCGCGTGTGAAAATGCCCCGCACCAATAGCTGCCCCATGCCCGGAATGGCAAAAACGGTTTCGATCACGACCGACCCGCTGATGAGCCAGCCGATATTGACGGCCAGCAGGTTCACCGTCGGCACCAGCGAATTGGGCACAACATGGCGCCAGAACACGACGTTTTCAGGCAGCCCGCGCGCGCGGGCGGCTGTAGCCTGATCCGATTGCAGTTCAGACAGGATCGACGCGCGCAGATTGCGCGTGAGGACCGCCGCCAGCGCCAGCCCTGCCGTGAGGCAAGGCAGCGTCATGTGATGCACCTTGGCCCAGAACGTGCGCCCATAGCCCGTCACCGGGAACCAACCCAGTTGCACGCTAAACAAAAGGATCAGCATGATCGCCAGCCAGAACGCCGGAAACCCGAGGCCCGCGGTCGAGATGATGCGTATGAGATGATCCGGCCAACTGCCCCGCCGCCGCGCGGCGATGGCGGCCATGGGCGTGGCGATGAGCAGCGCCAAAATTACACTGCCGATGACCAATACCAGCGTCGGTTCGATCCGTGTCACGATCAGTTTCAGGACGTCGACCTTATAGAGGATCGACTTACCCAGCTCGCCCTTGAAGAGGTTTTTGACGAAGTAGAAATATTGTATCCAAAGCGGCTCGTTCAGGCCGAATTGTTCGCGCACGCGGGCCAGCGCGGATTCGGTCGTGCGCGGTCCCAACAGAACGCGCGCCGGATCGCCGGGGATCGAACGGACGAGCACGAAGGTAATGATGCTAATGCCCACCAAGACTGGAAGCAGCTGAATTGGCCGGTAAAGGACAAAGCGATAGCGGCTCATCCCGCCACCCCATCGACACGGTCCAGAAACGCGGTGAGCGCGGCGCGATAAGCTTCGGGCTCTTCGTAAAAGGGCGAGTGCGAGGAGTTGGCGAAAACCTCGATTTGCGAGTCGGGCAGCGCGTGGTGCATCCGCATCCCGCAGGCGGGCGCCAGTGCGTCATGCATCCCCTGAATGACAAGGCAGGGCCAATGAAAGTCGCGCAGCGCGGCCAGCCGGTTCCATTCCTTGAGATTTCCGGTGTAGTGATACTCGTTCGGACCCTGCATGGCCTCAAAGATCGGATAATTAAAGCCGTCTTTGGACCTTTGCACCGGTTTTGGACGCGCATCCATGCGCCGGATATGGCGGTGATCCAGCAGCGTAATCGCCGCCTCATAAGCCGGATGATCGAGCCAGCCCAGCGCCTCGTATCGCTGCATCATTTTCACAGTTTCAGATCCCAGCGCGTTACGGTGTCGTTCGATCTGTAGCAGCAGGTGGGGCATGTCGGCGCAGGTATTGGCAAGGATCATGCTGCGCAGACGCGCCGGGTGGCGCAGGGCATATTCGATGCCGCACCAGCCGCCCCATGAATGCCCAAGGAAATGAACCGAGGTGAGGTTCAGCGCGTCCAGCACCGCCTCGACCTCGTCCGCGTAGCGGGTGATCTCCCACAGCGCCTTGTCGGTAGGCGCGTCCGACGCGCCGGTGCCCAGCTGATCGTAGGTGACAACGCGAAAGCCCTGATCCGCCAGTGGTACATGCGGGTCGCGCAGGTAATCGCTGGGCAGGCCCGGGCCGCCATTGAGGCAGAACAAAACCCGCTCGCCGGTGCCATAGCTGTAGGCGGTCACGCGGCCATGAGGGGTTGCAACCTCAGTCACCTCATCGGCAGTGCGGTCGTCCCAGACGCGGAACCCGTTTGCCAGCAATCCGGTTTCGACCATGCCCTCGGTCATGCGTTCGACGTCCGCTCGAGGAATTTCAGCAAGGCGGGGTAGTAGGAATCCGGCTCTTCGAAAAATGGCATGTGGCTGCTATTGGGGAAAACATGCAGTTCGGCGTCAGGCAGCGCCTCGCGCATCAGGCGCGCACAGGATGGCGGAAGTTCGTCATGCTGGCCTGACGTGATAAGGCACGGCACTTTGATCCTGTGCATGTCCGGGATGCGATTCCAGTTCGCCATATTGCCAGTATAGAGGAACTCGTTCGGCCCCTGCATGGTCTCATACGGTCCCATGTTCCAATCATCGAGCGAGCGGTTGACCGGCGCGGGCCATTCGTCCAGCCGGCAAACATGGCGGTAGTTTAAGATCGTGACCGCCGCCTGATATTCTGGGTGGTCCAGCGTCCCCATCGCCTCATGTCGTTGCATCATGGCGACCGTTTCGGACCCCAGCGCGTCGCGCAGGCGGTTCAGTTCGCTGACAAGATGCGGAATGTTGGCGGCGGTATTTTCCAGGATCAGCGTTTTCAGGCTATCGGGATAGGTCAGCGCGTATTCGATCCCCAGCCAGCCACCCCAGGATTGACCCAGAAAATGCACGCGGCCCAGGTCCAGCGCCTTGCGCACTGTCTCGGTCTCTTCGACATAGCGCTGGATCGTCCAGAGTGCGGGGTCGGTGGGCCTATCGGATGATCCGGTGCCCAACTGGTCCCACGCCACGACGCGATAGCCCTTTTCGGCAAGGCAGGAATGCGAATCGCGCAGGTAATCGCACGGCAGGCCCGGCCCGCCATTGGCGCAGAGCACGACATTGTCGCCGCTGCCAAAGCTGTAGGTTTTGACGGTGTATCCGTCTACAGTGACGTCCTGCACGTCATCCGGCTTAATCTCAGACCACATCGCATATTCCCCCCGATTGCCCGTTCGATGCTAGCGCCGCGGTTGAGTGGACGTCTACCTATCAAATTTGATAGTCTTTGAAGCAGGTGCGGAGTAAAATGACTGCATCCCCAAGAGAGCGGCGGGCCAGCAACATGCACGGAGCCATCGACCATCTAAAGCGCGGTATCGGCAAGGCGTCCGCGGTGCCCGAGATCGTGGATGCCGCGCATGATGTCGTGCGCGGGACCGGGTTTGATGCGCTGATCTACGATTTCAGCCCGGTCGCGACCACACCCGAGGGCGAATTGCTGACCCCCAGCCACCTCAGCCATCGCGACGTGCCGTCCGACATGCGCGATGTCTGGTGCGCGCAGCGGTATCATCAGCACGATCCGGTGCAGCAGATCGCGCTGACGCGCAGCGCACCTTTCGCTTGGTCCTACCGGCAAAAGGGGCAAAACACCGCGCTCGCCCGACACATGAAAGGCGAGCATGAGGCGGTCTCGGCATATCTGCATGATGCAGGACTCACCTGCGGGATCACCGTGCCGCTGCACCGCATCACGGGCGGTTTTGCGACCTTTACCGTCATCCAAAGAAACGCGTCGTCCTCGTTCCTGAACGATACGCGCAACCTGCTCCAGCGGGTCGGGTTGATTGGTCAGATGACGCATGAGGCCGCCTTGCAGCACTTTGCCTCAGATGAACTGCACGGTGCGACTGCCATCCTGACCAACCGCGAGAGTGAGTGTCTGAATCTCTCGGCCCAGGGGTATTCGGCCAAGGAAATCGCTACGCGGATAAGGCGGTCCGTCCCGACAGCCACGTTGCACCTGAAATCGGCAACGAAAAAGCTGGGCGCGCGCAACCGCTCCCATGCTGTCGCCTTGGCCCTGCACTATCGGCTGATCAGTCTCTGACGCCGGGGCCGTCGCCGCAGCGTCTAGCCGTCACGCCCTGCCGTCCTGCGTAGCCAGTCCGCCCCCAGCCGGGCGGTGACGCGGGCGAAATCTGGTGCCATTTCCTGCGGTTCGGGGGCCTCGATATGGCTGCCGATCCACGCCAGAAGCGCCATGCGGCGCAGCATCACAAAGGTGTCGATCTCGTCCTTTTCAGCGTCGCTGAGGGGATGCACCTTTTCATAGCCACGCACCCAGGCCTCCTTGAGCGCGGGCACGCGTGGATCATCCTCCATAAAGCTGATGCCAGTCGCGAAATCGTAGAGGAACCAACCAAAGCCGCAATCGTCGAAGTCGATCAGGCGGGTGCGGGTCTTGCCGGCCAGTAGATTGGCCAGCCGCATGTCAGCATGGATCAGGCCATAGCGATCATTGCCCGCGCCGAAGGCTTCCAACCGTGCCCGCACGCGGGATTCAACGCGCTCCAGCACGTCGGCCACCTCGGGCGTTACATGCGGCGCATCGCGCCAATCGCCCCAATTGGTGCGCTTACCGAACACCGTCTCGACATTCCAGACGAGCCGCTCGAAACCCTCGGGGCGCTGCCACGCCTTGGAATGTTCATGCGTGCGCGCGGCGATCTCGCCTAGTTCCTCGAACGCGCTTTGCAGATCGCCCGCCTCGTCGGGCTGCGTGCCTTCGACGAACTCAAAAAGAACCATGTAGCGAGGGTTTTCCAGAGGGTCGATGCGGCCCTTTTGGATCACCTCGCCATCCTTGCCGGTGTAGCTGTCCGGTGTGACGACGGCGCGCGCGTCCTTGAGCGCGGCGATCCATGCCAGCTCGCACTCGATAGCGCGGCGGGTGTGATACTGCTCGCGGTGGATACGCAGGATCGCCTTGTAACCGCCGTCCGCCTCGACCAGATAGGTGGCGTTTTCCGACACGTTGATCAACGTGGCGCGCGCATTGGCTGGCATATCCCACAGGGTCAACGATTGCTGCGCCAACCGGTCCAGATGCGTCAGAAGTTCGGCCAGCGGCATGTCTGTTTGCGCCATGGTCAGTCCCCTTGTCGTGATCGGCGCCGCGACACGCGCGGCACCTGAATGCGCTACATCTCTTCGATGGCTTCCATCGACTCGGGCAGAACCTGCCCGCCATCCACGATGATCTGCTGGCCGGTGATGTACCCCGCCTCGTCCGAGGCAAAGAACAGCGCGGCGTTGCCGATATCCTCGACTGCGCCAAGGCGTTTCAACGGGATAGAGGCGGCCATGGTGTCAAGATAATCCTGCCCCAGCCCTTGCAGCCCTTCGGTATAAATGTTGCCGGGCATCACGGCGTTGATCGTGGTGTTGTAGCGCGACAGCTCCATCGCGGCGGTTTTCAGAAAGCCGAGCTGACCGGCCTTGGACGCACCGTAATGCGACCAGCCGGGAAAGCCGGTGACAGCGCCTGTGATGGACGAGGTCAGGATGACGCGGCCCTTGCCCGCCTTCTCGAAGTAGGGGATCGACGCCTTGACCGCCAAAAAGGACGAGCGCAGGTTGCAGGCCATGACGCTGTCCCATTCCTCGATTTCCATATCGACGATCTTGGTCTGCGGGAAATAGCCCGCATTGGCGCACATGATATCGAGGCCACCTTGCGCCTTGGCCGTGCTGTCGACGGCCTTTTTCATCGCGTCCCAGTCGCCCACATCGGCGATCTCGTAACGGACGTGATCGCCCATTTCGCTGGCCGCTTTTTTCAACGCGGCCTCGTCGCGGGCGATCAGCGTAACCTTGGCACCCTGCGCCGCAAACACCTGCGCGATGCCGCGCCCGATGCCTTTGGATCCGCCGGTAACGATGACGCTTTTACCTTTGATGGATGTCAGCATTTTTCGAACCTCCCAGTTGGTTTAATTTTGAGGGCGCAGCGCCCGGTAAAGCCAGAATCCCGTGATCGCGACCAGCACCAGCAGGAAGGACGCTATGACCGACAAGATACCCAAAGTCGGCACCAGCGGCGAATACCCCGACACCATTTTCGCATAGAGCCATTCAGGCAGCGTCGAATCCGCGCCCGTAGTGAATAGCGACAACGGGAAATTCCCCCAGCTGAGCAGGAACGCGAATAGCCCCGCCGCGACCAGACCCGGCATCAGCAGCGGCAGTGTGATCTCACGCAGAACGACGGTGGTAGTTGCACCCATATCGCGCGCGGCCTCCTCAAGGGCGGGGTCGAAACTGTAGGCGCGGATGGCGACGATCAGCGTCGCGATTGGGGCGATCCAGACCAGATGCGCGACAATCGCGGTCTTCCACGAGGGGATGATGCCCAATGAGTTGAACCACATCAGCAGCGCTAGTCCCAGCACCGTCTGCGGGAAAAAGATCGGCAGCAGCACCAATTTCTGGAATAGCGAGCGGTAGCGCCATTGATAACGCGCAAACGCCAGCGCGCCAAAGAAGGCGATGATCACCGACAGGATCGTGACTATCACTGCGATTTTTAGCGACGTTATCGCCAACATGTGCACCTCGCGGCTGGCCAGCGCGTCGGTGAACCAGCCAGTCGAATAGCGCCGGATCGGAAAGCTCAGATAGCGCGCCTTGGATATTGAGGCGAAAGTGACCGAAACCAGCGGCAGGTAAAGGAACGCGATGATCGCGATGCCGTAGACATAAAGGGCGATGCGTGTGGTGCGGGACGGCCCCATGTCAGCCCCTCCCCATGATCTTGTCTAGGTCAATCTTGGCAATGCCGAATATCGCCAGCGTGCCGATCAGCAGGATCAGCACCATCGACAGCGCAGCGCCCAGCGACCAGTTCTGCCCATAGGTGAATGCCGTCTGGATATCGTCGGCAATCACGATCACCGCGCGCCCACCCAGTATCTTGGCCTCGGCCATCGCTCCTGCGGCCAGCACGAAGGTCAAAAGGTAGCCCACCATGATCCCCGGGGCGGCCAGCGGCAGGTCGATCTGAGTCAGCACCTGCCAACGCGTCGCGCCCAGATCGCGCGCCGCCTGACGCGCGTCCTCGGGCACCATCGAAATGCCTTGGGCCAGCGGGAACAGCATGAAGGGCAGATAGACATAGACGATGCCAAAGACGATGATGCCCACGTTATAGAGCGGGCTTTCAAAGCTAAGGCCCGTCCAGTGGCGCAGATACCCCTCGAACAGCCCGCCCTTCATCAGCGTCAGAACCCATCCGAAAAGGCGGATATTTTCGGACACGAACAGGCTCATCACCACGGCAATCGTGATGACCAGCGTAAAGCGTTTGAACACTTTGGCCATGCCGTAGGCCAGCGGCCAGCAGATCACGAACAAGATCGTCGTGGCGACGAACGCCATCCCCAGCGTCCACAGTAAGGATCTGTAATAGCCTTGGGTTGCGAACGTCTTGTAAGCGGCAAAATTGGGGACATTGAAAATGCTGAAAACCTTTTCAGGCATGATCGAAAACAGCGCGACCAGCCCCAGTGGCGCGATAAAAGCGATAGTCAGCACAGCCAGCATCGGCAGCGACGCCAGCGCACCCAGCTTGCTGTCCAGCCGCTTCATGCCGACTGCCCCTCGATCACGTGTGCGCTTGCGGCATCGAACCCAAGGCGCACATCATCGCCCTCGTTGCCATCATAGCGATCCTCGCGCAGCTTTTCGACGGTCAGGATCTGGCCTGCGCTGGTCTTGACCTCGTAGTGAATGCGCGATCCCAGTGCGTAGATGCCATGCACCTTACCCTCAACGGTGAAATCGGCGCTGTCGCCTTTGGTCAGGAATTGCACATATTCGGGCCGGATCATCAGGGTCGCACCCTTTGCAGCGGCGATGCGGTCGGCCATGTCCTTGGTCGCTGTATTCTCAGCAACATTCAGCCCCTCGCCGTCGATCCTGCCGCCCGAGGCAGCGACCTCAAAGAGGTTCACCTCGCCCATGAATTCGGCGACAAAGCGCGAGACGGGCTGGGAATAGATCGCGTCGGCGTCAGAAATCTGTTCGAACCGACCCTCTTTCATGATGGCGATGCGGTCCGACATCACCATCGCCTCTTCCAGCGAGTGGGTGATGTAGACAAACGTCTTGCCGGTGCGTGCGTGCAGATCCTTCAGCTCTTTCTCAAGGCTCTTGCGCAGGCGGTAATCCAGCGCTGATAACGGCTCGTCAAAGAACAGGATTTCAGGGTCGAAGGCCAGCGCGCGGGCCAGTGCGACACGCTGCTTTTCACCTCCGGAACACTCGGTCACACGCTTGTCGTAATAGCTGGCCGGCAGGTGCAACAGCTTCAGCAGTTCAATGGCGCGTTCCTTGCGCTTGGCCGGGTCAACCTTGCGTAGTTTCAGCGGGAATTCGATGTTCTGGCCCACCGACATATGCGGAAACAGCGCCAACGATTGAAACACCATACAGGTCGGGCGCAGGTTGGCCGGGGTCTGGTCAATTCGCTTGTCGCGCAGCCAGATTTCGCCCTCGCTCAGTTCGTCCATGCCCACCAGCAGGCGGATGATCGTGGATTTGCCACTGCCCGAAGGGCCAACGATGGTAAAAAACTCGCCCTCCTTGATCTCGAGGTCGATGCCATGCAGGGCCGTGAACCGTCCGAATACCTTGCGGACATTCTCCAGGCGCAAAATGGTGTTGGCAGGCATCGAACACTCCGGGATCTAGGGGATATACAGGGCGGCGGGGGTGGCGCCGCCCTGCCCGCGTTTAGCTGCGGCGCGCTTGAGTATAGATGTCGATCAGCGCATCATAGGATGTGACCACCTGATAATCCGCGGATTTCGCCATATCCTCGGCCAGACTGTCCATCTGGATCGCATCCAGCTCATCCTCGGTAAACAGCGCCATCACCTCCTCGTTGCCCATCTGGGCCACGGGATTGTAGGTGCCTTCGGTAAAGGCAACGGCGTGGGCGATCTCGGGCGTCTGCACGAATTCGAGGAAATCCTGCGCAAGTTCGGTGGGATCGGGGTTGTTGACCACCGATGTCAGCTCGACCCAGACGCAGCCGCCCTTGCCATCGACAGGGCCGGAATTGGGCGTAATCGCGCGCACATTCGTCAGCCCGTCAAAGCGCGCGGGCGAGGCAGTATAGACGCCACCCGTAAAGTAGGCGTCGATTTCGCCGTTGATCAGCGCAGTGTTCATCGCCACAAGATCATCGGTCAGCAGGCGGGCATTGCCGAAAATCTGCTCGGCAGTCGATTTGAATTTGCCCTGATCGTCGCCCTCGATCGCCTCGAACGGGTTCAGACCAGCGGCCATCGCCATGTGGATGATGTTCCAGTTGTCATAGGTCAGAACGCCATAGCGCCCCTTCATCTTTTCGTCAAAGAACAGGTTCCAACCCTCGTCCTCGGCCGTCTCGCGGCTGATTACGTCGGTGTTCACCACGAACGAGAACGGGCCATAGCGCTGCGGCATTCCCAGCAGGTCGCCGTTTTCGGCAAAGGCCAGCGGATAGGGCTCGGAAAATTCCGGCAGCATCTTGTCGAAATAGGGCATGAAGCGGTCTTTATCCATCGGCTTGATAAGGCCTTCGGGATAGAGCTGCTCGCGCGCCCATGGCTGGTTGACGTTGATCAGATCCCACACGCGGACCTCTCCGGCACGCAGCTTGTTGATCATGTCGGGGTCCGACGTGCCGCTTTCGGCGCGCACGGTGGCGTCGGGATGGGCCGCCCGATAAGGGCCAAGCACCGGATCGGAGTTGTACCCCTCCCAGCACAGAATGTTCAGCTCGTCATTGCGCGCGGCATGTGCGGCGCGCGGGCCCATCAGGCTACCGGCCCCCAGCAGCGCACCGGCGCCGGCAGCGAATTGTCGTCTTGAAAGTGTCATGGTCAATCCTCCCGAGATTGTTGGTTGTCGGTGATGCCGTTGTCCGCACGCTCTTGTGGCGCTTGTGGTCGGGTTCCGGCGTTGGGTCGTCCTACTTCTTTCGTCCCTTAATCCCCTTTAGACACGCGGTGATCGTGGCGCGCGCGGTCTCCATGTCCTTGACCGAGCCGGACATAAATATCCGCCCCGTCGCGCCCATCATCTGAACGTCGTTGATGATGGCATTCGGTGCGGCCTTTTCGGCCTCGTTCGCAGCAACGCACGCGAACAGCGCAGGCGCCATTTCATAGATCAACAACGCCACCCCCGGCACCAGGATTGATCCATCGCGCGAGCGGTTCAGGATGATCGCGTGCTGGTCCGACAAATCCTCGATGATGTCATGGTAAAGGATCGTCGGCGCCAGCTGGTCCTCGGGCTTGGCACCGATCCCTTTCAGGATCGCACGCCCCGCCACCTCGACATCCGCCATGTCGTCGGCGTGCAATTCCAGCAGGCCGAACTGACGCTCGGTGAACAGAATACCCGGCTCCATATCCGGCGATTCCTTTAGCGCCAGATCGGTGATTCGGTGGATCGCTAACGCCGGAGACACCTCGATGATCAGCGAATTCTGCCCGGTAAAGGGCGGATACCCCCGCGCCCGCGTCGGCGACGAAAGATAGGCCGCAAACTGCGGTTGCAGATCCTCGATCGGCAGATAGACGCGTAGTTCGGTCATCAAAATGCTCCGGTATTGGTCGGCTTATTTCGCCGCGTCGAAATGCTTGGCCAGATCGGCGTGGGGGCGCGGGATGACGTGAACGGCGGTGACTTCGCCCACTTGGCTGGCCGCCTCGGCGCCCGCCTCGGTCGCGGCCTTGACCGCGCCCACATCGCCGCGCACGACGACCGACACCAGACCGCCGCCCACCTCATTGCGAGCCACAATTTCCACATTGGCCGCCTTGACCATCGCGTCGGCTGCGGACAGCGCGGGCACGTAGCCCTTGGTTTCGATCATTCCGATTGCGAGATTAGCCATGAATTCTCTCCTTTAGCTTTTCCGGGTCTTGCCGGATTTGTTGGGTGTTTCTTCGTCGATAGAGCCGATGATCAGCGCGTCGATCGGCGCCGTCTGGCCAGTAAAAAATGCTGCCGCGACCGACCCTTGGGTGATCAGCACCGCCTCGCCCGGCGCGCAGCCCAGCGGGTCGAACGCGATCAGGCGGTCGCCCTTTTCGGTCTCGACCTCAAGGTAGGCGCCGGTCGGCACCGACTCTATGCGCCGCGAGGCCCAGACTTTTCCGCTGACGGTTGCGCGTATCATGATGCAAACCTTTCGATCCTGATGCCCCGGCGGCGCGCCTCGTCATTGGCGAGCGGCGTGAGGCGGCAATGTTTCGGCACGCGCAGCACTTTGGCACCGCGCTCCAGCGCCTCGATGTCACGTTCTGTCACCAGCTTCTTGGACAGCTCCGCCGCCTTGCTGCGCGCCGGGCTGGGCGGACTGGTGACGATGCGCGGCGCGTAGGTGTTCGCGGGCGCTGGGATAATGCCTGACAGTTCGAACCGCTGCGCGCCGCTCGTGACTGCACTGGCAAAACCCGGGTCATTAGACGCACGCATCACCAGATCGCGCGCGAAACGATCCAGATCGGCACTGCCGTTCATCTGCACCCGCTCGGGCGTGCGCGCATGGGGCAACTCATTGCGCAGCGCCGCAATCTCTTCGCGCAGAATGCTGCGTATTTCATCGCGCAGGCTGGACACTATGCCGCCCCCGCTGCGCGCAGCGCCGATTCCACCGCATTGCGCGCGTTGCGCACGTCCGCTTCGGTCCCGGCAAGGTAAAGGCGACCGTTCGCACCGATGGGGCGCATATCGATCACCTTGATATCGGCCTCTTTTTCGGCCTCATTACAGGCCAGAACGGCATAGGCCGCGGACTGGCATTCCAGCAGATAGACAGACTCGCCGCCCAGCACCATCGAGCCCATCTTGTTGCGGTTCATCAAAAACGCATGCTGGTTTTCAATGTTGGTCACGATTTTCGAGGCGAGTATCTTGGGTTTGGCCACGTCATCCGCAGTCTGGCCCAACTGCTCCATCACTGCCGCAGCACCCGCCTGCACCTCGGCGGTCGAGCGGGAGTGGAACTGGAGCGTGCCGAACTGACGCTCGACCACCAATAACCCGGCGCGCACATCGGCGGATTTCAGGACGGCATCGGTCAGCGCCTCGACATCAAGGCCCGGCGAGATCTCAATGATCTGGGCGGCCATGCGGGCGCGCGGAAGTGAGCCGCGCATCCAGGTGGAGAGGTAAGCCAGCGTTTGCGGCTGCAACTGGTCGATGAAAATCGAGGCGCGCAGGTCGGTCATTTGTCGCCTCCGGTCAGCCCTTTGAGCTCTTCAAGGATCAACTGGCGCAGCATGTCGCGGTCCGTTTCTGGCAGGGCCGAGGGCGGGCTGTGCGTCGCGTGTGATTGCTGGGTCGCAGCTGGCATTTTGCTGTCCAGAACCGACAGATCGAACTGGTCGAAGGGCACCGATGCGTCACTGTTATAGGCGATGCGGGTCCAGTGAACCAAATGCTGCGGCCCCACGTTTTCGCCCACGGACGACCGTCCGGCAAAGCCTGTGCCGATCATGAAGGACGGCGGCAGGTGCGTGCCAAATCCTGCGGCACCTTGGGAACAGGGCGCGTTGACGACAACGCGGTAAACCGGCAGCGCGTTTGAGAACCGCAGCAAACGGTCCGGCGCTTCGCCGTGGAAGGCAGCGGAATGGCCGCCACCGCGTTTGAGGATCTGCGCGGCAATCGTCATCGCCTGCTGGAAATCGACGGCCGAGGCGAGGGTCAGAACCGGGCACAGCTTTTCTCGGAACAGCGTATCATCCTGCCCCGGCGCGGTGATGACCGGGACCAGAATCCGCACCGAAGGACTGACGCGGATGCCCGCCTGATCGGCGATCCAAGTAGCGGATTTGCCGACGGCCGCGACGTTGAAGCCCGTATCAGTAAAGAGATACTCGCGCAGCTTGTCCGTATCCGCCTCATTGCACAGATGCGCGCCGGCGCTGCGCAAAGCGCGCTCCATATTGCCGCGATTGGACTCAAGCGTCAGGACAACGCTTTCGTTGGTGCAAAGGACGGAGTTGTCAAAGCTTTTGCTGTCCACCAGCCGTTTGGCGGCGGCGTCCACCTTGGCCGACGGATCGACATAGGCGACCGCATTGCCCGGCCCGACGCCCAGCGCGGGATTGCCTGAGGAATAGGCCGCGCGCACCATCGCACCACCGCCCGTCGCCATTATTACGGCGACGCGGTCGGATGCCATGATCTCCTGCACCAGCGGCACTGACGGATGCTCGACACACTGGATCAGGCCTGCGGGTGCGCCCGCGGCCTCGGCGGCATCGGCCAGCGCTTTCGCGGCGGCGACGCTGCATTCGCGCGCCGCCGGGTGCGGGCTGAACACGATGGCGTTCCGGCTGAGGATCGCCAGCATCGCCTTGTAAAAAAGCGTCGCGATGGGGTTCGTTGCGGGGGTCAGGGCGAACACGACGCCGGCAGGTTTTGGCAGTTCGACCATCTTGTCGTCGGGCAGCACGCGGGGGCTGACCAGATCGAGGTCGCGGTAGTAGTCCAGCAGCGGCAGGGTGCTAAGCTCGTTCTTGATCTTCTTGTGCTCAACCACGCCGAAACCAGTCTCGCGCACGGCCCAGTCGGCATAGTGTCCAGCCTGGGCATGACCGGCGCGCGCGACGGCCTCGGCGACCTTCAGCACCGTTTCGCGGTTGGCCTTGCCGAACTGGCGCACGGCCCAATGGGCGCGGCTGACTTTCATGTGCGCGGTCGCAATATGCGGGTCGGGAACAACCAGACGCGAGGCGTTGGTATCGGCGCTCATGCGGCTGTCCTCATCGTTTTCAGCAGTTGGCGGGCGCGGGGCATGGCAGCGTCAAAACGGTCCATGATTTCCTGACAGACATCGACATTCAGCAGCACGCCGGGCTTGAATTGCAGAACCCGCTTGTCCAGCGACGAAAAGATCGCCCAAACGCCATTTTCATATAGCGCGCGGGAGACCGCAACAGCGCCCTCAGGGTGATCAAACTCTAGCCCCAGAACAACGCCGCGCTGGCGCACTCCGACAAAAATATCGCTGTGACGATCCATCATTTCCTGCATGGCGGTCGCAAAGAACTCAGACACAAAATGCACGTTCGAGATGATTTCAGGCCGCTGCAGCATGTCGATCACCTGATGCCCGACAATACATCCCAGTTCGGCGCCGCCAGAGGTGGAAATATGCGCCGCGCCATCCTCGTGCAGCCAACCGCCGCACTCCTTGGTCACAAGGCAGGCCGAGATGGGATAGATGCCACCGCCCAGCCCCTTGCCCGTCACCATGATATCCGGCTGGATGCCGTAGCCCTGCCAGCCCCACATGATTCCGGTGCGCAAAAGGCCCGTCTGCACCTCGTCCGAAATCAGCAGCGTGCCGTACTTGCGACAGATGCGGTGGCATTCGCGCAAATAATCGTCGTCCGGCATGGGAAAGCCGTAGGTCGCCGGGATCGTTTCGATGATAAAAGCGGCGACGTCGCCCTTTTTCAGCACGTCCTCCAATGCGTCGGGGTCGTTGAACGGCACTTGAATGAACTCGTCCGGCCGGTCGGCGAGGAAAATCTTGCTGAACCGCTCGTCGCCCGTCGCCACCGACAGGCCGGAATGGCCGTGATAGCCCTTGATGATCGACACGATCTTTTTCCGCTGGGTGACGTAGCGCGCGGTTTTCAGAGCGATTTCGACCGCCTCGGCCCCGCCAGCGCCAAAGATGGCGTATTGCATATGCGGCGCCGTCTCGATCAGCTTTTGCGCAAAGGCGGCGCGCGCGACGGACGGGAACCAGTGGTTGCCCATGTCAAAATAATCGAGGCCGGATTTCAGCGTCGCGACCAATTCAGGGTTGCGATGGCCGAAATTATAGGTGCCACCGTTCAGGTGCAGATCAATCAGGCGTTTGCCCGACATGTCATAGAGAAAATACTCCTCTCGACGGTCAATCACCATCGGCGTTCCGGCATCGCTCCAGAATTGCACCTTGCCCGGATTCCAGTATTCGGCGGCCTTTTCCAGAAGGTCGTCTTTGGAATCGAAGCTGAAAAATCCGTAGTTGAACACGCGTGATTCCCCCTCAGTCGCCTGTCACTTTAACGATAGAGTTGGGTCTGGCAACTAATTTTGTGGCAAGTCGGTCATTTTGGATGGGTGACATGGTCAAACTCCGGGTTATAAAAGGATCGAAAGGGGTGAGGATGGCACTTTCCAAAAAGGACCGCAGGCAGGATCAAATCCTAGCCGCACTCGATCGCAACCCGTCGATGCGCGTTAGCGAACTGGCGGACGCGCTGGCGGTGTCGTCCGAAACCATCCGGCGCGACCTCAGTCATTTGGACGAGGCCGGGCGCATCAGCCGCACCTATGGCGGGGCGGTGCGCGGCCATGTGTCCGAGCCGCATCTGGCCGAACGTCTGGGCCAGCATATCGACGCACGCCAAGCTATTGCGCGCACTGCGATGACGTTGATCGGAAACGCCGAGACCATCTTTATCGGGGGCGGCGCGACGACGCTGCATTTCGCCCGCGCGCTGCGCAGCACCGAGCGGCGGCTGACGGTGCTGACGCCCGCATTCAGGGTCGCCGCCGAATTGTCGGAAAATGCCAACATCCAGACCATGTGCCTGCCCGGCCTCTTTGACGGCAAGGAGGGCATGGTCACAGGCCCCGAAACGCTGGCCGCGATCCGCCGCTATCACGCGCCCATCGCCTTCATGGGCGCCTCGGCCATCGACGCGGGCGGTGTGAGCGAGGCGATGCTGGGCCCGTCCGAAGTTTACCGCGCGATGATCGAAAATGCGCAAACGGCCTACATTCTGGCCGATCAATCCAAGTTCGACCGGCGGGCGCTGCGATACATCACGGAATGGACCAGCGGCATCCATCTGGTCACGGACGTGTCGCCGGGCGCCGATCTTCTGGCAGCGCTTGAGGCGGGCGGCGCCGAGATCACGCTAAGCGGCGCTGGCGGCCGCGCGCTATAGATGCCTAGTACCCAGGTCGACCCGGTCGGCCATGAGGATTGCAATCGGCCTCGTCGGGCCAAAGGCCGAAAAAACGATCGTCAGCATCGAAGTCAGAGGTACCGCCAGCAGCGCACCGGCAAGACCCCAAAGCGAGCTCCAGACCGCCAGCGACACCAGCACGACAAAGGGGCTGAGATTGACCCGCCTCCCGATCAGACGCGGCTCTACCACGTTGCCAATGAACATCTGCGCCACGGTCAGCAAGATGCCCAGCAGCAATGTCCACCACAGATCGCCGAACTGCACGATCGACAGGCCGACAGGAAAAGCGACCGCGACCAGCGATCCGAAATAGGGAATGTAGTTCAGCAGGCCAATCACCAGCGCCCAAAACAGCGGGAAATCCACGTCGAGCGCCCAGAGAATAACGAATGACACCGCGCCCAGAATGACGTTGATCATCGTCTTGATCGCCAGATAGTCACCAATCCGATCGTTGATGTCGCTGATCATCGCCTCGGTGCGCGCAGCGCCTTCGGGATCATGCATCGCCGCTGATAGCTTGCCGGCAAACCCCGCCCGCTCGGACAGCAGAAACGCGGAATAAACGATGACCAGAAACACCGACGCGCCGATACCGGTTATGTTGAGCAGCGCCGTGTTGATCAGGCTTTGCACGGATAAACGGCCGAACGTGGCATCGCGAATGGTTTTCCAATCGGGACGCTCGTCCACGCCGAACATGTCGGCACCCTGCGCGACGATGCGTTCGATATTGGCCTGATATGTGGGCGCCTCGCGCAGGATACGGCTGATCGTGTCAACGACGACGCCCAGCAGAATCAGAACCACCAGCGTAAAGGCGAGCAAGACCAGCAGCCGCCGCAACGCAGGGGACAGCCGCCTGAGCAGCGGCACCCGGCCCAGCGCCTCGGATGCGCTTGTGAGAACATAAACGGCGATTACGGCGGCCAAAATGGGCAGCAACACAGGTTTGCCAATGATCAGCAGAAAGCCGGTCAGCACCACCAGAAGCGCCGCGTTGACCAGAAAGACCAGTTGGGACGGATACCCACTCACCGGCACATCCGGCATGTCAGTTCGGTCACGGCGGTTTCGGGCATTGGCAGGGCTCCTTTGGCGCAGGCCAACACGGGCCTGCGAAATCGCTGATAGCGACCTTATGCCAAATTCACAGCCGATTGCCACCAGCAGAACGTCGGTTGCGCTGACCCTTTCACAGGAGCGCAGCCTGCTGCCCTATGCTGCGCGCGGAACAGCGCCCGGAACATAGCGATCATAACTCAGATCCGCCGTTTCGATATCCGAACTGCGCCCCGCGACGAGGTCGCTTAGCACGCGGGCCGATCCTGCGGCCATCGTCCAGCCCAGCGTGCCGTGGCCGGTGTTGAGGAACAGATTATCCACGCCTGCCTGCCCGATGATCGGCGTCCCGTCGGGCGTCATGGGACGCAGACCCGACCACAGCTCGGCGCGGCTTTGATCGGCGGCACCGTTGAAAAGGGACTCGACCGACAGCGTCAATGTCTCTTGCCGCTTCTTGTTCAGGCTGCGGTCGAGGCCGGCCAGTTCGGCCATGCCACCCACGCGGATGCGGTCGCCAAGGCGCGTAATGGCGATCTTGTAAGTCTCGTCCATGACGGTCGATTGGGGCGCACGCTCGGGCGCGATGATGGGCGCGGTGATCGAGTAGCCCTTGACCGGATAAATCGGTAGCTTCAGCCCCAAGGGGCGCACCAGCGTCGGAGAGTGGTTGCCCATCGCCACAACAAACACATCGCCTGTCACGCGACCCTCGGAGGTCTGGGCTGCTTCGATACCGTTCGCGCCCAGTTCCAGCGCGCGGATCTCGACCCCGGTGCGGAACGTCACGCCCAGATCCTTGGCCATCTTGGCCAGCTTGGTCGTGAACATGTGGCAATCGCCGGTCTCGTC
This sequence comes from Roseovarius sp. Pro17, assembly GCF_035599575.1. Classification (NCBI taxonomy): domain Bacteria; kingdom Pseudomonadati; phylum Pseudomonadota; class Alphaproteobacteria; order Rhodobacterales; family Roseobacteraceae; genus Roseovarius; species Roseovarius sp. Pro17. Next base: position 2,925,241 of record NZ_CP141179.1, read on the forward strand.
GCCCGGCAGGCGCAGACCGCCCGCGATCAGATCGCGCGCCTTTGCCAACCCCGGCTCAGCCGCGATGCAGCCCTCTGCATCCAGAACCTCATAACGCACGCCGCCCTGCTCCAGCACCTTGATGTCCTTGGCCGCGCCATCCACCTGCTTTTGCGTGCGAAACAGTTGCAACGTGCCTTGCTGGCGGTTGTCAAAGTCGATGCCCGTGTCATTGCGGATCTCGGTCAGGCAGTCGCGGCTATATTCGGCCAGCCGCACCATGCGCCCTTTGTTGACCTCATAGCGCGCCTCGGTGCAGTTGCGCAGCATCCGCACCATCCAGCTGACTTTTGCCCAGTCGAGGCGCGGCTGAACGATCAGTGGCGCGTGGCGTTGGAACATCCATTTCAGCGCCTTCATTGGAATGCCGGGTGCCGCCCAAGGGGCCGAATAGCCCGGCGAAATCTGCCCCGCATTGGCAAAGGTTGTGTCCGCGCCGACCGCATCGTTGCGGTCGATGACCGTTACTTCGTGGCCATCCTTGGCCAGATACCATGCAGATGTGACGCCAATGACGCCGCCTCCGAGAACAACGATTTTCATAGCTCACCCTCCTGCCGACGCACGGCCGTTCAAAGCCCACAGGAACACCAAGTAGGCATGAATATTCCGCTAGATTTCAGAGTATTTCAAAGTAATTTTAGAAGATTATTCGATATTTCGGTTAACACCTCGAATATTACGCCTACCAAGCGCCTTATCAACGTACATTATTCATCCGGAACGAAGTTTGGCGCTCCTTTTCGCGCGGCGCGGCAGGTTATCACGAACATTGCTGCTGCCGATTTGGTTTTGGACATACACAACTTCCGTATCAGTATTATACGGGGGGCCATCTCAACTTACCCACAGTCGACCAAGCTATACTGCAACGATAGCCATGGCAGAGTTTTCATAATGTATTGACAAATTAGTATAGATAAATAACCTATATGGCATTGTCGGAGGCGACTTTTGGCTTCTCTGGAATGTCTCGGTATCGTCCGACCACACGGTCAGGCAACCGAATGGCGGCCCAAGAGGATGACCAGAATTCCCGACCTCTTCCTTGACTGGATTGAACTCTGATGGAGGCCCCTCATGGCAGAACGCTCCTTTGCCAAGGAAGTCACCGAACTGCGCAAGCGTGACGGCGAAATCTTCGAATCCGAGGGCATTCTGGCCGTCGTAAAGGGATTATTGCAATCGGGCGTCAGCTATATCGGCGGATATCAGGGCGCGCCGGTGTCGCATGGGATCGACGTTCTGAAAGACGCAGGCGAGATCCTGGATGATCTGGGAATTCAGGTCGAATTCAGCGGCAACGAGGCGATTGCAGCGGCCATGCTGGGTGCATCCATCAACTATCCCGTGCGCGGCGCGGTGCTGTTCAAATCGACGGTCGGCACGAACGTCGCGTCCGATGCCATCTCCAACCTCTGCTCTGCGGGGGTCAGGGGCGGGGCGCTGATGATCCTCGGCGAGGATTATGGCGACGGCTCGGCGATCATTCAGGAACGGACTTATGCGTTCGCGCTGAAATCTCAGGCGTGGCTGCTGGACCCACGCCCCGACCTGGAAAGCATCGTCAACTCCATCGAACAAGGCTTTGAGCTATCCGAGGCCAGCAGCACGCCCGTCATGCTGCAACTGCGCATCCGTGCCTGCCATGTGACCGGCGCCTTCGTCGCCAAGGATAATCGCCCGGCCACAGGCGTCAGCGCCGAGGCCAAGACTGATCCCATCTTCGATTTCGGCAATGTCTGCCTGCCCCCGTCGGTCTATCGACACGAAGAGGACAAGATGCAACGCCGCCTGCCCGCAGCCAAGAAATTCATCCGCGAGAACAAACTAAACGAGGTTTTCGAGGGCGATCTGGACAAGATCGGCATCATCACGCTGGGCGGGCATTACAATGGCGTGGTGCGTGCGCTGCAACTTCAGGGGTTGGCCAGCCTCGATGGGCAGTCGCGTGTGCCGATCTATTGCCTGAACGTCGCCTATCCGCTGGCCGACGATGAGGTGCTGGAATTCTGCGCTGGCAAGTCAGCAGTGCTGATCGTCGAGGAAGGCCAGCCCGCCTATCTGGAGGATGCCATCGGCGGCATCCTGCGCCGGGGCGATCTGCAAACCACCATCGTGGGCAAGCAGGTTTTTCCCATGGCGGGCGAGTATCGGGGGGACGTGCTGTTGGACGGCATCGCCAAGTTTCTCGAAGGCAGCAGCCCCACGACCCTTGACCTCGCCCCCGTCACACAGCCCTCCGCCCATGTGCGCGACCTGAAGGGGCGCGCCGCCGAAATGCTGGGCGCCAAGGTGCCGATACGCCTGCCGACCTTCTGCACCGGCTGCCCAGAGCGCCCTGTAATGACCGCGCTCAAGCTGGCTGAGCGGGACGTGGGCAAATTCCACGTCTCATCCGATATCGGCTGTCACACCATGTCGACGCTCAAACCGTTCAACATGGGCAGCACGGTTCTGGGTTATGGTCTGGGACTGGCGGCGACCTCGGCGGTCACGCCAATCATGGAGCGCCCCGTCGTCACCCTGATGGGCGATGGCGGGTTCTGGCATAGCGGGCTGTCCAACGGCGTCGTCAACCATGTTGCGAACCAAAACGACGGCGTGCTCGTCATCCTCAAGAACGGCTATAGCGCCGCGACCGGCCACCAGACGCTGCCATCGACCACCCGCGAACAGATGGGCGATGGCGCGCCCGGCCTCGACATTGCCAAGACGCTGAAGGCATTCGATGTCAAATGGATCAAAACGCTGCGCTCTTACGATCTTCACGCCATGGTCGGCACGCTGAAGGACGCACTGACCACCAAGACCAAAGGACTGAAGGTCATCATTGCCGATGGTGAGTGTCAGTTGGCAAAGGCGCGGCGGATGAAGCCGATCGAGCGCGAGCGCATCAAGACCGGCAAGCGCGTCGTGCAGGCGCGTTTCGACGTCGATGAAAATGTCTGCACGGGCGATCACTCGTGCATCCGCCTGTCGGGCTGTCCGTCGCTGACCATCAAGGATTCGTCCGATCCGCTCAAACGCGACCCGGTGGCAACCGTGCTGAACACCTGCGTCGGCTGCGGCCATTGCGGCGAGGTTGCGCATGAGGCGATCCTCTGCCCGTCCTTTTACAAGACGGAACAGGTGCGCAATGCCAGCCGGTTTGAACGCTTTGCAGCCCGCGCCAACCGCTGGATGATCGCGCGGATGCAGGGGCGTGCGGGATGAAGGACTTCAAGATGCCGCCCGTGCCCGATCAACGTTCGCCTCAACCCCACGCTATCACGCAACCCATCCGCATGTGCATCGCCGCACTGGGCGGCGAAGGTGGTGGCGTGTTGACCGCGTGGCTGGTCGCCGTCGCGCGTGCCGAGGGTTGGCCCGTTCAAAGCACGTCGGTTCCCGGCGTCGCGCAGCGCACAGGTGCCACGACCTACTACATCGAAATCGTACCGCAAATCTGGGGCGGCCCCGCGCAGCCGGTTCTGGCGCTGACGCCAACAGCAGGTTTCGTCGATGTGGTGGTCGCGACTGAATTGCTCGAGGCTGGCCGCGCGATCGAACAGGGGTTCGTCTCGCCCGATCGCACGACGATCATCGCATCGTCCCACCGCTCCTTTACCATCGAAGAAAAAAGCGCGATGGCGGACGAACGGATCGAACCGGATCGCATCCTGAAAGCCATCGATGAATTTTCTGCCCGCTCGATTCCCGTCGATTTCGCCCGGCTGGCCAAGGACGCGAACGCGGTCGCCAGCAGCGTCGTTCTGGGGGCCATTGCGGGCGCAGGCGTCTTGCCGGCATCGCGTGAAACCTATGAGGACGCGATGCGCGCCTCGGGAATCGCCGTCGAGGCAAATCTGCGCGGATTTGCTGCCGCGTTCGATTACGTAACGGGTCAGGGCGCGCCGGATGCACCGAGCGATGCGCGAGCCACCGGAACCGACGAGCAGGTCAACCATGGCTTCCCGGCCGAGATCGAAGCGGTCCTCAAACACGCCGTTCCGCGCCTCACCTCATTCCAAAATGCCAGCTACGCGGATCGGTATCTGCAATCAGTCAGGCGCGTGCTGGAGGCCGAAAAGGCCGCAGGCAAAACCGACCGGGGTTATCCCGTCACGCGCGAGGCGGCGCGCTATCTGGCCCTGATGATGAGCTACGAGGACATCGTGCGCGTCGCCGCCCTCAAGACCGCGCCAGAGCGCTGGCAGGCGCTAAACGAGGCCAATCAGATGGGCGACGGCGACACGGTCCGCGTCACCGAATATCTCAAACCGGGGGTTGAGGAATTTGCCTCGATGATGCCGCCCTTCCTAGGCCGCCGCCTAGTCGCGGCAGCGCGGCGGCGCGGCAAGCTGGATGCCTATAACATCGGCATGGGCATTCGCACCAGCTCGGCCTGGGGCTTTGCGATGATGCGCCTGCTGGCGGCGATGCGTTTCTGGCGGCCCTATACATATCGTTACGCGCTCGAGACGGCTGCAATCGACGCGTGGGTCGATTTGGTGGTCGCCGCGACGCAGATCGACGCGGAATTCGGCGCCGAGGTGGTCGAATGCGCCCGCATTCGCAAGGGCTATGGGTCGACCCATCGGCGCGGAACGGCGAACTTCGAGGCGCTGATGACCCGGATCGTGGCCCCCGCCGTGGCCGCAGGCCGGTCCGATGCGGATGCGCTCGCCGAATTACGCAAGCTGGCCTTGTCCGACCCCGACGGCGACGCGATGCTTAGTGAATTGGATCGCCGCCATCCCGATACGCGAGGGGTCGATGCGGCGATACCGCCAGGCTGAGGTCGCATGACACATGATCCCTCCACACCACAGCGCCCCTCGCCCGAGACGATCCGTGCGTTGACAGACGAACTGAAACGCAGTTTTGGCGAGCGCGTTTCCGCGTCCAAGGCAATCCGAACCCAGCACGGCAATACGCTAACATGGGGCCAGAACGCACCGCCCGATCTGGTGGTTTTTGCGGAATCGACCCAAGAGGTCTCGGCAATCATCCGACTTGCCGCCGACCGACGCGTGCCCGTCATCGCCTACGGCACAGGCACATCGCTTGAGGGGCATCTGAACGCGCCATTGGGGGGCGTCTGCATTGATCTGTCGCGGATGAACCGGATCGTCGATGTGCGCCCCCAAGATCTGGATTGCACGGTCGAGGCTGGCGTCACGCGCCTCGCGCTGAACCACCACCTGCGCGATATGGGTCTGTTCTTTCCCATTGATCCCGGCGCGGACGCGTCCATCGGTGGAATGACCGCCACCCGGGCGTCCGGCACGGCCGCGGTGCGTTACGGCACGATGCGCGAGGTGGTGCTGTCGCTAACGGCGGTTCTGGCCAATGGCGAGATCATCCGCACCTCCAGTCGGGCGCGCAAATCCTCTGCCGGCTACGATCTAACCCGGCTCTTGATCGGTTCCGAAGGCACGCTGGGCATCATCACCGAAATCACGCTGCGCCTGAACGGTATCCCCGAGGCGATATCAAGCGGGATCTGTTCTTTCCCATCTGTGAAACAGGCCTGCGATGCCGCGATCACCGCAATTCAGTGGGGGATCCCAATCGCGCGGGTCGAACTGCTGGACGATATGCAGGTCAAGGCGTGCAACCTGCATTCAGGTCTCGACCTACCCGAAACGCCGTTGTTGCTGTTGGAATTCCACGGCAGCCCTGATGGGGTGCGTGAGCAAAGCGAGCGTTTCGGAGCCATTGCCGCAGATTGCGGCGGCGGCACGTTTAATTGGGTCACGAAGCCCGAAGAGCGCAGCCGATTGTGGCAGGCACGACACGACGCGCATTGGGCCAGCAAGGGCCTGCGCCCCGGTGCCGATGCCGTCGTCACCGACGTTTGCGTGCCGATATCGCGCCTTGCCGAATGCGTCGAGGCGACGCAGCGCGACCTTGCGGAAAACGATTTCGTGGCGACCATCGTGGGCCATGTGGGCGACGGGAACTTTCACGTTCAACTGATGGTCGATCACCAGGACCCGCGCGAATCTGCGGCCCTGACAGGGTTCGTCGACCGCCTTGTTCAGCGGGCAATCGACATGGACGGCACGGCGAGCGGTGAGCATGGGATCGGCCAGATGAAGCGCAAGTACATGATCGCAGAGCATGGCGCAGAGGCCATCGATGCCATGCGCGCGATCAAGGCCGCGCTCGACCCGCTGGGCATACTGAACCCCGGCAAAATCCTTCCGCAAATGCCTTGAACCTCAAGGATTTAGGTGGCTGGGCTGATCTAAATCAATGACCGGAGGCAAACGGATCATCCACACCGTTGCGGGCCACGCACCAAACATCAATACTTATTTGTTATAATTCTCGTTTCCATGTGACGAAAAATCTGTAGGGTACTGGTTAAAAAGGCAGCGATCAGGCTTCGGAAGTCATCGGGATTTCACTCGAAGGGAGCGAGAATATGAAACGTCGTCAATTCATTACCAATGCAGGCTTGTCCGCAACGGGACTGGCCGCTGTGACCGCCGCCCCTGCCATCGCGCAGGACGTGCGCGAGTGGCGGCTGCTGCACGCCTACCCCAAGGGCTATCCGATCTACGGCACGGCCCCCGAAAAATTCGCGGAATTCGTTACCAAGGCCTCGGATGGCCGCCTGAACATTCAGGTCTTTGGCGCAGGCGAGGTCGTGCCCGCGTTCGAAACGATGGACGCCGTGCGCGGCGGCACCGCTCAGATGGGGTTCGGCACATCCTATTTCTGGAAGGGCAAGGTTCCTGCGCTTCAGTTTATCCCCGGCCTGCCGTTCGGCATGACGGTGCAGGAGCAGAACGCATGGTTCATCTCGGGCGGTCTGGAACTGGCGCAAAAGGCCTATGACGAGCTGAACGTCAAATTCTTCGTCGCTGGCAACAGCGGCCCGCAGATGGGTGGCTGGTTCAACAAGGAGATCGCCTCGGCCGCCGACCTATCCGGCATCAAGATGCGCATGCCCGGCCTTGGCGGCGAGGTTCTGAGCGCGATGGGCACCACAATCGTCAACCTGCCGGGCGGTGAATTGCTACCCTCAATGCAATCGGGCGCGATAGATGCCTGCGAATGGATCGGCCCGTATCTGGACATGGCGTTCGGCTTTCACAAGGTTGCCGAATATTACTACTATCCCGGCTGGCAGGAGCCATCGGGTATCAACGATTTGTTCGTCAACATGGACGAATGGAACGCCCTTCCCGCCGATTTGCAGGAAATCGTGGCCGCGGGCGCTGAGCTGGCCAACAGCTATGTTCTGAACGAATTGACGGCGAAAAACCCCGAGGCCCTACGCGCACTGGTCGAGGATAACGGCGTCAACCTCAAGCGCTTCAGCGATGACACGCTGATCGAGCTGGGGAATACGGCGGGCGTCCTGCTGAATGATCTCGCGTCGAGCGATCCTCTCAGCCGCGAGATACTGGATAGCATCCTGAGTTTCCGCGAAAATACGCTTAACTACACTGATATCAGCACACGCGCGGTGCTAGAGGCGCGGGCGCTCGACTACAAATACGCCGGGCTGGTGAAAAACTAGACGCAGCACCGGGAGCCCCAGATGCATCGACTGCAAGCTATTGCAGACCGGATCGACAGCGTGATCGACCATCTGGGGCATATCCTGTCCTGGCTGGTCGGTTTCACCGTCGTTGTCTGTGCGGCGGTAGCAATCCTGCGCTATACATTGGGGCTGGGCTGGGTGTGGATGCAGGATGCCTATGTCTGGGCCAATGCGGCGCTCTTTATGCTAGGCGCCGCGCCTACCCTCTTGCATGGCAAACACGTGCGCGTCGATTTCGTCTATGGCGCCAGAAGCCAGCGATACCGTGCCATCGTTGATCTGCTCGGCTCGGTTTTCTTGCTTATGCCGTCCCTCATCGCCATTTTTGTCCTGTCGTTTCCCTATGTGCGCGATTCATGGCGACGGCTGGAGGGCACACTGGACGTCGGCGGAATGCCGGGCGTTTTCCTGATCAAATCGGTGTTGTTGCTATTCTGCCTGCCGCTGGCCGCGCAGGGACTGTCCTTGGCGATACGCAGCTATATCCGGCTGGCAGCGCCGGACCTGGCCCGGAGCCGCGACGCATGAGCAATCCTGAAATCATCGGGATTATCATGTTCCCGGTCGTCATCGGCTTTCTGATGATGGGCTATCCGGTGGCGTTCACCCTGGCGGGTGTCGCAATCGCCTTTGCCAGCTTTGGCTGGATGTTCGACATCATCGACCTCGGACTGCTCAACAGCGTTCCGTCGCGCATCTTCGGTATCATGACGAACCTCGTTTTTGTCGCCATCCCCCTCTTTGTGTTCATGGGCGTGGTGCTGGAGCGGTCGCGCATCGCCGAGAATCTGCTGATGGCCCTTGGCGAGTTGTTCGGCACGCTGCGCGGTGGTCTGGGCCTGTCGGTCATTTTCGTGGGCGCGTTGCTGGCGGCCTCGACGGGTGTGGTGGGCGCGACTGTCGTCACGATGGGCCTACTCAGTCTGCCTGCGATGCTGCGGGCGGGCTATGATCCCAGACTGGCCAGCGGCATCATCTGCTCGTCGGGGACGCTAGGGCAGATCATTCCGCCCTCGACCGTCCTGATCCTGCTGGCCGATATCCTGCAAGGCGCCAATGCGCAGGCACAGATGGCCAAGGGCAATTTTGCTCCTGACCCTGTTTCGGTAGTCGAACTGTTCGCCGGGGCGTTCCTGCCCGGTCTGGTGTTGATGGGCCTCTATGCCAGTTGGGTCATCTTTACCGCCGTATTCCAAGGCCACAAATGCCCCGCCCTCGCCACCAAAGCGCCCTCGGCCAATGCCGGCAGACAGGCGATCAAGGCGCTGGTATCGCCCCTCTTGCTGATCGGCGCGGTGCTAGGGTCCATCCTGCTGGGCCTCGCCACAGCAACCGAGGCTGCGGCGATCGGCGCAATCGGGGCGGTCCTGCTCGCCGCGCTTCAGGGCAAGTTGAGCATATCCATGCTGCGCTCTTCGATGCATTCGACCATGTTGATATCGTCGATGATCTTTCTAATCCTGATCGGTGCGTCGCTGTTCTCGCTGGTGTTCCGCATGTTCCAAGGTGACGTGCTGGTCGAGGATTTCCTGCACAACATGCCCGGCGGCATGGTGTCGGCGATGCTGTTTGTGATGGTGGTGATCTTCTTGCTGGGCTTCGTGCTGGACTTTATCGAGATCATGTTTCTGGTCCTGCCCATCGTCGCCCCGATCATGCTGATGTTCGACATCTCGCCGATCTGGTTTGGCATCATGATCGCGGTGAACCTGCAAACCAGCTTCCTCACGCCGCCTTTCGGATTCTCGCTATTCTATCTACGCAGCGTCGCCCCGCCCGAGGTGACGACCGGACAGATTTATCGCGGAATCATTCCGTTCGTCCTGCTTCAGATCTGCGGCCTTGCGCTGCTGTGGTTCTTTCCGGCTTTGGCCACCTGGCTGCCCGAGGTTCTGTTCTGATGGCAGGAATTCGCCGCAGTAAACGAACGCACTACTTTCTTCATCGTAAACCAAGGAGGATAAAACATGACACAAACAACCCACCCCGTCACCGAGGTATTCGGCACATCCGACAAATCCATGGAGGATGCGATACGCGGCGCCATCGCGACCACAAGCGAGACCATCCGCAATCTGGAATGGTTCGAAGTCACGCAGATGCGCGGGAAAATCAATGACAAGGGCGAAATCGACCATTTTCAGGTCGGCGTAAAGCTGGGCTTCCGGCTGGATCGCTAAGGCGCGTCAGTCGACCCAAGCCTAAACACAATGCGACCGCCGGGCGGGTTCCGGCGGCTGCTAAACTACATGCCCAGATACGCCTCGCGGATGATCGGATCGTCGATCAGTTCGCTTGTCGGGCCTGCCTTCATGACCTTGCCGGTTTCAACCACAAAGGCATAATCAGCCAGCTCGAACGCCGTCATGACATCCTGCTCGACCAGAATAATTGTCGTGCCTTGCTTGTTGATCTCGACCAGCGTTTCGGCCAGTTCCTCGACCAGTTTCGGCGCGAGGCCCAGCGACAATTCGTCGATCATCAGCAGTTTGGGCCGCGACATAATCCCGCGTGCAATGGCGCACATCTGCTGCTGTCCACCCGACATCGTCGTCGCGTCCTGACGCCGACGTTCGCGCAAGATCGGGAACAGATCATAGACACGTTCCAGATCCTGCTCGATCGCGTCCTTGTCCTTGCGAAGGTAAGCCCCCAGCAGCAGATTGTCCTTGACCGTGAGGCCACGAAACAGCCGCCGGCCCTCGGGCACATGTGCGATGCCGGCGCTCAGGATCGCATTGGGCGAGGCCGACGTGATATCGACGCCGTTGAAATGGGTGCTGCCGCCCGTGGCGGTGCATATGCCCGAAATCGTGCGCATCAGCGTCGTCTTGCCCGCGCCGTTGGACCCGACCAGACAGGCCAGTTCGCCCTCGTTCACGGCCACATCAATACCCCAGAGAACCTGGACATCGCCATAGCCCGACATGAGGCCCGAAATCTTCAGGAGCGGCTCACCCATGATTTTCCTCCGTCAGGCGCTTGGCGAATTTCTCGCCCAGATAGGCTTCGACCACCCTTGGATCATCGACGACCTGCTGCGGGTCGCCTTCGGCAATCAGTTCGCCGTGATGCAGCACGATGATGCGCTGCGACAGGGTCATGATGACCTTCATCAGATGTTCGATGATGATGATCGACACGCCGCGCTCTGATATTTTCTTGATCAGTTCCAGCGCGCCGTTGATCTCGGCCGAGTTGAGACCGGCGTTCACCTCGTCCAGCATCAGAACGCGCGGCTTCATCGCGAGGCTCTTGGCCAGTTCCAGCCGCTTGCGGTTGGCAAGGGTCAGCGCCGAGGCGGGCATATCGGCAGAGTCAGCGATCCCGACGAAATCGAGATACTCATACGCCGCGTCATAGGCCTGCGACAGGCGGTCGATCTTTTGGCCAAAGAGCGCGCCAGCCGCGACATTCTGCATCACGGTCATTTCCGGGAACGGCTGCACCACCTGAAAGGTGCGACACAGCCCGCTGCGCGCCGCCTGAAACGGTTTCTGCCGCGTCACGTCCTTGCCGTCAAAGATCACCTTGCCAGAGGTCGGGGGATGAACGCCGGTGATGCAGTTCACCAGCGTCGTCTTGCCCGCGCCGTTGGGGCCGATAAGGCCGACGATCTCGCCCTCTTCCAGCTTGAATGACACGTCGCGCACCGCCTGGATTCCCCCAAAGGAGCGCGCGACAGAGTGTAGTTCGACAACCGGTCTGGTCATGAGTCGCCCTTCCTCGATTTAGCGGCAGCTTTCCTTCTGAGCTTGGAAAACAGTCCGATGTTCAGGATGCCATGGGGCAAAAAGAAGATCAGGATCACGATCAGCACACCCAGGATGGCGCGGTTCCAGCTAAGGAAATTGACCCAGACCAGCTCTTCCAGAACGATGAATGTCGCAGCACCGATGACCGGGCCCAATACCGTGCCTGCGCCGCCTAGGAGTGCCATCACCGGCACCTTCAGCGTCACGACGATCTGGAAGGATTCCGACGGATCGATATAGCCGACCCACGACGCATAGACCGCACCGACCGTGCCACACAGCATGGTCGACAGGACAAATCCGATCACCTTGTATTTCGTGGTATCGACACCGACCATGTCGGCGGCATCCTCATTCTGGCGGATGCACTGTAACCCAAATCCGAGACGATGGTTTTTGACCAACACGTTCATGATGTAAGCCAGCACCATAAGGCCCAGCATGACCATCAGGAACAGCTTGGCGACCTCATCAGGCTCCCAGCGCAGGATCGGCACGTTCAACCCGTTGCCACCGCCGGTCAGCGACGACCACGATGAAACTATCAGGCGAAACAGCTCGACCAGCACGATAGAGCCGATGGCAAAGTAGTGTCCCTTGAGGCGCAGCAGCAGCGCGCCCACAGCGGCGGACAGGATGCAGACGAACAACGTGGCCAGCAGCCATGCGGCTACCATAGGCACGCCGTTAATTTGTGAAACGGCCCCCACGTAGCTGCCGACACCGACGAAGGCGGCGGTGGCCAGCGACGGGTATCCGGCAAAGCCGCCGATGATGTTCCACGACATTGCCATGGTCGAAAACATGGCAATGGTGATCGCGACCCTGACGATATGGTTCTCCGCGTAGAACGGCGTCGTGCCCAGCACGATGATCCAGATGATAAAAAGAAGCGTTCCCAGCTTGGCCATCATTCATACCCCTTCACGCCGACAAGGCCGGTGGGTTTGACGAGCAGCAGGAACAGGAGCAACAGGAAGCCCACGATCGGGGCGTTCTGCGGCCCGAAATAATGCGCGGACAAACTCTCGACAATGCCCAGCACCAGCCCGCCGACCAGCGCGCCGGGTACCGATCCGAGGCCCCCGACAACACAAACGATGAACGCCTTGCCCAGATAGACGCCCGCAACGCTGGTCGTCGTCGGGAAAACCATCACAAAGATCACGCCCGCCAGTCCCGCCATCATCGCGCCGATGCCGAAGGTGATCGCGTAGATATTGTTGATGCGGATACCCATCAGTTGCGCGGCGACCGTATCCATACGCACCGCGACAATAGCGCGGCCGATCTTGGACGAACGCATGACGTAGAACAGCAGGCCCGTCAGCAGGAATGCCAGTGCGACGCCCACCAGTCGGTCCGCGGGCATAAAGACGCCCATGAACTCAAAACTACCCATGTCCAGCCGTATCCGGCGCGGTGTGGCCGAAAAGTAGACCGTCATCAGATTATAGAGGATCATGTCGAGGCCGAAGGTCAGCGTCAGCGTCGTCAGCACGGGCGCGTGCACGATCTTGTTGATCAGCGTGTATTGCAGTCCATAGCCCAGAGCGAACATCAGCGCGCCCACCAGTGGCAGCGCGAACAGCGGATGAATGCCGAGGTAGGACCACATGAAATAGGCCAGATAGCCGCCCAGAACGATGAACGATCCGTGCAGCATGTTGATGACGTTGAGCACCCCCCAGACGAGGGAAAAGCCAACGCCGAGACAGGCGTATAACGCACCCAGAGCGAGGCCGTTGACGATGATCTGGGCAAAATCCATCTGCTTAGTCCCCTGTTTTCCGTCTAAATCCTGTAGGCGCCAAGCGGCCCCACACAGGCAATCCAAAGAGTTGGTCGCGCTCGACGCTGATCGCTTAAATCCGCTCCCGCGTTGTCGATGCGCCCTCATGGCCGACCAATTCGGCAAAATGTTATCACAACCTATTTGTTATGACAAAATACGATCTGGCAACTCTTTTATTTCTTTTGTGGGTTCGACTGGCTGCGGTCGCGCAGCCGCTTGGCGGCCAGCATCGCGGCGGTAATGATCTCGCTGTAGCCAGTGCAGCGGCACATGTTGCCGCTCAGGGCGTCCCTTAGCTCGGCCTCGGTGGGATCGGGATTGACCTCCAGATAGTGATCCAGCGTAGTCAGGAAACCGGGCGTGCAAAACCCGCATTGCAACGCGAAACTCTCGTGAAATGCCTGCTGCAATATGCCAAAGCTGCCGTCCGTTTCAGACAGACCCTCAATCGTGTCTATCCGCCGCCCGCCCGCCTGCACGGCAAGGTAGAGGCACGCCCGGACGGCCCTGCCATCGACGCGCACGGTGCAGGCACCACAAACGCCATGTTCGCAGCCAACATGGGTGCCGGTCGCGCCCAGTTCGGCGCGCAAAAAATCGCTGAGCAGCATGTTGGGGCGCGCGCTGCCTTCGACCTCCCTGCCGTTCAGGGTGACCGTGACACGGTGTTTTTCCTGGCTATCAAGACGCTGCATCGCGGGCCTCATTCACAAGTTTCTTTCCAAGCCGCCTGACCAGTTCGCGCCGGTAACGCGCGCTGGCATGGATGTCGTCGCTGGCGCCGAGCGCCCATGCGAACGCGTTCAGTTTGTCATCCAGATCGCTGCCTTGTTCGGAGTTCAGTTCCAGCACCGTGGGTCGGTCGGCAACACCGCCGACGCCCAGCCGGACGTCCTGGCCCGTCGCGACCGCCGCCAGCGAGACGACGGCAAAATCGCCATGCCGGCGCGCGACCTCGTCAAAGGCAAAGCCTTGCCCCGCCTTGGCCGCCGGAAACCGCACCGCTGTGACGAACTCGCCCTCGCCGCAGGCCGTGCTCAGCATACCTGTCTGGAACTCATCCGCCTTCAGCACCCGCTTGCCACGCTGGCCGGTCAGCACCACCTCGCCACCCAAGGTTGCCAGCAACAGCGGCAGTTCCGAACTGGGATCGGCGTGACAGATCGACCCGCAGACGGTGCCACGATTGCGGGTCTGGAAGTGACCGATATGGGGCATCGCCTTGGCGACTATGGGCAGCGCGCTGTGCAACTCGGGCCAGTCCTCCAGTTGCGCCTGAATGACGGTCGCGCCGATTTCCACGAAATCGCCATCGCGCCGGATATAGTCCAGATCAGCCACGCGCGAGATATCAATCAGCACCTTGGGTTTGACCAACCGCATGTTCAGCATCGCCATCAGGGACTGACCGCCGGCAATAATCTTGGCGTCCGTGCCATGCTCTTTGAGGCAGGCGGTTACGTCGCGGGCCGTCTCGGCGATGACCAGATCGAATGATGGTGGCTTCATTGGCCCAGCCCCAATTTGCGCTTAACCTTCGTCCACAATCCCTCGGACACCGTTCCACCCGTCTGGCGCACCAGCCCGTTGAAAAACTGCCCGATCACCATGCGCGCCGCGCCGTCCAGCATCCGCCCACCGACCGACGCGACCTTGCCGGATACGGTGACCTCATAGGCGTAGGTGACCAGCGTGCCGCCCTCTTCGGGCGTTAGCGTGACACGCCCATTGCCGCCGCCGCTGCCCAGCGGCCCGGCAACATCGCCAGTCAACGTGGCACTTTTCGGCTCGTCCAGATCGCTGAGCGTGACGTTCGCCTCAAACCGTCCGCGCACAGGGCCAACGCCCATGTCCACGTCGGCGCGGTAACTGTTCTGGCCGACCTCCTCCAACTCATGACAGCCGGGAATGACGCGCGCCAGCGCCTTGGGGTCCAGCAAGATATCCCAGACCTCCTGCGGCGAGGCGGGAACGCTGGTCTTGCCCTCGCCGGTCAGGGCGCGCCCGGCGCCTGTGCGTTTAGCGGGCTGCGTTGCTGCGCCTTCGGGCGGTGCAGGCTCGTCCCCCATCAGCAGTTCCGCCACCTTCGACGGCGACATGGGCAGCACGATATCGTCCAGGTCCAGCGCATCGGCGATGGCGTTGGCGATGCAGACCGGGGTAGAATAGGTGTTGCCCTCGCCAATGCCCTTCGCGCCCAGCGCGGTGTAGGGCGATGGCGTCGGCGTGCAATGCACGATGTCCAGTTGCGGCATCTCGGGCGCGGTGGCGACGAGGTAGTCGGCGAAAGTGCCGGAATAAAACGCGCCATCGTCGTCATAGACGAACTCTTCGTATAGCGCGGCGCCAAGGCCCGCGGCAAACGATCCGCCAACCTGCCCGTCGACGATGGCCGGATTCAGGATCGTGCCGCAATCGTGTGCGGAAACATAGCGATCAATACGGATGTCGAAACTATCTGGGTCAATCTCGACCCCACAGAAATCAAAGGCAAAACCATAGGCCAACTCCGAGTTGACCTCCCCCAACTCGTTGGTAGGGGTCAGTTCGGACGCAGACCATGCCACACGCTCGCGCACCCCCGGCTCCATCCCCTCAGGCAGGCTGCCAGGGGACCAGTGCGCCTGCGTGGCGGTGCGGTGAAACTTCATCGAGTTGTCGGCGTTGTCGCGCGCATAAATCAGGCCGCCGCCGAATTCGATCTGATCGACCGGCACGTTCAGGCGGGTGCTGGCGATGGTCGCCAGCTTGTTGCGCACACGCACCGCCGCCTCCTGCGCCGCGCTGCCGATGGCGGGCGCAAAGCGGCTGGAGTAGTTACCCGAAGCGATGGACCACGCGTCCTTTTCAGTGTCGAGTTCGAGGTTAACCGTGATCTCATCAGGCGTAAGGCCCAGTTGGTCTGACACGATCTGCGCCAGAACCGTGGCATGGCCCTGTCCCTGCGGCACCGATTCCGAAACGACATTGACCGCGCCCGACGAATCCACGGCGACCGTAACGTTAGCGATTGCCCCGTCCTTGGGGTTGGAATGCTTGAGTTCTTGCTGGGGTTTGAGGATCGAAATGTAACCCATGTTCGACTGGCTCGGCTCAACCGCAGTGGCGTAGCCGATGCCGTAATAGCCGCCCCGCGCACGCACTTCTTCGCGACGTTTCAGCAGGCCAGCCAGATTGCCCTGCTCGACGCCCTCATCAATACAGCGCTGAAAATTGCCGGAATCGTATAGCGAACCGGCGGGTGCGAGGTAAGGAAAGCTATCGGATGGTATAAGGTTCAGCCTCGTGATCTCCAGCGGGTCCTTGCCCAGCTTGCGCGCCAGCTTGTGCATCAGCCGCTCGGACGCGAAATATAGCTGCGGGCCACCAAAGCCGCGCACCGCACCGCTGGGGCATTTGTTGGTGGCGACGATATTCATCTTCACGTCCAGATGCTTCATCTTGTAACCGTTGGACGTAGTGCCGTGCATCCGAAATATCGGCCCCGGCATCGGCGCGCGCAGGTATGCGCCATTGTCGTCCCAATGCTCGCACGCCATCGCGGTCACTTCGCCCTCGGCTGTATGGGCGGCGCGCAGCGTCATCACGCGGTTCTGGGCCGAGTTGGCAGCCGCCAGATTTTCCAGCCGGTCCTCCAGCCATTTCACAGGACGCCCCGCTAGACGCGAAGCGACGCACATCACCACGATCTGCGGAAACATGCACAGCTTGGTACCGAAATTGCCGCCCGCATTGGTAGGCGTGCGCATCCGCAGCCTGTTGCCCTTGACCCGCAAGGCCCACGCCATCACTGGCTGCATCCCGAAGGGACCGGGAAAGTTCGACAGCACATCGTAGCCGCCGGTTTCGGGCAGGTATTCGGCCACGCAGGCAAAACACTCGATCGGAGGGATCGAATTGCGCGGATATTCCATGGTGAATTCGATGATGTCCTCGGCCTCGGCAAAGGCCCGGTCGGGATCGCCGTGCTTGAAATGATGGGTCGAATAGGCGTTCGACGTCATCTGCGGGTGGATGATCGTCGCGCCCTCGTCCAGTGCTTTGACCGGATCAATGACGGCTGGCAGCGTTTTGTAACGCACCTTGATATCGTCCAGCGCGTCCTCCGCGGCATAGCGATCCACCGCGCAAACGACGGCCACCGGCTCTCCCACAAAACGTACGCGGTCGGTGGCGACACCATAATATTCCATTGGCGTGTCGACTGCCGTCTTCATGGCGTCGGTGTATTCCATCATCTCGGCGCCGGTCACGACGGCAAAGACATCGGGTCGTGCCAGGCAGGCGGTGTAGTCTATCGACACGATTTCCGCATGGGCATGGGGCGAGCGCAGGACAGCGGCGTGCAGCGTCCCCTGAGGCACCGCGATATCATCCATGAACCGACCGCGGCCGCGCAGCAGGGCCTGATTTTCAAGCCTTAGAACCGATTTTCCGACATTCGCGGACGGTTCGATCTTTTTATCCACTGCGGTCATGTTGTTCTCTCGTCACTTGCGGTTGCGCGGGGATGCCGGGCTGTCTCAGGCCCCTTCACCTTGGCTCAGGATAAACCGCGCGTCGACCAGATGCGCGCCTTCAGGCCCGGCAAAGACCGGGTTCAGGTCGATTTCCTGAATGTCGGGATGCGCGACGGCAATCTGCGAGATTTTCACGATCACATCGACCAGCGCGTCTATATCTGCGCCCTTCTGGCCGCGCGCCCCGGCGAGGATCTTGGAAATCACCGTCTCGTCAATCATGTCGCGCGCGTCCTCAGCCGTTAGCGGCGCGATGCGAAAGGCGAAATCGTCGAGGATCTCGGCATGAACGCCCCCGGTGCCAAAGACGATGCAGGGGCCAAAGGACGGATCGCGCACCATGCCGATCATCACTTCGGCACCCTTGGCAGCCATTTCCTGCACCACCACGCCGCTCAGCCGCGCGCCCGGCACGTTGCTTGCGACGGTGCCCTTCATATCGCGGTAGGCCTGCGCCAAATCGGCCTTGGCGATGCCCAGCGCGACACCACCGCTGTCGGATTTGTGAACCACGTCGGGCGAGTCGATCTTGAGGCAGAACGGCGCATTTAGCGCGCCAGCCTTGCCCTCCAGTTCGGATTCGTCGCGGATGGCGGCCCATTTGGCCAGCGGCAGGCCGTATGCTTCGAGTATCTCAAACGCTTCGGTAAAGAGGTATTCCTGACCCTCCACGCCTGACTTGGCCAGTATGTCCGCCGCAACCTTGGAAGCGGCCTTGTCGGCCTTCGGTGCCTCCAGCTTCGTCGCAGACGAGTCCAATCGTTCGCCATGCCGCGCCAGCACCGCCAGCGCGCGCGCTGCGTCGTCCAGCCGCGGATAGACAATGGCCGAACGTTTTTCTTCGATCGTGCGAGTGAAGCCTTCGATGTCCTGTCCATAACTCCAGCAAACCACGGGCTTGCTGCGGTCCGCCGCCGACAGATCGCGGATGTAACCGGAGGCGTCGTAGCGATCATATTTTGGCAAATTGTAGGAGCAATAGATGCACATCACAGCATCGACCCCCTCGTCCTGCATCAGCGCGTTCATGACCAGCGGAAAGGCGTCGTTCAGATCCTTGGCGACAGGAATCCAGATATCCAGCGGGTTCTCGACCTCCATCCAGTCGGGAAAGAGGCGCTTGACCGTTTCAATGGTCTTGCCGGACAGCTTGGCCAATTCCAGCCCGGCCCGGTCCAGCGCATCGATTGCCAGAACGGCCCCGCCGCCCGAAAAGCTCATGATGGCGACGCGTTTGCCTTTCATGGCACCAAAAAATGCCAGCGACTTGCTGAAACTGCGCAACTCTTCGGCGCTGTCGGCCTGAAAGACACCTGCCTGTCTCAAGGCCGCGTCCGAAACGCGCGTCTGCCCTGCGACGGCGCCTGTATGCGATGCGACAGCGGCCTGCCCTGCCTCGGTGCGCCCCGCCTTGAGCGCGACAATAGGCTTCTTATGGGAAATGCGCGACGCCGCCTCGATAAAGGCAGGTCCGTCGTTCAGCGCTTCGGCGTGAACCTCGATGACTTGGATCCTTGGCTCGGATTCAAAATGTTCGAGCACGTCTATCAGATTGATATCGCAGCCATTCCCAAGATCAACAGAGGTGCAATAGCCGGCAGGCTCGTTCGTGACTAGATGATGGCCCATCATCAGAAACCCCGATTGCGACACCTGCCCGACAGGCAAATCATCAGGCGTTACCTCGATAAAGGAAGACGTGAATTTCGCGGGCGAATTGACCAGCCCGATGGTGTTCGGCCCCAGAATGCGAATGCCTGCGCGCGCGATGATCTCATCGATCTGCGTCTGCAATTTCGCACCCAGTTCGTCGGCATCGGCAAAGCCTTGCGTGATGACAATGGCGGATTTGATCCCCTTGGCAACACAAGCCTCAAGCGTTTCGGGCACAGAGCTACGCTCGACCGAGATGATGGCCAGATCAACCGTTTCGGGCAACTGGGGGATCGACTTGCAGACGGTCGCGTTCGGCGCGGAGTCCATACCCGGATTGACGATGAAAATGCGCCCTTCATATCCCATGTCGCCCAGTGTCGTGTGCACGCTGACGGGCGAGCCGATGGCGGACCGCGACAGGCCGATAATAGCGATGGATTTCGGTGCCAGGAACGGATCGAGCAGTCTGGGCTGGGCGTGCTGGGTCATATCGGGCTTGGGTCCATTCACTATGTCATCGGGTGTCGCGAAAGGGCCGCGCGGGGCATCGCCCGCACGGCCCGGATAATTTAGAGGATCGCCTTGGGAGTCATGGCGCGCAGATCCGGCAGAACTTCCTTGGCCAGACGCTCAAGATGGCTCTTGCGGTCGTCGGGCGGCATGATCGGCGCGATGATCAGGTTATTGCACCCGGCGTCGATGTAGTTGGCCAGATACTCTTTGACCTTTTGCGGCGATCCATAGGCGCAATACTTGTCCACCAGATCAGTGAAGTCCTGCTCGTAGCGGTAGGACAGCTCCTTGATGCCCCAGTCGCGGGCTTCCTTTTCGTCGTCGAACATAGAGACGTAGATGAAATTACAGAATGCGTAATCCTTGGGCAGCTCGCGGCCCGCCTCGTGGGCGAAATCCTTGACCCGGTTGAATGACCATTCGCTGCGCTCGGCGGTGTACATATAGGGGTTCCAGCCGTCGGCGATGGTCGCCGCGCGCTTCATCGGGGCGTCCTGACGGCCCGACACCCAGATCGGCGGGCCACCCGGCGTCACCGGCTTGGGCAGCATGTCGACGTCTTTCAACTGAAAGATCTTGCCGTCATAGTCGAACCGCTCGCCGGTCCAGTATTTCTTCATGATCTCGATGGATTCCTGACAGATCTGGCCGCGCTTCTTGATATCGACGCCGCAGGCGTGGAATTCGCGCGGATAGTCGCCGCCGACGCCGACGGTCAGCAGGACGCGCCCCCCCGACATGACATCGAGGCTGACCAACTGCTTGGCGTTGATCGTGGGGTTGCGCAGCGAGATTAGCTGCGTCGCTGGTCCGACCTTGATCTTCTTGGTCAGGGCAGCGGCGCGCGTCATCACGGTGATCGCTTCCAGAATGGGACGATGATAGACGATATGCTCGCCCGTCCAGAACGAGTCGAACCCCAGTTCCTCGACGGCGATGATGTCCTCGTCGCTCCAGAAATCTCCTCCGCAGCTCACTCCGATTTGTGCAGACATAGCTTACTCCCTTGATGTTGGCGGGGCGCGCTTGCGTTCGTCGCCCCCGGTTCTTGGTGCCCGGTATCCGCTCAGGACACCCGGTATTTTTTCATCTTGTCCTCATCCAGCTCAACCCCGAGGCCGGGTTTGTTCGGAACGGTCAAGCAGCCGTCCGCATAGGCAAACGGTTCGGCAATTACGTCGTCAGTGTAGAAAACGCCGCCGACCTTGGTCTGCTCGCGGCCCTTCAGCGTGTTGACCGTGATGACGCCGGGCAGCACCTGCCCCTCCAGCGCCGCCGACAGATGCAGGTTCGCCGCATTACCGACGCCGCCCTCAAGCGAGCCATTGACGTTCATCGGCATCCCCGCCGCACGCCCGATTGCGCCGATCTCCATCGAGCGTATCAGCCCGCCCGCCTTGGTAAAGTAGATCGACAGGATATCGGCAGAGTTGCGCCGCGCGATCTCCATCGCATCGAATGGTGTCCAGCAGCCCTCGTCAACGATCACCGGAATATCTACTGCGGCGGTGATTCGCGCCATCATATCAATACCCTCGACGGGCTGTTCGATGGCCCAGATGCCGGCCTCGGCAGTCATGGCGCGGGCGCTGTTGATCGCGGTTTTGGCGTCCTTGTAGCCGCGGTTGATATCGGGGTGCATGTCGATGTCGTCGCCCACTGCCTTGCGGATCGCCTTGACGATGGCGAGGTCGGTTGCCGGATCGCCCGGCACCTTGATCTGAAGGTGCTTGATGCCGTCCTCAACGACCCTCAGGGCCATGTCAGCCGCTTTTTCCGGCGCAGCGACGCCAACGCTGTGGCAGACGGGAATGGACGTGCGTGCAGCGCCACCCAGCAGCTGATAGACGGGTATCCCGGCGGCTTTACCGGTGATGTCCAGCAGTGCGCTTTCGATCATAGCCTTGGTGTAGGGAAAACCCCGCACGCCTTCGTCCATCATCGCCAGCGCACCTTTGATGTCGGTCGGATCGCGACCGATCAGCTTGGGCGAGAGGAATTTGACCAGATGGCAGACGATTTCAGGATCTTCGCCAGCGTAGCGCTGATTTTCACCACCCCAGCTAAGGATCGCGGGCGCCTCGCCCAGTCCGGTGATGCCGTCATCCGTCTCGATGCGCAGGATGACGTAGCGCCCGATCGGCACCTCAAGCGAGCGCCAAGTGTAGTCCGAACTTCCTGGCAGTTGGATGATCTGTGGATTGAGTGCTGTGATTTTCATCAGGAACTAATCTCCACGTTATAGTCGGCCTTGGCGCGCTCTGCGGTCAGCTTGCCTTCGATAATGTCGCGCTTGACGGCGTCCTTGTTGCGCTCGGAGGGGGGGCCGTAGCCACCGCCGCCTTGGGTGAACATCGAAAAGATGTCGCCCCGCTCGAGCCGCTGGTTGTTGGTCTTGGACCTCAACGATTTGGGATCGTTGCTGTCGGGATTTAGGAACAGCTTGCCGACTGCGCCGGGATGCCCGCCTTCCAGCCCAAAAGGCTCGACCTTGAACTTGTCGAACTGAGTTTCCAGCGTGCCGCTTTTGTCGAGAAACTTGATGTCGCGGCGCACGCCCAGACCGCCGCGGGTGCGCCCTGCCCCTCCCGTGTCGGGCAGGAATTCATAGTGGGTGAACTGCAGCGGATACATGACTTCAATCATCTCGATCGGCGTGTTGGCGAGGTTATGGATGCCCTGTGACCAGCAATCGACGCCGTCCTTGGTGCGGCGTGCACCACCGCCACCCACTTCGATATCAAACAGGATCCAGGGCGCATGTTCGCCGGTGCCGTCACCGGCCAGAATATGCACGTTCGAGTTGGCGTAGTAACCAGCGGTCACGCGATCCGGGACCACATCGGCCAACGCCTTCATGATTGCGCTGACGATAGTGTGCGTAATCGTGTTGCGCCCCACCACCGGAGCCGGGGATTGCGCATTGACGACCGTGCCCTCGGGTGCGGTAATCGTGATCGGCTTGTAGAGGCCAAAGTTCGACGGGATCGTCGGATCGAGTATCGACAGGATCGCAAAATAGGATGCGGATTCACAAGATGAGATCGTGGCATTCGTTGGGGCGCGGCGCTGTTTGTCGGTGCCGGTGAAATCCAGATGGATGCCGCCGTCCTTGATCGTCAGCTTGACCTTGACGGTGATCCGCTCGTCCGTGACGCCGTCGTCATCGACCTGATACTCGCCGAAATAGTCACCCTCGGGCAGCTCGCGGATTTTGGCGCGCATCCGGGTTTCGGAATTGTCGATGGCATCCAGCAAGCAGTTCTCGAACGTCGCGACGCCGTAGCGCTCGACCAGTTCCAGAACGCCGTCGCGTCCGATATTCAGCGCTGCCGCCTGCGCGCGCAGGTCGCCGCCGGTTTGGTCGGGCTGGCGGACGTTCGCGTCAAAGACGGCCAGAAAACGCTCGTTCGCCTCGCCCTTTTCGAACAACTTGATCGGCGGGATGCGGAACCCCTCCTGAAAGATCTCGACCGCGTCGCCAGCATAAGAGCCGGGGCGCATGCCGCCCACATCGAGGTGATGATCCAGCGTGCCGCAGATCGCGACGATCTTGCCGTCCGAATAGACCGGCATGAAGGTCTGAACGTCGGGCAAATGCTGACCGCCGAGGTAGGGATCGTTGGTGATGATGATATCGCCCTCGTTCCATTCCTCGATCGGGATAATGCCGTCGAGAGTGGTGCGCAGCGACCGCGACATCGAATTGAGGTGGATGGGGATGCGGCAGGATTGCGCAATGATATGACCGTCCGGGTCGAAAACGGCGGTCGAGTAATCCAGCATCTCGCGCACAACGGTGGAATAAGAGGTCCGCAGGATCGTCGCGGCCATCTGTTCTGCGACGCCGACAAGGGCGTTGTTCACGACTTCGAATGTAATTGGATCAACGCGCATATTCTTGCTCCCCCGTGTCGATCAGCAAATTGGCTAGGTCGTCGACCGTCGCCTTCTGACCGGGATGAATGATGATGGTGGTATCGAGCTGGACGACGACTGCGGGACCGTCGATTGTGACGCCCGGCGTCAGCGTTTCGCGGAAATAGATGGGTGTGTCGACGTAATCGCCGGTTTCCTCGAAATAGATCGGGTGCGTGCCCTCGGTCTTGGGGGTGGCCGTCGATTGCCCTTCGGCCGCTTTGAACTTGCCCATTGGCGGCGCCGACATTGACCCCGTGGCGGTCAGGCGTCCGCTGACGAATTCGATCTTTTTCTTGGGATGGCAATGCGCATAGAGCTGTTTGTGCTGCGCGTGGAATCTGTCGAAAATGGTCTGGATCAGCGACCCGTCGATCTCGCCTTCGGGCAGGGTCACGTTGATCTCGTAGGCCTGTCCGACATAGCGTAGATCGGCGGTGCGGGTGATGGCCTGTTTGCCATCCGGAACCGCGTCGGTATCTAGCGCGGCGCGACCCAACCCTTCGAGGTCTGAGTAAACTTCCCTGAGCACCTTTGGCGTAATCTCATCCCCGCGCAGAATGCGGGTCTGTACGAAATCGTGGCGGATATCGGCCATGACGAGGCCGACGGCAGAGAAAACGCCGGGCTGACCGGGGATCAGAACCGTGGGCATGCCCGCTGCCTTGCCTAGCGCCGCCGCGTGCATAGGCCCCGCACCACCGAACGCGATCATGGTGATCATGCGCGGATCAAAGCCCTTTTCGGCGGACGAGACGCGCACAGCCCGCTCCATATTGGCGTTGGCGATGCGGATGATGCCTTGGGCAGCCTCTTCGATCGACATCTTCAGCGGGTCGCCAATCTTTTTCTTGATCGCCTGGCGCGACGCCTCAATGTCCAGCTTGATGCGGCCATTGGCAAAGTATTGCGGCAAGAGGCGCCCCAGAACGATGTTGGCGTCGGTCACGGTCGGCTCTGTGCCGCCCTTGCCATAGGCCACCGGCCCCGGATCGGACCCGGCGCTGTGGGGGCCGACATGCAGGCCGTTCGCCTCATCCAGCCACGCAATGCTGCCCGCGCCCGCGCCGATTGTATTGATGTCGATCATCGGCAGCTTGATCGGGCGATGAGCGACTTCGGCCTCGGTCGTCATCTGCACTTCGCCGTTCTGGATCAGCGAGATGTCAGTACTGGTGCCGCCCATATCGACGCCCAGAAGGTTCGGGATTTTCGTCGCCTTGCTCATCCTCTGCACCGCCAGCGCGCCGCCTGCGGGGCCGGAGGTCAGGATACGGGCGGGATATGATTTGGCCGCCTCGACGGTCAGCGACCCGCCATTCGACTGCATCAGCAGGATCTTGGCATTGGGCAGAATCTCACGGATGTTCGGGGTGATTTCGCTGAGATATTTGGCGACCAGCGGCATCGCTGCGGCGTTCACCGAAACGGTACTGATCCGCTCGAATTCGCGCATTTCGCGGCAGACGTCATGCGAGGCCGAGACGGCGACATCAGGCATCTCTTGCTTCAGCCATTCCAGCACCTGCGCCTCGTTTTCGGGATTGACGTATGAGTTGAGAAAGCAGATCGCGACCGCCTCAACATCGTCGCCCTTGATGCCGTCCAGCAGCTTGCGGAATGCGTCACGGTCAGGTTTTGTCAGTACCTCACCATTTGCCGCGATCCGTTCCTCCAGGCCATACCGGCGGTTGCGCGGGATGATCGGTGCTGCGCGGTCCTGTTGCAGATCGTACATGTCAGGGCGAAAATGACGTCCAATCTCCAGCACGTCCTTGAAGCCCTCGGTTGTCACTAGCGCGGTCTTGGGCAGCTTGTTTTCCAGAACGGCATTGGTGACGATTGTCGTGCCGTGCACCAGAAGGTTGACCCTTGAGGCATCGACGCCAGCTGCCTCGAGGCCGGTTTTCACCCCGTCCAGCAATGCACCACCCGGATCGCTCCGGCGACTGGGAACTTTGGCGATCGTAACGCCACCGTCCTTTTCATCCAGAACAGTCACATCAGTGAACGTGCCACCGATATCGACACCAATACGCACTGATTCCATGGCTGATGATCTCCGCTTGCTGACGTTTGCGGCCCGGCCCAAGGAAATGAAGCCGACCTGATTGCTGTGGCAACCGCATGGTGTGTGAGGTGATAGACCTCTGCTCCACACGATTATGAAAACGAGCGCCCAACGGTTTCACCAGACGCCTTCAGTAACCAAGCTAATGAGGTAGTAAATAGGTTGTCAATACAAATTAGTATTGATGTATCGACTTGACTGTTAGGACAATAAGATCAGATTGTCTTTTGTTTTGCCTATTCGGTGGTTGCACTTCTATTTCGCTATAAGCGGGACGGTTGTGCAACATGAGTTGGGAAACGTCGCATCGGCGGCCAATAGCCTTTGATACAGGCCCATTCGCAGGTACTCCATTCAAGACCCTGCGCGGAAATTGAAGAGTGTATAGATGCGAAACATAAAACCTCGATACGTCGACATAGCGGAAACCCTCGAACGCGAATTGGTCGAACTGTCGCCCAATTCCCTGCTGCCGACGGAAGAGCAGATGTCCAAGCGCTTTGAGGTTAGCCGCATCACTGTCAGGGCTGCGCTGGAGTTGCTGGAAAACAGTGGTCAGATCTCGCGTATGCGGGGTCGTGGCACCATCGTAAGCCCCAAAAAACTGGTCCGGACCTTTTCGCCCTTCCTCAGCTTTGAAGCGGACATGAAGAGCCACGGCATCGACTTTAAAACGCAGGTTCTGTCCTTTGAAAAGAGCGTCACCGCACCGCCGAAATTCCTGCAACAGCTGGAATTGCCCGCAGGTAGCCTCGTTACGCGATTGTCGCTGGTGCGCTTGGTCGAGGAACAGGTCATTTGCCATGATCAACGCTATTATCCCGACGAAATCGGCAACAAAATTGACCCCGCTCAGGCCGAGACCAAGGCCTGCTCGGAAATAATTCAAAATGCGATCGGTGAAAAAATCCGACGCGTGCGCTGGGACAGCGAGATCCTGTCGTCGTCACAGGATGTCGCCGCCGCCCTCGGACTGGCCAACAGGGCGCTGGTGTTCACCAGCAACTACACTTGGTTCGCCAAGAAGCGCCGCCCCATCGAGACCGGGCTGGTCAGCTATCGGGTTGATCGGTGCAAATTCCGCTTTGAGGAGCGTCTGCGTGACGATATGAGCGACGACGACGCGCCCTAAGGCGCGGACGCTACTCCGCCGGGATCTTTCTTTTTTGCGCGGCACCGCCAAAGCGCGCATGTTTGCCCGCGCGCGACTGAACGACCGGCATGATTTCAGCGGCCGCATAGGACCGATCAACCAGCTCAGGCGCCGCCGGTTTATATAGGGTGGTCCGTTGGCTGGGGATGCGACCCGAGGCACGAATCAATGCGTCCATCTTGTCCGGTGACATTTCCTGACCAAACTCGCTACCCGCCGCCCGGCTGATGGATTCGTTCATCAGCGTGCCACCTAGATCGTTGGCCCCAGCATTCAGCGCCGCTGTTACACCATCTGCACCCATTTTAACCCATGAAACCTGAATATTATCGATGGCCCCATTCAGCGCCAGTCGCGCGACCGAGTGCATCAGCACGGCCTCGCGGTAACTCGGCCCCTGACGGGCCGCGCCGCGCAGGTAAACAGGCGCTTCCATATGCACGAAGGGCAGCGGCACAAATTCCGTGAACCCGCCTGTTTTTTCCTGCAAGGCGCGGATTCGGTTCAGGTGGCGCGCCCAATTGTGATAGCCGTCGATGTGGCCATACATGATCGTTGCGGTGGTGCGCAGCCCGACGCCATGCGCGGCCTCGATCACCGATAGCCATTCATCGGTCGACAACTTGTCGGGGCACAGCTTGCGGCGCACCTCCTCGTCCAAAATTTCGGCTGCCGTGCCAGGCAAGGTGCCTAGGCCCGCATCCTTGAGCATCTGTAGGTACTCGGCGACGGGCAGGCCCAGCGTTTGCGCACCTTGCGACACTTCCAGCGGCGAAAAGGCGTGAATGTGCATGTCCGGCACCGCACCCTTCACGATCCGGCAGATTTCCAGATAGGTGTCGCCGGTGTAGTCGGGATGGATGCCGCCCTGCATACAGACCTCAGTGCCGCCGCGCTGCCATGCTTCAGTCGTGCGGCGCGCAATCTCGGACGGTTCCAGATCGTAGGGTTTGCCGCGCAAATGCTCGGCCGTGTTGCCCTTGGAAAAGGCGCAGAAGGTGCATTTGTAGGTGCAAAGATTGGTGTAGTTGATGTTGCGGTTGACCACATATTGCACCTGATTGCCGTTCTTTTCCTTGCGCACGGCATCGGCGGCGGATCGCACCGCAGACGCGTGTGAGCCACGCGCGGAAAACAGGGCGACCATATCCTCTTCGGACAATGTGCGCCCCGCGACGCCGCGATCAATCGCGCGCGCCAACGGCGTCGACAGCGCTGGTCCGGCGCTAAGCGGCACCTCGACAGGCGCGGTTTGGTTCTGCCTGCCGACGCGCCAGAGATGCTCCTGCGCATAACCCTGACCGTCGGCCTTTTTCAGCGCCGCAGTCAGCACCTTGGGGGCGAGCCACTTTTCAGCATCTCGCAGCCACGCCGGATAAATTGCCAAGCGCGGCACCAGCACCTTGCCCGCCTCGGCCGTCTCGCGCCCCAGCTGATCCAGTTCGGGCCACGGCGCTTCGGGATTGACGTGATCGGGCGTGACAGGCGACACGCCGCCCCAGTCGTTCAGCCCGGCCTTCACAAGTGGCCCCAGTTCCCCCGAGCGCAGGTTTGGCGGCGCTTGGACAGATACCTCGGCGCCGAAAATTAGCCGGGCCACCGCGATGGTCCATTGATGATCCTCTAGCGTGGGCTCGGGCGCATCAGCCATTTTCGTACCCGGCTTGGCGCGGAAGTTCTGGATTATGATCTCTTGTATATGGCCATACCGCTCGTGCAGATCGCGCAGCGCCAGCAGCGCCTCAATACGCTCGGCGCGCGTTTCGCCAAGGCCGATCAGAATGCCGGTGGTGAAGGGAACAGCGGCCCGTCCGGCGGCCTCGACCATGGCCAGACGCACTGCCGGCACTTTGTCGGGCGATCCAAAATGCGGCATTCCCCGCTCGCTGAGGCGGTCCGAAACCGTTTCCAGCATGATGCCCTGCGATAGCGATACCTCGCGCAGGGCTAGGATTTCATCCTCGCTCATGATCCCGGCGTTGATATGGGGCAGCAGGCCGGTTTCCTCCAGCACCATGCGCGCCACGGCGGTCAGGTATTCTACGGTCGTCGCATAGCCCAGTTCAGCCAGTTCTTCGCGTGCCACGCGGTAGCGCAGCTCGGGCTTGTCGCCGAGCGTAAAGAGCGCCTCGTCGCATCCAGCACGCGCGCCGGCGCGGGCGATCTCTAAGACCTCGTCAGGGGTCATAAACGCCTTTTCACCGCGCTTTGGCGGGTGGGCGAACGTGCAATAGTGGCAAACGTCACGGCAGAGTTTCGTCAGCGGAATGAATACCTTGCGCGATACTGACATGGTATCGCCAAACCCTTCGTCCCGCACAAGCGATGCCGCATGGCAAAGCGAAGCAAGGTCATCCACATGCTCTAGCGACGCTGCCTCGGCACTGGACAATCTACCACCCGAGGCGATGCGGGTCGCCCATTTTTGGATTGGAAATTGATCTGTCATTGGCTTTTCTCCAATTCCTTTGCGGTCGTCAGATATGCGCAGGTTTCCAAGACTGAATTCGTTTGAGGCGCAGCCCCGTCCCCACGCAGCCGCCGCAGGGCGGCCAGGTCGTCCGGCCAGTCGATATCGCGCGCAATAGACGGCAGCCGCAGCGTACTGACCGGGCCGTTTGAGACGTCTTGCGAGTGAAGGCTGAAACTGTTTTTGCCGAATTGAAACTGCGGGACACGCTCCGTGCGGAACACAAGTGCGTTGGTCCCCTCAAGGTTCGTATCAGGGACCACCACTGTCGCGTCGCTTTGAATCGCGCACAGGATCGCCCGGTCGATATCGGCCGCATCCAGCATCGGCACATCGCCCGGCAGGATCACCACCAGATCGGCGCCCGCCTGCCTCAGCCGCTCGGTGCCCAGCGCCACGGCCGCGTTCAGCCCGCCGCGCGGCGGTTCATCCCCGATCACGCGGACACCGCGTGTTTGGGCCAAGGCCTGAATACGCGGGTCCGGACACACGATTGCCACGCCTGCCAACTCCTTGGAGGCTAGCAATTGATCCAGAACGTCCTGAAGCATGGCCCATTGCAGGTCCGCCCGCTCGCTATCACTGAGCAGTTCTGCCAGCCGCGTCTTGGCCCAGATTGGTGCCTTGACCGGAACGAGGGCCCAGACATCTAAGGGTTTGATATGTCCCAATGCGCTCATTTCGTATCCCCTTTCGCGTCGATTGCGGTGCGCAGCACGAAATCGGCCAGCGCGATGCGGTCGTCCAATGTCTTCATCAGTGTCTTGGTCACCCGCTTTTTCGTCCCGTCAAAGACGGCCTCGCGGTCGGCCTCGTCAACGACTAGGATGTCCACCAGACCGCGATAGTGATCGGCGATGCTGGCCACGTCCGAGGCCATTCCGAACTCGCCCATCATCTTGCCGAGCGGCCCCTTGATGGATTGCCCCGCGATGATCGGGCTGATGGCTATCACCGGGACATCCCGCGCCTCTATGCGCTCGCGGATGCCCGGAATGGCGAGGATCGGCTCGACCGACAGGAACGGGTTGGACGGGCAGATCACAATCGCCGCCAGATCGGGTGCTTCCAGCGCCGCGACGACCTGCGGCGTGGGGCGCGTGTTGCGGGCGTTTTCATAGCGTAGCGAACGCACAGCGGGCTGGCATTGACGGCCCACAAAATAGCGCTGGAACGGCAGAGCGCCCTCATCGGTTTCGACCACGGTTCTGATCGGATCGTCCGTCGCCGGAAGGATCGCTACCTTGATGCCCATGGCGCGGGCAATCTCGCGCGTAACGTCGGTCAGCCCGGCCCCGCCCGCCAGCCGCCCAGTGCGAAACGCGTGCGTCGCCAGATCGGTGTCGCCAAGGTTGAACCACGTTTCACCGCCGAGGCGGGTCAGCGCCTCCATGAAACGCCAAGTCTCATCCTTGCGGCCCCAGCCGGTTTCGGGGTTCACCTCGCCTGAAAGCGTGTAGATTACCGTGTCGATATCCGGCGAAATCGCGAGGCCGAAATGCTCGAAATCGTCCCCGGTATTCACGATGATCGACAACTGGTCGGGCTCCAGCAGATGCGAGAGGCCCAGCGCCAGTTTGGCCCCGCCCACACCGCCGCACAGCGCCGCGATCTTGCCGGTGAAGCGCGCGCCGTTCATCGGAACATGTCCTTGTCGCGCGGGCGCAGGACATCGTGCGCCGCCTGCTGCGTATCCTCCCAAGGCAGGCCCCGGATGACGACGACGGGCGATCCTTCGGCCCCTTCCCCCATGGCGAGAACGGCGGCGGCTGCAATGCCGTCAGCGAAACCGATTTCCGTGGATTCCAGCGTGCGACCGAACAGATCACGCTCGCCGCGCCGGTCGATCAGCGCGGCAGGTCCAGCAACGCCGATGGCCACCCCCACCGTGCCCAGCCGCCAGGGCCGCCCGAAGCTATCCGTGATCACCACACCGATGGGCGCGCCGCCTGCGGCCTCAAATCCTGCGCGCAGCGCCCGCGCCGACCTGTCAGGATCGTCGGGCAACAATAGCACCATGTCATCGCCATCTTCTGGCGCGGAGATGTTGGAATGATCTATTCCGCCATTCGCCATGATATGCCCCAGCTTGTGCTCTACGATGCAGACGTCGCGCTTTGCGCGCAGAACGTCGCTTGATTCCGTCAGGATCACTTCGAGCAATCTGGGATCCTTGCCGGTCTTTTCCGCCAGCGCCTTGGCATCATCTGAGGGCGTGATGGCCCCCAGATCAACAGTTTTGCCTTCGGACTTTGAGACGATCTTTTGCGCAACGACGACGATATCGCCGGGTTGTAACGCCTGGCCGTCCCGTTCCAGAGCGTCGAGAATGACACAAACCAGATCGTCCCGTTGAGCAATTTTAGGGATCGAGCCGGGTATGAGGAAGCTGAGGGCGCGGACACTCATGGCGGGACCTCGAATTTCAACCGGCCGGAATGCCGGTGATCATGATGCCTGCACCATCCTTGACCTTGTAACGCTTGTTGATGGCGATCAGCAGGGATGTCATCGCCTCGGCCGCGACCGAATTGTCCAACGGACCGCCATGCAGGGCGCGCACGCCAAGTTGGTTTGTGATCTCGACGATCTGCTCGCGCGCCTCGACATCATCGCCAAAGATCAGCACATCGCAGCCCGTCTCGCCTTCGCCGCTCAGCTTGTGGGACGACACGTTGTGAAATCCCGTGACCAGACGCACATCGTCACCCAGCGCCTTGGCCGCGATTGCCGCAGCAGATCCTTCCGCTGGCAATTGCACGCGCGCGACCTTGGGCGGAACCAGAGGCACGGTGGTATCCACCACGATCTTGCCCTTCACAACCGATGCGATATCGCCGAGTGTCGCGCTCTGGCTGGCAAATGGCACAGTGACGAACACGATATCCGCGTCCTTGGCCGCCGAGAAATTGTCGGTCCCACTGATCCGGTCCGACCCGGTTGCATCAGCAACCTCTTTGGCGGCGTCCGCCGCGCGGCCCGCATCGCGCGATCCGATCGAGACCTTGAACCCGGCCCGCGCAAGCCGCAGGGCCAAGCCGCCGCCAAGCGCGCCGGTGCCGCCAACAACAGCCAAAACTAGATCTTTCATATGCTTTGCTCCACCCTGAAACCCATGCCGTGCAGCGTGCTGTCCTGCGACCGGCAGAAGGGAGGTATCGGCAGTCGGCAGGATGGCTTCGCCTATTTGTATTGATAACCTTGTATATATCTAAAGCGTATAACAAGCCCAAATGTTTGTCAAAGCCAATGACGCGGATCCCCTTACGGCAACCTTATGCGTAAGTGTATTGAACAGCCAACATAATCCTGCGCTTTGCCTGTCGTGTCTGCGCAGGGGTCAAGCGTCATTCAGTGGGAAACAGCTGCTTGCACAGCAGGCTCTTGATGATCTTTTTCGTAGGAGTCATCGGCATTTCGTCTACAATGACGACATGCTCGGGGCGGCGCATCTTGGCAATCTTGCGGTCGGCAAGAAAAGCGCTCAGATCCTCGACGCTGATTGAGGTGCCGGGCCGCATGGTCAGGGCGGCGCAGATTTTCTCGCCCAGAACGTAGTCCGGCATCGGGACCAACGCGACCTGAATGATGTCAGGATGTTCGGAAATCGCCGCCTCTATGTCGGAGGGGTTGATCTTGACCCCGCCGCGATTGATGACGTCGATGGAACGGCCAGTGATCACGACATTCCCATGATCGTCCCACATCGCCGTATCACCGCAATCGAACCAGCCATCATTGGTAAAGGCCTTTTCGTTGGCCGCATCATTTCCGAGGTATCCGGCCATGATGGTAAAGCCATGCAGTTGCAGCGCACCCTCGACACCCGGCCCGAGCGGGGCGCCATCCGCATCCACGATGCGTACATCGATTCCCGTCACCGGTTTACCGACGGTGCCGTGCCGTTCCTGCGGGCTGGAATCGTAGTCGGTCTGCGTGACCAGCAGCGACTCGGTCATACCAAAGAGAATGCCGATCTTGCCATTGGGCAGATGATCCTCGAACTCGCGCGCGACCGAGGGGGCGCAGAGTGCACCGCCAAGGATCACGTGCCGGATCGACGACAGATCGCGCCCCTCCAGCTGATTGTCGCGCAATGTCGCGGCCAGATGGGCCGGGGCGCCATAGACGATGGTGGGCTTTTGCCGTTCCAGCATGTCCGCAAAGGCCTGCGGCGTGAACTGATCCATCGGCACGATGCTGCTGCCGACCGTGAGAGCATTGTTCACACATTCGAGACCGAAAATATGGGTAAAGGGCGGCGCGATCATCGAATGGTC
Organism: Roseovarius sp. Pro17; assembly: GCF_035599575.1. Classification (NCBI taxonomy): domain Bacteria; kingdom Pseudomonadati; phylum Pseudomonadota; class Alphaproteobacteria; order Rhodobacterales; family Roseobacteraceae; genus Roseovarius; species Roseovarius sp. Pro17. The sequence goes on from NZ_CP141179.1 coordinate 2,958,954, forward strand.
GTCCTGGCGCCCGTCGATCGTCGTTATGTAGGCGCGGGCATCGGCCAGCAAAGTCTCGCACGCGTGAATGACGGCCTTGGGGGCGCTGGACGTGCCCGAGGTGAAGCATAAGAGCGCCCCGTCACTGGCGCTTGGCGGATCGGCGATGTCGTCCAGCGACGCCTTGGCGATCATGTCCGCCATCCGATGAAACTGATCGCCGTCCACGTCGCCCCGCGCAACGATAACATGTTTAAGGTCGGGCAGTTCATTTCGAAGCTTGTCCATAACGGCAGGCCTGTCACGCCTGTCATCCGCAGGCGCACAAATCGCGGCCTTGGCCCCCGAGAATTCCAGCAGCGAGCGTAGCTCGTTTTCCTCGTAAGGCATGTGCATGGTCGCCAGAATGCCGCCCATCCGCAGGACACCGAAATAGGCGATGACGAACTCGATGCTGCTGGGCAACTGGATGGCGACGACATCGCCTTTCTTTAGGCCCAGATCCAGCAGGGCGTTCGCGAATTTGCGCGATACTGTCGAAAGCTCGCCAAAGGTGAAATGCCGTCCGCTGACCTCGCGCACGAAAACCCGGTCGGGCGTTTTTTCCGCCCAAGCGTCCAGCAGATCGCAAAGCGTATCTTGCTGCCAGACCCCTTGCGTCAGATAGGCTTCGGCCGTTTCCGCAGGATGCCGTGAAAACTTTGCGCAGACCATTTTTTATTCCCGTCACTCGCACCCAAGGATGCGGCTCACATGAGTGGTTTTCGGTTGGGTAAGTCCCGCCGGACGCATACGCGATGCAGGTCCGGCGGGCGTAGTTCACTTAGTCGTCCATGAGGACCATGTCGGATGTGCGGATATCGGCGGGATAGACGACCTTGATTTCACCCTCCTGAACCTGAATGACCGGCAGATCGCGCGCCGCATTCATACCGTCCTCACGGAAGTTGATCGGACCGAAGAACGTCTTGATGTCCATCGTCGCCAAGGCTTCGCGCACAGCGTCCCGATCGGTGGTTCCGGCGATCTCCAGCGCCTTGGTCAGCGCAATCAGCGCAGCCGCCGAGGACGCCGAGACGTAATCCGCATCTTCGCCGGTCTTTTCCTTATAGGCGGCGTTGAACGCTTCGGGCGTGCCGAACACATCGTCGCCCTCGAAAGGCGCGGATGCGTGCCACCATGTCGCGCTGGTCACGCCATCGGCGAGGCTGCCGAGGTTGTCGATGAACTCCTGATAGGCGGGGCCGGTGATCATCGTCACGATTGGCGCCTTGACGCCCAGATCGGCCATTTGCTGTCGGAACAACACCAGATCCTGCGTGTAGCCTGTCACATAGACCCAATCGGGCTCGGACGACTTGATGCCAGTGATAGCGGACGAGTGGTCGAGTGATCCGACCGGATAGAGGCTGGTATAGACGACTTCGAGTCCGGCGGCATTCGCCTCGCGCTCCATCACTTCGGCCATGATCTTGGGAAAGACGTCATCGCGTCCGACGATCGCAATCGTTTTAACGTCAGGCTTGACCTCTTTGAAGTAGGTAAGCATCGCGCTGACCAATCCCAAGCTAGGCGACAACGTGCCGAACAGATTGGTGTAACCCTGATCATGGACCGGCTCGGACGATGCCACTGCTACGATGGGCACGCCGTAACGTTCGGCGACGCCTGCCACGATCTTGGTGTGGCCCGACCCGAACGGCGCGGTCATGAAGTCCACTTTATCGCGGGTAATCAGCGTCTCGGCCAGTTGCTGGGCCCGGTTTCCGTCGGTCTGATAGTCATAGGTGACAAGCTCGATATCATACTTCTCACCGCCGACATCAATGCCACCGGCCTCGTTGATCTTTTCCAGCCAGAGATTGTAGGCAGCCTCCTGCTTGTGACCTTCTTCGGCCAGCCCACCGGTCAAGGCCAGCGGCGCTCCGATCTTGATAACCTTGTTTTGCGCCGAGGCGCTTCCTGCCGAAAATGCGATAGCGACCCCGCCCAATATGCCGAGCAAGCCCCTACGAGATAAGCCTTGAGTGATTAATGAAAACATTTTTTCCCTCCCTTTTTTGTGCTCGCATTCTTGAGCAAAAGGGAGATTTGTCAATATCTATTTGTCATACCCTTTGATATGGGCATCTATTTGTGTAGGCCGACGAGTGCCCGTCCCCAAAGATTGAACCACCCCAGAGACAACCCGATACAGCCGAGATCTACTGTGTTCCGGTCGCTGATTTTCAGCACGACGGGAAGCGAAGATACCGGCGTCGCAAGCGCCGTCATCTTCATTAATTCAGGCACCCAGGCGGCGGCATCAATCGTCGCGCGGACATCTGCAGGCGCTTTTGCGCCGAGTGGGTGCAAGGCCGCCACCACTGTATTGAAAGGGCGCGCCAGCAGGCCCATATCATAGGTATGACCAAGTTCAGCTTCCATAGGAGGTTCCTGCTTTTTGCGGGAAACCTACTGAACCGCCAGTAACCCCGGGCGGAGCGGACATACGTCTGCTTATGCCTCGGGGGTTTCCTGATCTCTCAATGATCACAAGAAAATAGACGGAGGCATCGCTGCTGACGAAGACGTATGCCCGCATACGCAGTCGGTTTGCGGGCAGTTTCAACGCCCCCCGTCATGGCTTTGGTAAGTTTGAAATTGGAGGATGACATGCACCAAAACCCCGCATATCAAAATCACGTATTGGTCCCCACCGCCCAGGCGCTCGACGTCACGTCGAAACACGGTAGGTCGATCCGGGAATGGCTGCGCGCAGCGACGCTGAGATGGCGGCGGCGCAAGATGATCGCAACATTCGAAGCAATGGATGACCGGCTGCTGTGGGACATCGGCATTCACCGCACAGACATCGTGCGCATGGTGGACAATTTCGATGAGCGAGAGCTGCGCATGAGGCCCTTGGCACTGCCTGCGCCCACCGACCAATCCCGCGACGAACCTTACGGCGAGATGTTTCAAAAGGCTGCGTGAGGGCCACCCTTACATACCTGTCCGCGCCAATGCTTTGCTGGGTGCGGACAGACCTAAAAGCGAAATGGGGATATCCCCTGATCAGAAGGAGTCAGACAGATGATGATTTGCGACGCCGACTTCCAAGACCTGCTTCCCGATCTTTTCCCGCCAGACACTGACGGCACCACGCTCAAAGACGCCAGCAAGACTTGTCTGGCGCAAGGGGACGACGACGGGGGGCGGGCACATGACGCTATTCCAGCGAGCCAAGCAGCGATCGCCCGGACCGGTTACAGAATGCCAGATCAGATGCGCGCCGGTCCCGCATTGGCGATGATGCCTGCATACAGCATGGCATGGGCCATGATGTCAGCCTTTGATAACACGCCACGGGCCTGACAAAGTAAGAGCGTTTTGGCGCGGCTCACTGCGGGGTCTGAACCATCGAGATCCCGCAAAAGCGCTGATCGCAAGGCGCGCGACACGATTCGAAATGCAGGGTCGCTCAGAGGCTGAGGACCAGCGTTGCAATCGAAAAGTAGACCAAGACCCCGACCCCATCCGCGATCGTCGTCACCAGCGGCCCACTGGCCGTTGCAGGATCAAGCCGCAGACGGCTGAGCAGGAAAGGCAGGGACATGCCCACAAGGCTGCCCACGATCACCACCAGAAACATCGTCAGCCCAACGACCAGCGCAACATCTGGCCCCGCGCGCATCGCCCCCAAAGGCAAGACCAGGAATGCCATCGTCGCCCCCAATGCAGCGGCGACGGCACATTCGCGCAGGATCAGATCGCGCCAGTCCTTGAGCACCACATCGCCCGTCGCCAGCGCCCGCACCATTAACGTGGCGGATTGCGATCCGGCATTGCCGCTGCTGTCGATCAGTAAGGGCAGGAAAAAGACAAGCGAGACATAGGCCAGAATGGTTTCTTCGAAATAGGCTATGCCAGCACCGGAAAAGAGATTGCCAAAAACCAAGAGCGCCAGCCAGACAATGCGTTTGGAATAGAGCACCGCTATCCCGGCCTCGCGCATGTTTTGCGTAAATGGCAGCACGGTCGAGATCCTCTGGAAATCCTCGGTCGTTTCCGCCTGCATGGCATCAGCCGCGTCGTCATGGGTGACAATGCCCATCAGTCTGCCATCCGCGTCTACCACGGGCAGCGCCAGCAGATCGTAACGCTCGATCATCCGCGCGGCATCCTCTTGGTCGGTATCCAGCGTGATCGATTTAGGCGCGCGATCCATGAATTCGCCTATCCGCATATCCTCGTCAGCCAGGATCAGTTCATGCAAACGCACCGATCCGATCAGACGATCATTCTCATCCAGCACGTAGGAGCGATAAATCGTCTCGGTCTCGGGGGCCGCCTCGCGGAGTGCTGCGATGGCCTCTTGGGCCGTCATCTGCGCGCCAAGGGTGGCGAAATCCGATGTCATAATCGCCCCGGCGGTGCCTTCGCCGTAAGAGGCAAGACGGTTGATGTCGTCCCGCTCTTCCACCGCAAGCCCGCGCATCAGACTTTGTTGCTGCTTGGGCGACAGATGGTTGAACAGATCCGCGCGGTCGTCGGCATCCATTTTCGTGACGATTGCCGCCAGATCCGCCGGAGACACGATCTGCGCGAGGCCCGACTGAGCAGCCAAGGCCATGTTTTCAAAAACTTTCGCACGCCGCGCCAGTTGCAATGCGGCTAGGTGGCGCGCGGCCTCGGGTTTCGGGCATTGCTCTAACCAGCCCGCCACATCGACGACATGGGCAGAATCCATGAAGGCGGCGATGACGTCGTCTGGTTCGTTCAACGACGGCCAGTTTGTAGAGGGATCTCGATCAGCTGATTTCATTGGGATTTTCCTCAAAGCAGAATTGGCTGGCGTGGATCGCCAATCCATCTGGATCATGGCCGCGTTCAGCGGATCACCCTTTTGGGCCGAGCGATGCGTGGCACTCGCGCACTTGCCCCCCACCTTCACCGCTTGTTTTGATTGCGGCGTCTGTTCTCAGGACGCCGCGACCCAATTGGCCATTTCGGGCAACAGGGTGTCGAGCAGGGCCTGGAAGGCTGCGACGATTGCGCCTGGCTCGTCGCTGGCTGCGGCAACCTGATTGCGGAACACCCGCGTTTTGAGCACGCGCTGATCGGCGTCGCGCAGCAGTGTCAGGCTGATGTCGATCCTGGCCGATACCGCCTCGCCTGCCACGTCAATCTGAAAGGCGTCGACGCGCGTCAACAGAGCCAGATCGGGCACCGGACCGCCTTCGCTGGGGCCGACATAGCCCATCCGCCCTGTTCCTGCGATCGAGCGGATCAGCAGCGATTGCACCACGGCGGGCAGCTCGTCCGCCCAGCGGGCGTCGGGCAGATAGGTGATTGCCGCCGCGCCCGGCTTGACCATGATGCGGTCGGTGGCGATGCTGGCGGGCGCATCGGGGCGCGCCACCAGCAGCGTGCGCCCCGAGCGGCGCCCCGAGGTCGATCCAGCCGCCGGCGTCAGATCGTAGGTGTCCAGCGGCGTGGCTGCCGCGTTGATCGACGAGAGCGCGCTACACCCTCCAAGGCTGGCAGCCGCGCCCAGCATAGCAAAGCGGCGGGTGAGGTTCAGGTTTTGCATGGTGTCATCTCCGATATTCAGGCACACGGTCGTCCAAAAGGAAGCGCTTAGGGTCTTGGCCGATGCGGCGCACCAGCCGCTCCAGCGATTGCACGAGGGTGCGCGCCTCGGCGCTGAGGCGGCCCAGTTCGTTCAGGCCATTTCCGGTAAAATTGCGGATGCCGGGTGCGGCGTCGCTGACGGTGGTCTGCACCTGCGCGACGACCTTGTCGGCGCGGGCGATCAGCGCGCGCAGATCTGTCGTGACCTGAGGCAGATCGTCCGACACCTGCTGCGCCGCGCCGCCGATCCGGTCGGTCGCCGCGCGGATGTCGGCCAGCAGCGGCCCCAGATCGGTCGATATCGCAGCCTCGGCGCCGTCAAACGCCCGCTCGGCCGAGCCAAGCGCGCTGTTCGCCGCAACCAGTGATCCATCAATGCCGTCCAGCGTGGTCGAGGCGCGCTGAAACAGCTCGGTCGCGGCGGTCATTGCCGTTCTGGTATCCTCGGCCAAGGGCGTCAGCTGATCACTGAATCCCGTCATATCATCGGCCGCCCGGCCCACCGCAGCCGAGGCGGTCGAAACGGCCCCGCGGATGTCGCTGACCACAGCGGGCACGTCATCGTCGATGACCATCTCGATCTTGGCGATGGTGGTTTTGGCGCCTGCCAGCACCTCGCGCGCATCGACCACCATCTGCGTGCCGTCCCCCGCGACCAGCGTGCTTACGTTGGTCGAAGCCTCGGTCAGGGCGTCGAACGTGCTGCCCGCGCTTGCCAATGTCTGTTCCAGTTCGGTCAGACGCGCGTTCAGCAGGCGCGCGGTTTCGTCAAACCCGTCCAGCGTGCCGGTCGCGCCCTGCGAGATGTCCCTAACCGCCGCATTCAGAGCATCGGCCGTGTCCGAGATTTGCGCGACGATGCCCGGCACCTGCTCGCGCATCAGGGTTTCCGCCTCGGCAAAGGCCGCGCCAGCGCTGTCGATGGCGGTGCTGGAATTGCTGATCGCCTCCTTTGCCGTGTCAAATGCGTCCGTGGCCGAGCTCAACGTGTCGTCGGCATTGCCCAGCGTCGTTTCCGCCGCCGCGCCCAGGGTTTCCAGCCGCTCGCTAAAGCCCGAGATCTGCGTCGTCGCCTCGGACACGGTTTTCGTGATGCTGGAAAAATCCGTCAGCGCCTGATCGAGTCCGCCTGACGCATCGCTGAGATTGCTCAGGATATTCTCGACATAGGCCTGGTTTTCCGGCCCTGCGATCTTTTGAAACCGTTGCAGCAGCTTGGTCGCCTCGGCGATCAGATCAGGCGCGTCCTCGACCAATTGCTGCACGGTCGAGCGGCGCGAGGGGATGATGGGCGGCGTGTCATCCGGCGATGTCAGCGGCAGCGCATCGCCGCCCCGGCTGCTGAGTGAGATGTAAGCCACGCCCGTCACGCCGGATGAGCTGAGCTGCGCCACTGTGTTCTCATTCACAGGCGTCGTCGCGTCCACCTCGATGCCGACATAGACCTTGGAGGGGTCCGGCTCGTGGATATGCAATTCGATCACACGGCCTACGTCGATGCCATTAAAAACCACATCCCCCGAGGACGCGAGGCCCGACACATCCTCGAACAGGATGCCGTAATAGGCGTATTGACGGTCCAGCTGAACGCTGGACAGCCACACCGCAAAGCCAAGGCTGCCAATGATCCCCAGCAGGGTAAAGGCCCCGATCAGGATAAAGTTCGCGCGGGTTTCCATCACAGCACCTCTTCAGTCCCGGCCGTTCCCAGCGCAGCGCGCGCACGGGGGCCGTGGAAATATTCATGGACCCAAGGGTGATCCACCTTCAGCATTTCGGCCATCGTCCCGACAGCCAGCACCTTTTTCTCAGCCAGAACCGCAATCCGATCGCAAATCGCGTGCAGCGAATCCAGATCATGCGTGACCAGAAACACCGTCAGCCCCAATGCGGCTTGCAACTGGCGGATCAGCGTGTCAAAGGCCGCTGCCCCGATCGGGTCCAGCCCCGCCGTCGGTTCGTCCAGAAATACGATCTCGGGGTCCAGCGCGATGGCGCGCGCGAACCCGGCCCGCTTGCGCATACCGCCCGACAGCTCGGACGGGAATTTGGTCTGCGCGACCTCCTCAAGGCCAACCATGCGCACCTTGATCCCGGCCAGCGTCTCGCGCAGGTCATCAGGAAGGTCCAGCTGCTCGCGCATCGGCGCCTCGACGTTCTGGCGCACGGTCAGCGACGAAAACAGCGCGCCGTCCTGAAACATTACACCCCAACGGCGGCGCAACTGGCGGTACTCTTCGGGCGGGGTGCCCTGAACGCTTTCGCCAAACACCTCGATGGTGCCGGCATCGGGCGTCAGCAGACCGACGATCTGTTGCAGCAGCACCGATTTGCCGGTGCCCGATCCGCCCACGATGCCGATGATCTCGCCCCGGCGCACGTCCAGATCAAGGCCCTCATGCACCACATGCGTGCCAAAAGACTTGCCCAGCCCGCGCACCTTTATGATCGGCGCATCCGCGCTCTGATCCCTGTCGCCCATCATATTCCCACCAATGCAAACACGACCGAAAACAGCGCATCCGCCACAATCACCATAAAGATCGACAGCACCACCGAGGTCGACGTCAGCCGCCCCAGAGATTCCGCATTACCACCCACCTTTAACCCCTCATAGCAGCCGATAATCCCGATGATCAGTGCGAAAAAGGGCGCCTTGATCATGCCGACCAGAAAATGCCAGACGTCCGTGTTGCTGATCAGCCGCGACTGGAACACGGCTGGCGAAACCCCAAGCTCGATCCACGACATCATAGCGCCACCCACCAGCCCCGCTATGTCCGAGATCAAACCAAGCACCGGCAACATCAGCATCAATGCCAGAACACGCGGGACAACCAAAATGTCGATCGGATCAAGACCAAGAGTGCGCATGGCGTCCACCTCTTCGCGCATCTTCATTGATCCGATGGCGGCGGTGTAGGCCGATCCCGAACGGCCCGCGACGACAATCGAGGTTAGCAGGATGCCCAACTCTCGCAGGACCGCGATGGCGATAAGGTCCACGACAAAGACTTCGGCCCCGAACTGGCGCAGCTGAACCGAGCCCTGAAAGGCCAGCACCACGCCGATCAGGAATGACATCAGCGCAACGATGGGGATTGCGTTCCAGCCCACCTCCTGCATGTGATGCACAAGGGACGTCAGGCGCAGGCGGCGCGGATGGATCAGCGTATTGCTGAGCGACGCGATGACCTGTCCTAGAAAGCTGATTAGTTCCACCGCAATCCGGGAACTGGCCATCGTCTGGCGGCCCAGCGCCTCCAGCCGGTCCGCAATTGTGCGGCGCTTGACACGCGCGCCGTCCTCGGGCGGCATATTGCGGCGTACGGCCTCCAACAGTTGATGCTGCGCGTCAGTCGCGCCACTGATAGCGACGTCTGTGCCGCCATTTGCCAGACGTCGCTGCATGTCGACGACATACCATGCGCCCGCCGTGTCCATATGGCTGACTTGCGCAATGTCGATGGCGCCCGCGCCCTCGGCGCTGCGCGTCAGCGTTGCGACGTTTTCGATCAACAGGCTGCCGGACAGCATCAGGCACCCGTCCGATACCGCAGCCTCAGGCGCTTGTCGGCCCTCATGCCTGTCGCGTCTATCGCCGGTCATCTGATTTTCCCGCTCACTCATGACCCGGCGTCGCCTCTTTCGATTTGCATGCAGTCCGTAAACCTTCACGAATACGGCCAACACCCGCCAATGTGACGCATCGCCTCGGATCACGGTACCGTGATCGCGTAGGTTGCGAAACCACCTTCACCAGATATTTTCCTTCTTCTTCGCAGAAGGTTCGGGAATCTGGCCGGGCAACTGCACCGGCGATCATGCCCAGCCATGTGCGATGGATATTGTCGGAAGCGTTGATGGGCAAGGGCCCCTTTTAGGCGCGACATTCGAAATATAGCGCCGTTCGAATCCACGAAAACCATACTAAGATTTTTCTTGACTTACCAATTTGAAGCCTGAATATGTGAGTGATCGTTCACACGCAAACTGAAGGATAGATATGACAAAGGCATCCCAGACCCGCCGCGCTTTGATTGAAAAAACGGCTTTGCGCCTGTTTGCAGATCGCGGATACGCAGAGGTATCCGTGCGCGACATCTCGCAAGCCTGCGGCATTGGCGAGAGTGCTCTTTACCGGCATATGACCTCAAAGGAAGAGCTGGCAATTCGCGTTTTCCGCGAGGCTTACCTCAGGTTTGGCTCCCGGATGCTAGAGGCTGCGCAGGGCACAGGCCCTCTCAAGGCGAAGCTGTCGGCATATCTGCGCGTCATGCTCGAAGGGTTCGACGAGGATGCCGTTCTGATGCGGTTCCTGCTGATCAGTCAGCACGAAACGCTGGCCAAGGCTATCTCGTCCGAGGACATCACCCCGGTCTTGATCATCCATGACGCGCTATCCATCGCGGCATCCGCCGGAGAGGTCGACCTGCCCGATGTCGATATGGCAACCGCCCTTGTCATGGGTGCTGCGCTTCAACCGATGACATTCATGCTTTACGGGCGCCTGCCCTCGCCCGCCATCTCTCATCATCCAGCGATCCTCGAAGGCCTGACCCGCCTTCTGGGCCTCAACTGAATCAAATTTCAGAAAAGGTTATTCCAATGTTTCTCAAGAACAAAAATACGCTGAGCTATGTCTCTATCGTCCTTACGGCTGTTTTGGGGGCGCTTAACGACAACCTGCTCAAGGCCGCCGTGATCGTGTTCGCGGCCCTCAGCGTTCCTGCCGATCAGGCGGCAACGGTCGGCCTGCTGGCTGGCGCGCTGCTGATGCTGCCTTTCGTGCTGTTCTCGGGCTGGGCCGGCATCATGGCCGACAAGTTCGAAAAAGCGGCGATGATCCGCGCCGTAAAGTGGAGCGAACTGGCCCTCGCCTGCCTTGCGACCGGCGCGATGATTTCGGGCAGTATCCCCGTGATGCTGGGCATCGTGTTTCTTATGGGATCGCAATCGGCGTTCTTTGGCCCCCTCAAGCTCGGCTGGCTGCCCGAACGTTTGCGCACCGATCAACTGGTCGCGGCCAATAGCTGGTTGGATACAGGTACGTTCCTCGCAATTCTGGCCGGAACAGTCGTGGGCGGCCTTTTGTCCGGGCCCCAGACGCTGGTTTGGGCCGGCGGCGTGGCTGTTGGGATCGCGCTCATTGGCGTGGCTGCCTCTTATACGCTGCCCAAGGGCGGGCGTGCGGCGCCGGATCTGGCTATCCCGTTCAACCCATTGGCCGGGAACTGGCGGGTTCTCAACGCGCTCTTTTCGGACGGCACTGCGGCAAAGGCCGCACTGCTGGACACGTGGTTCTGGGCCGTCGGCTCGGTCTATCTATCGACGCTGCCGGCCTATCTGCGGATGCGTCTTGGTGGGGACGAAACCATGCTGACGGCGGTCATGGCGCTCTTTGCCGCAGGTATCGGCGCCGGTGCGGTCATGGCCAGCGTCAAGCTGCGCGGCAGGATCAGTGCGCAACTGGCCCTGCCGTCGGGCATCCTGATCGCCGCAGCCGCCTTTGGCCTTTATGCCGGTTTCGACGCGCTGGAGCCCGGCAGCGGGTTGGCCGGTTTGTTCGGAACCGCTCAGGGGATATTCGTCGTCGCCAGCCTGTTCCTGATCGCTTTCGGTGGCGGCATGTTCGCCATCCCGCTCAAGGCCGTGATCCAGTCTCGCGCAGGCAACGACGAGCGTGCGCAAGTGATGGCCGGGTTCAATATGCTCAGCTCGATCGGGATCGTCGCGACGTCCGTTCTGATTTCCCTCGGGGTCAAGTCCGGCTTTCAGTTGCAGCACATCTTTCTGGCGATCGCCATCACGGGCGTCGGTGCAGTCATCGCCAGCGCGGTCTTCTTTCCGCGCGACGCCTTGCGCGGCCTTGGTCGCACTGTGATGTTGCCGTGGTTTCGGATCAAAATCGAAGGGCGCCAGCATCTGGCCACCGAAGGCCCCGTCGTGTTCGTGTCAAACCACGTCAGCTTTGCCGACGGCCCGCTGCTGTTTTCGCTGATCGACCGGGAGGCAGCCATTGCTGTGAATTCGGACTGGGCCAAAGGCTCCGTTCTGTCCCGCCTCGCCAGCATTCTGAAAATCGCGCCCCTCGATCCGCAAAACCCAATGGCGGCCAAGGGTCTGGCCCAGCAGATTCAGAATGGCGGCGCGGCGCTGGTGTTCCCCGAGGGTCGCATCAGCACGCATGGCGCATTGATGAAGGTCTATCCCGGAACTGCGTGGTTGATCGACGCGGCGCAGGCCCCGGTCGTGCCCATTCATATCGAAGGGCTGGAAAGTTCGCGGGTGACCCGCCCCATTGCCGGGATGGCCCGCCGCCTGTTTCCCAAGGTGCGTGTCCGCGTCGGCGCGCCCCGCAAGCTGGATGTTCCCGATGGTATCAAGGGCCGTGCGCGCCGCCAGATGGCGACGCGGGCCTTGCAGAACCTGCTTGAAGACAGCCGTTTCGACGCGCTAAACGCGCCCCGGTCTATCCCGCACGCGTTTCATTTGGCGCGCAAACGGCTTGACGGTCGGGGCATTGCCATCAGCGATCCTATGGGCACAACCCTCACGCGGCGCAAGATCGCGATCGGCGCTGCGGCCTTCTCGTCCTTGCTCCAAAATCGGACAGAACCGGGCGAACATGTCGGCATCCTCCTGCCCGGCGTCGCGGCGGCTCCGGTGATCCTCATGGGGCTTTGGCGCGCGGGCCGGGTTGGCGCGATTCTCAATCCCACGCTTGGGGCAGGCCCGATGCTGTCGGCCATCGACACAGCCGGTATCCGCAAGATCATCACCAGCAAGGAATTCGTGAAGAAGGCGGAAATCGAGGACGTGGTGAGCGAACTTGAAAGTCAGGGCCTTAATATCCTCTGGACCGATACGCTCAAGGCCGAGATCACACCGGGCCGCACACTAGCCGCCATGTGGGCCGCGCGGCGTCCCACCGATGCCAGCCTGTCGCCCGATGATCCAGCGGTGATCCTGTTCACGTCCGGCACCGAAGGCGCGCCCAAGGGCGTGGTCCTCACGCACGGCAACCTTGTGGCCAACATAGCCCAGCTGCGCGCGCGAACCGATGTCGGCTCGGCCGATCGGGTGCTGTCCGCCCTGCCCCTGTTTCACAGTTTCGGCCTGACGGCGGGCGTTCTGCTACCGCTGATGGCAGGCGCGCCAGTGATGATTTACCCCTCGCCCCTGCACTACAAGATCGTGCCTGAAGTGGCCTATGGCCATAGCGCGACACTGATCTTTGGCACCGACACGTTCCTGAACGGCTGGGGTCGCCGTGCGAGCGCCTACGATTTCAGTTCGGTGCGCGCCGCGATTGCCGGGGCGGAGCCCGTCAAAGCGTCCACGCGTGCGCTGTGGAGCGAGAAATTCGGCGTGCGCATCCTGGAGGGCTTTGGCGCGACCGAGGCTGGGCCGGTCATCGCCCTGAACACACCGATGGAAAACCGCAACGGCACTGTCGGGCGCGCGTTGTCAAACATCGACATGCGCCTTGAGGAAGCGCCCGGTATCGAGGGGCATCGCCTCTGGATCCGTGGACCGAATATCATGGCGGGCTACCTGCTATCTGGCAAGAACGGCGTGCTTCATGCGCCAGAGGATGGCTGGTACGACACCGGCGATATCATAGCGCACGACGAGGACGGATTTATCCGCATCGTTGGCCGTGCCAAGCGGTTCGCCAAGGTCGGCGGAGAGATGGTATCGCTGGCCGCCGCCGAGGCATTGGCCACCGAGATATGGCCCGATGCCCATGTCGCAGCGATATCGGTTCCCGACGCGCGAAAGGGTGAGAAGGTCATCCTTGCAACGACGCAGCAGGGTGCTGATCGCAAGGCTCTCTCGTCGGCTGCACAGGCGCGCGGCATTGCCGAGATTACCGTTCCATCAGACGTTCTGGTGTTGGAGCGCATCCCCCTGTTGGCATCCGGCAAGACAGATTATCCGGCGCTTTGCCAGATGCTGTCCGAGGCTGTTGAGAAGGCGGCGTAGCATACGATTTGTGCTTAGCGATCGCCCACAAAGCACGCCACGAGAAAAACACGGGGTCTGCCATCAACGGCAGGCCCCATACCGTCGGTCAAGATCATGGTGCAAACCCCCATTCGCTGACCCAGTGTTGGGCAATGAGCGCCTTACAAAGGCGCTGCGGGCTGGTGATCGCGTGTTTGCGCTTTGACGGTTGCCTTGGGCCAGAAAGACCTATCTGTTTCAGACCGAGGCAGGGACGTGAATTCCATGACGCAACAGCCCGTCATCGTGGCGCAACATATCGACAAACACTTCAATGGCTTTCAGGCGCTTAGCGATGTCAGCCTGACCGTCCATCTAGGCGAGCGTGTCGTCGTTTGCGGTCCCTCGGGATCGGGCAAATCGACGCTGATCCGCTGCTTCAACGGGCTAGAGGCGCATGATAGCGGCAGCCTGATCGTCGAAGGGCGAGAACTGACTGCAGATGCGCCCCATATCCGCCAGTTGCGGCAGGATGTCGGCATGGTGTTTCAGCAGTTCAATCTGTTCCCGCATCTGACGGTTCTGGAAAACCTGACCATCGGTCCGCGCAAGGTGCGCGGGATGCCCCGCCGCGAGGCCGAGGCGCTGGCGCGCAAGTATCTGGAGCGTGTTCGCATCCCCGAGCAAGCCGAAAAACGGCCCGATCAGCTGTCGGGCGGGCAGCAGCAGCGCGTCGCCATCGCCCGCGCGCTGTGCATGGAGCCGCGCGTGATGCTGTTCGATGAGCCGACATCGGCGCTGGACCCCGAAATGATCGGCGAGGTGCTGGATGTCATGGTCGATCTGGCGCAGAGCGGCATGACCATGGTCGTCGTCACCCATGAGATGGGGTTTGCGCGCAAGGTGGCGGACCGCATGGTCTTTATGGAGGCCGGTCGCATTGTCGAAATTTCTCCACCGGACAAGTTTTTCAGCAATCCCGAAACGGACCGCGCGAAACTGTTTCTCAACCAGATCCTCGGCCATTGAGACGGCTGCGCCGCATCCTGAACGCGCCGCTCATCGCCGTCGCTCTCTATGGCGCGATCATGGCTGTATTCGTCTGGGCGTCCTATGCGGGCGCACAGCAGATGGGCTATAACTGGCAATGGTACCGGGTGCCAAAATACCTCTATACGCTGACCGAGGACGGTTTTCAGCCGGGCGAACTGCTGATCGGGCTGTGGGCATCTGTGCGCTTATCCGCGGCGGCGTTCGGGCTGGCCACATTGCTGGGCGGCGTGGTCGCCATGCTGCGCCTGTCGGGGCTGATCGTCGGCAAGGGCGTCGCCGTCGTTTATCTGGAACTGGTCCGCAACATCCCGCTCTTGGTGCTGCTCTACCTCTTTTACTACGTCCTCGGTCCGATCTTTGGCCTAACCCGATGGAGCGCGGCAATCCTGACGCTGGCCATCTTTCATTCGGCCCTCATTTCTGAGATTTTCCGCGCCGGCATCAACTCGGTCGCGCGCGGCCAATGGGAGGCGGCGGATGCCATCGGCATGTCGCGCGCGCAGGTATTTCGCTATATCGTCATCCCGCAATCGGTCCGCTTCATGCTACCGCCGCTGACGGGCGAGGCGGTGCACCTGATAAAATCCTCGGCGATCGTCAGCGTGATCGCGGTCGCCGAGCTGACTACCGTTGGCCGCAACATCATTTCCGACACCTACATGAGTTTCGAGATCTGGTTTACCGTGGCCGCCGTATACCTCGCACTCACTCTCGTCCTATCCTTCGGCGTCTCAATGCTGGAGCGGCGATTTAACCCTAACTGATACACATTTCAGGAGACTTCCAATATGTCGACCACCCGTAGAAAGGCCATGCTGCTGGGCCTCGCGTTTGCCGCGACGACCAGCATTATCGCAATTAAGCCCGCATTTGCGCAATCGGCAACGCAATCGTTGTCCGGCGAATCCGTGATCGAGTCGATCAAGCAGGACGGCGTTCTGCGTATCGGTCTGTCGGTGTTCACCCCTTGGTCAATGCGCGACAAAAACGGCGAGTTGATCGGGTTCGAATTGGACGTGGGCCGCGCGCTGGCCGAGGATATGGGCGTCGATGTCGAATTCATCCCGACCGCATGGGACGGCATCATCCCGCAGCTGGTATCGGGCAATTTCGACGTCATCATCTCGGGCATGTCGATCACGCCCGAGCGGAACTTGACCGTCAACTTCTCTGACCCCTACGCGTTTTCCGGCCAGACCATTCTGGCGAACAAGGCGATGACCGACGGCTTTGCGCTGGAAGATTATAACAGCGGCGATGTCATCTTTTCGGCACGGCGCGGCGCAACGCCCGCCACCGTGATCGCGCAGCTTTTCCCCGAAGCTCAGCTGCTGCTCTTTGACGAAGAGGCCGCCGCCGTCCAAGAGGTGCTAAACGGCAACGCGCACGCCACCATGTTCGCCGAACCAGCCCCCTCAATCGAGGCGCGCCGCTATCCCGACAAGCTGCACGTGCCGTTCGATCAGACATTCCTCGCCACCGGAGAAGGCTTTGCGCTTCGCAAGGGCGATCCCGACGCGCTCAACTTCTTCAACAACTGGATCGCCACGCGGATGGCATCTGGTTGGCTGAAAGAGCGGAATGATTACTGGTTCAAGGGCCAGGATTGGCAAGCCGAAGTTGCCGAATAAGGCCTCCGCCCATGTCCTCGATCCTGCGAAACCTGCGCTGGCCCGACCTGCTGATCCTCGCCGTTCTGGCGGCGGGGATCGGCTATGTCGTAGCCACGATCGAGGGCACGCTTAGCTATGAATGGCGCTGGCATCTGATCCCCGACTACATCCTGCGCTGGCGCGAGGATCGCGGCGAATGGTTCGCCAACCTGCTGCTTCAGGGGCTCTTCACGACCATCCGCATCAGTATCTACGCCAGCGTTCTGGCGCTGGGGCTGGGGGTGTTGCTGGGCATTGCACGCTGCGCACAGAACCTCACGGTGCGCCTGTTGGCGCGCACCTATATGGAGCTGCTGCGCAATATCCCGCCCGTCGTCATCATCTTTATCTTTTTCTTTTTCCTATCCCAGCAATTGATCGACGCGCTCGACCTGAACGCATGGGCGCGTGGCATCGCGCGCGGCGACAATGCCGTCATCTGGGAATTCTTCTTTGGCGACATGCGCCGCTTTCCCTCGCTGATATCCGGCGTTATCGTCCTCGCCCTGTTCGAGAGCGCATTTGTCGGCGAGATCGTGCGCGCCGGTATCCAGTCGGTGCCACCCGGCCAGCGCGAAGCCGCGCGCGCCATCGGCATGGGATCTGTTCAGGAAATGCGTTTCATCGTTCTACCGCAGGCGATGCGCAGGGTGACACCGCCCATGGCGAACCAGTTCATCAGCCTGATCAAGGACAGCTCGATCATCTCGCTGATTTCGGTGCAGGACCTGACCTACAAAACGGTCGAGTTGGTCGCCTCGACCCGGCTGATATTCGAGGCATGGATCACGACGGCGGCGCTCTATTTCCTGCTATGTTTTGGGTTGTCCATGCTGTTCAGACGGCTTGAGCGCAGGCTGTAATCGTTCCGACCGTGCCGGCGGACGTCGACGCGCCAACCGCCCTCGGCCGGTTTGCCCAAAGTGATCCGGCTGTCAAACGCGATGGCGGGACCCAGCGCCGCCCGTGATGAGGCTGCGCCCACTTTCGCCGCTTGTGTCAGGTCGCCAACGGAAACTCCAACAAGCGACCATTTGACATCTCTTTCCCAATCCGCCGATCCTAGAGATTCGGCAAACTGGTACGCGCGTCACCCGAGAGGGCCAACGGCATTATGAATATTGCCTCGTCAGGCTGCCCACCTGTTTTTTCGGTGCGAATTCCCGCGAGGTGTGTCCATAAATTCCGACAACCTTCTGCTTGTCATTGATTGCCCCAGAAAGCGCCGGGAACAACTCGATCAATTCATTCCGTGGCGCTGCATTCATCATCTGCAGGGCCATCGGTCCGGGATAGAAACTCTCTGATGGTGTGCTTTCAGACAGAACGATCTGATGCGCGTCGAACAGCAGGTGGATGTAGGTGACGGCACGTTTGCCATGCGCGATACGCACTCCGGGCATATTCTTGACCAGGTGTTTTGCACGTACCAGGCGATCCCCGCCGCGACCGACCAGCAAGCCATGTTGAGGCGATACCAGAAAATCGCGCTCTGCCCCCAACACGCCCCGGCGTATCAAAATTGGACGCAAGTGGGGGTGGGCCTGCAAAGTGGCCCGGCCCAGTTTTCGCTGTCCGATCCAGCGGATGCGTTGCGGCCCATTGTCGAGGGTTGTAACCAAATCGCCGACCCGCAATTCATCAATCAGGACATCGCCGCGAGGGGTTCGAATGGCCGTACCAGAGGTAAAGCAAACCACACCGGTGTTTTCCTGAGTAAAGCTGGAATTGTCACCTGACGCGCCCGAAAAGGTCAGGGACCCTGCGCCAAACCGGTCGTTGTCGGAATAATCGGTTGCCCGACCCTTGGTGTTGGTTTTGTTCGACTGATTGAGGACGCCGTCATCGTTCTGATCGGCCCATAATTCAGACAGGGAGTCATAATGTCCGCTCAGGTCAATTGCATCGTTGTTGGTGGCATCCCCGTCGGTCAGCGTGCCGGAATTGCCAATGTTGAAATCGGTAATTGTGTCATTGCCACCACTGACAAGAAAGACATCGTTGCCCTGTCCACCTTCGAGGGTGTCGTCACCACCGCCCCCATCGAGGATGTCATTGCCCTCGCCGCCCTTGATCAGGTCATTGCCGTCGCCACCCGACACGGTGTCGTTGCCATGGCCACCATAGACTTCGTCATCTCCGGCCCCGCCGTCGAGAACATCGTGCCCTGCCTGGCCGTCGACATAGTCGTTGCCAGCACCGCCTGTCGCTGTGTCGTTACCATCGCCGGTATAAATGACGTCCCAGTCATCTCCTCCATCAATGGAATCGTCACCACCACCGCCATAGATTTGATCGTCGCCGGCACCGCCGATGATCGTGTTGTCGCCGCCATCGCTTGAAATGTAATCTGCGCCCGCGCCTGCGTCGATATGATCGCCGCCTGAACCGGTATAGATGGTATCGTTTCCATCCCCAGCCTCAATATCCAGCCCCGCAGTATCGGCTGTGCCGTCGACACTGTCGTTGCCGTCGGTCAGGATCAGCCTCTCGATCTGGGAGAATGTGATCGTATCGGTGCCATCAGAGATCGTCCCGGCCTCATCGCCGGTATAGGTGATCGTGACGGGCCCCGTTAGCTGGCTGAGGTCGATCGTGTCGTAATCAATGCCGCCCTCGCCGCCGATGATCGTGTCGTTGCCAGAACCTTGGGTAACGAGAAAGGTATCAGCATCGTCGCCACCATCGAGTAGCTCGTCACCGGTCCATGACTGGAGCGTGTCGTTACCCGCGCCACCAAGCAGCGTGTCATTGCCCGTCCAGCCCTGCAGCGAGTCGTTCCCGGCACCGCCCATAACGAGATCCGCATCGCTGCCACCCAGAAGAGTGTCATTGCCAGCGCCGCCGTCGATTGTATCGGTCCCGGCCCAACTGTCGATGAAATCGTCGCCGTCCCCACCCGAGATGCTGTCGTCGCCAAAGGTGCCGTAGGCCGTGTCATCGCCGGCGCCAAGATCGATAACGGCGCCAGTTCTATCAGCCCGGCCATCAACGAAATCGGCTTGGTCGGTTGTGATGATATGTTCGATCTGGGAGAATGTCGTGGTGTCGCTGCGGTGGTTGACCGTGCCGGCCTCATCCCCTGAATACGTGACCGTGACAGGCCCCGAAAGTTGGCTGAGGTCCAGCGTGTCATGGTCACTGCCGCCTTCGCCACCGACGACGGTATCGTTGCCGCCCCCATCCGAAACGCGGATCACATCGCTGCCATCGCCGCCCGCGACGTAATCGTCACCCAATCCGCCATCCATTGTGTCGTCGCCGCCGACTGTGGCCTCGGTCACGCTTGCAGGATCGTCGAAGTAGAAGTCGGTAAGGCTAACTCTCCATCCGTCGATACTAGTGTAGTCCATTTCGATCCGGGCGACGGGACCGGGTATCTGGATCAGAAGAGAGCCTTGCTCGTGATGGTCATCATACTCCCCGCCCAGCCCTTCGAACGTATCGGGACCAGGGGTCGCGTCTGAATCGACGCCGCCGACGTTCGACCCCAATGTTGCGTCAAACTGGATCTGATTGCCATCAATGCCATAGGCCCGGATGACGAGGTGTTCGTTAGCAGCGTCGAAATTGTTGACCCTGAAATGCACATTCTCGACCGCTTCCGAGAATGCGACTTTGACTTGACCGGTGTTGCGCAGGCTCAACGCGCTGTTGTCGTTAAGCACATCGTCGCCGTGATCTATTCCGTCGGCGTGCTGGGTGGCGTTTTCAAACCTCCCGACGCCGTTCGAGATGCCGTAGGAGACATCGACGCCGTTGACCGACTGAGTGCCGGATGTGATCCTGTCGCTGTCGTCGATCTGACCGCCATTGTCGGGGTCCGGGATATCGTCCCATCTAAGCGCGACCCTGTCAGCCGACCGGTCAGCGCCATCGCCGCCATAGAGCGTGTCGTTGCCATCGCCGCCATAGATTTCGTCGTTGCCGCCGCTGCCGTCGACAGTATCGTCGCCAGCGCCGCCCCACAGAATGTCGTCATCACCCGTGCCCCTGATGTGGTTGTTGGCGTCCGGGTCGTAGGTTTGGCTGTGGATCGATTTATATGACGGCTCATTCGACGGCGTGACGTTCGACGTTGCATAGGTATAGGTGTTGCCGGGTTGCAACGGACCATCGGCAACAAAGCCAACGGACGTCCCATTGATCTGGATCTCGTAGAGATTGATCGTCTGGCCGTATTCGTCAGTGATCGTGCGAACAGCTTCGAGATAGCTTTTACCGCTGGCGACAATATTTCCGGCGCCGTCACGCACGGTTGTCGTCTGTTGAGTGGAATCGTCGGAAGTTGCATTGACCGAAGAGTCGCCAGACCATGTCGCGTCGTCGTCCGTAATCTCAAAAGTGTAGGCCGTCGCGGAATCGTAGGTCGGATCAACGCGCCCGCGTGACCCGGCAAGTCCGGTGAAGTCGGTGAGCGTGAAGCCTGTGAAATTGTACGTTGCCATCGGTCGATCCTGCTGCAATGAGTGCCGCCCGATCCAGCAGGCAGCCCAACGCAGAATTTACGATGCAATGGTAAAGGATCATTTTTGATGAGCCGCGTCACGGCGGGTATTTTACTTAAAATTCGCCTTGATTGATCACCAGTTTGATTGGGCACGACGGCAAATGTGCGCTTGCATCCGGCTGGCGAGCCCTGTGGGGTCGCAAGATTGCTCTATGTAGATTCACGGCTGCGCCAAAGTCATTTGGCGCTGGGCGTTTGAACGACCCTTACGCGTCCATAGGCCCACCCTTCGCGCTTGCGGATATCGCAGGCGGGACGTCGGCCATGATCGCTACCGTCATAATGTCGAATCCACGGTGCGGAACCTGATCGCAGTTGGGGTGATCGGTATTTGCAGGGGGGGGCTGTCGGGGCATATTCCGCACCCGTCCGCCTGCTGTTTAGGAATGTGGGATCGCGTGTAAATTCGAAGGAAAGAATGTGAATTTTAACAGAATGTGATACCGTCCAGATCAAACAGAACATTTCAGATCTGGCTAACTTGTGGGCCGCGAACGTGTCTCTAAACGGGGGGGATATCCGAAAATGTTTCGCATATCCTTGTTTTGTCTTGATTGATCTGGCGTTGATCCACCGGTCCGCAAACCGGGGCATGAATTGATACCCAAGGTCGTGTCCCCGTGGCCTATACCGGGCTTCTTGGTCTGGGCGTGTTGCATACCGCAATTTTGTAGGGAGGACCGTATACATGACCATCAAAACCCCCGGTGTTTACGTCGTCGAGAAAAGCGCATTTCCCAATTCGATCGTTCAGGTGGCCACGGCGATCCCGGCCTTTATCGGCTATACCGAAGAGGCGATGAACGGCAACTCGTCGCTGGCGGGCGCGCCCACACGACTAACCTCAATGGCAGAGTTTCACAGCCACTTCGGCTTCTCGTCGAAGCCGATGTTCAAGATCGTGCCATTCGCGGAACGCACCGGCCCCTCGCCGCTAAGCATCGCAGGTGCGGAAATAGCGCCGGAACTACCGCAGACGGTTTTCTCGACCAATGGACCGCGCGGCGAGGAAAAATTCGAGTTGGTGCAGATCAATCCAGCCTATGCGCTTTATGGCGCAATGCGGCTGTTTTTCCAGAATGGTGGCGGCGCATGCTATGTGACGTCCATAGGCTCTTTTAAGGATGAAATCGCCGCCAACCCGATGATCGACGCGCTGACCCGGCTAGAGAAAGAACCGGAGCCGACGATAATCGTGATCCCCGATGTCATCCGCCTGTCGCATGATGAAGCGACAAAGGTGCAGCAGCTGACGTTAAAACATTGCGGCAGCGATATGAAGAATCGGTTTGCCATCCTCGACATTCCCGGCGGCTATCAGGCGCAGGATGGACCGCGAGGGCAGCCCGTGGCGCGGTTCCGTGACGCGATTGGCACGCGCGATCTGGACTATGGCGCCGCCTATTATCCGTGGCTGAACAGCTCGATTTACGCCGCGCGGGACTTCGACTTTCAGAATATCGAGTTCGACAGTCGAAAGAGCATGGTGTCCCTTCTGAATCGCTCGGTGCAACAGGACGCCAGTATCGTGCCAGAGATCGAGCGTGTCGGCGCGTCGGTTCTGCGGGGCGATTTCACATTGTCAATGACGTCGGGCCAGACTGTCGTGGTGACGCAAGACGATATCTCGGCCGAGGGTGAGAGCACTACCGAGAACCCCTTGAGATTTCGCATCGTCGGCAACGCCGACAAGATGACCGGCAAGCTGGTCAGAACCGGCACCGAGGATATCGTGTCCGAATTCACGCAAGACGAGCTGAAAGAGGGCAAGATCAGCTTCGTGCATGATCCTGCGGGCGGCACGGACATACAGGGCGAGTTCGGCGTCATCGCTGTCGATGCCAATGGCATCGAAACCGCCATGCGCAAGGTGACGGTGACCACCGCCAAAGGCGCCCCAGAACCGCAGGAGGTCAAGGTGCCGATCGACGAGGTCGAAGGCCCCAACCCGTCAGAGGATCCGTCAACCAAGAGTATCGACAAGGCCATGCGCGCCGCAGTCCCGCTATATGTCGAGATCATGAACGCTATCACTGCCTATATGAACACGATGCCACCCTCGGCGGCTATGGCGGGGATCTATACTGCAATCGACAATAGTCGCGGCGTGTGGAAGGCACCGGCCAATGTGTCGCTCAGCTCAGTGGTTTCGCCGACGGTCGTTATCAACCATGAGGAGCAAGAGAATCTCAACGTCTCGATCACGGGCAAATCGATCAACGCGATCCGGCCCTTTGTGGGCCAGGGGACACTGGTTTGGGGCGCGCGCACGCTGAACGGCAACAGCCTGGATTGGCGCTATATCAATGTGCGACGCACAATGATCATGCTGGAGGAATCCATCAGGCTGGCCTCCAAGGCCTATGTATTTGAGCCCAATACAGCGACTACGTGGGTCACCCTGCGTTCAATGATCGAGAATTTCCTCACGAACATCTGGAAACAGGGCGGGCTTGCCGGCTCGGTGTCTGCGGATGCCTTTAGCGTCCATGTGGGTTTGGGCGACACCATGACCCCCGTCGACATTCTGGATGGCATATTGCGGATCAGCGTTCTGGTTGCCGTCGTACGTCCCGCAGAGTTCATCGAGTTCACATTCGAGCAAGAGATGCAGAAATCCTAAATCTCACGGAAGAATCAGAGACATGGCAGATGGTGGTTTCGCCCGAACGCAGACGATCTGGCCAAAAGCGTGAACGCTGGCAGCTTCGCTTGCCCCTCGCGTCCTTTGCATATCAAACGACTGCCGGGCGGTGGTCGGACCTGCCATTTACGGCATTTATAACGCATCAAACTGAATGATTGGTGATCCGCGCTATTTCCGCGTTTTGTTGCATGCAGCCCAGTTCTTCGTGCTGTAACACCGCGGGATAAGTTCACTGATCCCGGCTGGAATTCCAGCGCGAATCCCTGCGACTAGCTATTTGTGCAGCAAAGCAGGTCTTTTTTTACTGCATCGCCATAATTCAGGTTGGCAATACACCTGCCGAAGGCACGGAAAAATTCACTGAATTTCTATATTCTTCAGGTGATCATCTCGAGCCGTTCCTTGCTCAGGTCGCCCGGCACGATGGTGATGGGAATGGGCAGGCTGCCAGCCGTGCGCGTTAGTTGGCTGACCAGCGGGCCGGGTCCCTTGCGATCATCCGATGCACCCAGCACCAGCACGCCAACATCGGGGTCATCCGCAATTTGCGCGATGATCTCGGCCACAGGCTCGCCCTCGCGAATGACCAGTTCGGGATCGACGCCCTGCTTGTCACGCATCCATTTGGCAAAGACCTGGAAATGCGCCTCGATCCTCTCGCGTTGCTCCTCTCGCATGATGTCGCCGACGCCGATCCAGTGGTTGAACTCTTCGGGCGGGATAATCGACAGGACGGTGACTCCGCCCTTGGTACGGGCGGCGCGCATCGCGGCGAAACGCATCGCGTTCAAGCACTCGCGGCTGTCATCCAGAACGACCATGAATTTGCGCATGAAACTCTCCCAAGAGGCGCGCCAACCATGCCACCGGGCGCGCGTCCGTGCAAGATCACACCGTCAGACCGCGCCCCTTCAGCAGCGCATCAACGCCCGGCAAACGGCCACGGAATGCCAGATAGAGTTCCTCTGCGTCCGCCGATCCGCCGCGCGACAGGATCGTGTCCTCCAACGCCTTGGCGCGTTCGGGATCAAACGCGCCACCCGCCTCCTCGAACGAGGCAAAGGCGTCGGCATCCATCACCTCGGACCACATATAGCTGTAATAGCCCGAGCTATATCCATCGCCGGCGAACACATGCGCGAATTGCGGGGTCGCATGGCGCATGGTGATCGCGTCCGGCATTCCGATCCCGGCAAGCACCTCGGCCTGCCGCGCCATCGCATCATCCGGCGCCGCGCCCTCGTGAAAGCTAAGATCGACCAGCGCCGAGGCCACATATTCGACCGTCTGGAACCCCATGTCGAAGGTCGCGGCGTCCAGCACCTTTTGTAGCAGCGCCTTTGGCATCGGCTCGCCCGTCTCGGAATGGGTGGCGAATTCGCCCAGCACCTCTGGCACTTCCAGCCAGTGTTCATAGAGTTGGCTGGGCAATTCCACAAAGTCGCGCGCGACGGACGTGCCGCTGACCGACTCGTAGGTCACATCCGAAAGCATCTGGTGCAGCGCATGGCCGAACTCGTGAAACAGCGTGCGCGCATCATCATAGCTCAGCAGCGCAGGATCGCCCTTGGCAAAATTGCACACATTGATGACGACTGGCCCCTGCTTTTCGGGAAATTTCGCCTGCCCCCGCATCGCACTGCACCACGCGCCCGAGCGCTTGGAGGCGCGCGCGAAATAGTCGCCAATAAAGACCGCAACATGTTCGCCCTTGCGCGTGACCTCCCACGCGCGGCAGTCGGGATGGTAAAGAGGCACGTCCACCGGCTTAAACTCCAACCCGAACAGGCGATGCGCGCAGGCGAAAACGGCCTCAATCATGCGATCAAGCTGGAAATATGGCTTTAGCTCGGCCTCATCCAGATCATGTTCGACCTGCCTGCGTTTTTCCGCGTAATAGCGCCAATCCCACGGGGCCAGATCGCCATTGATGCCGTCGCTGTGCATCATGCCGGTCAGCACCTCGGCGTCGCGCTCGGCTTGTGCCTTGGCCGGGGTCCAGACCTGCATCAAAAGATCGCGCACAGCGTCCGGCGTCTTGGCCATCTCGGTCTCAAGCTTGAAGTCCGCGAAGCTGTCGTAGCCTAAGAGTTGCGCGCGCTCTTGGCGCAGCGCCAGCGTCTCGGTGGCGATCTGGCGGTTATCCGTCTCGCCCCCATTCGCGCCGCGCGACGTCCAGGCGTTGAACGCCTGCTCGCGCAGATCCCGGCGCACCGAGAATTGCAGGAATGGCACGATCAGCGACCGCGACAGGGTAATCACGGGGCCATTCAGCCCCTTTTCGTCGCCCGCTTGGCGCGCATTGCGCAGCAGAAAATCGGGCAGCCCATCCAGATCGCTTTCGGCCAGTTCCATATGCCATCCTGCCTCATCGGCCAGCAGGTTTTGCGTGAACTTTGTCCCCAGTTCGGCCAGCCGCGCCATGATCGCCTGCATCCGCGCCTCATCCGGACCACTCAGCGCCGCGCCATGGCGGCGAAAGCTGCGATGGGTCAGCATCAGAACGCGCGCCTGCTCATCGCTCAGATCCAAGCCCTCGCGCTGCTCCCATAACGCCTCAATGCGCGCAAAAAGTGGCTTCTGCGCATAGATCCACGACGAATAGGCCGCCAGCTTGGGCGAGAAATCGCGCTGAAGCGCCTGCCGCTCCGGATTGCTGTCCGCGCCTGCGACGGTGAAAAAGACGCTCAGCACCTTGTCCAGCGCCTTGCCCGACGCCTCAAGCGCCTCGATCGTATTGGCAAATGTCGCCGGTTCGGTAGCCTCGGCAATCGCCGCAACTTCTGCCCGTGCCAGCGTCAGCGCCGTGTCGAGCGCGGGGGCGAAATCAGTGTCGTCAACGCGGTCGAACGGTGCGATGGAAAATCGGGTATCCCACACGTCCAGAAGCGGATTGGTCATATATTCTCCTTGGCGCCGCAAACCCTGCAATCGGGGCGGCGCTCTATTTTGATGCGACGCGCATCGGCATAGAGCGCGTCGTAGATGAAAAGTGTGCCGCGCAAGGGTTCGCCCGCGCCGGTGATCAGCTTGATCGCCTCACTGGCCATCATCGCGCCGATGGTGCCGGGCAACGGTCCGATCACCCCTGCCTCGGCGCAGGAGGGGGCCAGCCCTTCGGCCGGTATGTCTGGAAAAACGCAGGCATAGCAGGGCGCGCCGTGGGCAGGGTCAAACACGCTCAGCTGCCCCTCCCATTGGGTCAACGCGCCCGAAATCAGCGGCTTGGCGCAGGCAACGGCGGTGGCGTTGACCAGGTGCCGCGTCTCGAAATTGTCGGTGCCATCGAGGATGATATCGTAGTCTGCGAACAGTTCGGCGGCGATGTCGTCGGTCAGACGCCGATGATAAGGGCGCATCTGAACATGAGGATTCAGTGCGCGGACGGCGGCGGCGGCGGAATGCACCTTTGGCATCCCGATATCCCGATCGCGGTGGATCACCTGCCGCTGCAGGTTCGACAGGTCGACCGTGTCGTTGTCGATGACGCCGATCGTCCCGACACCCGCCGCGCCCAGATAGGTCAGCACCGGCGCGCCCAGCCCGCCCGCACCGATCACCAGAACGCTGGCGTTTTTCAGCGCCTTCTGACCCGGCCCGCCAACCTCGCGCAACACGATATGTCGTGCGTAGCGTTCCAGCTCGACGTCGCAAAAAGTGCCCGCGCGCTCTTTGGGCGCGTCATTCGCCTCGGCACGCGCGCGAACTCGGCGCAGCGCGGCACGGTAGGCCAGCACCAGCGCGGCAAGCCCGCCCAGCAAAAGCCAAGGCGCAGCACTTCCCCCGGTCGCGGCCCGCAGAGGATTATCAGGTGGCAAAACGAGATGCAGCAGCACCACACCGACCCACAAAACACCGATCATGGTCCAGCGCATCCGACGGGGCGCGCCCAAAAGGGCGCCCAGCCCCCAAAGCACCGCCGCAAGGATCAGAACCAACACCATCAGCCCTGCCCTGTCGAGCCAAAGCCACCCGTGCCGCGCGCGCTGTCATCCAGCGCATCCACCACCTCAAACGTGGCAAGCGTCACAGGTGCCACCACCATCTGCGCGATCCGCGCGCCATGCGCGACATGAAACGCTGTATCACCCAGATTGATCAGAATCACCCCCAAAGGTCCGCGATAGTCGCTGTCGATCGTGCCGGGCGCGTTCGCCAGCGTGATCCCATGCTTCAATGCCAACCCCGAGCGCGGGCGCACCTGCACCTCATACCCCTCAGGTATGGCCAGCCGCAGCCCGGTCGGGACCAGCGTTCGCGCACCCGGCGCCAACATGATCCCATCGCGCATCCCTTCGGGAAAATTCGCCCTCAGATCGGCCCCGGCGGCCCCCGCGCTGGCATAGACCGGCAGGTCCAGATCCCGGTCCGCGCCCGCGTCCCAGCAAAGTGATACCGTCACCATTACCAGACCTTTCATTGTTCTGAAAATACTCATAGCCGCAGCCCGCCACGCGCGCTGCGGCTCAAAGCATAGCGCCACCGCGCCAGATGTCACATCGGCATCAAGGCCCAATAGTCCAAATCCAGCAGAACATCCGGCAGATACCGGCCATCTTCGCCCTTCAGCGCGCCCGCGTTCCGGCCTTTGGTCGCGACCAGCCGCAAACGCAACGCGCCTACGCCGGGGGCGGATGTCTCGGCCCGGTCCAGAACCTCGCTCCACGCGCGGATGGTGTCGCCCGCATGACACGGATTGGCGTGGGCCCCGCCGTTCAGCCCGACGATAATCTGCGCATTCGCCAGCCCGTTAAAGCTAAGCGCGCGCGCCATCGAGATGACATGCCCGCCATAGATCAGTCGCCCGCCATCGCGCGCGCCTGCGTCGAAATGGACCTTGGCGGTGTTCTGCCAGAGGCGGGTGGCCAGCATATGCTCGGCCTCCTCGATGGTGACGCCGTCGACATGGTCGATCACCTCGCCCACCGCATAATCGGCCCAGCGATGCGGCTCGCCCGCGAGGGTAAAATCGTAGTTGGTGAAATTCAGCCCCTCGGGGACAACCAATTGATCGACGCTCAGCGCATTCGCCAGATCGGGGATGACGGTTTCGGGCGCAGGGGCGTCCAGATCTCGCTTGCGCACCATCACCCAGCGCACATATTCCAACACCACGTCACCGCGTTGATTGGTGCCTTTGGTGCGCACCCAGACGACGCCCGATTTGCCGTTCGAATTCTGCTTGAGCCCGATCACTTCGGAGGTCGAGCGCAGCGTATCGCCGGCATAGACGGGCAGCAGCCAGCGTCCCTCGGCGTATCCCAGATTGGCCAGCGCGTTCAGCGAGATGTCGGGCACCGTCTTGCCAAAGACGACGTGAAACGCCGCCAGATCGTCCAGCGGCGCATTGGGCAGCCCGCAGGAGCGCGCGAATTCATCCGACGAATAAAGAGCGTGACGCGCCGGATAGAGCGCATGATATAACGCGCGCTCACCGCCCGACACGGTGCGCGGCACGGCATGTTCGATCACCTGCCCAATGGTGTAATCCTCAAAGAAATAGCCGGAATTCGTCTTGCTCATTGCGCGCCCAATTTCGTCTCGGGTGTATAGACACCGGGCGCGTCTTTGATCACGGCCTGACCACAGCGCATCACGCCATTCGCGGCGTCATAGGCCTGGGTCGGATGGCCATATAGCTCCCATCCCTTGTTCAGCGCGTCAGTGACTTTGTGGCAGAACGCGGACGTGTCGTCGGCGCTTAAAAAGCGGTAAAGTTTCATAATGTCCTCATCCGAAAGTGGGATAGCCCAGCGCGTAATGCACAGCCACTATGATGGCATAGAGCACCAGCGTGGCGATGACCGCGATCACCTCCTTGCGGATAGGCGCGGGGGGTGGCGGGGTCCAGTTCGGCTCGGCCCGGTTGATCACGATCACCTCGCTCACCGCCCATGCCAAAAGGCCGCCAAAGAGAATAATGGATGCCACGTCGCCATTCACCAGCAGATGCGCGACGGCCCAAGTCTTGACCCCTGCCAGCATCGGGTGACGCATCTTGCGCGCCAGTGCGGTCTTCATGCCCGCAGCCGCGAACAGGTAGATCGACAGCAGCATCAGCAGGTTGTTGATGCCGACCGTCGCCGGATGGCGGCCCCAGAACACCGCGCCGTCCGACATGCGATAGCCGATGACCATCAGGATGATACCCGCCAGCAGCGCCAGCGTGATCGGCCCGCGCGCCTTGGCGCCCATATTCGCCCGCGCTTCTGGTGCCGCGCGTTTAAAGAAATGCCCGGCAAACCACAGCGCGAGGCCCACTATCAGAATGACTATGCCCATTACACGTTCTCCATCTCGGCCAGCACCTGCGCTTTGGCCAGTATCCGACGCGCCGCGACGACGTGCAGGTTTTCCACGATCGTGCCGTCGACGACGGCCACCCCTTCGCCCGAGGCCTGACTGGTCTCATGTGCCGCGATCTGGCGGCGGGCAAGGTCAATTTCGGAGGCCGTCGGCGCAAAGGCGCGGTTCGCCCCCTCGATCTGCGCAGGGTGGATCAGCGTCTTGCCGTCAAAGCCCAGATCGCGCCCCTGCTTACTTTCCGCCATTAGCCCTTCGCCGTCGCGAAAGCGGTTGTAGACGCCGTCAATAGCGACGATGCGCGCTGCGCGCGCGGCCATCACGATCGTCTGGAGCGCCATCATCAGCGGCAGGCGGTCGGTGCAACTGCGACTGCCCAAATCCTTGGTCAGGTCGTTCGTACCCGTAACCAGCCCCGCCACGCGCCCATGCGCCGCGATGTCGCGCGCATTAAACACGCTGACGGGGGTCTCCATCATAACCCAGATTGGCATGTCGTCACCCAAAAGGTCGGCCAGATAATCGACATCCGAGCGGGTGTTGACCTTGGGCAGCAGGATCGCGTCTGCGCCCGCATTCTTGAGCGCGCGCACGTCGTCCAGACCCCATTCCGTCATCAAGGCGTTGATCCGCACGATCCGCGCGCGGCGGCCGTATCCACCAGTTTTCAGCGCCGCGACCAGAGCGGCACGCGCAGCGACCTTAGCATCGGGCGCGACGGCGTCCTCAAGATCAAAGATGATCGCATCACAGGGCAGTTCGCGCGCCTTCTCAAGCGCGCGTTCTTTCGAGGCCGGAATATAGAGAACGGATCGGTAGGGGCGGGTGGCGGCGTCCATGGTTTTTCCTGCGCGGTGGAAACATTGTTGCGCAGGGATGCCATTTTTAGGCGCAATTGTTCAAGGGAATTCTCGCCGCAGCGCAGAATGAGGGCCGAAACCGGCATCATCCAGCGCGAACGGATTGTTAACCCTCTTTTGGTAGAGTGATCGGCAGTGTGAACAGTTCCGTCCAGACCGCGAATTTGTGGCGGGGAATTTCCAGAACGGAAAGGATGCATCGTGAAAACCACGATCATGTCTGCCGCTACGCTGATACTGATCGGCTCTGCCACCACAGCCGAAACCGCCCGAAATTGCGCCCAGCGCACCCAAGTTGTCGAACTGCTGGCCAGCAGCTATGGCGAGACTCGGCAATCTATCGGCCTCGGCGCCAAGGGATCGGTGGTCAAGGTCTTCGCCTCGGACGCGTCAGGCAGCTGGACGATCACTGTCACGACACCCACCGGCCTGACCTGCCTCGTCGCCAGCGGTCAGGCGTTCGAAGCGCTGGGTGTGGCACCGCCAAAGGCGTTTCGCGTCTAAGTTCAGACGCCGCTTAAATCCGCAACGCGCGAAGCATAAATGAGATCGTGGGCGCTTCGAGACAAACTCATGATTCAAGTTTATCTCGAAAGGCCTTAAGGCCGGAAAGGGCGCATGCGACGAGACGAGCAAATAATCCCGCGAGGCCGCGTATTTAGGTGTCGCGTGCAGCGCCAGAACGCCGCAATAACCTTGCAGCGGCCGCGGTGGCGATGCGTAGCGCCCTTGCGCAAGGGCACGAATAAGACTACCTCAGCGCCAAATTTCCTTGCCAATCGGAGGTAACAACCCATGGCCAGACCCAAGATAGCACTGATCGGCGCCGGACAGATCGGCGGCACGCTTGCCCATCTCGCTGCCATCAAGGAACTGGGCGATATCGTCCTGTTCGACATTGCCGAAGGCACGCCCGAAGGTAAGGCGTTGGACATCGCCGAATCCGGACCGGCCGAGGGTTTCGACGCCACGCTGAAGGGCACGCAATCCTATGCCGATATCGCCGGCGCAGACGTGTGCATCGTTACTGCCGGCGTCCCGCGCAAGCCGGGGATGAGCCGCGACGACCTGCTCGGCATCAACCTCAAGGTGATGAAATCCGTCGGTGAAGGCATCGCCAAGCATGCGCCGAACGCGTTCGTGATCTGCATCACCAATCCGCTGGATGCCATGGTTTGGGCGCTGCGCGAATTTTCCGGCCTGCCGCATGAAAAAGTCTGCGGTATGGCGGGCGTTCTGGACTCGGCCCGCTTCCGCCATTTCCTCAGCCTTGAATTCGGCGTGTCGATGCGCGACGTCAGCGCCTTCGTTCTGGGCGGTCATGGCGACACGATGGTGCCGCTGGTGCGTTATTCCACCGTTGCAGGCATCCCCCTGCCGGACCTGATCGACATGGGCTGGACCACTCAGGAAAAATTGGACGCGGTCGTTCAGCGTACTCGCGACGGCGGCGCTGAGATCGTCGGTCTGTTGAAAACCGGCAGCGCCTTTTACGCGCCTGCGACATCCGCGATCGAAATGGCCGAGGCGTATCTCAAGGACCAAAAGCGCGTGCTGCCCTGCGCCGCGCATGTCGATGGTGCCTATGGCCTCAACGGCTTTTATGTCGGCGTGCCGACAGTGATCGGTGCCGGCGGCATCGAGAAGGTCATTGAGATCAAGATGAACAAGGACGAGCAGGCGATGTTCGACAAGTCGGTCAAGGCTGTCAAAGGCCTGGTCGAGGCGTGCAAGGGCATCGACAACTCGCTGACGTAAGGCGCCGCTTTTCAAGGCTAGCGAGAGGCCCCGGCGCAACGCCGGGGCCTTTTTTCGTCTCAGCTAAACGGCATGGCAAACAGTTGCCCAAATAGCGCGGAATGTCGCCGGGCGACCGCTCATCGCAAGCCTTTCGTGCGCTCGCGCATATGGCGCCGCCGCTCGGCATAAAAATTCAGAAACCGCACCGCATCTGCAATCGGGTGCAAATGCAAAACACATCGTCGTTGATCTGCTCCAGACGGGGCCGCCTGCTGGTGGCATCGGTCATCCCCCGGCTGCCATAGGTAATATGATCGATGTATTGGCGTCTTGATTCTCTGCCAAGGCAAATGGCGTGGCGTTTTGTGATCACACGCTTTCGCGGCGTGATCACAAAAGCGGATAATTTGCCTCTTATTGCCCGAACAAGGCAAAAATCCGTTTATTCCCTGATAAGCCTACTATGTATATCTGGACCGAACACAGAAAACGGGACAGTTTCATGAACATCCACGAGTATCAGGCCAAGGCCCTCTTGCGCTCTTACGGCGCGCCCGTGTCCGACGGACGCGTCGTGCTGCGCGCCGAAGAGGCCAAGTCAGCAGCTAGCGAAATGGACGGCCCCCTCTGGGTGGTCAAGGCGCAGATCCACGCAGGCGGGCGCGGCAAGGGCAAATTCAAGGAACCCGGCGCAGGCGAAGACGGCGGCGTGCGGCTGGCCAAATCGGTCGAAGAGGCTGCGAACGAGGCCAAACGCATGTTGGGCCGCACGCTGGTGACCAAGCAGACTGGCCCGGCGGGCAAGCAGGTGAACCGCATCTATATCGAGGACGGCGCAGGCATCCAGACCGAGATGTATCTGGCCCTTCTGGTTGATCGCCAAACGTCGCGCGTCAGCTTTGTCGCATCGACCGAGGGCGGCATGGATATTGAAGAAGTGGCTGAGTCGACGCCCGATAAAATCCTCAGCTTTTCCGTCGATCCCGCGACCGGTTATCAGCCCTATCACGGTCGCCGCATCGCCTTTAACCTCGGGCTGGAAGGCGCGCAGGTCAAGCAATGCGTCGCGCTGATGGGCACGCTCTACAACATGTTCCTCGACAAGGACATGGAGATGCTGGAAATCAACCCGCTGATCGTGACCGACAAGGGCGATCTGAAATGCCTCGACGCCAAGATGAGTTTTGACTCCAACGCCATGTATCGCCACCGCGACATCGCCGAGTTGCGCGACACCACCGAAGAGGACGCCAAGGAACTGGAAGCGTCCAAATACGACCTTAATTACATCGCGCTGGACGGCGAAATCGGCTGCATGGTCAACGGCGCGGGCCTTGCCATGGCGACGATGGACATCATCAAGCTCTACGGTGCCGAGCCTGCCAACTTCCTCGACGTGGGCGGGGGCGCGACCAAGGAAAAGGTGACCGAAGCGTTCAAGATCATCACCTCCGATCCGCAGGTGAAGGGTATTTTGGTAAATATCTTCGGCGGGATCATGCGCTGCGACGTCATCGCTGATGGCGTTGTTGCAGCTGTCAAAGAGGTGGGCTTGAAGGTGCCACTGGTCGTGCGGCTTGAGGGCACGAACGTCGAGAAGGGCAAGGATATCATCAATAACTCCGGACTGGACGTGATTGCTGCGGATGACCTGAAAGACGGTGCGCAGAAGATCGTGAAGGCGGTTAAGGGGTAACGCGTTGAACGCAGCCCGAGGAGTAGCTATGCAGATCGACCCATTTCCCTTTCCCTTCTCTCCCTTTGAGAGCCCAGTCCACGCACTCATCTTAGTTATAGTGGGAGTGCTTTTCTGGATGGTAGGCAAAGGAAACCGACTAGTGGCCTCGCAGCCCAAAAAAGTGCGGTGGCTATCGCGGCATAATGCTCTCCACGCTTTTGTCCACGGGCGATCGACCACAGTAGCAGAGCAGCGCACTTGGATGCCGGACGGCCACTTTCGGGTGTATGGATTGTTTGGCGTGGTGGGGCAGTGGATCGGCTATGCCGTCGGATCGATCGGCCTCGTCTGTTTTGCCATCGCAATCGCAAAAATTTTTTGAACTAGGAGCCTAATCAATGGCCATTCTCGTAGACGAAAATACTCGTGTCATCTGCCAAGGCCTCACCGGCTCGCAGGGGACGTTCCACTCCGAACAGGCCATCGCCTATGGCACGAAAATGGTCGGCGGCGTGACCCCCGGCAAGGGCGGGCAGGTGCATCTGGACCTGCCAGTTTTCAACTCGGTGCATGAGGCCAAGCATGAAACGCAGGCGAATGCGACGGTGATCTATGTGCCGCCTCCCTTTGCCGCCGATTCAATCCTTGAGGCGATCGACGCCGAGATGGAACTGATCGTGTGCATCACCGAGGGTATTCCAGTGCTCGACATGATGCGCGTCAAACGCGCGCTCGACGGCTCAAAATCCAAGTTGATCGGCCCGAATTGCCCCGGTGTCATCACGCCCGATGCGTGCAAGATCGGCATCATGCCCGGCCACATCCACCATCGCGGATCGTGCGGCGTCGTCAGCCGCTCGGGCACGTTGACCTATGAGGCGGTCAAGCAGACCTCGGATGTCGGCCTTGGCCAATCCACCTGCGTCGGCATCGGCGGCGATCCTATCAAAGGAACCGAGCATATCGATGTGCTGGAATGGTTCCTGGCCGATGACGAAACGCAGTCGATCATCATGATCGGCGAAATCGGCGGCAGCGCCGAAGAAGAGGCCGCGCAGTTCCTCGCCGACGAAAAGAAGGCGGGCCGCTGGAAGCCGACCGCAGGATTCATCGCCGGCCGCACCGCCCCTCCGGGCCGCCGCATGGGCCACGCAGGCGCCATCGTCGCCGGTGGCAAAGGCGGCGCAGACGACAAGATCGAAGCGATGCGCAGCGCCGGTATCATCGTCGCCGAAAGCCCGGCGGGCTTGGGCGAGGCAGTGCTTGAGGCTATTGGTTAACAAATGACCTTTGGCGCCCTCAGATTGCTAACGGTATCGGCCGCGTCTGCGAGCTGTCTTGCGGGGCAACTCGCGGCAGATCCTTGGGGTGACTTTCGCGCATTTTGCCTGCCAGATGGCAAAGCCTTGGGCCAGACCAATACAGGGATTGAAGATGCAGGCTGGATCACTGGCGGAAATGTAACGCCCGAACTGGTGAGCGCCTATGTCATCCTGTCGGAGCCCGGCGTGATTGATCAGGGCATGGCCATAACGGACGGCTTGGTTCCTCCCGACCTAAGCGCGTTCATGCAAAGCCGCGCGGAATGGGCGGCGCCGGCTCTTGCCGCATCAGTCGAGAGCGGCGAAATCCTGACGAGTGAGCCGTATATCCTGCGGCGCCGGTCAGGGGTGGAAAACGGTCTGGCAATGGTCGAATGCAAGCTTTTCTCGTCATCGTCCGATACTCTAGCGGCAGCAGACGACTTGGCAGCCAGCGTGGCCGGATCGGGCCAATTGACCGACCACATCTGGTGGTCCCAAATCGCAATTCCAAATCGCGCCGCCATCCTTGAGTTAAGTGTGAACCCAAACATCGAAGGGCCGGTCGCCAATGTGGAGGTTGTCCGATTCGATGAATTTGCCAGCGTTCATACCCTCGCCGCCTCCGGTATCGAAATGAAAATTGGCGTCCACGCGCTCACCATCTTCAAGGCTTAATGAACAGAGGCCAACACATGACCGACCAATCCCCCAACGACCAGTTTCACGCCTCCAGCTTTATGCAGGGGCATAATGCGGAGTATCTCGAGCAGCTTTATGCGCGCTATGCCAATGACCCGAACGCGGTCGACGAGGCGTGGCAGAAATTCTTTAAGGAGATGGGCGACGACGATGCGGACGTCACTGCCGAGGCCGCTGGCCCTTCTTGGGCGCGCGCCGATTGGCCGCCCATGCCGCAGGACGATCTGACCGCCGCGCTGACCGGCGAATATCCAGCCGAACCTGAGGCCAAGGCCGTCGGCAAAAAGCTGACTGAAAAGGCGCGCGAAAAGGGGGTCGAGGTGACCGAAGAGGCGGTGCAACGCGCCGTGCTCGACTCGGTCCGCGCGCTCATGTTGATCCGCGCCTATCGCATTCGCGGCCACCTCATTGCCGATCTAGATCCGCTGGGCTTGCGCGAGCAGCCCTTCCGCCCCGAACTGGACCCGGAAAGCTACGGGTTTACCAGCGAGGACATGAATCGCCCGATCTTTATCGACAACGTGCTGGGCCTGCAAATAGCGACTATTCGCGAGATTCTGAGCATCGTGCGGCGTACGTATTGTGGCACTTTCGCGCTGCAGTACATGCACATCTCGGACCCCGAACAGGCTGGCTGGCTAAAGGAGCGGATCGAAGGCTACGGCAACGAGATCAGCTTTACCCAAGAAGGCCGCATGGCGATCTTGAAAAAGATGGTCGAGGCCGAGGGGCTGGAGAAATACCTGCACGTCAAATACATGGGCACAAAGCGGTTCGGCCTTGATGGTGGCGAGTCGCTGATCCCCGCGATGGAGCAGATCATCAAGCGCGGCGGTAGCCTTGGCGTAAAAGAGATCATCATCGGTATGCCTCACCGGGGTCGTCTGTCGGTGCTGGCGAACGTGATGGGCAAGCCTTACCGCGCGATTTTCAACGAGTTTCAGGGGGGCAGCTACAAGCCTGAGGATGTCGATGGCTCGGGCGATGTGAAATACCATCTCGGCGCCAGTTCGGACCGCGAATTCGACGGTAACGAGGTGCATCTGTCGCTGACCGCGAATCCCAGCCATCTGGAGGCGGTGAACCCCGTCGTTCTGGGCAAGGTCCGCGCCAAGCAGGATCAGTTGAACGATACCGGCCGCACCAAGGTTTTGCCGGTTCTGCTGCACGGCGATGCGGCATTTGCCGGTCAGGGCGTCGTGGCCGAGTGCTTTGGCTTGTCGGGACTGAAGGGCCACCGCACCGGCGGCACCATGCATATCGTGGTGAACAACCAGATCGGGTTCACCACCGCGCCACATTTCAGCCGCTCCAGCCCCTACCCAACCGACATCGCGCTGATGGTCGAGGCCCCTATTTTCCATGTCAACGGCGACGATCCCGAGGCCGTGGTTCACGCCGCCCGCGTGGCGACGGAGTACCGCCAAAAATTCAACAAGGACGTCGTTCTCGATATCATTTGCTACCGCCGCTTTGGTCATAACGAAGGCGATGAGCCGATGTTTACCAACCCGGTGATGTATAAAAAGATCAAACAGCAAAAGACAACGTTGACCCTCTATACCGAGCGGCTGGTCAAGGACGGGCTAATCCCCGAGGGCGAAGTCGAGGACATGAAGGATGCCTTCCAGTCCTACCTCGCCGACGAATTCGAGGCCGGGACAAATTACAAGCCGAACAAGGCCGACTGGCTGGACGGCAAATGGTCCCATCTCGACCGGAAGGAAGAGGATTATCAGCGAGGCCAGACCGCCATCAAGGAAGAAACGTTTGCGGAAATCGGGACGTCCCTCTGCCGCGCGCCGGATGATTTTCCGATTCACAAGACGGTGCAGCGCATTCTGGATGCCAAGGCCAAGATGTTCGAAACCGGTCAAGGGTTCGATTGGGCCACGGGCGAGGCGCTGGCCTTTGGCTCACTGCTGACCGAGGGATTCCCGGTGCGCTTGTCGGGTCAGGACAGCGCGCGCGGCACATTTAGCCAGCGTCACTCGGCTCTGATTAACCAAGACGACGAAGAACGGTACTACCCCCTCAACAACATCCGCGAGGGGCAGGCACGATACGAGGTCATCGACTCGATGCTGTCCGAATATGCGGTGCTGGGCTTTGAGTATGGTTATACGCTGGCCGAGCCCAACGCGCTGACCCTTTGGGAGGCGCAGTTCGGCGATTTTGCCAACGGCGCACAGATCATGTTTGATCAGTTCATCTCGTCGGGCGAGAGCAAGTGGCTGCGCATGTCCGGCCTCGTTTGCCTGCTGCCGCATGGCTATGAGGGCCAAGGGCCCGAGCATTCGTCGGCGCGGCTGGAGCGATTCCTGACCATGTGCGGGCAGGACAACTGGATCGTCGCCAACTGCACGACCCCGGCAAACTATTTCCACATCCTGCGCCGCCAGTTGCACCGCACCTACCGCAAGCCGCTGATCCTGATGACGCCGAAATCCCTGCTGCGCCACAAGCTCGCTGTCAGCAAGACTGAGGAATTCACCATCGGCTCCAGCTTTCACCGGGTGCTGTGGGACGATGCGCAATATGGCAATTCGGATACGGAACTGGTCTCTGACGATCAGATCAAGCGTGTCGTCATGTGCTCGGGCAAGGTTTATTTTGATCTGCTGGAGGAGCGCGACAAGCGCGGCATCAACGATGTCTATCTGATGCGGTTTGAGCAGTTCTATCCCTTCCCCGCCCAATCTGCAGTGAAGGAACTGGAGCGTTTCAAGCAGGCCGAAATGGTCTGGTGCCAGGAAGAGCCCAAGAACCAGGGCGGATGGTCATTTATCGAACCGAACATCGAATGGGTGTTGGGCCGCATCGACGCTGAATACAAGCGCCCCGACTATGCCGGACGCGCCGCTGCCGCATCGCCCGCCACGGGCCTTGCCAGCCAACACAAAGCACAACAGGAGGCGCTCGTTGACGACGCGCTGACGATCAAAGGAAACAAGCCATGAGCACCGAAGTCCGCGTTCCCACCTTGGGCGAATCCGTCTCTGAGGCCACTGTCGCTACGTGGTTCAAGAAGCCCGGCGACAAAGTCGAAGCCGACGAAATGCTATGCGAGCTTGAGACCGACAAGGTCACCGTCGAGGTCCCCAGCCCCACCGCCGGGACCATGGGCGACATCGTCGCCGCCGAGGGTGAGACGGTCGGCGTCGACGCGCTGCTGGCAACCATCGAGGAGGGCGCGGGCGAGAAATCCGCGCCGAAGGCCGACACCAAGCCGTCCGAAAAATCCAGTGAGAAATCCAGTGAGAAGCCCAAAGAAAAGTCCGACGCAAAACAGTTCGAAAAATCCTCTGGCAAGGGTGGCGGCAGCATTGATGTCATGGTCCCCACCCTGGGCGAGAGCGTCAGTGAGGCGACCGTCTCGACGTGGTTCAAGAAGGCGGGCGACAAGGTCGAAGCCGACGAGATGCTGTGCGAGTTAGAAACCGACAAAGTCTCGGTCGAGGTTCCCTCGCCCGGGGCTGGCACGCTGTCGGAAATCCTCGCGAAAGAGGGCGAGACGGTGCAGGCGGGCGGCAAACTGGCCGTCCTGTCGTCGGGCAGCGACGCGGGCGTAGCGCAGGCCACCGATGACTCCCCTGCCGATGGAGCCCAGCATCAGCAGCCCGAGGCCGGCGGCGACGACATGAAGGACGTCGAAAACGCGCCTTCGGCCAAGAAAGCCATGGCCGAGGCAGGCCTCAGCGCCGATCAGGTCACCGGCACCGGGCGTGACGGCCGCATCATGAAAGACGATGTCGCCAAAGCGGCCAAGGGTGACGCGCCCAAGGCCGAGGCCCCCGCCCCCGCCAAACGCGCGCCGTCCCCCGCAGATGACGACGCGCGCGAGGAACGGGTCAAGATGACACGCCTGCGTCAAACCATCGCCCGTCGCCTCAAGGAAAGCCAGAATACCGCCGCCATGCTGACCACTTATAACGAGGTCGACATGGGCGCCGTGATGGACCTGCGCAGCGAATACAAGGAAGAATTTCAAAAGAAACACGGCGTCAAGCTGGGCTTTATGTCCTTCTTTACCAAGGCTTGCGTTCACGCGCTGAAAGAGGTGCCCGAGGTCAACGCCGAGATCGA
Organism: Roseovarius sp. Pro17; assembly: GCF_035599575.1. Taxonomy (NCBI): domain Bacteria; kingdom Pseudomonadati; phylum Pseudomonadota; class Alphaproteobacteria; order Rhodobacterales; family Roseobacteraceae; genus Roseovarius; species Roseovarius sp. Pro17. Next base: position 2,999,031 of record NZ_CP141179.1, read on the forward strand.
CGGCACTGACGTCGTCTATAAAAACTTCGTGCATATGGGCATCGCCGCCGGCACGCCCACCGGCCTCGTCGTGCCGGTGATCCGTGACGCCGACGCGATGAGCTTTGCCGGGATCGAAAAGGCCATCGCCGAAAAGGGCGCCAAGGCGCGCGACGGCAAGCTGACGATGGACGAAATGCAGGGCGGCACGTTCACCATCTCGAACGGCGGCGTCTACGGCTCGCTGCTGTCCTCACCCATCCTGAATCCGCCGCAATCGGGCATTCTGGGAATGCACAAGATCCAGGACCGCCCCATGGCGATCAAGGGTGAGGTCAAAATCCGCCCGATGATGTATCTGGCGCTGAGCTACGACCACCGGATCGTGGACGGCAAGGGGGCGGTGACGTTCCTGGTGCGCGTGAAGGAAGCGCTGGAGGATCCGCGGCGGTTGTTGATGGATTTGTGATTGATAGACGTCGAACTTCTCTTTGGATGCGGGGACACAGCCATGAAGCGATCAACGGGATTTATCTTTGCCGGAGCCTTTTTGGGCCTGTTTACCGGGTCGTCAATGGGGGTCGCAGTGGGAGGCACCGCTTACAACGCAGCGGTGTTTCTTACACCCTTGGGTGCTTTCATCGGCTGGCTACTGGCATCTAAGACAGACGCGTCCAGTATTGTCAGTGAGAACGTGCCGCAATCAATCTCCGATGAACCGAAAACGAACGAGATTGAACCGAAGGCGGCGGCGCGCGGCGGCATTGAGGTGGTTTTCCAATCCGGGATGGCAATCTTCGCAGCGCTTTGGAACTTCCATATTGATCTGCTGCGATTGATAGGAATCTTGCCCACTTTCGTTCGGCAGCCATTCCTTTTTGCAGGGCTTGGCGTAATTGTATCGATTTTCTTTCCGCCCTTCGCCGTAGTTTATTTCTGCATGTGGCTTGGGGCAAATCACTTCGGCCTATCCGAAGAAAGTCAATATCGGGCAACCATCAAATGACCCCCGAACTCACCGCGCTAACCCTCGCCGCCCTCTTCCAAGTGGTCCAATTCGCCCTCATGGCGATCCCCGCCAACCTCGAACTTGGCCCTGCCAAAACCATGTCGCCGCGCGACCTCGACCAGATGGGTGGCCCGATGGAGCAACAAGTCAGCCGGGGTACCGCCCGCCTCGCGCGGGCCTTGAACAACCATTTCGAGGGGCTAATCCTCTTTGCCATCGCCTGCAGTGTCATTACGATCTCAGACCAGTCTACGGCGTTGACGGCGACCTGCGGCTATATCTACCTCATCGCCCGCATCGCCTATGTTCCGGCCTACTATTTCGGCCTGGTTCCTTGGCGATCGCTCATCTGGGCCATCGGTTTCGGCGCGACCACGCTCATGCTGCTCGCGGCGCTCTTGTGATCTTTCACTGTTCCAAAAATACTCATATCCGGACACACGCAAACACCCCCTCCGGTTGACCCTCCAGCCATTTCCCTGTCTGTTTGGCGCCAACCGCACCTGATCCAAAGGAAATCCGCAATGGCCACGTATGATGTCATCATTATCGGCTCCGGCCCCGGCGGCTATGTCGCCGCCATCCGCTGCGCGCAGCTGGGCCTGAAAACCGCCTGCGTCGAGGGGCGTGATACGCTGGGTGGCACATGCCTGAATATCGGCTGCATTCCTTCCAAGGCGCTGTTGCACGCGTCGCACATGCTGCATGAGGCCGAGCATAATTTTGCGTCCATGGGCCTCAAAGGCAAAAGCCCCTCGGTCGATTGGAAACAGATGCTGGCCTACAAGCAGGAAACGATCGACGGAAATACCAAGGGGATCGAGTTCCTGTTCAAAAAGAACAAAATCGACTGGATCAAGGGGTGGGCGTCCATCCCCGAGGCAGGCAAGGTCACGGTCGGTGACGACACCCATGAGGCGAAAAACATCATCATCGCGTCCGGCTCGGAACCCTCCAGCCTCAAGGGCGTCGAGGTCGACGAGAAAACAATCGTGTCCTCCACCGGCGCACTGGAGTTGGGCAAGATACCCAAGAAGATGGTTGTGATCGGCGCAGGCGTCATCGGGCTGGAGATGGGCAGCGTCTATGCGCGCCTTGGGGCCGAGGTGACTGTGGTCGAATATCTCGACGCGATCACGCCGGGTATGGACGCTGAGGTGCAAAAGACCTTTCAGCGCACCCTGAAAAAGCAGGGGCTAAAGTTCATCATGGGCGCCGCCGTGCAGTCCTGTGAGGTCAAGGGCGGCAATGCCATCGTGAAATACACCCTGCGCAAGAATGACAAGGAGGAGCAGCTCGAGGCCGATACAGTGCTGCTCGCCACTGGCCGCCGCCCGTTTACCGATGGTCTGGGGTTGGACAAGCTCGGCGTCGAGATGTCCAAGGGCGGCCAGATCAAGACCGACGATCACTGGCAGACCAACGTCAAAGGCGTCTACGCCATCGGCGACGCCATCGACGGCCCGATGCTGGCCCACAAGGCCGAGGATGAGGGCATGGCCTGCGCCGAAGTGCTGGCGGGCAAGCATGGCCATGTCAATTACGGCGTCATCCCCAGCGTGATCTATACCCACCCCGAAGTGGCGAGCGTGGGCGCGACTGAGGCCGAGCTAAAAGACGCCGGGCGCGACTATAAGACCGGCAAGTTCAGCTTTATGGGCAATGCCCGCGCCAAGGCGAATTTTGCCGCCGATGGCTTTGTGAAAATCCTCGCCGACAAGGAAACAGACCGCATTCTGGGCTGCCATATCATCGGCCCGTCGGCAGGCGATCTGATCCACGAGGTTTGCGTCGCGATGGAATTTGGCGCCGCAGCGCAGGATCTGGCGATGACCTGTCACGCCCATCCGACCTATTCCGAGGCTGTGCGCGAGGCCGCGCTGGCCTGCGGCGACGGCGCAATTCACGCCTAAAGAGTACGCGGCGGCCCGTATGTCCCAGATGTATGGGCCGCTACCACATGGTTTTCTCGGCACGTGCAGACCACTCTGCGTCATAGTCTGCGCCACCGACCGCCCCATTGGATGCTTCGGCCAGAATTTCGCCTGCTGTAGGCAGGCCTGCGCTATCGTCGCGGCCCCAGATCTGCGCGCGCATGGGGGCGCGCGAGCATTGGGTGTAAACCTCCGCAATCTCTATTACGACGACCGAACGGGGCAGTTTTCCGTCCTTGCCAAAGCGCCCCAGCAGCACAGGGTCTGTCGTGACACGTCCACGCCCATTCACCCGCACGACTGTATTCGACCCCGACACCATGAACATCAGCGAAAGCCGCCCGTCCCGGACGATGTTGCGAATGCTGTCCATCCGGTTGTTGCCACGCCAATCCGGCATCGCCAGCGTGCGTTCGCCCAACTGCATCACCACTGACCCGGTATCGCCACGCGGGCTGCCATCAGTGCCGTCGGGGCCTACCGTGCTGAGGACGCAAAACCGCGACGCGGCGATCCATTTTGAGTATAGTGGCGTCAGCCGGTCCGTCACCTTGCGCAGGCTGGCCTCGCCCGGAGGGCCATAAAGCGCCTCAAGCGCCGCGATGTCCTCAACGTAGTCCATCAGCCTGAAACCCCGCCTCTTTCATCAGCGCGTTTGACGCGCTCTCGATCTCGCTCTCCAGTCGGGCCATGAACTCAACACGGCCCGTACCCGCCTTGATTGGCGGGAGGAATTCGACCACGGCCAGCCCCGGCTTGCGCAGGATGCCGTGGCGCGGCCAGAACACACCGACATTCGTCGCAGCCGGCACGCAATCCTGCTCCAGCGCCTCATAGATCGCGCCCGAGCCGATCTTGTAAGGCGCGGACACGCCCGGCGCGACGCGCGTGCCTTGGGGGTAGATGATCAGCTGACCCGGGCGCGACGCACCGCGTGCGACGTCGGCAACCATCTTCTTGATCGCAGCGCTGCGCTTGCCGCGATTGACCGGGATACATCCGATGCGCAGGGCGTATTGGCCTAGGATCGGGGCCCACATCAGCTCGCGCTTCATGATGAATTTACCTGCCGGGACCGCACCAAAGATCATGATGATATCAAGGAACGACTGATGCTTGGCAGCGATCAAGACTTCGCCTGTTGGCGGTGTGCCGCGAATCTCGGTGCGCAGGCCCACCATCCATGCCGCGCTCCAGCGCACCCATGCGCAGAACGCCTTGCACCCGACGCGTGCGCCCCGCGCGCTGACCAGCGCCCAAGGGAACAATACGATCCCGATTACCGCCATTGCCAGATACATCGCCACGATGAACGCCAGCGAGCGCAGCCATTGAACGGCGCCGCTCACGGCATGTCCCTCAGCGTACGCTGCGCCGCCGCGCGTGTTGCCAGATACGCGACGCCACCCGACAAGAGCGGGATCGTCAGCGGCCACAGCCAGTGCCAGCCCTGAAATCCCAGCCCCGTCAGAAATCCACCGCCCACCTCAGTGCGGGGCAGAAACATGACCGCGATACAGCCCAGCACCATGCCCACCGCCGCGCCGCCCAGCGCGCGCAAGGTGAAGCGCCGCACAAAGGCCTGCACGATATAACCATCCCGCGCACCAACCAGGCGCAGGACACCAATGACCTGCGCGTTGGCCGACAATGCGGCGTTGGCGGCCAGCGTAATCATCGCGGCAACGGTCGCCGCGATCAGGATCAGCGATACCCCCCCCAGCAGTCGCAGCCGCGACGCCGCGCGCACCAGCGGCGCACGCCAACGGGTGTGATCGTCCAACACCGCGCCGGGCACTTCGGCGGCGAGGCGCAGGCGCAGACTTGCGGCGTCATAACCCGCGCCTTCCTCTATGATTTCAACCAGTTGAGGGATCGGCAAGCTCTCGATCGGTAAATCGGGGCCAAACCAAGGCGCGAGCAGCGCGCGCTGTTCTTCGACACCCAGAGCGCGGGCAGTGGCGATGCCGGGCGTCGTGCCCAGAACCTTCAGCGCGGCGTCGGTCTGGGCGATCATCTGCCCCTCGGGCGCCGATATCCGCAAGGTCGAGCTGCGCGCCAATGCGTCACCCCAACGATCGGCCAACCGCGCTGTCGCCAGCGACAGGGCCAGCGCAAAAACGGCCAGGAACGCCATCGCGCCCGCTGCAAACAGCGTCAGCCACGCAGTATAGCCCGTCGGCGGCACGACCCGGTCCGCGCCACCGTCCCCGGCAAAAAGGCCGCGTAGCTTGTCCATATTCAGCTTCACAGATCCGCCCCCGCCAGTTGCAACCGTCGGTTCGAAATACGCAGGACGCGCGCCTGCACATGCGTCTTGGCCGCACGGATCAAGGCCAGATCATGCGTCGCGATCATGATCGTCTTGCCCATGCGATTCAGCTCCATCAACAGGCGCATCAGGCGCTGAGACATCTCCCAATCAACGTTGCCGGTGGGCTCATCTGCCAGAATGACATCGGGCGACATGATAATAGCGCGCGCCAGTGCCGCGCGCTGACGCTCGCCTCCAGACAGCTCGGGCGGCAGGGCGTTCGCACGCTGCGTCAGGCCGACCCAGCCGATCAGTTCGTGCAGGTTTGCGTCTTCGGCCAGCATGTCGCGATCCGACACCATCAGCGGCAGGGCGATATTCTCGGCCACGCTGAGATGGTTTAGAAACTGGCAATCCTGATGCACCACGCCGATCCTGCGCCGCGCCAGTGCGATGTCGTCGCGCGTCAGCTCACGCACATCGGCGTCAAACAGGCGCACCTGCCCTGCCGTCGGCATCAGCGCACCATACAGCAGCTTTAGCAGCGTCGTCTTGCCCGCGCCCGATGGTCCGGTCAGAAAGTGAAACGATCCCGGCTGCAAACGCAGCGTGATATCGCTCAGCAATTCGCCGCCGCCATAGGAATAGGCCACATTTTCCAGCTCGATCACCGGCTGCCCCTTATGCCCGTTACGAGCCTTAAATGCCCCAGTGCGCCCTGTGTTGCAATCGGGGTGGCGCAATTCCTTTGCTCTTTTCGATCCATCCTTTAAACCCTAGGGTGACTTGGGCGATGAACAGCTCGGCAAACGGGGACAGGCGACAGGTGCGAATATGAGGCTGACTTGCCCGAATTGCGAGGCTCAATACGAAGTCCCGGACGAAGTGATCCCCGACGCGGGTCGCGATGTGCAATGCTCAAATTGCGGCGACACGTGGTTTCAGGCCCATCCCGATCATCCCGTGGACGACGACGCCGATCACGGCCCGACCCTGGATGAGGATGCGGATCACGGCCCGGCCACAGATCAGGATGCGGATGACTGGAGCGATAGTACGCCCCGCGCCGACGACGCCGCGCCGGCCGACGAAGATGTTGAACCGCCCTCATTGCATAGCGCAGCGCAGCCGCACGAGGCAGACGCAGACGCAGACGCAGACGCAGACGCAGACGCAGACGCAGATAGCATCGATGACGACCCGGCACGCGAACAAGAACATAATGAGCAAAGCGACGAAGCCCTCCCGCGCAACGAACGGCTCGAACGCCGCGAAATAGACCCGTCGATCGCCAGCGTCCTGCGCGAAGAGGCCGAGCGCGAAAAGCGCGCGCGCGCCGCAGCTCAGGGCGGCCTCGAAACACAGCCCGATTTGGGCCTTGCGGATGAGACCGACGAGATGCATCGCATCCGAGAGGCACGTCTGCAAATGGCCCGTATGCGCGGTGATGATAGCCAAACCGACGAAGAAGACATCGCTGATGACAGCATCGACCCGACAACGCGGCGCAGCCTCTTTCCCGATATCGAAGAGATCAACTCCTCGCTCTCTCCCGATCGGGGGCCGCAGTCAGACGAAGCCGCCTATGATCTCCATTCCGATGCCGCCGCGCGCCCGCGCGGTGGGTTCCGGCGCGGGTTCCTGCTGGCAGTATTGATCGCGATCGTCGCGCTTTTGCTTTATATTTTTGCGCCGCTTCTATCCGACATGCTGCCCGCCCTGCGCGACGTGCTGTCCGATTACGTCGGCTGGGTCGACGGGCTGCGTCAATGGCTGGATAGCCAGTTTGCCGCAGCGATGCTGTGGCTGGACAATGTGACCGGCGCAGGCGGGACTACTGGCGCGCCCGCGAACGACGGAACCGGTAACTGACCGCAATGACGCCGCAATGACCCCCTCTAGCGGCAGCCCACTGGTTGGCAGTCCGCTGGCCCCCGTCGCGCTGACGTTCGTTTCGGCGATCATGTGGGGCCTGTGGTGGATGCCGATCCGCTGGATCGAAAGCATGGGCCTGAGCGGCGCGCAGGCCGGCATTATCTGCAATCTGGGCGCGGCGCTGGCCATCGGTGCCTACATGATCGTCGCCCGCGTGCATTTGCGCCTGAGCGCGCGCACCATTCTGGGCGCGGCGCTGGTCGGGGTCGCCTTCGCGTCCTACTCGGTCGCCTTCACGCTCTCCGACGTGGTGCGTGTCATCCTGCTGTTCTACCTCGCCCCTGCGTGGAGCAAAATCATCGAGTGGGCCTTTCTCGGACGGCGCTGGCGGGCCACCTCAACCTTGACGCTCAGCCTGTCGCTGGGCGGCGCGTATCTGGTCATGGGGGGTGACATATCACTGGCGGCCATCAATCTGGGCGATGCGCTGGCCTTGTTGTCGGGCGTGTCTTGGGCGATCGGCGCCGCACTGGTCTTTACCGGCAGGAAATCCACCACGTCGGCGCTGACGCTAGCGACAGTGATTTGGGCAATGCTGCTGTCGCTAGCCTTCGCGTGGATCACTGGCGAGGCGATGCCGACCCCCTCCAACGCCCCAGCGCTGTTGGCGTCGCTGGCGTTGGGGGCGGTTTACCTCGTGCCGGTACTGGGCGTGACGCTGTGGAGCGCGCAGCGCCTGCCACCCGGATTGCTCAGCTTTCTCTTTACGCTCGAAATCGTCGCGGGCGTTGTGTCCGGCGCGATATTCCTTGATGAGCCATTCGGCCTCTACCGCCTGTCCGGGGGCCTTTTGATCATCGCCGCCGCCCTGATCGAAGCGATCGCGGCGCTGCGCGCGCCACCTGCACCCAAGGCCACGGCGTAAGCCGCTAAAACCGCTCCAGCAGGCGTTCCAGATAGTCGCGCTCGACCTCGGGGCGCGCGCCTTCGCCCGAGCGGCGGCGCAGCTCATCCAGTAACTCCCGCGCGCGGCGATAGACATCCTCGCCCTGCAGCAGATCACTATCGGTTCCGGCGCGGTCGCCCTGACCCGGCGTGCGTCCCAACGGATCGGATTGCTGCCCGCCGGTGGCCCCGCTGGCTTGCCCCTGCCCACCCTGACGGTTGCCGTTTTCCTCGGCCAGCGCCTCTCCCAGATTTCGCATTCCATCGCGCAATGCATCCATCGCCTCGGCCTGCCGATCGATCGCCTCGGCCAAATCGCCGCCTCGCAGCGCCTCTTCGGCGCCGTCCATCGCCTCGCCCGCGCGGTCCAGCGCGCCGCGCGCCTCTTCGCCCGCCTCACCTCTGCCGGGCAGGCTGCCGCGCTGACGCTCAAGCTCCTGCCTCAGCGCCTCCTGCCGGTCGGCCAAATTGCCGCCCTGCCCGCTTGGCTGACCCTCGCCGTCGCCCCCGCTGCTATCACCGCTGCCGCCCTGACCCTCGTGGCTTTGCCCGCGGCCCATCCCGCCATTGCGGCCCTCGTTGCCTTGGCTCTGGCCCGACTGCGCGCCGGGGTTGAACTGCTCTTGCAGGTCACGGAAGGCCTGATCCGACAGGCCCTGCTGCTCGCGAAGCGTATCTGCCAGCCCCTCCATCGCCTCTTGGCCGGCGCCGCCCTCACCCTCGCCGGGCTGGCCCTCGGTGACGCGCAGGTTCTCCATCATTTCCTGAAACTGGCGCAGCGCCTCTTCGGCCTCGGCCATGCGGCCCTGACTCATCAGATCCTCAATGCGGTCCATCATGTCCTGCAGATCCTGCTGACTGAGCATCGTCATGTTCTGCTCGCCACGGTCCGGCTGATCGGTGTCGTTTTCGCGCTGTGCCTGCTGGGATTTCTGGCGCAGGTAGTCATCCGTCGCATCGCGCAACTCCTGCATCAGACGCGCGACCTCATCTTCGGTCGCGCCATTGCGCATTGCCTCGCTCAGCCGCTCCTGAGCCTCGCGCATCCGCTCTAACGCGTCGGCGATATCGCCATCCTCCAGCGTCACGGCCAAATCCCACAGTGCCTCAGCCAGCTCATCGCGGGTCTCGGGGCCAGGCCCGTCCGCCTTCAGCGACGCCTCCAGCCGCCGCAGAATCGTGCGCAGCTTGAGGAAATCAGCCGGATCGCGGAACAGCTTGTCCTCGGGCTGATAGGAAATCGCGCGGATCACCTGTGCCACGCGGCGCGCGTTGGTTCGGTTCCACAACAGATCGCGCCGCTGCTCGATAACGGCAGCCGCCAGCGGATCGAAAAAGCGGCGCGCTGGCAGATCCATCTGCATAGGCGCACTGACGCCAACCTGCGACGCCGCATCGCGCGCCTCAATGGTGAGCGTGACAGGCAAATGCGCCCACGGGTGTTGTGACAGGTTCTCAACCAGCGCCTCGGTGAATTCGGTACGGCTGCCGGTGATCGGCAACGGTAAGTCCAGCATGATGGGATCGCGCGCCTCCGGCTCGCTCGCCAGCCCATAGCGCCGGTCGACCTCGGTGAGGTTCAGCACAAACGTAGCTGTGCCGCCGGTCACGCCGTAATCGTCGCGCGCGGTGAAAGGCTGGCTCATCTGCCCGTCAAATGTGGTCTTGGCACCCTCGCTCAGCAGCGTGGCGACGGGCGGCGCATCGGGCAAGGCACGGATGTCCCAACTGCGCCCACCGGGGCCGGTGATCGCCAACGTGCCGTCCTGCACCACGTCGAAACCTTGCGCCGGATCGCTGGCCGCACCGACGTCCGTTGTGCGGCCCGATACCGTTTCAGCTAGCGCCAGCGCGCCGACCTCGCCGTAAAATCGCAGGACCACGCGACTGCCGATGGGCACTTGCAGATCTGTCCCTTGGTCCGCCAGATAAAGGCTGGGCAGCCCGGTATACACAGGCGGCTCGATCCAGCCCTCCCATGTCGGTCCGGCGGCCAGCGCGCCACCGCCCGGCGCCATTGGCACTGGCGAGGCGATGCGCCAGACCGAGCCGAACAGCATGGCAACCACCAGCCCCAGCAGCGCGATATAGCGCAGACCGAAGGGATCGAAACGCGCCACCCGCAGATCAGGCCTTGGGGCGCGCGCACACTTGGCCGCCTGCTCCATGCGGGTGCGGTGCGCCTGCCACAGCGCCTCGGACGCGGGATCGCCCCGTCCGATCGCCTGCGCATCGCCCAGCGCCTGCAAGGGCCGCCCTGGCAGCGCCGCGTCCAGCCTCGCCAGCGCCTCTCCCCGGCGCGGCCAACGAAAACGAGCCAGCCCTACGACCAACAATGCCAGCGCACCCAGAGCAGCGGCAATGGCGGCTCCTGCCACCAATTCGAATGAGACATGGTCCTGCACGCCCAGCATCAGCGCGGCAAAAACGGCGATCAGCAGCGTCCAGAGCGGCCAGAACGCGCGCACCAGCCGCTCGGCCAGCAGACCGGCCCAGGTCAACGTCAGCGGAATACGCAGACGCGCCTGCAATGGGCCTGTCAGTTTGGGACGCTGGTCCATAAACCTCTCCGGATAGGGCCGCAGCGCACTACAGCCATTCGGGGATGGTATCGCGATTTATCATCTCGTCAAAGCTCGGCCGCGCCCGGATCACGGCAAATTCATGCCCATGGACCAAAACTTCGGGGATGAGAGGCCGCGTATTATACTCGCTCGCCATCACTGCGCCGTATGCCCCGGCGCTGCGAAAGGCGACCAGATCACCAGCGGACAGCGCGGGCATCATGCGCTGCCTGGCAAAGGTATCGCCGCTTTCGCAGACCGGGCCGACGATGTCATAGGGGCGTTGCTCGGCGCCCGCCTCAGGCTCGATCACCGGGACGATATCGTGCCAAGCATCATACATGGCGGGCCGGATCAGGTCGTTCATCGCCCCGTCGAGGATCAGAAAGTCACGACCCTCACCGGATTTGACATAAATAATCTCGCTCACCATTAGGCCAGCGTTTCCGGCGATCAAGCGTCCCGGCTCGATCTCGATCTCGCAGTCCAGATGGCCCAGCGTGTCCTTGATCATCGCGCCATATTGGCTGGGCAGCGGCGGTGCCTCGTTACCGCGCGTGTAGGGAATACCGAGGCCCCCGCCCAGATCCAGCCGCCTGATATTGTGACCATCCGCGCGTAGTATTTCGGTCAGTTCGGCAACCTTGAGGTATGCCTGCCGGAACGGCTCCAGATCGGTCAATTGGCTGCCGATATGCACGTCGATGCCGATGACCTCCAGCCCCGGCAAGCTAGCAGCGAGACGATAGACTTCGCGCGCACGCGCGATCGGGATGCCGAACTTGTTCTCGCTCTTGCCGGTCGCGATCTTGGCATGCGTCTTGGCATCCACATCCGGGTTCACCCGCACCGTGATCGGCGCAATCAGGCCCAGTTCCACCGCGACGGCGCTCAGCGCCTCCATCTCGGGCTCACTCTCGACGTTGAACTGGCGGATTCCGCCGACCAGCGCGAGGCGCATCTCATCACGCGTCTTGCCCACACCGGAGAACACGATCTTGTCGCCCGGCACGCCTGCGGCCTTGGCGCGCATGTATTCGCCACCCGACACCACGTCCATCCCCGCGCCCAGCCGCGCCAGCGTCATCAGGATCGCCTGATTGCTGGCCGCCTTCATCGCGTAGCAAACGAGGTGATCCAGCCCCTCTAGCGCCTCGTCAAAGAGGTGGAAATGCCGCTCCAGCGTAGCGGTAGAATAAACATAGAAAGGTGTGCCGACCGCAGCCGCAATCTCGGTCAGCGGCACGTCCTCGGCGTATAATGCGCCGCCTTGATAGAGAAAATGATCCAACGTCGACGCCCTTATCCGAACTCATGGTTTTTTAGTGGGTTAAGTATCCATCCGCACTTACCTCTTGCGCAAACGCAAGTAGAGATAGAGCGGCAGACCGCAACTCACACCGACTAAAAACGTTGCGGGAATAGCGACAAGGCGCATCCAGTCGCGGCTACGCCACGTCTCGGCCAGCACCAGAACTGTCAATGCGATGGCGGCAATTGTCAGATCCCAGACCAGCCCGCTGGTAGCAGGGTTGGCGTGCCATGCGTTTACCATACCGCCCAGATCAAAGCCGAATTCAGCGAACCAGCGCAGAAAATAACTCATCGGGTGAATGACGCCCCAGACGGCCAGCGCAAGATAGACGTATTTCATAGCGTCGTTGCCGTATGCACGCTGGCCGTTCCGCCGATCCAGTCCTGCCCGCTGGTTTCAGGCGTCGCGTTCTTGGCCGGGGCGAGTTCGTCTTGGCTGCCGGGGCGAATGGGCACGCCGTCGACGCCGCAAGCGGCCAGCGCGGCCAGCGCGGCCAGCGCGATGATTGCGATTACGTGTCTCATACCAGTATCTCCTGCCAACGCTTGACTTGCGCGCGCACATTGTCCGGCGCGGTGCCGCCATAACTTACCCGGCTGGCGACGGAATTATGCACGCCCAGCACATCAAAAACATCCTGTGTGATCGCCCCATGCACGCCCTGCATGTCGGCCAGCGTCAGATCGGGCAGATCACAGCCCTTGCGTTCGGCCAGCGCGACCAGCGATCCGGTGACGTGATGCGCCTCGCGAAACGGCATTCCCAGCACCCGCACCAGCCAGTCGGCAAGGTCCGTCGCAGTGGAAAATCCGGTGGCGGCTGCGGCCTCAAGCACGTCCTTGTTGGCGCTCATGTCGCGCACCATGCCTTCCATCGCGGCGAGGGCCAGCATGAGGTTGTCGGCGGCGTCGAATACCTGCTCCTTGTCCTCTTGCATGTCCTTGGAATAGGCCAGCGGCAGCCCCTTCATCACCATCATCAGCGCGACATTGGCGCCAAAGATGCGCCCGATCTTGGCGCGGATCAGCTCGGCTGCGTCGGGATTCTTCTTTTGCGGCATGATGGACGATCCGGTCGAAAATCGGTCGCTGAGCGCGACAAAGCGAAATTGCGCCGAGGACCAGATCACAAGCTCTTCGGCCATGCGGCTGAGGTGCATGGCACAGATGCTGGCCGCGCCAAGGAACTCCAGCGCAAAATCACGGTCGCTGACCGCATCCAGCGAATTGGCGGACGGACGGTCAAAGCCCAGCGCCTCGGCCGTCATGTCGCGGTTGATTGGAAAGGACGTCCCGGCCAGCGCCGCCGCGCCCAAAGGGCATTCATTCATCCGAGCGCGGGCGTCGCGGATGCGGGACAGGTCGCGCGCGAACATCTCGACATAGGCCATCATATGATGGCCCCACGTTACCGGCTGCGCGACTTGCAAATGGGTGAAACCGGGCATCACCCAATCAGCGCCCGCCTCTGCCTGCGCTACCAGCGCACGCATCAGCGCCAGCAGCGCGCCCTCGGTCGCGTCCAGCTGATCGCGCACCCACAGTTTGAAGTCGGTCGCGACCTGATCGTTGCGCGACCGGCCCGTGTGCAGGCGGCCAGCAGGCTCGCCAATGACCTCTTTCAGGCGGGCCTCGACGTTCATGTGAATGTCCTCAAGGGCAGCGGAAAACACAAACTCGCCGCTCTCGATTTCGTCCAAAACGCTATCCAGCCCTTTCGCCATCGCGGCTGCGTCACTATCTGTAACGATGCCCGTGGCTGCCAGCATGGCGGCATGGGCCTTCGATCCGGCGATGTCTTGTGCCGCCATCCGCTTGTCGAACCCGATCGAGGCGTTTATCGCCTCCATGATCGCATCGGGCCCGGCGGCGAAACGGCCGCCCCACATCTGGTTCGAGGTGTTGTTTGACATGCCTGCCCCTTCGGAGGAAAAATGCGCCTTTCACGTTCCGCCCTGCTTTATCCCGCCCTCGGCCTCGGTGCAATCGTGGTGGGCCTTTTCGTCGCCCTTGGGGGGGGCACCGAATCTGGCGCACAGGCCCCGGCGCGCGACTATTCGGCAATGGCCGCCAACCTTGATGGCGACATGAAGAAACTGAATTTCCACGATGCGCCCAAGGCGGTGTCAACCACGGCCTTCACTACAGAAGACGGCGGCACAGCCACGCTGGCCGACTACAACGGCAAGTACGTGCTGCTGAATTTCTGGGCGACGTGGTGCGCGCCCTGCCGCAAGGAAATGCCGATGTTATCCGAGCTGCAGACCGAATTCGGTGGCGATGATTTCGAAGTGCTGACGCTGGCCACGGGCCGCAACCCGGTCCCCGCCATCGAAGGGTTCTTTGACGAAATCGGCGTGACCAACCTGCCGATGCACCGCGATCCCAAGCAGCAGGTCGCGCGCGACATGGGCGTGCTGGGCCTGCCGATCACCGTGCTCATTGACCCAGAGGGGCGCGAGGTCGCGCGACTTCAGGGTGACGCGCATTGGAGCAGCGACAGCGCCAAGGCACTGATCGCAGGGCTGATCCAGCCCGTCGAATGACGCGGCCCGATTTTTCGCGGATGATCCGCGCCCATTGCAGGGCGCGCACCTGACCCGCTAGAACCCACGGTGTCTGCACACCGGAGGTTCCCATGCACGTCATCACCGATATTCAGGATCTGCACCGCATCTATCGCCGCCGCGTGCCGCGGATGTTCTACGACTACACCGAATCGGGCAGTTGGACGGAACAGACCTTTCGCGCCAACTCCACCGATTTCAACGAAATCCTGCTGCGTCAGCGGGTCGCAATCGACATGGCCGGACGCTCGACCGCTAGTCAGATGATCGGGCAGGACGTATCCATGCCCGTCGCCCTCGCCCCCGTCGGCCTGACAGGCATGCAAAGCGCGGATGGCGAGATCAAGGCCGCCCGCGCGGCTGAAAAATTCGGTGTGCCCTTTACCCTCTCGACCATGTCCATCTGCTCGATCGAGGATGTAGCAGAGCACACCGAGAAGCCATTCTGGCTACAGGTTTATACCCTCAAGGACGACGATTTCATGCAGCGCCTCTTTGATCGCGCGAAGGCGGCGAAATGCTCGGCTGCGGTCATCACGGTTGATTTGCAAATGCTGGGTCAGCGGCACAAGGATATCAAGAATGGCCTCTCGGCCCCGCCCAAGCTGACCGCGCGCAGTATCGCCAACATGGCGACCAAGGCGCGTTGGGGTCTTGAAATGCTGGGCACGAAACGACGGTTTTTTGGCAATATCGTCGGCCATGCCCATGGTGTCAGCAGCCCCAGCGATCTGACCTCATGGACGAACGAGGCGTTCGATGCCTCACTCGACTGGGACCGCATCCGGCAGTTTCGCCGCATGTGGGACGGCCCGCTTATCATCAAGGGCATCATCGATCCGCGCGACGCAGCCGAGGCGCTGAACGTGGGCGCCGACGCGATTATCGTGTCGAACCATGGCGGTCGGCAATTGGACGGCGCGCTATCGTCTATCCGCGCGCTGCCCGCCATCATGGATGCGGTCGGCGACAAGATTGAGGTGCATCTGGACAGCGGTATCCGGTCAGGTCAGGACGTGCTCAAGGCGCTGGCGATGGGTGCCACCGGCACTTATATCGGGCGCGCCTATATCTATGGTCTGGGCGCCATGGGCGAGGCGGGCGTAACCCGCGCGCTTGAAGTGATCCACAAGGAACTGGACATGTCGATGGCGTTCTGCGGGCATCGCGATATCCGGGGCGTGGACCGCGACATCCTGATGATCCCCAAGGGGTTTTCGGACGGCTGGATCTAATGGCCCCCT
The DNA here is from genome assembly GCF_035599575.1 of Roseovarius sp. Pro17. Taxonomy (NCBI): domain Bacteria; kingdom Pseudomonadati; phylum Pseudomonadota; class Alphaproteobacteria; order Rhodobacterales; family Roseobacteraceae; genus Roseovarius; species Roseovarius sp. Pro17. The sequence continues at coordinate 3,014,716 of NZ_CP141179.1, forward strand.
ACCTCGTGCCGCCCTGCGCGGGCCGAGTCGTGGAACGATTGACGCCGCCCCGCGTTGCCAAATGAGTTAAGCATCCATCACCCCCGCCAATAGGAGAGTCGCGCCATGCCCCCAGCCAAAGAGGCCCAAGTGCATGGCGAACGTCCTTGGCTGCTGATCGTTTTCGGCCTGATCGGCCTTGCCGGATGCGCCGCACTGATCGCTGGCACGATTATCGCGCCCCTTTTTGTGCCGGATTATAACTGGATTTCCGACACGATCAGCGATCTTGCTGCGGGCCGCTGGGAAATCATAATGGATGTCGCGCTTTATGGCTTTGCCGCCGGTCTGATGGCCACCGCGCTGGCCGCGTCGCATGCCCATCTGGGCAAGAGCGGCTGGACGGTCGGCATCCTGTCCCTCGCCGTTCTGGCCGCCCTCGTCATCATCATCGGCGCGCGCAACGAATATGGCGACAAGGACAACGAAGGCGTCGTGATCCATATCTATCTGGTTTACGGACTGGGTGCGCTTTTCCTGCTGACATGCGTGGTGATGCAAGCTGGGCTGCGCGCGTCCGAACATCCGCACGCCAGCTGGTGGCTGATTGGACTAGGCGCGCTATGGGCGGTGCTGTCCCCGGTGTTTTTGATGTCGCCCACCGGGATCGACGGTCTGATGGAACGGATTCTGGGGCTGATCGCTTGCGCAATCGTGGCCGTTCTTTGCATCGTCTTCGTGCGACGCGGCACCAGCCGCACATCAAGGGGCTAGATCATGCAACTTCTTAGCATCGCAGGACAAACTCTGCTGGCCGTATTCGCTGTCATCCTTCTGGCGCGGCTTAACGGGCTGCGCTCGTTCTCCAAAATGTCGAGCTTTGATTTTGCGCTGACGGTCGCGGCGGGGTCGGTGCTGGCCACGATGATGACCAGCGCCGAGACGCCTTGGCCCGGTCTGGTCGCGTTGATCACGCTCTTTGTCGCGCGTTATGCGATCTCCGCGTTGCGCAAGCGGTGGTCGCTGGCTGCGTGGCTGACCGACAATGCCCCGCTGATGCTTTACTACGAGGGTCGCCTTTTCGAGGAGAATCTGACCCTGTCACGCGTCACCCGCAACGACGTGCGCGCCAAGCTGCGCGAGGCGAACGCCATCAGCCCCGGCTGCGTGCGCGCAGTTGTGCTGGAGGCTACTGGCGACGTCAGCGTGCTGCATGGCGAGACGCTGGATGAGGACGTGTTGAAGGATGTTTCATGGGGACGCGTGCCGCCGCCCGAGTGACTGACGACGCGCCTTGCGCCGAGGAGTCACTAAAGAGGCGCCCGCACGCGACATTCCCCCCTTCCCAATCAAGCCCAAATCCTCTATGGCCACGGCTTCACGCGGGGCTACAGCCTTGGAGGAGCCCCGCCCTTAATGTATGGAGAATTACACATGGCTGGAGAAATTCCTGATCTTCACGCCCAGGAACGCACGGGGACAGGCAAGGGCGCCGCTCGTGCTGCACGCCGCGAAGGCATGGTTCCTGGTATCGTTTTTGGTGGTGACAACGAGCCGTTGCCGATCAACATCCCGTTCAACGTGCTGCTCAAGCGGCTCAAGCAGGGGCGATTCCGCTCGACACTGTTCAACCTGAAGGTCGAAGGCCACGACGACGTGCGCGTCATCTGCCGCGACGTTCAGCGTGACGTGGTCAAGGATCTGCCGACTCATCTGGACCTGATGCGCCTGAAGCGCACGACCAAGATCAACCTGTTCATCCCGATCGATTTCCAGAACGAGGAAGAATGCCCGGCCATTGCCAAGGGCGGCGTCATGACGACGATCCGCGGCGAAGTCGAGCTGTTGGTAACTGCGGGCGACATCCCCGAGGCATTGATCGTCGACATGACCAAGCTGGTGGACATCGGCGATACCATCACGATCTCCGATATCGAGCTGCCCAAGGGCGCCGAGCTGGTGATCAAGGATCGCGATTTCATGATCTGCAACGTGTCGGCCCCCTCGGCCCTGAAGTCTGATGGCGAAGACGAGGACGATGACGTCGACGCAGATGAGGTCCCCGCGACCGAGCAGGTCGACAATGCACCCGAGGGCGCCGAAGAGTAATCTTTGCCCCCGCGTATCGCAAGAATATGGAACGCGGCCCTATCATGGGGCCGCGTTTTTCGTTTTTGGCGCGGCACCGCCCAAGTGCGGCCGGTTCCCAATTCAAATCCGCGCTGAAACCCGCTAGACCGAACTCAGCCAAACCACGAGGGGCGTCATGCTGATCTTTGCAGGGCTGGGGAATCCCGGCGCGAAATATGCCGGCAACCGGCACAATATCGGCTTCATGGCGTTGGACCGCATCGCGGCCGATCACGGCTTTGGGCCGTGGAAGTCCCGCTTTCAGGGCGTGGCCAGCGAAGGGCGGCTGGGTGACGCCAAGGTTTTGCTGCTCAAACCCGCGACATTCATGAACCTGAGCGGTCAATCGGTCAGCGAGGCCATGCGCTTTTTCAAGCTGGAGGCGCCGGATATCACCGTTTTCCACGACGAGATCGACCTCGCCCCCGGCAAGGTGCGCGTCAAGGATGGCGGCGGCCATGCGGGCCATAACGGCCTGCGCTCAATCCACCAACATATCGGCCCGCATTATACCCGTGTGCGCATGGGAGTCGGCCATCCCGGCCGCAAGGAGGCGGTGCCGGGTTATGTCCTGCACGATTTCGCCAAGGCAGATCAGGACTGGCTGGACGACGTGCTGCGCGGCTGCTCGGACGGCGCACCGCATCTGGCCGCAGGCGATGGCGGCAGGTTTCAGAACGCCGTTGCGCTGCGCACCGCGCCGCCGCGTTCATCCGGTGGCACCGCGGGCAAGGGCGCGAAGCCCGAGGGCGGTGCCAAAGCTGCACCCCAGCCCAAACCTCAGCCCAAACCTCAGCCCACGCCCCAACCGAACCCTGAGCCAAGCCCGGAGCCCAAAGACACGCGCAGCGCGCTGCAAAAGCTGGCCGACAGGTTTCGCTGAAAGCCGCGCTTTGCCAGTTGTCCGCCTTGCGCTAGGCTAGGTTGAGCGAGGCGAGAGAAAGGCCCAAATCATGGAAAAAGACGCATCCATCAACGTCCTTGGCGACACGCTCACGCCTTGTTCAGTTCGGGATCCGGTCACCGGATTTTTCCGCGATGGCCATTGCAACACCTGCGCCGAGGATCGCGGCAGTCACACGGTCTGCGCCGTGATGACAGCCGAATTTCTGGCCTTCTCCAAATATCTCGGCAACGATCTCAGCACGCCCAGGCCCGAATTCGGCTTTGCCGGGCTGAGGCCGGGCGATCAATGGTGCCTGTGCGCCGCGCGCTTTGTTCAGGCCTACGAAGAAGGCTGCGCACCACGCGTCCACCTCGCCGCGACACATCAACGCGCGCTCGATATCGTGCCGCTGGCGATGCTGCGGGCGAATGCATCATGAGACTGCAGGCCTAACAGGTCGAGACGTAAACATGATCGCCTAAAGGCGGCGTTGTGACGGAAAATCGCGGTGTGACCCATTTGCAGACGCAACAGGTCGGCTCTGCACCCTATTCGACATCCTCTCAAACCATTCACAGGAACTATCACATGTATGATCCCGCACAGTTTACACTCAACGGCGACGTAGCAGTTGTAACCGGTGGCGGTGCAGGCATCGGTCGCGCCATTGCCGAAACGTTCGCCGCCTCTGGTGCCAGCGTCATGGTCAGCGATCTGGATCTGGGCACCGCGCAGGCCGTTGCCGATGGCATCGAAAAGGCGGGCGGCACCGCCGCTGCCGTTGCCTGCGACGTGACCAAAGAGGACGATCTGGAACAGTTGGTGGCGCAGACTGTCGACCGCTTTGGCAAGCTGACGATCCTTGTCAGCAACGCGGGCGGCGGCGGGCCAAAGCCCTTTGACATGCCGATGGAGGATTTCAGACGCGCCTTCGATCTGAACGTGTTCTCGCTGTTTCGTCTGGCGCAGTTGGCCGCGCCTGAGATTGAAAAGGCCGGGGGCGGTTCGATCCTCGCCATCACGTCGATGGCGGCCGAGAACAAGAACAAGCGCATGGCAGCCTATGGTGCGTCCAAGGCGGCGACCAGCCATCTGGTGCGCAACATCGCCTTTGACCTTGGTCCCAAGGGCATCCGGGTGAACGGCATCGCGCCGGGCGCGACCCGCACCGATGCGCTAAAATCGGTTCTGAACGACGATATTGAGGCCAAGATGCTGGAGCATACGCCGATCAATCGTCTGGGCGAACCTGAGGACATGGCCAACGCCGCGCTGTTTCTCTGCGCGCCTGCCGCCGCATGGATCAGCGGACAGATCCTGACCGTATCAGGCGGAGGCGTGCAGGAGCTGGACTGACCGTCAACAACCGGCGCGCGCAGAGGCGTGAGCGTGCATGTGATGATTGCTGACCGCCGGGCGCTGTCACGCAACTGGTGTTTCCAGAGCGTGTCCTGCTACGTCAAGCCAGCCAAGGGCCTGCGCAATATCGGCGCAGGTTTCGCGCGCAGGGGCCCTCCATCATCTATTTTATTGGTCGGTTGCTTGCTGTCAAATATGGCCCGAAAAACTCACATTGGGCAATGCTGCGGTTAATACTGGAGACCCTAAATTATCCAGCCTTTTCATATTGGTATCGCATTGATGACGTTGACCATCAGTTTATCAGCAACATTCGCGCCGCGCACTTGATCTAGATCAACGTGCCAAGAACGTGGAGCTATACGTTCCGCGATGCAATTTTGGAGTGTATCTGATGACTTTTCCTCAGCCAACACGACGCCGCTTTCTTCAGGGGGGCGTTGCCGCGCTCGGGGTCTCGCCCCTGCTAAACTCGACTGCACTTGCAGGTCTGGATACCAACTCCTTCGCAAGCCGCGTGTTTCACGCCAGCCATTTCGGGCCGTTCGAGGCCGTGGTCAAGGATGGCACGCTGATCAATATCAACACTGTGCCAGAGCTGGATGCGCAGCCGACCGAGATGCTAATGTACGGCATCAAGGACCGCACCTACGACAAGTCGCGCATCGACTATCCGATGGTGCGCAAATCCTACCTCGAGAATTGGGAATCCGGCGATACCAAACCCGAATTGCGCGGCAAGGAACCTTATGTGCGGGTCGACTGGGAAACCGCCTTTAGCCTGACCGCCAAAGCGCTGCTGGACACGGCCAGCAATCACGGCAACGAGGCGATCTTTAGCTCGTCCTACGGCGGCTGGGCCAATGCGGGCAACTTCCGACCCAACGTGATGCAGGGCCGCCTGTTGAACCTGATCGGCGGCTGCACCAATACCCAAGGCGACTGGTCGGCGGGTGCGTCGCAGATCTGCCTGCCCCGCGTCATTGGCGATATGGAAGTTTACTCCGCGCAGACCGCTTGGGAGGTGATCCGCGACAACACGGAGGTTTTCGTGCTAGTCGGATGCGATCCGATCAAGAACAACAGAATCGAATATACCGTTGCCGATCACCAGATGTCCGGCCCATGGGCGCAGATCCGTGATAATGGCTGCCAGTTCGTCTCGATCAATCCGCAGCGCACGCCGTCGGACGAATACCTGAACGCCGATTGGGTCAGCATCGTGCCCAACACCGACGTCGCCCTCTTTAGCGCCATGGCGTTTCATGTTCTGGACAAGGGGCTGGAAGATCGCGAGTACCTCGATAAATACACTGTCGGCTCGGACAAGTGGATCGCCTACATCAAGGGCGAAACCGACGAGACTCCCAAAACACCGGAATGGGCCGCGGCCATCACCGGGATCGACGCCGACAAGATCCGTGAATTGGCCGAACTTATGGCCACCAAGAAAACCGAGATCGCCGGCGCATGGTCGCTGCAACGCGCCCAGCACGGCGAGATGACGCATTGGGCCATCGTCAACTTTTCCGCATTGTGCGGCCAGATCGGCAAGCCGGGCCAAGGCGTCGGGTTTTCGTGGCACTATGGTTCCGGCGGCATGCCCGCATCGGGAAAATCCACACCAACCGGCCTTAGCCAAGGACGCAACTGGGTCAAGGGCATCTGCCCCGCCAGCCGCATTACCGAGATGCTGGAAAACCCGGGCGCGGAATTCATCTATAACGGCATGACCGGCACGTATCCTGACGTCAAAATGATCTACAACGCCGGCAACAACTTTATGTCGCACCAGCAGGACACGAACCGCCTGATCCGTGCGCTGGAAAAGGTCGAAACCATCGTCAGCGTCGACGTCTGGTGGACCGCCGCGACCCGCTGGGCCGATATTGTGCTGCCTGCCTGCTCGACTCTGGAACGCGACGACATCAGCGTCGGCGGCACCTATTCCAACGACAAAGTCTATGCGATGAAACAGGTGATCGAACCCGTCGGCGAAAGCATGTCGGACTATCACATTTGTGAGGGCCTGGCCGACAAGTTGGGGTTGTGGGCACAATTCACCGACAGCCTTGATCTGATCGACCATATCGAGGCGGCCTACAACCGTTCAGGCGCGGCCCAGCACACGTCGTTCGAAGAGTTCTGGGAAAAGGGCTATGCCCTTCAGGAGGTGCCGGAAGAGGCCCGCAACTGGACGCGGCATGGCGATTTCTACACCGATCCCGTCGAAACCCCCCTGCACACGTCATCAGGCAAGATCGAGATGTTCTGCGAGGAAATCGCCGGCTTTGACATCGACGATTGCCCCGGAATGCCGGTCTGGATGGAAAAGCACGAGTATCTCGGCAACGCCAAGGAAGGCCAGCTGCACGTCGTCAGCCCGCACCCGTGGTATCGCCTGCACAGCCAGATGGACCAGTCCGAAACGCTGCGCGAACTTTACAAGATCGAGGGCCGCGAGCCGGTGCGTGTTAACACTCAGGATGCCGCCGATCGTGGCATCGAAAACGGCGATCTGGTCGAGCTTTATAACGACCGTGGTACCATCATCGTCGGCGCCATCCTGTCCGACGACATCATGCCGGGCGTCGTGTCAGTCTATGAGGGCGGCTGGCCGTCGCTGGACAGTAAGGGACGCTGCAATTCGGGGCTGGTGAATTTCCTGACCTCTACACAGCGGTCCTCGGGCCTAAGTCAGGCGACCACGGCGAACACCGTGCTGTGCAGCATGCGCAAATGCGAAGACCCCGAGGGGCCGAATATGGCCTATGAAAAGCCCGAGATCATCGAGGATTACGAACTGAGCGAAATCGACGAGGAATTGCTCGGTCTCGACCGCGTTGCATCAATCACCGAATTGCTGCTGGCCGATGCCACGCCGGGCGAAAAGATCTTCTACGAGCGGTGCACAGTTTGCCACGGCCCACGCGAGGCGTCGCACTTTACCCAGAACCAGTGGAAGGGCATCACCCCCTCGATGTTCCCCCGCGCCGGACTAGATGAAAATGAGGCGACACTTGTGATGGAGTTCCTCATGGAAAACTCCTCCGACGCGCCCTAAGTGCCACAGTAGGCGCTTGAACAACGTCCCCGCTGCGACACCTTTGCAGCGGATTCCAACCAAGAAGGAAAAGAAATGACTATCAAGACAATCATCGCCGCATCGCTTCTGGCACTTGCCCCCGCTCTTGCCTCTGCCGAAGTGCATGAGGTCCACATGCTGAACAAGGGCGAAGCCGGAATGATGGTGTTCGAACCGCACTTCGTCTCTGCCGCAGTCGGCGATACCGTCAAGTTCATCCCGACAGACAAGGGCCACAACGCCGAAAGCATGAAGGGCATGCTGCCGGACGGCCAAGAGAAATTCGTCGGCAAGATCAATCAAGAGGTCGACGTCGAACTGACCGCCGAGGGCGTTATCGGCGTGGAATGCAAACCGCATCTTGGGATGGGTATGGTCATGGTCATTCAGGTCGCCGACGCGCCTGTGCCTGATGATTTCATGGAAGCGAAGATGCCCAGAAAGGCCAAAGAGACTTTCGAAGAAATCCTGACCGAAAACGGGCTTAACTGATCTAAGACCGTCAATTTAAGACAGGCCCAAATGGCACCAGCCAATGCTCAGCGATTTCTGCATTGGGCCTGTCGCATTTTTTGCCCCGCTAGCCGCCATGTTCGGTCGCCAAGAAGGCGCGGGTTTCCGCAACGGGTCGCTACAAGCGTGAACGGACACGGGCCAGAAGTTCATTCATATTTAAGGGCTTGGCCGGCCCGCATAGTAAGCCGAAAGCAGCCATCGCCCTGCGGTATCAGGGCATGGCACCCAATTGCGCCTTTCTTTCCGGGGTCAGTCATGTTTTCTTTAGTCCCATTGCCGAGCAGCGCATTGCAGGAGATTCAGGTATGGTTCTGCCTCTGGACAGACAGATCGCCAAAGACTCTGTATTGATGCGAACCCTACCGGATCATGTCGTCGACACCCTTTTGGGCGACGCTAAAACCCAACAATATGGCCGCGGCGAAACCGTGTTTTTACAGGGCGAAACGGCCCATGTGATTCATATTGTCGTTGATGGCTGGGTCAAACTCTATCGTGTCGCCCTTAATGGCAACGAGGCGATCGTGAACGTGTTTACCCGCAGCCATAGTTTTGGCGAAGCGGTGGCGTTCAAACAAGAAGACTACCCAGTCTCGGCAGAGGCCGTAACTGATTGCAAGCTGCTGCTGATCCCGGCCCGCTCGCTTGTCGCGATGATGAAGGAAGAACCCGAGTTGTGTATTGCCGTGCTGGCATCAACCTTTCAGCACCTGCATAAAATGGTGTCTCACCTGGAGCAGATCACCGCCCAGACCGGCGCGCAGCGGGTCGCGGCATTCCTTCTAGATCTGAGCAATGGCGACAGCGGTAGTTGCATGGTCACCCTGCCCTATGACAAAATTCTGATCGCCGGACGCTTGGGCATGAAACCAGAAAGCCTGTCGCGGGCATTTTCCAGACTGGGAAAAGTAGGTGTTAAAATCACTAGAAATCACGCCTCTATCAGCGATGTTGATGCGTTGCGAAATTATGCCAGCGTTGATCCCGCCACCGCCTGGAACAAAGCGCTGTGACTGCGCTAGCCGTTGCATTTGCGGCCATTGACGCTGCCAACGCCAGCGACCCCAATGAGGTGGACGGACACCCCGCCAGCCTGCTTTACGGCCAGCGGATGACAGCCGAGCAGATCAGGCTGTTCCCGGATGCTCGCGAGGCGCTGCAAATTGCCGCGCGAGGGCAACATATCGAACGCTGGGTTCTTAGCCGGGCGGACTTTCCCGAGGGGCGCGAAGGCTATCTGACGTGGCGTCGTGATCTGGCCCATCATCATGCCCGCCGCATCGGCGAAATCATGGCCAGTGCAGGCTATGACCAGCACGAGATTGATGCGGCGCATCGCATGCTTCTGAAGCAGGGGATCAAGCGCGACGCGGACGTTCAGGCGCTGGAAGATATAATCTGTTTCGTATTTCTGAGATGGTATTTCCAACCTTTTTCCAGCACGCAAAGCCCCGAAAAGCTGCAACGTATCGTGCAAAAGACGGCGCGCAAGATGTCGGCTGAGGCCCGCGCCCTTGCGCTGGACACATTTGACTTACCACCGCCGTTTGATGGGTTTTTCAAAGATTGAAGCGCATCAGGTAGCGCAGGGCAGGCATATCCCGCCTGATCCGGCAGCCTTTGGCCAAATCACCCCGCATTGGTGCGTGCCCTGCGTTTAAGTACCGGGCAGGTATGCGGGTCATACATCACCACCTGACAGCGCAGACAGAGCACGCATTCATTGGCATTGATCCGCCCCAGCGTATCTATTGCACCCACCGGGCATTTGGTTTCGCAGAGCCTGCATTCCCGACCACATTGCGGACGCCGGTGCAGCCAGTCGAATATTTTCAACTTGGCAGGAATCGCCAGCGCCGCGCCGAGGGGGCACAGGAAACGACAATAGAACCGTTCGATGAACAGCCCCGCTATCAACAACACCATAACAAAGGCGACAAACGGCCACGCCCGGATCATTCGCATGGAAATCGCGGTCTTGAACGGTTCGGCCTCCGCTAGGATCAGCGCGTCGCGCATCGAATAGAACGACAGCGCAAGTATCGCCATAAAGAGGGTGTATTTGATTATCCAAAGCCGTTCATGCAACGCAGGAGGCACTGTGATCTGCGGCACGCCCAACCGGCGGGCCACCAGATTGGACAGCTCTTGCAGGGCACCAAACGGGCATAGCCAGCCACAAAAAACGCCCCGGCCCCAGAACAACAGCCCCAGCGCCACCCCCGCCCACAGGGTGAAGATCACCGGTTCAATCAAGAACGTCTCCCACCTGAAACCGGTCAGCAGCGATTGCGCAAAGGCGACCACCTGCACCACGGATAATTGCCCGTTCAATACCCAACCCAGCCAGACCAGTGTGAGGCTTAGAAAGCCCACTCGGATGCCGAGCCACAGGCGTTTGCGGCGCACCAATGGTTGCTGGAAAAGAAGGATCAGGGTCAGGGATATCTGCATCGCGGCGACACTGATCACCGCGAACTTCTTTTCCGCCCAAGTGCGATGCCACAACGGGGCCGCCTCTGGTGGTGGAGCCTGCACAAACTTTGCAGGCAATTGATAATCCAATGGTATCGAGAACGACAGATCGTTGCCCGAGGCCGCCGGGCGGTCTGCCGTCAGCATCAGCGTGAAAGGCTGCGCCGGATCAAATCCGGTATCGCTTATGCGGAACAGGCTGCGCTCCTTGAAAGGGGGGGCATCGTCGAGGGCCAGCTTGTCGATCCGGGAATAGCCCTCGTCGGTCAGCGGGTATTCCACACCGCCCTGCATCAACGTCAAGCGGTCGAAAACACCGCTACGCCGCCATTTAGTGCCGCGGTGGGAGTATAGCCCGTGTGAGCCAACAAACAGAATATGCTCATCCGGTCCCAGAGTAGCAGCAATTCTATTGAACTGTTGTTCGCCCAGAATATTGCGTCCGATTGTCGGCGGATCGCCCAGCGCCACCCAAAGTGCGACAAAGGGTGCCGTACCTTCTAAAATCTCGGGCTTTGCGTCTGGCATCGCTGCGCGCGCGTCGCTTAGCGTCACTGTGCTGGCGCGAACTGCGCCCATTGCGTCAAGTTCAGTCCAACTGTGCGGCTCGAAACTCAGCCTGTCGATACCGCCCCCCGGCACAAGCCCCCGACCGATTGCCAGCAACCGCGCAGTTCGCAGGATTGAATCGCGGATAACGCCAGTCGTTACCGTTGCGCGGGAAATGATGTCAGGCATATCGGGACCGGTCCCAGTGCCTTCGGGGTCCAAAAGATCAACGCCGGAAAAACCCGCAACAAACCGCTCAATGTCCTCGTCGGACAATCCCAGCGTCAGGATCGGCTCGCTGTGGCGCACCAACTGCGCGCCCGAAATGGTGCCCTCTGGGGACACCGCCACCAGAACATCCAGCGGACGTCCCGAGTAGCCAACTGAATGGATCACTTCCCAAGTCGACGCGATATGCCCAATGTCTTTTGCGCCTTGGGATACTGACCATCCCGGCACAGCGGCATCAATGCGCGTGACGTTCGGCAGGTCCTCTAGGCCGAACAAGGATGCGGCCGCCTCGCGGGTCGGCGGAATTATAGCCGCTTCATCCCAAGTGGCCGGGCGGGCACCCTGAGCAGAAGCCACGCTTGGCGCGAAAACTCCGCCCACAAGGAACAGCAGACCAAAGACCACGAGAAAGACAGATCGCACCATGTCCCTTTCTGCACCTCCGATGACGTGCCTGCCTTAACGAAAGTCAAGGACGCCGCTCTGGGCCGACGTCACGATTGCACCAGCCTCACCCGTCAATGGAGAATCCCTGATGAAACCCAGAACGATCAGATGCCAAGCATCGCTTTACCTCAGTGCAGCGATGGCACTGGGCCTTTCAGTAACGGGCGCATCCGCGCAGGAAAAGCCAAAGGACCACGCTGATACAGCAGCGGACATGTATGTGCCGTCGATGACAACGCTCGGTGAAATTCAGGTCGAAATTCCGGGCCGCAAGCCCGACGATCCCGTCATGACGGATGAGGAATTCCAGCGATCAACCAAGATCTATTTCGAACGCTGCGCGGGCTGCCATGGCGTGCTGCGCAAGGGCGCGACCGGCAAGGCGTTGACCCCCGACATCACGCGCGAAAAAGGGTTCGATTATCTGCGCGACTTCATCACATATGGCTCGCCCGCGGGTATGCCCAACTGGGGCACATCGGGGGATCTGACGGAAGAAGACGTCGATATGATGGCCCGCTACATGCTGCTCGAGCCGCCAGCCCCGCCAGAGTTCGGCATGGAAGACATGCGTGCCAGCTGGAAAGTGCACGTCGCCCCCGAGGATCGTCCCACCGAGAAGATGAACGATTGGGACATCGACAACCTGTTCTCGGTCACGCTACGCGACTCGGGCGAAATCGCCATGATCGACGGGGCGACCTATGAGATAAAAAAGATCCTCAAGACCGGGTACGCCGTGCATATCAGCCGGATGTCCGCCTCGGGGCGCTATCTGTTCGTGATTGGCCGCGATGCCAAGGTCAACATGATCGACCTCTGGATGGAAAGCCCGGACACCGTCGCCGAAATCAAGGTCGGTGCCGAGGCCCGTTCGGTAGAGACATCGAAGTTCGAAGGTTATGAGGACAAATACGCCATTGCCGGTGCCTATTGGCCCCCGCAATTCGTGATCATGGATGGTGATACACTGGAACCTCTGCGGATTAAATCCACCCGTGGAATGACCTATGACGAACAGACCTATCACCCCGAGCCTCGCGTGGCCGCTATTCTTGGTTCGCACTACAAGCCCGAGTTTTTGGTGAACGTCAAAGAAACCGGCAAGATCATGATGGTGGATTATTCAGACCTCGAAGCGCTGAAGATCACCGAGATCAACGCCGAACGGTTCTTGCATGATGGCGGTCTGGACAGCTCCCAGCGGTACTTTCTGACCGCAGCCAACGCCCGCGGCAAAGTGGTGGTGATCGACACCAAGGAAAGCAAGCTGGTCGCGGTAATCGAAACCGATGGCGAAACACCGCATCCCGGCCGTGGGGCCAACATCATCCATCCGACATACGGGCCGGTATGGGCCACCTCGCATCTGGGGGATGATACCGTCGCGCTGATCGGTACTGACCCCGAGGGCCATCCGGAACATGCGTGGAAGATGGTGCATCAGCTCTACGCGCTTGGCGGTGGATCGTTGTTCGTCAAGACCCACCCTACATCCGAGCATCTCTATGTTGACGCGACGCTGAACCCGGACGCCGAAACCTCAGGGTCGGTCGCCGTGTTCAACATCGCGGATCTGACCGAGGAAGAGCCTGACTACACAGTGCTTCCCATCGTGGAGTGGGCCGGGATTGCCGAAGGCCAGCCCCGCGTCGTGCAGGGCGAATTCAACAAGGACGGTAACGAGATCTGGTTCTCTGTCTGGAACGCCAAGGATCTGGAATCGGCCATCGTCGTTGTCGACGACAAGACGCTTGAACTCAAGCATGTGATCAAAGACCCGCGCCTGATCACGCCCACGGGCAAGTTCAACGTCTACAACACACGCGCCGACGTCTACTGACGCGAATCTTTCGGGGGCCGCTTTAGTGGCCCCCGCATCCAATCGCGCAACTGCCAAATCTAGGAAATCGTCCAATGATACCCATGGGCAAAGTTTATCTCGTCGGCGCTGGCCCCGGCGATCCCGATCTGATGACGTTGCGCGCAGTTCGGATGCTGGGCGAAGCCAACGCTGTCGTTTATGATCGTCTGGTTTCGCCTGAAATCCTGTCCATGGCACCCAAGGGTGCCGCAATGGTTCCGGTCGGCAAAGCCCCCAAGAGTCACACGGTCCCTCAGGATCAGATCAACGAAATTCTGGCCGCACGCGCCTTGGCGGGTGAAACCGTTGTTCGCCTCAAGGGCGGTGATCCGATGATATTCGGACGTGGCTCGGAAGAGGCGGCCTATCTAGAGGCGCTTGGCATCAATGTCGAATACGCGCCCGGCATTACGGCGGCTCAGGGCATGGCGGCAGCGACCGGCGTGCCGCTTACCCATCGTGGCCTTGCCACCGGCGTGCGTTTTATCACCGGGCATCTGGCCGCTGACAAGACCCTCGACCTGAACTGGAAAAGCCTGGCTGATATCGACACGACGTTGGTGGTTTATATGGGTGCGTCCAACATCTCTGAAATTGCGCTGCAACTGATCCGCGCGGGCCTGCCCGCCAGCCTGCCGGTTCTGGCCGTGTCCAATGCCACAACGCCGCGCGAAACCCGTGTGCTGTCGCAGCTTGGCCAGATTGGCGTGGATACGCAGGCTCATGCCCTGCGAACGCCGGTTCTGTTTGTGATCGGCAGGGTAGCATCACTTTACCAAAACACGGCACTGCAACATATCCCCTGCCTTTCTGAGGCGATGGCCGGTGAATAAGGCCTTGATATTCACTTGCTGCGCCAGCGCGTCCTTCGCAGCCGAGCCGCAGCCGGATGCTGAGGCGCTCGAGCATTTGGTGCGTCACGATTGCGGTTCGTGCCACGGCATGACGCTCAAGGGTGGGCTTGGCCCCGACATCCGCGCCAAAGCGTTGCACGGCTATGACCCGGAAACTCTTGGTCTCGTGATCAAGGACGGTATCCCCGGAACCGCGATGCCCCCATGGCGGCCTCTGTTGACACAATCCGAAATCGACTGGGTGGTCGACTATCTTTTGACGGGAGGTGAGTGATGCGCAAGCACCTGACGGCACTGATCCTGTCGCTGTCCCTCTTAGGCACCGCAACGCTGGCGCAGCCCACCGGCGATCTTGGGCTTGTCGTTGAACGGGCCGACGGATCGCTACTGGTGATTGATCAGTCTGATCGCGCCAGTATTGGGCGTATTACCGGCCTCGGCGATTTGTCCCATGCCTCGCTGGTCTATTCGCCAGATCAGCGGTTTGCTTATGTATTCGGTCGCGATGGTGGACTTACCAAGGTCGACATTCTGGAGCAATCCATCGTGAACCGCGTCATGCAGGCCGGAAATTCGATCGGTGGCGCCATATCCGACGATGGCCGCTATGTGGCAGTATCCAATTACGAACCCGGCGGGGTGCGGGTGTTTGACGCCGAAACCCTGGACCTCGTAGCCGACATTCCGACCGACTCGAAAACCGTCGGCCTTGTCGATGTGCCGGGCACCCGGTTCGTCTTTAGCCTGTGGGATGCCGGTGAAACCTGGATCGCCGATATGTCGGAGGCGACTCCGGAAATTACCAAGGTCACCGGGATGGGCAGCAACCCCTATGACGCGCTGGTCACCTCGGATGGGCGCACCTATATCGCGGGGCTTTTCGGTGAAGACCACCTGACAGCGCTTGATCTGTGGCAGGATGACCCGAAACCGATGCCGATCCTTGACGGTTATTCAGCCGGGCGCGAGGGGCTGCCGGTTTACAAGATGCCCCATCTGGAAGGCTGGGCGTTGGCCGGAACTGATTTTGTCTTGCCCGCCGTTGGCCAGCACGAAGTGCTGTGGGTCGATGCCCGAAGCCTGACGCAGACCGGGCGAACCGAAACCCACGGCCAGCCGATCTTTGCGATGGCGCGGCCTGACGGGCGGCAGGTCTGGGTCAATTTTGCCCATCCGCTGAACGATACGATTCAGGTGATCGATTCACTGAGCAAAGAGGTCATCCACCAATTCACCCCCGGCCCGGGCGTGTTGCATATGGAATTCACCCCGCGCGGGCATGAGGTCTGGTTGTCGGTTCGCGATGCAAACAAGGTGATGGTCTACGACACGCAAACCTTTCAAAAACTGCGAGAAATCGACGCGCTCAGCCCTTCTGGCATCTTTTTTACAAACCGCGCGCACAAGACGGGGTTATAGGGACATGAAGGGTGTGCATGATTCCGTAAACGCGGCCCTGCTGGACAATTGGCAGCGTGATTTCCCGATTGAAGCGCGCCCATTTGACCGCCTCGCCGATGCGTTGCAGATCAGCGCGCAAAGCGTGTTGGAGCTATTGCAGACCCATCAAAACGACGGGCGCGTGACACGAGTCGGCGCGACCTGCGCGCCCAACACCGTTTCGGCCAGTACACTTGCCGCCATTGCCGCACCCGAGGACCGGATCGAAGAGGTTGCCTCAATCATCGGTGCCCAGCCCGGCGTCAACCATTCCTATCTGCGTGAAAACGACTGGAATCTGTGGTTCGTGGCCACCGGCCCTGACCGCGCACATGTCAACGACACGCTTGCCCGTATCGAAACCCAGTCAGGCCTGCGCGTGCTGGATCTGCGTCTTGTGCGGCCCTTCAATGTCGATCTCGGGTTTTCCATGCGGGGGGCTCCTGCCCCGCTCAGCAGCGCACGGCAGGTTGATATTTCGGCCTTTCGCGACAGCGACCGCCCGCTGCTTCAGGAACTGACCAAGGGTCTGCCGCTGGAGCACCGCCCCTACGCCCGCATTGCCGAATCTCTCGGCCGGACCGAAGATGACCTGCTGGAGCGCGTAAGGGTTCTGGTCGACGCGCGCATCATTTCGCGCCTTGGCGTGATAGTGCGCCACAGGGCGCTGGGATGGCGGGCCAACGCGATGGTGGTCTGGGATATGCCCCATGATGCGATCACTGAGGCGGGTCCCCTCCTCGCGATCCAGCCGGGCATTACCTTGTGTTATGAGCGCACGACCGTGGAAGGCGTATGGCCTTACCGGCTCTATTCCATGATCCACGCACGCAGCCGGGCCGAGGCGTTCGACGTGCTGGATCGTGTGCGCGCCCTGCCAGAGTTTCGATCAATCCCCTATCAGCCGTTATTTTCGATCCGCTGTTTCAAACAGACCGGTGCGATGATTGACGCCAAGAAAAAGGAAACGGCATGACGCTCGACGATACCGACCGTTTAATACTGAACACACTGCAAGACGGCTTTCCAATCGTCCCCAACCCCTATGAAGAGGTGGCCGGGCAACTGGGCCTGACCGAGAGCAACCTGATCGCTCGCCTCAAGGCGATGAAGGACGCGCGGATTATCACACGCTTTGGCCCATTCTTTGACGCTGCCGCGATGGGCGGTGCCTTTTGCCTTTGCGCGATGGCGGTGCCTCAGAACCAATTCGACAGCGTTGTCGCCAGTGTCAACGCCTGCCCCGAGGTCGCGCATAATTATGAACGCACCCACCACCTGAACATGTGGTTCGTGCTGGCCACCGAAGCCGAAAGTGAAATCGCAGAGGTAGCTGCACGCATTGAGCAGGAAACCGGGTATCCCGTGCTGCTCTTTCCCAAATTGCAGGAATTCTTTGTTCGGTTCCGGGTGGCGGCATGACGCTGGACCCGACAGACCGCCGGATTGTCACCGCCACCCAGTCAGGCCTACCGCTGGTGCCCCGCCCCTATGCCCAGATTGCCGCCGAACTGGGCATAGGCGAGGATGAGGTTTGCACCCGTATGCGCGCCCTCCAGAGCAGCGGAATCATCCGCCGCATTGCCGTGGCCCCCAACCATTACGCCTTGGGCATGACGGCCAATGGGATGTCGGTCTGGGATGTCGATGATGCCCGCGTTGCCGAGCTTGGTCAGAAGATCGGCGATCTGGATTTCGTCAGCCATTGCTACGAGCGGCCCCGCGCCCTGCCGCATTGGCCCTACAACCTGTTTGCGATGATCCACGGCACATCACGCGAGGAAGTCGAGGCGCTGCGGGCCGAAGTTGCCGCAATCCTGGGCGATGCCTGCGACGGCAACGATATACTTTACTCGACACGCATTCTCAAAAAATCCGGGCTGCGGCTACGGCAACAGAAAGGATAGCGCATGTTTAGAATGTCTGAATATATGCATCAATTAGTCCATCCGACTCCGGCGCGCAAACGCCGCAGCAGCGGCGGGATCAAGCCGGTGGTGATCTGGAATCTGACGCGGCGGTGCAACCTGAAATGCCGCCATTGCTATACCGTGTCGGCCGACGTGCATTTTCCGGGTGAACTGACCCACGAACAGGCCATGGCCAACGTCAAGGACATGGAGGAATTCGGCGTCTTCGCCTTGATCCTGTCGGGTGGAGAGCCTTTGGACAGGTTCGATTTTTTCGACATCGCCCGCGCCGCGCGCCCGTTCACCAAGATGCTGGCGCTGTCGACGAATGGCACCAAAATTCACGGTGAAAATGCCGACAAGATCGAAGAGATCGGGTTTGACTATGTCGGCATCTCGATCGACGGCATCGGCAAGACCAATGACTGGTTCCGTGGCGTCGAGGGGGCCTTTGACGACGCCGTGCGCGGTGTGCGTGAATGCAAAAAACGCGGGATCAGGGTGGGCCTGCGGTTCACCCTGACCAAGGACAATGCCGACCACCTGCCCGACCTGCTCCAGCTATGCGAGGATGAGGGCGTCGATAAATTCTATCTGTCGCATCTGGTCTACGCGGGGCGCGGCGACAAGAACCGTGGCGAGGACGCCATGCACAGCCACACACGGGCCGCGCTGGATCTGCTGATTGATCACGCCTGGGCCGGGGCCACCGGCAAGGGCTATCCGCTGGACATCGTGACCGGCAATAACGATGCCGATGCGGTCTACATGATGAACTGGGCGCGTGAGCGTTTCGACGACGAAAAGCTTGAGAACCTGCGCGATCATCTTGAGGCATGGGGCGGCAATTCGTCGGGCTTGGGCGTGGCTAATATCGACCCGCAGGGCAAGGTCCATCCCGATACCTATTGGTCCGATTATACGGTCGGCAGCGTCAAGGACACGCCGTTCTCGACGCTTTGGACCGGGGATGATCCGATGCTGGCGCAATTGCGCACGCGCCCGCGCCCGTTGAAAGGCCGCTGCGGCGCCTGCGCACATCAATCCATCTGCGGCGGCAACACCCGCATTCGCGCGCTGCAACTGACCGGCGATCCTTGGGCCGAAGATCCGGCCTGTTATCTCAGCAACGCCGAGATTGGCGTCGACGAAAGTGAGCGTCTGACGGTTACACCATTCCGGGGGAAACGCCATGATCCGGCGCATCGTTTTACCTAGCCTTCTGGCCTTCAGCGCTCTGACGGCACAGGCGGATTCCGCGCAGGATTACACGACATACTGCGCCGACTGTCATGGCGCTGACCGGCTGGGCGGCACTGGCCCCGCGTTGATACCCGAAACGCTGGGCCGGATGCGCGGCCCGGATCTGGAGACGGTGATCGCGGAGGGCCGCGCCTCGACGCAGATGGCGGCTTTCAAGGACGATCTGGACGCCACTGCGATTGCCGCGCTTGCGGAATATCTAACAATCCCGCTCGAAACCCTGCCAGAGTGGGGTGTCGATCAGATTGCCGAAACCCGCGAGCTAAACCCCGATTACGTCGCCGCCGATGCTCCTGTATTTGATGCCGATCCGCTGAATATCACGCTCGTGGTAGAAACCGGCGATCACCATGTCAGTGTGCTGGATGGCGACACATTCAAGGTTCTGGACCGCTTCGAGACGCCATTCGCGGTGCATGGCGGCCCGAAATTCACGCCTGATGGGCGCTATGTGTTCATTGCGTCGCGCGATGGCTACGTACAGAAATACGATATCTGGTCGCTGCAAGAGGTCGGCCGCGTGCGCGCCGGGCTGAACAGCCGTAATATCGCGATCAGCAAAGATGGCAAACATCTGGCGGTGGCCAATTACCTGCCGATGACGCTGACATTGCTGTCCACAAGCGATCTGAGCGTGGAAAAAATCATGCCGGTGATCTCGAAAGACGGGATCGAAAGTCGCGTGTCTGCCGTCTATCAGGCCCCACAGCGCGACAGTTTCATACTCGCTCTCAAAGACGCCCCCGAAATATGGGAAGTCGCTACCGATCCCAACGCCGAACCGGTTTATGAGGGCTTTATACACAGCCAGGAAAAGGACATGGTCGAAGCAATCGCCTCGTCCGAGGGGCTGTTCGCCCGGCGCCGGATCGAGATTGCGGAACCGCTGGATGATTTCTTCTTTACTGATGATTACCGCCATCTGATAGGCGCATCGCGCGATGGCGCACGCGGCGTTGTCGTCAATCTCAATGTCGGGCGCGAGATTGCCGAATTGCCCCTGCCGGGCATGCCCCATCTTGGCTCGGGCATCAGCTGGGATCTGAACGGGCGCAGGGTCATGGCCACGCCGCATCTGAAAGAGGGCAAGCTCTCGGTCATCGACACGACCGACTGGAGCGTTCTCAAGGTCATCGACACCGAAGGGCCGGGTTTTTTCCTTCGCAGCCACGAAAATTCGCCCTACATCTGGGCAGACGTCTTCTTTGGCCCGAACAAGGACGTGATGCATGTGATCGACAAGACCAGCCTCGAGATTGTCAAAACAATGCGCCCCGAACCGGGGGCGACGGTGGCGCATGTCGAGTTCACGCGCGACGGTTCACATGCACTCGTCTCGATCTGGGAAGACGACGGCGCGGTGATTGTCTACGATGCCACAAGTTTACAGGAAGTCCGGCGCCTGCCGATGCGAAAACCATCTGGAAAGTACAATGTATTCAACAAAATCAACTTCTCAGAAGGCACCAGCCACTGAGCGCTGCGCGATTGTGGTCAGCCATGGCCAGCCATCCGATCCCGACCCGGCAGAGGCTGCTTTGGCAAAACGTGCGCCCGATCTGCCGGGTTGGCGCATCAAGACTGCGACGCTGGCGAAACCGCAGGCATTGGAATCGGTTCTGAATGACGCCGGGGCCGAGCCGGTCATTTATCCTATGTTCATGACCGACGGTTGGTTCGTTCAATCCGCCTTGCGTAAAAGGCTGCAACAGGTGCCGCACGCGACCATTCTGCCGCCGCTAGGCGTGGACCCGGATCTGCCCGAAGTGGTTGCGCTAGCGTTGGAGGCGGAACTGGACCGGCAGGGGTGGCATGCCGCCGAGACCACGTTGCTGGTCGCCGCGCATGGGTCAGGTCGCAGTGCCAATTCCGCACGCGACACTGTGCAGTTCGTAAAACGGCTGACCGAAGTGATCCGTTTTGAGACGATCCATATTGGCTATGTAGAACAGCCCCCACATTTGGATGATGTCACTATTCTTTGCCCGCCGAAATCCATCTGTCTGCCGTTCTTTGCTGCAGATGGCGGGCATGTCCAAGAGGACATTCGGGATGCGCTGCAAACTTCTGGGTTTTCAGGGCCACGCATGGACCCTGTCGGGCTTTTGCCCGGTATAAAAGAGCTGATTGCACGCGGGATCAGCCGTGCAGCTTCGGCTTCAAACGCGCGCTGAGAGAGTCATTCTATCTGGACAGTTAGAACTGCTGGGTCAGCCGTTTGATGAAAACCAACAGGCCCGCCCCAAGTTTTCCTTGGGGCGGGCCTGAGGCATCAAAAATCTAATAGAAACTATTCGTTTTCTGAAAGGTAGGCGATCACATCTGCAATATCGTCGTCCTTGCGCAGTCCGGCAAAGGACATACTGCCGCCTTTGATAACATCCTTTGGCTTCTTCAGGTACGCTGTCAGCGTTTCGTCGTCCCAAACGAGGCCATCCGCTGCCATTTCAGTCAGCGCTTTCGAATATTTAAAATCCTCAACTTGGCCGGCGGGCGCGTCTACGATACCATTCAGGATCGGACCAACCTTGTTTTTGGCATCGTCGCCAACCGCGTGGCAAGCCTTACATTTGTTGAACACCTTCTTACCCTTCTCGGCATCGCCGTCGGCGAAAGCAGGTGCAGAAATTACGCCAAGAATGGCTATGGATTGTAGGATTGTCTTGAACATTTTCAGGTCTCCTTGGTTAGATTGATACTTCTAGTTTGGCGCCGGGAAATTGTGCCAGACAGGATTGGATATCATTTCGGGCCATCAGGCAAAACGCGGTCGAAAGCCCATCCGCCACAGCGGCAGTGCGGGCAGACACTGATACCAGTTTACGTTTCGGGCGGGGCTTGTCGTCTCTAGCATCAAGTATATGACCCAAGCCAATTTCAGGGTCAAGCATGGTGCCCATCGGGGCAGATGTAGCAATGGCGCCATTCTGCAACGTGATCCGGTCAACAAGGTCGCCGCCTGGCGTGACGATACCCACTTGGCTGGGCAGCTTTCCCAGTACTGCAATTTCGCCCATATCGACCAGAATATCCCGAAATCCGCGCCGGCGCAGCAGCTTTGCGATCTGGTCCGTCACGTATCCTTGTGCGATGCCATTCAGCGTCAGACCACCGTTTGGGTCGTCAAAGCGCACTTGGTCTGCATCAAACTGCAAATTGCCCCAGCCCACGCCAGCGCATGCGGCGTCGCGTTCATCCTGCGACAGCACGCGGCCCTGCGTCGCAGCTTTTGCATATGCCAGCCAAAGAGGTTGCAGGGTCGGATCAAATGCGCCCATGCTCGCAGCGTTCAGAACACCGCACAGGTTCAGAACCTCAAGCAATTCCGGCGCAGGCGCCTTTAGTATTC
Organism: Roseovarius sp. Pro17; assembly: GCF_035599575.1. Taxonomy (NCBI): domain Bacteria; kingdom Pseudomonadati; phylum Pseudomonadota; class Alphaproteobacteria; order Rhodobacterales; family Roseobacteraceae; genus Roseovarius; species Roseovarius sp. Pro17. The sequence goes on from NZ_CP141179.1 coordinate 3,037,053, forward strand.
CAGCGCTATTTAACTGCACAATTTGCGACCCGGAATCATAAAGGCTGAAGATCCGTTCGAGGCGGGCCAGATCACGTTCCACTGCGCGAAATGTCAACCGTGCCTGGGCGTTCGACGGCACGCCTGCCAATGTCAGGCTGGCCTCTGCACCCATCGCACGACCGATCCACGTAACGTTTTCCAAGGCCTGAGCAGGCATCGCCGCGCACGACATGCTTGCGGCCGAAATCGTAAGGAATCGGCGGCGCGTAACCTTCGTAGTCATGTCCGCGTCGCCAGTTCGATTGGCAGCAACGTCGCCCCGGCTATGGCTATAATTTTGGACAGGCCGAACAGGCCTGCCCTCAACACCAGAACAAAAGAAATTCCTTGAGGTGCCATAGCAAGACCATCTGCAACAGTTTTGAATATTGGCGCTTGAAAGCTGAATGGATAGGCTGTGAGTGTTTCGGCCTTCGCCAGCAGCCTCGTATGCAACAAGGCAAACAGCCGATTTCGGCACAACCAGACGAGGATGCAGTCGCGTTCCATTTTTCAGGAATACGGCAGCGTCAGAAGCTTGGCCTTGACTGATGTCAAGGCGAGGCGCTCAAAAATGAATTACGCGTCGAAGGTTGTCTTGCGTTGGCGTTCCGTCGGGCCATAAATCAGGCGGCCAAGCCGCTCACGTCTTATCAAAATCCGGATTACCCGTGATAGGATCTTAGGCAACCAAAAAGACCCGCACCCTTAGAAAGGATGCGGGCAAGTTTAGGGAGGTCGTGGTAGTTCAGAGATCCTCGCGACCGATCGATGCACCATCCGTCTCTTCTGGGCTCATGCGGCGGAACTGGCCCTGCCCGAGATAAGCCCAGCTGAGGCCTTCGCTGGTTGCAAGGTATTCGTCCGAGTAACCCGAGGTGATCTCGGCCTGCGGGTTGCTGGGCAGCACCAGCAGCTTCATCAGGATGAGGTAGATCACAAAGCCCAGCGGGAACCCGATGACAAAGGCGTATTGCGAGTACCACGCCGCCACCGCGCCCGCGATCAACCACGCCAGAAGCCCCGCGATATTGACGCCACCCGTGTAGCGGAACTGACCAGTGTGGCTATAAAGGTCGGGGACGTTGAGGCGTCGTTTACGCAGCACATAGTAATCCGCGATCATGATGCCACCGATCGCCGACAGGAACGCGCCGTAATACCCAAGGAAGACGAACAGGTTGTCCAGTATCGCCCAAGGAAAGCACAGCGTGCCGACGATGCCGGCCAATGCCACCGCGAGCTTGTAGTTGATGAACCGCGGCGCGAGGTTGATGAAGGTCAGCGCCGAGGGGATCAGGTTGGCCGAGTTGTTCGTCGACCACTGTGCCAGAACTACCAGTGCCAGCAGGATCACCAGCGAGAATCCCTGGCCTTCGCCCTGAATCACTTCGATCGGGTTCCAGTTGCCAGTGGCAATGAACGACACGCCACCGATCCCGGCAATAAGCGCCTGAGTGACCGGCAAGGCGATCAGCTGTGCAAGGAAGACGTTGCGGTTGCGAGCAACAAATCCGCGCGCACCGGCCTGCGTCTTGACGAAGCGCGTCAGGTTGGGAACGTCGATGGCCATCGTCGACCAAAAGCTGAGGTTGGCGATGAAAAGCACCATCAACGACATTTCGCCAGCACCCTCGTAGTTCCAGAGGTTGATGCCATTTGTCTCGGCCACGCCTTCCAGTGTGAAATACATCCAGATCGAGATGGCGATGATCGCGGGTGCCGCCAGCGAGGCGAGCCTTTCGACCGATTTGATGCCCATTGCGGTATTGGCGACCTGCAGGATGGCAAAGATCACATACCAGACGAACCAGTTGTTAAAGCCCAGAAAATATTCGCCAATCCCGTTGAGGGCCAGCGCCCCCAGATAGGTCTGAATGCCGAACCACATTGCCGCGATCAACCCGCGCGAAACCGCCGGAAGGTGTGTGCCGTGTATACCGAAGGGCGCGCGCAGATAGACGGCAAAGGGCAGGCCATGTTCGGTGCCGATGTCTGCGGTCAGCACCATCAATGCCCCGATACACAGGTTGGCCAGAAAGATGATCAGGATAACTGTGGTCAGCGACACACCGCCGCCGACGCCTGCCGCACCCAGTGAATAGGTCGCGATGATGACGGCGATACCAACCCAGATCCACGCATAGCCCATCAGGCCGATCGGGCGTTGACCCAATAATGTCGGCAGGATCGATTCCTCGATCAGGCCGGTGCGTTCGTGCTCCGCATGACGAACTTGTTCTGTTGCTGTCATTTTTTATTTTCCCTGCTGTCAGTTGAATTGGGCCGGCCCGCTAAGCGGACCGGCCGATGCGGTTCGGTTCAAGCGGCTGCTGCCAGCTCTTTGCGGCGCGTCTTGGTGGCAGCCAGATCGACAGTCTCGGCGTCTAGATCCAAAATCACGCCATAGACGTCGACGGCGTGTTCGGCTGAGCAGAAACCGTCCAGCACATCATCCAGCACCTTTTGCGGCGAGCGTTCCAAGGGACTGCCATAGCCGCCGCCACACGGGCTGTAATAGGCCATCACATCATCCTTGCGGACCTCCTTGCCGTGAAACTTGGAATGCATGACCTCTGCGGGTTCATTGTTCGACACGTTATAAATATCGCACTTGCCTGCCGCCCCTTCGGTGCCACCAAAAATGCCCCACGGCACGTTGGTGTGGCGCTCGCTTTCATGCGTAATGATGCCGTCGGTCAGCATCCGCTGCGCCTTGACCACGCCGATGCCGCCCCGGTATTTGCCTGCGCCCGGCATCACGTCGTCGCGCAGCTCATACCGCTCGCAGATCATCGGAACATGCATCGCCAGATCTTCCAGCGGGTTATTGCGGGTGTTGGCCATCAGGTTGTCGATGGCATCTGGCCCGTCAGATTTCGGCCGTCCGCCATAAGCGCCCTCGTTGACCTCAAGAAACACCCAGTAATCGCCGCTTTCGCGCACCCCGGCATAGGACGCGAACGAAATTGACGCTGACGACCCGGCGATGATTTCTTCTGGCAGAACCGGCGCCATCGCCTTCATGATGAGGTCGATCATATAGTTGCACTGGGTAAATCGTGCCTCGGCCGCAGCGGGTGAAATCGGGTTAAAGATCGACCCTTTGGGCGCGATCACCTCGATGGGCCGGAACGACCCCTGGTTCGACGGCACCCGCGTGTCCGAAGTCGCCGTATCGAGCAGCAGCTTGCGAAAGGCAGCAAAGGCCGCGACCTTGGTCGACCCCTCAAACGGCACGTTATAGGCCGTGGGCGTCTGCGGGGCGGACCCGGTCAGATCGACCGTGATAGAGTCGCCGCTGACGCGAACACATACTTTGACGGGCAGATGTTGGCCACGGTTGCGTCCGTCATCGTCCAGCCAACCCTCGGCGCGGTATTCACCGTTGGGAATATCCGCAATGCGCTGGCGCAGCATCTTTTCGGAATAATCCATCAGTTGGTTGCAGGCACCGAACACCAATTCCTTGCCGTATTGATCCAGCAACTCGTTGAACCGCTTGACCCCCAACCGGGCCGAGGAGATCTGGGCCTCGATATCATCCACCAGCTGGCGCGCGGCGCGGCTGTTGTTGCGAATGAAGCGCCACATCGTCTCATTACGCTCACCCTTGCGGTAGAGCTTGGTTCCGGCAAACAGCATCCCCTCGGCATAAACGTCCGGCACGTCGATGATCAGGCCGGGCGTGGCCGCGCCGATATCGATATGGTGCGCGGTGTTGGCCGAATAACCGACCAGCTCGCCCTTGTGAAAGATCGGGATGACGATCGCCAGATCAGGAGTGTGCGAAGACCCATGATAGGGGTGGTTGTGAACGACGACATCGCCTTCAAACCACTCGCCATCATCCAGCGTGTCCTGAATGCCGTGCAGATATCCGGGGATCGAGCCGATATGCATCGGCGTGGATTCCGACTCGCAGAGCGTGTTGAACTCGGTGTCGAACAGGCCCGCGCCCAGGTCCTCGGATTCCCGAATAATCGAGGAAAAGGACATGCGGAACAGCACGTGGGCCATTTCCTCGGCGATGGTTTCGATGGACCCTCGGATCACCTGAAGAGTGATCGGATCAATGGTCAAAGCGTCTTTTGGCATGTGAATTTCCTCCCTTAAATCTTGGTCAACCGAAGGCTGCCATAGTCCTGGACCACGGCGCCGTAGCCGGGTGGTACAAGGGTTGTGGAGTTGTGCTGAATGATGATGGCCGGGCCTTCGACGCGGGCGCCAGCGCCCAGCTTGCCACGATCGAGCCGCGGGGTGACATGGCTCTGCCCGTCGTCGAACACGGTCAGGCGTTCATACATGAACGCGTTTTCCACATCGGCCGAAGTGCCCTTTGCCAGCTTGGCCAGCTCCAGATGCCGGACACTGGCCCTCGCGATGACGCGGACGTTGTAGAGTTCGACCAGCGCATCATCAAAGGAATAGCCGTAATCCTGCTTGTGCGCCGCATGGAAGGCCGTGATCACTTCGGCCTTGTTGTCCAGTTTCAGCCCGCCTTCGGGCATCGGCACGCGCAGCTCAAAGCCCTGCCCGTGATAGCGCATTTCGGCAATAACCTCGTAAACCTGCAGGTCCTTGGCGATGTCGTCGCTTTCCAGATCCGAGCGGCCAGCGGCAGTCAGTTCGTCCACCACGGCATTCACCTTGTCCAGCGCCGTCTGGTCCGCGGTAAAGAGGTTGGTGATGACAGACCGCGTATGTTCGTATTGCAGATCACTGCCGAGTAGCCCCATCGCCGCCGTAATACCGGGCGCAATCGGCACCAGAATGTCACGTGCCGAGACCAGTTCCGCCAACGCGACACCGTGGAACGGACCCGCGCCGCCAAAGGGCATCAGCGAGAATTCCCTCGGGTCATAGCCACGCGCAACCGAGTTCGAACGGATTGTCAGCGCCATGTTATTGTTAACGATCTTGATGATGCCCAACGCTGCATCGGTCACGCTGATCCCCAGTGGGTCTGCGATATGCTCTTTGATCGCCTTGTGCGACAGTGCGGAATCCAGCATCAGGTCGCCGCCCAGAAACTTGTCGGCATCCATCCGGCCCAGCACCACCTGCGCATCGGTCACGGTGGGTTCGGTGCCGCCACGACCGTAGCAAGCTGGCCCCGGTTCGGACCCGGCCGATCGCGGTCCGACGTTAAATCCGCCCGCCTCGTCGAGAAAGGCGATCGAGCCGCCCCCTGCCCCAATGGTTTCCAGATCGATCATCGGCGCCATCACTGCATGACCCGAAACCAGCGTGTCGCGCGGGTTCTTGATCCGCAACTCTCCGCCCGCGATAGTCGAGATATCGGCAGACGTACCGCCGATGTCGACGGTCAGGATATTGGTGGTTCCGGCCAGTCGAGCCTCGGATAGCGCGCCCAGAACACCGCCGGCAGGGCCACTCATCAAGATGCCCACCGGCTTCTTGGCGCAGCCGTCGATGGTCGAGATGCCGCCGTTCGACTGGATCACGCGCAGCTTTGCGGGGATGCCGCCATCGCGCACCTTTTGCTCCAAGTTGCGCAGATACAATGCCGATTGCGGCCCGACAAAAGCGTTCATCGCGACGGTCGAAAAGCGTTCGTATTCGCGGATCACGTTCGCCACCTGAGAGGACAGCGAAAGATAGGCGTCCGGCATTTCCTCCAGCACAATCTCGCCGGCGCGCTTTTCATGCGCGTCATTGAGGAACGAGAACATGAACCCCACGCAAACCGATTTAATGCCACGCTTGCGAAACAACGCGCAGGCCTCGCGGATCTCATCCTCGGCCAGCGCCGTCTCGACCTCTCCGGTGGGGGGGCGGATACGCTCGGTGATGGGAATGCGGTTGCGGCGCTTGACCAGCGGATGGCTCTGCCATGGGACGTCGAAATGCAGCGAAAAGTTATGCGGCCGTTTGTGGCGGCCGATATGCAGAATGTCACGGAAACCGCGCGAGGTCAGCATGCCAACCTCAGCGCCGTTATGTTCAATGGTGATGTTGGTTGCCACGGTGGTGCCGTGGTTGATCACGTCGATATCCTCTTTGGCAATCCCCGCGATGTCGCAAATCTGGTGAATGCCTTCCACCACCGCGATAGACTGGTCCTTGATCGTGCTGGGAACCTTGTGAAAAAAGGTGCCTTTCGCACATTCCAGCACGAGATCGGTGTTGGTTCCACCAACGTCTACGCCAATTCTTGCCATCTTGTTTTTCCCTGTACTTGCATCTGATGACTGCGAGATCCGGTCGGCCGGTTCTGACCCGCAGCGAAACGTTAAAGGGCACCCGTTGAGGGGTGCCCTTGGTGTCGCTATTCTGCTGCGGCCTTGCTGCCCTTCACGTTGTTGAGGTAGTCGACACATGTGTCGACCGTCTCGACATCGCCGAATTTGGCGTCGATATCAAAGAGGTTCCAAGCCACCGCGCCCGGCACCCGGTCGCCAATCGCTTCCTTGACCGCAATGGTGCGGAAGCCGTCGGCGATGCCGTCGCAGATGGTCTGGCGCACGCACGCGCAAGCCGTCACGCCGGTGACCAGGATCGTATCTACGCCATTGGCGCGCAGGATGCCGGCCAGTTCGGTGCCGTGGAACGAGCTCGCGCGCTTTTTCAGCAGGGTGTATTCCCCTTTGACCGGCGCGATGCGGCTGTCGATGGCCCAAAGATCCTTGTCGGCCAGATCCACCACGTCAATCGGAATCTTGTCGTGCCACAGGCCCATATCGGTAAAGGGCGCGTTTCGGTCGGTGATCTCATAAGCGGTGGTAACATGGATGACCGGATGGCCATTGGCGCGGCATGCCTCCAGCAGGCGCTGCATACCGGGGATGATCTCGTTATCCATCTTGTCCTGATCGCAGGTGAACGGATTGCCCGGACGCGTCCAGGCGTTGGCGAGATCGACACTGACCAGCGCCGGTTTCTTGCCAAAACCGACACGACGCTGAAAGCCGCGTTCCTTATAAAGCTTGGATGCAGCATCAAATGCCTGGCTAAGCATCCGGTCGAGTTCGGCGTTGTCAACTTCAGTCATGTTCTTATGATCCTCTTGTCTGTTCGCGTCGTCCGGCGATGCGCCGCATGACGATATGGGCGATACTAATTTCTGTGAATCTCTCTCACGCTGTTCAGCTTTCCACTCGCCAGACGGGCAAACAATCGCCGTATCAGCCATTATCATTGCGATTTTTGCATTAATGGGATTTAGTCGTTTAAACACCTGACTTTACCTAGCGTAAGGCGCCTTAGATTGAGTACCTCTCCGCAATCCCGCGACATTGATGCATTCAAGATGGTGGCGGTCGAACTGAGTTTTCGCCGTGCAGCAGCAAGGCTGGCCATCGATCAAAGCGCGCTGAGTCGCCGCATTCGACAGCTCGAAGACTTGCTGGGCTATCAGCTTGTCCGGCGCACCACTCGCGAGGTGTCGCTGACCGCAGCGGGTGAGGTTTTCTACGAACGTACCCGTCTCATCTCGTCGCAAATCGAGGCCGCAGTGCAGGCCGGGCGAATTGCGGCAGAAGGCAAGAAAGGCATCCTGCGCATCGGCTACATGTCGTTTTCAGCGATTGACCTGATGCCCAGGATCGTACGCGAGTACACCCGGCGTTATCCGGACGTAGAGCTCGATCTGAGATATATCCGCACCCAAGGCCAGAAGATCGAACTGTCGCGCAATAATATTGACCTCGGTTTCATGCTGGGCCCGTTTCGGCACCCGCAAATCGAAACGGTGCAGATGCGAGAGGAGCGCTACGTTGCGATCCTGCCGTTTGATCACCGCCTCTCGACCCGCAGCGCGGTTACGCTGGGCGAGATTGCCAGCTACCCTCTGGTTCTGGGCAATATGGAACAATGGGAAACGTTCCGGCTGATGATCGACGACCTGTTCCACCGTGGCGGGCACAGTATCGACATTCGCTATGAGGCATCCAACGCCCTTGGCATCCTTGGGCTGGTCGGCCACGGGTTGGGCCTGTCAGTCTACGCCGAAGGCATCACGCGGCTTCAGCCGCGAAACATCATGACCAAACCGATTTCGGATTGCGACATGCGGATTTCCACGCTCCTCGCATGGAACCGGGCCTATAAAACGCCCGCTCTGATGAATTTCGTCAACGTTGCCAAAGAGATTGCGAATGACGAGTGATATTTCCGGCTCTGGGGTCAGACATCGCCAGCCGGATGCTAAAAGCCTGCTGACTACACGGTGAGCCAGCACTCACGCTTGGCTAAACATCCCAGTGTTTCTCAAACGCCCCGACAGGCTGTAGCCGCCGAGTTGCTCGCCTTTCAGCGCATCACAAACGGATCGGGGATCGGCGCGTCGCTTGTGCGCAGCCAGACGGCTTTGGTCTTGGTGTAATCCAGCGCCGCCTGTATCCCGCCTTCGCGTCCGTGGCCGCTGAGGCCATGGCCGCCAAACGGGGCAATCGGGCTGACGGCGCGATACGTATTTACCCAGACGATGCCCGCACGAAGGCCACGGATCATGCGGTGGGCACGGGTCAGGTCATTGGTAAAAACACCTGAGGCCAGACCGAACGCCGTGTCATTGGCGATTTGCAGGGCCTCTTCCTCGGTGTCGAAACCTAGAACGGAAAGAACCGGACCAAAGAACTCATTTGTCAGGCAAGTTGCGTCAGGCGCGTCCGAACAATCAATGATCGTGGGCGGAAAATAATTGCCCTCCCGCGCCAAGGGCCGCCCGCCGGTGATGAGAGTTGCGCCTGCCGCCTCGGACCTTTTGATCAGATCGATAGCGGTGTCGACCTGCCCGGCAGTGCAGAGCGGCCCGACCTCGGTTGCCACATCATCGGGCGCGCCGATAACCACGGCCTCGGCTTTTTCCTTGAGCCGCGCGAGGAAGGCATCTTTGATCTTATTTGCGATAACCAGCCGCGAGCCAGCCACACAGCTTTGCCCAGTGGCCGCGAAAATGCCCGACACCTGCGCGTTTACCGCGCTTTCGATATCCGCGTCGTCAAACACGATGAACGGGGATTTTCCGCCTAGTTCCAGCGATGTCGAAGCAAGGTTTTCCGCCGAATTGCGCACGATGTGACGCGCGGTTTCAGGCCCGCCGGTGAACGCGACATGGCTCACCTTTGGGTGGCTGGTCAGAACGGCGCCACATTCCCGGCCAAAGCCGGTGATCACGTTCAGCACGCCGGGCGGGAACCCGGCCTGATCAAATATCCGCGCAAATTCCAGCATCGGCGCCGGCCCCTCTTCCGAGGCCTTCAGCACCATTGTACACCCCGCCGCCAGCGCCGGTCCGATCTTGACCGCGGATAGGAACAATTGCGAGTTCCAGGGAACGACTGCTGCGACAACGCCGATAGGCTCGCGGCGCAGCCAGACCTCCATGTCCGGCTTGTCGATCGGCAAATGCGCCCCTTCGATCTTGTCTGCCAAACCGGCGTAATAGCGATAATACTCGGCCACGTAGGCAATCTGCGCCGTGGTTTCGCGAATGATCTTACCGGTATCGCGCGTCTCCAGCTTGGCCAGAGACTGCGCGTTTTCGGCAATCAGGTCAGCCAGCCGCAGCAGCAGTTTTCCACGCGCAGAGGCCGTTATTCCCGCCCAGACGGGCGCGTAAAACGCGGCGTGCGCGGCGTCGACAGCCGCGTTGACGTCATCGCTGCGCGCCTCGGGCATCATGGCCCAGATCCGGCCTGTTGCGGGATCGCGGCTCTCAAATTGGGCGGAGCCGTCCGAAAACACGCCGCCGATATACTGCTGAAACTGCTGCATACTCTATCCTTCAGGCGAACGCTGGCATGACGTCTTTGATGAACCGCTCCAGCGAAGCCTTCTTGCGCTCAAAGCTCATGCCGCTGTCGATCCAGAATGAATATTCATCATATCCCATTTCGGCGTAAGTCTTGATCCTGGCAATCGCATCACCCGCCGTGGCGATGACGTTGTCGCGCAGCATGGCCTCGGCGGAATAGAACGGATGGTTCGCGATCTCCTCGTCACTCAGCCGCTCAATCAGCCCTTGCGAGACGGGGCGTTCGTTTTTGAACCACGCCCCAAAATAGCAGTAGAAACGGTTGATTTCCTCTGCCGCCATTTGGGCATCCGCCACGTCCTCCGCAATGTAGGTATGATTGAGCAGCATGATCTTGGGGCGGGGCGCATCGGGGAACTTTGCGCAGGCGGCATTGAACGCATTCATCAGCTTGGTGATCTCGGCGTCCCCCTGCCAGAGTGGCGTCACCTGCACATGACAGCCATTCGAGACCGCGAATTCAAAGCTGTTGGGATCCCGCGCGGCGACCCAGATCGGTGGGCCGTCCTCTTGCACAGGTTTCGGGGACGAGGTCGTGGCCGGAAAGGAATGATATGTGCCCTGCTGGGCGTAATCACCTTTCCACAGGCCTTGCAGCGCGGGCACCACCTCGCGCATGCGTTGGCCGGCCTCCCAGGCATCCATACCCGGCATCATCCGCTCATATTCATAGCTATAGGCACCGCGCGCGATGCCGAGGTCCAGACGTCCATCGACAATCATGTCTGTCATCGCGGCCTCACCCGCCAGGCGGATCGGGTGCCAAAATGGTGCTACAATCGTACCGGTGCCCAGACGCACATTTTTCGTCTGCCGCGCGAGGTCGATGAGGTTCAGGAAAGGGTTCGGCGCAATGGTGAAATTCATACCGTGATGCTCGCCGGTCCAAACGGCATGCATTCCGCCATCATCAGCGATTTTGGCAAGCGCGATAAAATCGTCGTAGAGTTGTTTTTGATCCTGATCCGGGGATGTGCGTTCCATATGGACGAATAGCGAAAACCGCATGTGATGAACTCCCTCAGGCCACTGGGCGGACTTCGCCGCTGTTTTGATCGCCGTAGTAGATGCCATAATGCCCATGCTCGGATTCGGCGGCGAACCGTTCCAGCATCGTGTGAATGGCCGGGTCGGACACCTTGGCCAGCACCGATCCTGTCAGGGGGACAAAGGCCCCGGTGCTTGGCGCGCCTCCTGAAGTTTGGCAAAGGAACGAGATATGCTGGCGCTTGCGAGCCACATCCTCGAAAACCGAATAGACAAAGCCCGGCTGCGCATGCAGGCCGGTCGTCGCGATCAGCTTTTTCACGGCGGTCGATGCGCCTTCATCCTGAACGACACGTTCCGGGAGGGTCAGACCGCCATCGCCGTCGTCGACCAGCAGGATATGGCCGTCCTTCTCGATCAGCGCCGATACAATCAGGTTGGCGCTGTGGGCCAAGGCATGCGTGGCCGTCGACGGCGTGACATAAGCCCCGCGCGCATAGCCCAGACCGGGCGTTGCAGTGCTGTCGAACGCCTCTACCCGTCCGATGAGGATCACATGATCCCCGGCCTCAACCGTCTTGTGCATACTGCAATCGAACCACCCGCAGGCGCCGTCCAGAATCGGCGATCCGTTGGGACCGTCGTGCCAGTCGATCGTTGCAAAACGGTCCTCGACCGGGCGGGCGAAGGTGTTGGAAATCTCGATCTGCGTTTCCGCAAGGATGTTGATGGCAAAGCCGCTTGCGTTGATCAGCGCATCATAGTTCCGCGAAGAATTCGCCAGACAGACCAAAACCAGCGGCGGATCCAGCGATACGGACGTGAAAGAGTTCGCCGTAAAGCCGAGCGGCGCGCCCTCGCCATCATATGCCGTCACGACCGTCACCCCGGTGACAAAGGTGCCAAAAGCATTTCGGAGCATGCGCGAATCAAGCGGTGTCATTGCAGTTCCTTTTGTGTCGCTGGCTGCTTTAGCCAAGTGAGAAGATGCGCGTTGACCTCGGGCGCCGCGGTCAGATTGATCATGTGCCGGTGGCCCGTGATCGTGACAGCCTTGCCCTGCTGCGCAAGGCTGGCCATCGCGGCGGACATGGCCGGGGTGGAATTCGGATCGCCGTCCCCGGTCATCGCCAGAAACGGGCAGGAGATCAGCGGCAGTTGATCAGCGTAGGTCGCGTCGCCGTTTGCAAAGGCCGTGTAGGCAGTGGCGTATCCTGCCGCATCTACTGCGCCCAGCCATTCAGCCACTTGCGCCTTGGCCGCGACCTCAGCAGGCGTATCCCCGAACCATCGCGCCAATGGGGTTTCCAGATCAATTTGGCCGTTCTGAATCTGGCCCGCTCGGGTCTGAACGGCGCGGCGTGATGCGGCGTCCCGGCAATAGACGCCGTTGAGCAGCGCCACCCGGCGCGTCAATTCGGGAAAACTCGCCGCAAATCCGGCAGCAATAAGCGCGCCCATGGAATGCCCCGCCAGATTGACCGGTCCCAGATCCAGCGCCTGAACCACCGTACGGCACCACGCCACGAAATCAGGCAGCTGGCTGCCCTGGGGCAAGGGATCGCTGCCGCCGTGGCCCGGCATGTCCAAAGCTATGACGCGATAGCTGCCGGACAGGGCCGCAATCTGCGGCCCCCAAGCGGCCGACTGCATCCCGACCCCGTGGATCAGTATCAACGGCTCACCTCTGCCGCTGTCGCGATAAGCGACGTTCAGACCCGGATCAGACAGCCGCAGGATTGTCAGCGTCATGGCCCAGTTCCTTGAGGTCTTGGTAGCGATCGCCAATCCGGTGATGCGGACGGCCCCCGATCGACGCGCCCAGCGCAATCAGGATCTCGTCCGCGGCAGGCGCATCGGCGACCGAGGTTTGGATCGTCAGGTAATGCGACCGCCTGCCACCATCGTTCTTGTCCATTAGCGGGATCATCAGCGGCGCATTGGCCGGGCCGCGCGTGTTGCAGAACGACAGGTAGGATTTGGCCCCGACAGCATTGCGATAATGATTGCCGAAATGAAGCGTGTGGATCAGGGCGGACGCATGTTCCACCTCGCCATTCAGGCCCACGATGGCCGATTTTCCATACCCTTCGACCTTGTCACCGCCGCCTGCGGCATCCAGCACCATTTCGGTCAGCAAGGCACCCAGCCCCGGTGCGCAATCGCGAATTTCCGGCGACAGGTCTTCGACAAATCCCAGACCGGCCCATGGGTTCCGGATCACGGCCATCGCGGCAATCAATTTGAGAGGCGTCGGTGCGGCCTTGCCGCCCTCGATAAGGGTCGTTTCGACGTGCAGCAGGGTTTTTCTGATTTCGGCAGGCACTGGCGTATTCCTTTGGCAAGTATGTCGCGCATATTTATGGTATACCATCATACGATCTGTCAATGATCCTTGTCGCCTAATGGGGCTGCTGCTAAGGAATTGCGCATGACTGCTGAAAAATTTGCCCTGCAAAAGATCGACAAGGCCCCGCAAACCTTGCGCGATATCGTGCAAGAGCGGATGCGCAGCGCTATCATCGAGGGCCATTTCGCCCCCGGCGAAAGATTGATCGAACGGCCCCTTTGCGACCAGCTGGGTGTCAGCCGCACCGTGATTCGCGAGACGATCCGCTTTCTTGAGGCCGAAGGTCTGGTCGAGATCATTCCCAATCGCGGCCCCATCGTCGCGACATTCGACTGGGATCAGGCCAAACAGATCTACGACATCCGAAGGCAGCTGGAGGGTTCCGCCGCCGCAGCCTGTGCCGAGGCCCACGATGCCGACTTTGCGGGTCGCTTACGTGCCGCCCTGCGCACCCTCGCGGCAACGATGGATGACACGACATGGACAGAACTGCTAGAGGCCAGCACTCGGTTTTATGAGCTGATCTTCGTTCAGGCGGGCCACACCGTTGCATGGGAAATCGTGCAGCGCCTGAATGGCCGTATCAGCAGGCTGCGCGCCCTGACCCTGTCGGCAAGGGAGCGGGAACGCCCCGGCATCGATCACATGACGGCCATCCATGACGCGATACTCAGCCATGACGCGGGCGCTGCACGCGCGGCGGTTCATTCTCATGTCGACGATGCATCACGAACCGCACAACGCGTTCTGAACGCCGAGGCAGAGGCCGACGCGCTTTAACGCGATCACCAGCGGCTTCCAACGATACTCTCAATCGCAGCGGCGACCTTGAACGCCCTCGTGTCGTCAAAGGATCGCGCGATTACTTGCAGCCCGACTGGCATGCCATCCGCGTCCAGCCCGATGGGAACCGAAAGCGCCGGCAATTCGCCCAGCATGTTGAAATGCGCGGTTGCCACCCAATCGTAGTCGGAATTCAGGCGAACGCCGTTCACCTGCATCTCTGTCCACGGTTTTTGGTCCGCGCTGACGTTGTTCGTCAGGACCACCGGGCAAATCAAGGCATCGTAGTGATCCAAAACAGGCTGCATCGTGCGGTAGAGGCGTTTGGCAACGTCATAGCTGCCCATCAAATCGCGGAGGGAGCAGGACTTCATGAACTCGGCGGTCCATCTGGTATAATCGCAGAGTTGGTCCCCATGTTGCTCCATAATGTCGCTAAACCAAGGCGCGAACAGACAGGCCGAATGAAGACGGGCGACGTCGCCAATTTCGCTGCGCCAGTCGATGCTGGGTTCTTCGATCACGGCGCCGTGTGCTTGCAGCTTGGCAACGATGCCTCGGATCGCCGCAACGATTTCGGGATCTGGCAGGGCCTTGCCAAGGTCAAAAGCGACCGCAAGTCGCAAGCCGTCGGCCGCAAATCCTTCGATCGGAAGTATGACGTTCTCGCGCAACGAGGCGATGTCGGCAGGATGCACTCCGCTGATGGTATTCTGTAGCAGCGCGCAGTCGGGCACGCTGCGGGCCATGGGGCCGATAACGCTATAGGGGTCAAATCCCTCGACCGGGTCAGGCACCCTGCCATGCGGTGGCTTGTATCCAACGATACCGCAGAGCGCGGCGGGAACGCGGATCGATCCCGCACTATCGGCCCCAATGGCCAGCGTGCTGGTCCCTGCCGCAAGGCTGGCCGCCGCGCCACCAGACGAGCCGCCGGGCGTGCGATCAGGGTTCCACGGGTTGCGCGTCACGCCCCACAGGCGTGTGGCGGTCACCCAGCCGAAGGCGAATTCAGACGTCGTCGTGCGGGCGTGAATGACCCCGCCAGCCTGCCTGACCCTCTCAACGACAGGATGATCGTTATCGGCGCGATGGTCCTTGAAAATCAGGCTGCCGCGCGAGTTGCAGACACCCTTCTGATCCAGCACATCCTTGATCGTGACGGTCAGGCCCTCAAGCGGCCGCAGATCGGTAGCCCGAGACATGTAGCGCTGTTCGGCCAGTCTGGCCTCGGCCATGGCGGTGTCAAAAAACGTCTCGGTAAAGGCGTTAATCTGGGGCTCAACACGCTCCGCCCGCGCGATCTGCGCGGTCAGAAGCTCGACCGGTGATAGTGTCCGCTTGCGAAACATCTCCAACGCTTTGATCGCGCTCAGATAGCACAGATCGCTACCCTTCGTCTGATCCGGCTGATGCAATATCATCGCTGCGACAGCCCGGATCGGCGCTGGAAATTGCGGCTGCCCTGACTGATCAGGCGGTCAGTGATGATCGACAAGAAGGCAATGCCAAGCCCGGCAACGATGCCCTCACCCGGCTGCACCTTGGAAATCGCCACCAGCGTATCATGCTCCTGACCGCGCGTGCCGACCAGCGCGGTGATGACCAGCATCCCGAAGGCAAACATGATCGTTTGATTGACCCCCAGCATGATATCCGGAATGGCGAGGGGCAACTGTACGTTCATCAGTTTCTGCCATCGCGTGCAACCGGCCATATCGCCGGCCTCAATACTGGACCGTGCGACATTTTGAATGCCTTGCTTGGTGTAACGCACGCCCGGCGGCAAGGAATACGCGACGATAGCGACCAGCCCGGCAAATTCGCCGACGCTGAACAGCATCACAACCGGGATCAGGTAAACAAAGCTGGGGAGCGTCTGAAGCGTGTCGATGATGGCTGTGACCACGTGATCGACGCGCGGGTTCAGCCCGGCCCATATGCCGACCGGCAGTGCAATGATCAGCGCCACGATCACCGAGAGCAGCACCAAGTATAGCGACACCATCGCGCCGTCCCAATAGCCGGTCACGGCGATGAAACCCAAAAGGCTCGCACTCATGATCGCCAACCGCCGCCCACCGATCGCATAGGAGATGGCGGCGATAACCGCGATAAACCCGGTCCATGGAACGTCTAGAAGAAATGATTTCATCGGGCGCATGATGTAGGTGATCGTGGTATCGCGCAGCGCCTTGATCTGGCTGTAATAGGTATCGCCGATCCATGTGATTGCGTCGTTCCAGAACGATCCGGTCGAAATGGTGGCCGCCTTGGGATAGGCATAAAGGGACGGAAATATCTGCCCCAGTAGGATAAGCAGCAGGGCAATCGCGATCCATCCAAATATCAGCGGGTGCCTTTGCCACATTGCGCTGGGCGCGGCCTCGACGTGATCGGGCCTGCTGAGGGCGATGGCCTTGGAAATGCGGTCCAGCATGATCGCCATCAGGGTAATGGCGATGCCGGCCTCGACCGCATCGCCGATCCGCAGTGCCTTGAGCCCTTGGTAAACCTCGCCGCCTAGACCGCCGGCGCCGATGACCGATGCAATGATCACCATCGCAAAGGTTAGCATGATCACCTGGTTCAGGCCGATGAGCAGATTCTGGCGGGCTGCAGGCAGCATCACCTGCCACATCTTTTGGCGTTTCGTGCAGCCTGCCATGTCACCGAAATCGGCAATGTTGGGCGGCACGCGTTGCAGCGCCAATGTCGTCACGCGCGCCATCGGCGGCATCGCGTAGATGACCGTGGCAATCATCGCTGCCACCGGGTTGAAGCCGAACAGTAGCAAAACAGGCACTAAGTAGGAAAACGTCGGGATGGTCTGCATCACGTCGTAG
This sequence comes from Roseovarius sp. Pro17, assembly GCF_035599575.1. Lineage (NCBI taxonomy): Bacteria > Pseudomonadati > Pseudomonadota > Alphaproteobacteria > Rhodobacterales > Roseobacteraceae > Roseovarius > Roseovarius sp. Pro17. The sequence continues at coordinate 3,053,821 of NZ_CP141179.1, forward strand.
ATCGGCATGAGGATCGCGTTTGCGCGGGCGTTTCGATAGCCGAGGATACCTAGCAGAATACCCAGCACAAAGCTGACGAACACGGCCACGACCACCGACGACAGCGTCAGCATCGAGGATTGCCAAAGACCGAAGACGAGGAAATAGACCAGCGAGAATAGCGAGAAGAGCGCCACGTTGCGGCCTGCCGCCCACCATGAAAACGCGGTGAGGCCGACGATCACGGCAGGCCACGGCAATCCCCGATAGATCGTGGCGTCGCCGTTGTCGCCGTAAAACTCGAACCCCTCCGATAGGATCCCTTGCAGCACCAGCATCGGCACCTTGATCAGGTTCGCAAAACCGCGCGTCATCTCGGCCACGCTCACGCCGCCGATAGCCAGATCATTTACGAAATACTTAACCGCAGTCGTGGTCGCCCCTGCGATGCCCCAGACCCACGCCTCGGGGTATTCCCGCAGCCACGCTAAACTTTCGCCCGTCATAATCAGGGCAACGTTCAAGAGGATCGCGGCGAGGATTAGACCGGATTTTAGGCCGGTATAGCTGCCGCCCCCAGAGTGCTTAAGAGAGCGCACGTTCATGCGCTCGCATCCCGGTTCAACAGCACCGCTGTGACAGCCGCACGGTCCAACGCGCCGATAATCGTCCCATCCTTACCCGCGACCGGCAGGGCATCCGGGCCGGACATGGCCTGCTCCGCCACATCACCGACAAGGGCGCCGGCATTGATCGGGGCACCGCTCAGGTCGGGGCGCACTGGCCCCATGACGGACCTTACTGTCACGACCTTGCTGCGGGGAACCTTTTCGGTAAATTTGGCAACGTATTCATCGGCCGGATTGGTGATCAACTCTTCGGGCGTGCCGATCTGCACGACCCTGCCGTCCGCCATGATCGCAATGCGGTCAGCCAGCCGGATCGCCTCGTCGAAGTCATGAGTGACGAAGACAATGGATTTTTGCAGCAGATTCTGAAGGCGCAGAAACTCGTCCTGCATCTCGGCCCGGATAAGCGGGTCAAGCGCCGAAAACGGCTCGTCCAGAAACCAGATTTCAGGCTCGGTCGTCAGGCTGCGGGCAATGCCGACGCGCTGTTGCTGGCCGCCGGATAACTCGTGCGGGAGGTAAGCCTCGCGCCCTTCCAGCCCGACCAGTTCCACCATCTCGCGCGCCTTTGCGTGGCGGTCTGCGCGTGATTTACCCTGCACCTTCAGCGGGAAGGCAACGTTGTCCAAGACAGTCAGGTGCGGCAGCAGGGCGAAATCCTGAAAGACCATGCCCATCACCTTGCGACGTAGATCGATCAGTTGTTGCCGCGTGGCCGTCCCGAGATCCGTGCCGGACACCAGCAACTGGCCCATGGTCGGCTCGATCAGACCAGTCATGCAGCGCAGGATGGTCGATTTGCCCGACCCGGACAGCCCCATGATCACGAATATCTCGCCCTTGCGGACGTCAAAGCTGACGTCACGCGCGGCCGGTATCAGGCCATTTTCGGCAATGATTTCGTCACTGATGTTCTGGCCATGCTTTGCGGCGACGTCATCGGCTTTGGCACCGTAGAGTTTCCAGACTGACCTGCAACTTATCAGCACGTCGCCCGAGGGAGTTTCGGTTTCTTGCGTCACGGCGTGAGACCTCGTTTTGCGGATAGGCGCTGTGCTGTCTGCCAGCTTGCAATGCGCTGACCCGGTTGCCTGCGAGGGACCGGGTCAGCGATAGGGTTGGTTTCTGGATCGACGTCTGAGGTCAATTGATCCAAGCGGACCAGATTGCCTTGTTGTCCGTCATCCAGCTTCCGACGGCCTCGTCCAATGCGACGCCGTCCACGTCGATGCTGCGGAACACGTCGGCCAGTTGGCTGTCGCTCAGCTCGAAGTTACCCATGATGGCTTTGGCTTCTGCCTCTTCGGCCAGTAATTCAGAGTTTGCGTAGACCCAAAGCGAACCGACCTTGACGCCGCAGTCGTGCGTAGCATCGGGGTTCGTTCCCCACGCAGGATCGGTATAGCATTCCTCCTCGAACGCGGGGAATTCGACGAATTCGCCCTCGTCGCTCATGAAATACCAGTGTGGCGTGTAGCCCCAGCCGATCACAGGCTCGCCGCGCCGCGCTGCTGCGGAAATCGTCGCAACCAGTGCGGCGGCGCTTCCCGAGGGGATCGGCTCGACATTGATGTCGAACGCTGCGGCCATTTCCGAGACGGGCATGACCCAATCTGCCGGGCCTTCGACGAACCGCGCTTTGGGAGTTGTTTCCGCGGTCGCAAGCGCCTCAATGCAGGCCGGTTCCTTCAGCGCTTTCCAATCGGGCAGGCCGGGGCACTGCTCCTTGAGGCTGAGCGGATACCACCAGCCTTCGGCCGAGCTGATGCCGGTGGAGCCAACATTCTCAGCCTTGCCGCCCTCGGTGGACCCTTCGCAAAGCTCCCAGGTCGACTGCCAGCAGATCGTGTAGTGCAGATCGCCGGTCTGAATGCCCGAAAAGCTGGCAGTGTAGTCGGCCTGGACATAATCGACGCGGTAGCCTGCTTCGGCCAGAGTGCTGCCAAGGATCTTGGCGATCACGTCCGATGACGTGTCGCTGACCAAGGGCACCACGATCGGGTCAGTCCGGTCGACCGCGAAGGCGGGCGCGGAGATGCCAGTTAGTGACATGGCCAAAACTGCGAGGCTTGTGGATTTATGCATTTTCATTGTGACTCTCCCTGTCGTTTTTGTGCTGTGTTCGCGAAGCGGTAGGCAGCAAACAGCGAAAGGCCTGTCACTTGGCCGCCGCACATTTGCCCCCTGCCCCGATCGGACCACGAGCTATTGTACTCAGCGATGATGCAGAGAGTTGGGCGCACGCAGAAGTCGCTACATGCATCTAAAAAGTATACAAGTAGCGACAGTCAGATCATGGATGCCTAAAAAACCTGCCAAGGATGTCCTACAAAGCCATCTTCACCGGCGGACATATCATTGGCGGTGGCATTGCGAATATCCTCTGGAATCGCCGGATCATCCTTATCGAACAGACCACATGCCGACAGCGTCGCGCGAAGGTCGATGTCCTCCCCCAAGGCTTCCCAAACCACTCGGTAGCAGGCAATATCACGGCTGGTGGCGCTGCTGATCCCAAGGCTGAGGCCGGTCAGAATAGCGACCTGATCCATCCGCGCGGGGTACAGAATGGTCGTCCACATCATCTGCCCCGCCTTCTGCTCGCGTTCATGCACGAAAATCCGCTCGCCGGTGTGAAAGGCGACGCCGGTGTATTTCAGCATCCGCCGCGCCCGGCGTTTGGCCAATGCATAATTTTCGATATTCTTTAGATAGGTGAACCCGCGCTCGGAAAAGAGCCGCATCAACGAGCATTGGATTTTGCCGGGAAATTCGACGGGTCGATAATAGCATCTGTAATACCCGATATACTCGGCCATATCGCGGGATGCGGACGGGTTAATCCGGTGCAGCTTGGAAATGTATTCGCCAAAAGGGTCGACCTCGGGCCCTTGCGGTTTGCGAAGTGCGACAAGTTGGCGAAAGGCATTCTGGTCCATCAGGATCTCATGCTCTTCCACGCCGAAATAGTCGCATATGGATTGCATGTTGGTCAGAGACGGGCGGCTTGTGCCATTCAGATAACGATGGAATTGCTGTCGATTGATGGCCAACCGCTCGCAGACCTGAGTAATCGATTTTGCATAGCTACACAAAAGCTTCAGGTTGTTGGGGAAGTTATTGTTCAGCATCGGTCCTATCTGACTTGGACAACTGGAAGCCTTTTGGCGGCCCCGGAAGGACTTGAACCCTCAACCTCGGACTTAGAAGGTCCTTGCTCTATCCAGTTGAGCTACGGAGCCGCGCGGCTCTTTCCTAACGTCCCGTTTCCATCAGCGCAAAGCCTAATGCGTGCCAAACGGATCCTCGGGGTATTCCACCCCCGCAAGGTAAAGGCCCTGCGGAGGGCAGACTGGCCCGCAAGCGGCGCGATCCCTCGCTTCCAGCGCAGCGCGCACATCGTCCGGCGTCCACGTACCGTGCCCGACGCGCTCCAGCGTGCCAACGATGCTGCGCACCTGGTTGTGAAGAAACGAACGCGCCCGCAAATGAAACCGCAACTCCGGTCCTCCGGGTCCAACATATTGCTGGATCTCCACTGTATCCAGCGTCTTGACCGGACTCGCCGCCTGGCAAATCGAAGAGCGGAAGGTGGTGAAATCATGTCGCCCCTGAAAATGGACCGCCGCTTCGCGCATCGCCGCCAGGTTCAACCCATGCGACACTTGCCAGACCAGCCCGGCATCATGCGTCGCAGGCGCGCGGCGCATCAACAGGCGAAACAGATACCGCCGTTCCATCGCGGAAAACCGCGCGTGCCAGTCGTCGCTGACCTCGGCGCAATCCACGATCGCCACCGGCTGAGGCTTCAGATGATAATTCAGCGCTGCCATCAGGCGAAACGGCGTCCAATCCTTGGCCAGATCGCAATGCGCCACCTGCTCCAACGCGTGCACCCCGGCATCCGTACGACCGGCAGCAGCAATTTTGTGCGGCCCCGGCTCCAGTCGCGCCAGCGCGGCCTCGATGGCGCCCTGCACAGACGGCTGGTCGCGCTGACGCTGCCAGCCCGCGAACGGCCCCCCGTGATACTCGACTTTCAATGCAAATCTCGACATGGCCCGGCGCTTACTCCAATTCCCATGCCGATTAAAGCGCCCACTCGCGTTCACCGTTCTCAAAATACTCTTGCCAAAGGCATCGCCCCATCGCGCGACGCCTCTGGAAACCCTGCCGCACCGCCGTTATCTATGGGTCCGAGGCAGCAGCGAAAGGGCCGCACATTGGGCATCTCGACACTGGCCGACGGCCTCACCCGTGGAGCCGAGCGCATTTCCGGCACTGTCTCGGAGACGTTTTTCGAGCCTGTGATCCGCATCGGCGTCACCGGCCTAGCGCGGGCGGGCAAGACGGTGTTCATTACCTCGCTCGTCGCCAACCTGCTGGAACGGGGACGCATGCCCGGCCTCGTCGCTGCCAGCGAGGGGCGCATTGCCGCCGCCTTCCTGCAACCGCAACCCGACGATACCGTACCGCGTTTCGACTTTGAATCGCACCTCGCCGCGCTGACTGCGCCGGCACCCCACTGGCCCGAAAGCACCCGCGCCATATCCGAACTGCGGCTGTCCTTACGCGTGCGCCCCGCTGGCCTTTTGGCCGGGCTGACCGGGCCACGCACGATCCATGTCGATATCGTCGATTATCCCGGCGAATGGTTGCTGGACCTCGCGCTGATGGAAAAATCCTACTCCGAGTGGAGCGATGCGACCTTGGCCCAGATGGAGCGCCGCGATATCGCCGCGACGTATCTGGCTCAGGTGCAGACCGCTGACGCCGCAGGCACGTGGGAAGAACCACAACTGAAAGCGCTGGCCGACACATTTACCGTCTATCTAGGTGCCGCGCGGCAAAAGGGCCTGAGCGGCATCGCGCCGGGTCGGTTCCTGCTGCCGGGCGAAATGGCGGGTTCGCCCGCGCTGACCTTTGCGCCGATCACAAAACCGGACCGCCCCGGCCGCCGCAGCCTATGGCGCGAGATGGAGAGGCGTTTTGACGCCTATAAGTCTCAGGTCGTCGCGCCGTTCTTTCGCGATCACTTCTCGCGGATCGACCGCCAGATCGTGCTGGTCGACGCGCTCGAAGCGATCCATGCAGGCCCGCCCGCCGTGGCCGATTTACAGGACACGATGACCGAGATCCTCGCCGCCTTCCGCCCCGGTCGCAACGCGTTCCTCAGCCGGCTTTTTCTGGGCCGCCGGGTCGAAAAGATCCTTTTTGCCGCGACCAAGGCCGACCATCTGCACCACAAACAACACACACGCCTGACCGCCTTCATGGAGGCCCTTACGGCCGAGGCGCGCGCGCGCGCCGACTTCAAGGGGTCCGAGACGGCAGCCATCGCCCTCGCCTCGCTGCGCGCCACCGTCGAGGAAACGCGCGAACATGAGGGCGAAACGCTGGATTGCGTACGCGGCACGTTGCTGGGACCGGATGGTAGTCCCGGCAAACAGGCCGCGTTTTATCCCGGCGCGCTGCCGGACAGCCCCGCCTCGCTGATCGCAGCGGCGCGGCAGGGGCATGAGGCGTGGCTGGACCGCGACTATCAGATCATGAAATTCGCCCCCGCCCCGCTGGCGCTGAAACCCGGCATGGGGCCGCCCCATATCCGCCTCGACCGCGCCGCGCAGTTCCTGATCGGGGACCGGCTGTGAATGGGGCCCGCCCCGCCCGCGCGCGGTTGTGGCACGTCCCGCAGATGACCGCGATCCTATGGGATTTCATCCATCGCACCCCATGGCTGCCGCGCGTGCGCCCCTACCGCACCGATCTGCGCGTGATGGCCCGCATTACACGGCGCGGCTGGGTGAGGGTGTTGCGCGACGCGCGAGGCCCCGCTGCCTTTATCGCGCGCGACGGTGCTCGGGTCCACGCGCTCTATGTGCATCCACGCGCGCAAGGGATGGGTATGGGTCGCGCCCTGCTGAATGATGCCAAGCGCGCCGCGCCGCGGCTGGAACTTTGGGTGGCCGAGGCAAATGAGGATGCGCGCATTTTCTACATGACCCAGGGCTTTGCCGAACATGCGCGCGGCTGCGGTGCTTACAACGACGAACGACTGCCGGAAATCCAAATGATCTGGCACCAAGACAGGAGCGCTGCGATATGAGCCGCCCCAAAGGCCCCATCCTTTTCGATCTGGACGAGGACGCCCCCCGCGCCGCCCCGTCCGAGGCACCGCCAGTCCCCGAGCCTGACCTGCCGACCCCGCCCGATGGGCGCGCGATGCAGACCTTCGCAGCGCTGGCCGCGCGCCGCCCGTCGCGTCTGGCACGGCTTTTCTGGGGGCTGCTGGGCGCAATCCTGACCTTCGCCATCTCGCTCGCCGCGTGGGATTTTGCAACAAGCCTGATCACGCGAGTGCCGGCGCTGGGTTACGCCGTGACCGCGCTGCTGGCCGCCTTTATTCTGGTCCTCGTCGCTATCGCCCTGCGCGAATTGGCCGCCTTTGCCCGGCTGGGCAGGATCGACGCACTTCATCGCAAGGCCGATACTGCGCTGGCCGATGACGATCTGCCCGCCGCACGCGAGTTGACCAACGATTTGGTCAAGCTCTATACAGGCCGCGAGGATACGCGCTGGGGCCGCGAGCGACTGGCCGAGCAGCGCGGCGATCAGTTCGACGCCAGCACCCTTTTGGCACTGGCCGAGGCCGAGCTGCTGGTCCCGCTTGATGCCGCGGCCTTGCGACAGGTCGAAGGCGCCGCGCGGCAGGTCGCTGCCGTTACTGCGCTGGTCCCTATTGCGCTGGCGGATTTAATTGTCGCGCTCAGCGCCAACATTCGCATGATCCGCCGTATCGCCGAAATCTATGGCGGGCGCTCTGGCACGTTGGGCAGTCTGCGCCTCACGCGCGCTGTGTTGACCCACCTCGTCGCCACGGGCGCCGTGGCGGTAGGCGATGACGTGATCTCCAGCGTCGCGGGCGGTAGCCTTTTGTCGAAAATCTCGCGCCGCTTCGGCGAGGGCGTAATCAACGGCGCGCTGACGGCCCGCGTCGGCGTTGCCGCGATGGAGGTCTGCCGCCCCCTGCCCTTTTCGCCGGGCAAACGCCCCAAGGTGCGCCGCATTATCACCACGGCGCTCAGCGGGCTTTTCCCCAGCTAAAGCGTTTCGCGAAAAACCTGAATCGGGGATTTTCGCGAAACGCGCGCGACATATCAGCGTTGCGCGCGTTTCGCCTTTATCCGATGCTTCAGGTTAAAGGCGAAACGCTTTAACGCAGGTTTGGCACCGCCCCCGGCGGCGCGCGCATCTTTAGTCCCACCTGAAAGCCGCGCCCGATCCGGTGCGCCAACGCGGACCAGCGGCGCGCGGTGATGTCGGGCAATTCCTCGGTCAGGATGGTATCGAAAAGGCCCAGCCAAACAGGAAAATGCTCGGCATGCACATCGCTCGCCGCCTCGTGGACCTGCATCGGATTACCGTCATAACACCGCTCGCGCAGAATGGCGTTCGCCCAGAATCGGGCGATTTTCTCTTCGTGCGCGGGCCATCCGTCCGGCGCGATATGTGCGCCAAATACAGGCCCCAGCACCGGATCGCGCCGCACCTGCGCATAAAACCGTGTCACGACCCTCTGGATCTGGTCACGCGTGATGTCAAATTGCTCCAACGGTTTGACCATGATGCGTCTCCTTCACATTCACTCTCGACCCTTGGCAGCCGTGCCGCCATAGGCCAAATTACCGCAGCCGCGCGCCCTCTGGACGCGGGCGCAGCGCCGCCCTATAACGCGGCCATGATGTGCAACATAGCGATCATCATCCGAATTACATGCCCGGCGCTCTGACACCTGAGCCGCCGGGACAAGGCGTTCGAACCCATCGCGCCGCCCCATCATATCCTCACGCCGATCCGAGATAAAGGACGCCCGAAATGTGCGCCGACACGCCCCAGAACACGCCCGAGTACAAAGACACGCTGAACCTGCCCCAGACCGACTTTCCGATGCGCGCAGGCCTGCCCAAGCGCGAGCCGGAATGGCTGGCTCGCTGGGACGAAATCGGTATCTACGACCGCCTGCGCGAAAAGGCCGCCGCAAACCCCGGCGCGCGCACGCCCTTCACCCTGCATGACGGCCCGCCCTACGCCAACGGCCATTTGCATATCGGCCACGCGCTGAACAAGATCCTCAAGGATATGGTCGTTCGCTCCCAGCAGATGATGGGCCGCGACGCGCGCTACATCCCCGGCTGGGATTGCCACGGCCTGCCCATCGAGTGGAAGATCGAAGAGCAATACCGCGCCAAGGGCAAAAACAAGGACGAGGTCGACATCGTCGATTTCCGTCAGGAATGCCGCAAGTTCGCCGACGGCTGGATCGACATCCAACGGAATGAATTTAAGCGACTCGGCGTCACCGGAAAATGGGAAAACCCCTACCTCACGATGGATTTCCGCGCCGAGCGGATCATCGCGGAGGAATTTCAGAAGTTCCTGATGACCGGCACGCTTTATCAAGGGTCCAAGCCGGTGATGTGGTCGCCGGTGGAAAAGACCGCACTGGCCGAGGCGGAGGTCGAGTATCACGATCACAAGAGCCACACGATCTGGGTGGCGTTCTCGGTAAATGAGGCTTCGGCCGAGGGAGATGAACGTCTAGACGACATCATGGGTGCCCGCGTCGTGATCTGGACGACCACGCCATGGACAATACCGTCCAACAAGGCAGTCGCGTTCAACCCCTCGATCGTCTACGGCCTCTACCGCGTGGACGCCACCGAAGAGGAAAGCTGGACCAACCCCGGCGATCTCTACCTTTTTGCCGACACGCTGGCTGAGGAAACGCTGGCCAAGGCGCGCGTGACCGGACATACAAGGCTGCGCGATGTGAGCGCTGGGCAACTGCACAGCTTGAAACTCTGTCACCCCTTCGCGGGTATGGAGGGCGCAGATGGCTTCTGGGACTACCCTGTGCCGATGATCGACGGCGACCACGTCACCGACGACGCCGGCACCGGGTTTGTTCACACCGCGCCCAGCCACGGCGCCGACGATTATGAGGCGTTCGTAAAACGCGGCTGGATCAAGGAGATGACCCATAACGTCGGCGAGGAATCCGAATTTCTGGATCACGTCCCCTTCTTTGCGGGCCTTCAGGTGTTCGACCGCAAGGGCAAGGAAAGCAAGGCAAACCCCGCCGTCATCGACAAGCTGGTCGAGGCGGGCGGCATCATCGCGCGCGGCCGCACGACCCACAGCTATCCCCATAGCTGGCGCTCCAAGGCGCCGATCATCTTCCGCAACACGCCCCAATGGTTCGCCGCCATCGACCGCCCTGTGGGCGACGGGCAGGACACCTACGGCACCACGATCCGCGAGCGCGCGCTGACCTCCATCGACGAGTTGGTCAAGTGGACCCCGCAAAAGGGCCGCAATCGCCTGTATTCCATGATCGAGGCGCGCCCCGATTGGGTGCTGTCGCGCCAGCGCGCGTGGGGCGTGCCGCTGACCTGCTTTACCAAAAAGGGCGCGCTACCGACCGACGACGATTTCCTGCTGAAAAACGAAGAGGTGAACGCCCGCGTTCTGGAGGCGTTCGAGGCCGAGGGCGCCGATGCATGGTACAAGGAGGGCGCCAAAGAGCGCTTCCTGTCGGGCATCGTGAATCCCGATGAGTGGGACAAGGTCGACGACATCCTCGACGTCTGGTTCGACTCCGGCTCCACCCACGCCTTCGTTCTGCGCGACCGCGAGGATGGGTCCGAGGACGGGTTGGCCGATCTCTACCTAGAGGGCACCGACCAGCATCGCGGCTGGTTCCACTCGTCAATGTTGCAGGCTTGCGGCACGATGGGGCGCGCGCCCTATCGCGGCGTGCTGACCCACGGCTTCACGCTGGACGCCAAGGGCAACAAGATGTCCAAATCGGTCGGCAATACCGTGTCCCCCGAGGACGTGACCAAACAATACGGCGCCGATATCCTGCGCCTGTGGGTCGCTCAATCGGACTACACCGGCGATCTGCGGATCGGGCCGGAAATCCTCAAGGGCGTTGCCGACAGCTATCGCCGGATGCGCAATACCATGCGCTTCCTCTTGGGCGCGCTGACGCATTTCGACGAGGCTGACCGCATCGAACCATCTGACATGCCCGAGCTGGAACAATGGGTTCTCCACCGCATGGCCGAGTTGGATACCCGCGTGCGCGACGGATACGCCGCCTACGACTTCCAAGGCGTCACACAAGCGCTCCTGAACTTCTGCACGCTTGACCTCTCGGCCTTCTATTTCGACGTGCGCAAGGATGTGCTTTATTGCGACGGCGACAGCACCCGCCGCCGGGCCGCGCGCACCGTTCTGGACCTGCTGTTCCACCGCCTCACAACGTGGCTCGCCCCGGTCATGGTCTTTACCATGGAGGAAGTCTGGCTGGAGCGCTTCCCCGGCCCCGGCTCATCCCTGCACCTTCAGGACATGCCGGAAACGCCGCAGAGCTGGCTGAACCCCGAGCTTGCCACCAAATGGTCAGGCATCCGCCAGGCCCGCCGCGTTGTAACAGCGGCGCTTGAGGTTGAGCGCACAAACAAGGTCATCGGCTCCTCACTGGAGGCCGCGCCAGACGTCTATGTCAACGACGAGGGCATGCTGACCGCCCTGAAATCCGTCCCGTTCGAGGATGTCTGCATCACCTCCGCCGTCACCCTCAGCGACGGTAGCGGCCCCAAGGACGCCTTCCAACTACCCGAAGCGGACGGCGTATCCGTCACCTTCCACAAGGCGCCCGGCGACAAATGCCTGCGCTGCTGGAAGATCCTGCCGGATGTCGGCACGCACAAGCATCCCGGCACCTGTCAGCGTTGCTCGGATGCGCTGGGCTAACAACCACACCGGGCGCGGCCCATATCCGCGCCCGGCTTTCACTGTTCCGAAAATACTCTCGCCGAAGGCTCCGCCACCAGCCAAACCCGCAAAAGGTCCGCCCATGACGACCGATCGTCGCAACCGCCCCCTCGCCCCGGCGACGCGCCTCGCGCAGGCGCTCCATCACGTTGAGGCGCGTACAGGTGCCGTCACCCCGGCAATCCAACCCTCGGCGACCTATGCGCGTGGGCCAGACTACGCCCCGCGCCAGCCCTATATCTACCGCCGCGACAGCAACGAGACGACCGAACTGGCCGAAGCCGTCATCGCCGATATCGAAGGTGCGACCTCTACCCTGCTCTTCGCGTCCGGCATGTCGGCGGCAAACGCGTTTCTGGACGCGCTACCAATGGGCGCGCATGTGGTGGCCCCGGACGTCATGTATCATGGCGTTTTGCATCAGCTGCGCAAACATCAGAGTTCCGGGCGGCTCAGCGTCAGCTTTCACCCCGTCGGCGATCTGGACGCCATGCGAGCAGCAATGCACCCCGGCGAAACCGCGCTGGTCTGGGTCGAGACGCCCAGCAATCCCGACTGGACCGTCACCGACATCGCCGCCGCCGCCCAGATTGCCCATGACGCGGGCGCGCGCCTTGCCACCGATTGCACCGCGACGCCGCCGCCCTGCACGCGGGCGCTGGATCTGGGTGCCGACATATCGTTCCACTCGGCCACGAAATATCTGAACGGTCATTCTGACGTTACGGCTGGCGCCTTATCGGTGCGCGAGCCGGACGCGATATGGAATGAAGTCGCGTCCATCCGCACCCTACAAGGCACGGTGCTGCACAGCTTTGACGCGTGGCTGCTGGTGCGCGGCATGCGCACGCTCATGCTGCGGGTCGAGCGTCAGAGCGCCAGCGCGCTGGCCATCGCGCATCATTTCCAAGGGCATCCACTGCTGCAAACGGTCCTTTATCCGGGCCTGCCGTCGCATCCGGGTCACGCTATCGCCGCGCGGCAAACTGGCGGCCTTTGTGGCGGTATGCTGTCGATCATCACCAACGGCAGCGAGCGAACAGCCATAGACACCGCGCGCCACTGCGCGCTGTTCTACCCCGCCACGTCCCTCGGCGGCGTCGAAAGCCTGATTGAGCATCGCAAAACCGTGTCCGGCCCCGGCTTTGTCGTGCATCCGAACCTTCTGCGCCTGTCCATCGGGATTGAGGATGCGAGCGATCTGATCGCCGATCTGGAACAGGCCCTGACCCGCGCCGCCGGATAGTCAGCCTCAGGTATCGCCGCCGCCCGTGGTCCCGAACCGCCCTTCGGCCCATTTCGACAGGCGCAGCATCGGATAGCAGTAGATAAAGTAAAACGCCGCTATCAGGCTGTAGATGAACAGGATATCACCCGGCATCCGCATGATCGCCACCTCGCCCTGCCGCGTTAGTTCGGCGATGCCGATGACCGACAGAACCGCTGTGCTCTTGATCACGATGACGTAGATACTAGCCATCGGCGGGATCGTCAGCTTCAGCGCTTGCGGTACGACGATATGGCGATAGGTCTGCATCCTTGTCATACCCACCGACCGCGCCGCCTCGGCCTGACCGCTGGGAACGGCGTTGATTGCGGCGGCCACGATTTCCGTCACGTAGCTGGACGTATAGAGCGATAGCGACACGACCGCCGCCGTATAGCTGTCGAACGACAACCACGCGATGCCCGTCGCGGGCAGCACGAAATAAACGATATAAAGCTGCACGAGGTAGGGCGATCCGCGCAACAGGTGCAGGTAGAGGTTGATCACCCCGTTCAGCACGCGCAGACCCATCGTCTTGGCCACGCCCAGAACAAAGCCGATGGCCGAGCCGATGACGATCGCGATGATTGATATCTGGAAGGTCAGCCACAACCCCTTGAAGAGGAACGGGTAAAGGGCGACGATAATGCCCCACTTGTCAGCGATCCATTCCATGCCGCGCCCCCCTCAATTCGCTTTCCAGGCGCTGCCGCCCAGACGGTTCTGAACCATGCCCGACAGCACCAGCATCATGGCGTATATGCCCAGATAGCAGACGGCGACGGTGACATAGCTTTCGGTTGCCACGACCGTTTCCGAGAACATCAACAGGCCCGCGCCCAGCAGCTCAAACACCGCGATGATGCTGAGCAGCGACGTGTCCTTGATTAGTACCGCCGTCTGACCCAGCAGCGGCGGCATTACGTTTGCAATAGCCTGCGGTAGCGTGACGTAGCGCATCGTCTGGCGCGGCGTCATGCCGACCGACAGCGCGCCCTCTATCTGGCCCCTTGCCACCGAGCCGATCCCGGCGCGGATGATTTCGCCCATATAGGGCGACGTGTGCAGCGTCAGCGCGATGATGCCTGATTGCACCTCATCAAACAGCATTCCCGCCGGCATGATCACCGGCAGGCCGTAATAGACAAGGTAGATCTGCACCAGCAAAGGCGTCGAGCGGATGAACTGGATATATCCCGCAACAGGCCGCCAGATGGCTGGATTTGTCGACATGCGCCCCAGCGCCAGCACCGTGCCCAGAATCAGCGACAGCACGAGGCAGATGGCAGAAATCCACAGCGTCTGCCAAATGCCCGCCGCAAAGACATCGGCATATTCCAGCACCAGCCTGAGGTTGAAATAATCCTGAAGCCACATCATCAGCGGGGCGCGATCCTGTCTGTAATCTCAGCGAAAAATGGACAGGGGCCGCGTTGGCCCCTGTCCTGTTTGATCACTTGTGATCGGCTTCCCAATCGGTGGAGTTCCACCAGTAAGCGATCTTTTCGTCCAGACGCCCATCGATACGGATCAGGCGCATGTAGTTGTCGAGGCTGTTCAGCAGATGCACGGAATCGGGACGCACAGCAAAACCAAGCGGCTCCTTGTTCAGCTCGCCGTCGAGCAGCACGATGCCTTCAATCGACGACTGAAAACCTGACAGCGTCGCCTTGTCGGTCACGCCCGCAGTCGCGCGGCCAGACATCACGGCCTGAACCGCCTGCGCGGTACCGCCCGAGAATTCCTTGAGCTCGGCATCAGGCAGGAACTTGCGCGCCGCTGCCGCATAGGACGACGCCTGCGTGGCCGCCAGCGAGACGTCCGCACTGTTCAGATCCTGCCACTTGGTGTAGTCCGACCCTTCCTTGGTGAAGGCGACCGTTTCGGCAAAAAATACCGGCTCGGTGAACATGATCTGCATCGAACGCTGCGCGGTCGGCGTCATGTCAGCGGCGATGAAATCGGCCTTGCCCGAGGTCAGCGCGGGGATCAAGCCCTTCCAGTCATAATCCTGCACGACCAGCTTGACGCCCATGTCGTCGGCCATCATCTGCGCCAGTTCGATGGCAAGGCCCGTGCGCTCGCCATTCTTGTCGATAAAGCTGACGGGGGGCCCTTGGGTCTGCACGGCGATGGTCATCTCGCCCGTGCGCACGATTTTTTCCATCGTGGTTTCGGCCAGCGATACGGTCGCTGCGGCGGCCATGACGGCACCACCGATCAGGCCTGCGATAAGGGATTTCAGTTTCATTGCGTTTTCTCCTCCTTGGTTGAACTTGTAGGGGCTACAGGATCTGGCTCAGGAAATCCTGCGCCCGGTTAGTGCGGGGGTTGTCGAAAAATGCGACCGGAGTGTTTTCCTCGACGATCGCACCGCCATCCATGAAGATGACCCGATCCGCCGCCTCGCGGGCGAACCCCATCTCATGCGTGACGACTGCCATGGTCATCCCCTCGGCGGCCAGGGCGCGCATCTGCTCCAGCACGCCGCCGACGGTTTCGGGGTCCAGCGCCGATGTGGCCTCGTCAAACAGCATTACCTTGGGCTTCATCGCCAGCGACCGCGCGATGGCGATGCGCTGCTGTTGGCCGCCCGACAGCATGACCGGATAGCTGGCCTCGACGTCCGGCAGCCCGACCTTTTTCAGCAAATCGCGCGCGATGCTCTCGGCCTCGGCGCGGCTGCGCTTGGCGACGATAATCTGGGGCAATACGATATTCTCCAGCGCGCTCTTGTGCTGAAAGAGGTTGAAATGCTGGAACACCATGCCGACCTCGGCGCGCAGCTTGTTGATGTCGGTCTTGCGGTTCGTAACCTCGATCCCGTCTATCACGATGCGGCCCTCATCCACCGGCTGAAGCCCGTTCAGCGCACGCAGCAGCGTGGACTTACCCGACCCCGAAGGCCCGATAATCACCACAACCTCGCCTCGCGCTATACAATTGCTGACATTGTCGAGCGCGCGCACATCAGGGCGGCCTTTCATGCGATAGGTCTTGCTGACCCCTTCGATGACGATCATCGGTTCGCTCATACCGTCCCTTCCAGTTCGCGCGGCAAACGGCCGCTGTAGCAAAACGCGACCGGCCCGGTCATGACAGCGTCGCCGGTATCCGAGACGTCGACGATCACCGCGCCCGCGCCCATTTCCACGCGGATCCGCCCCGGCCCGACCAGTCCGCGCAGACGTGCGGCACGCACCGCGACGCAAGCACCGGTGCCGCAGGCCCCGGTCAGTATTCCAGGTCGCTCATACGCCTGCAATCGCAGCGACGCCACCCCGGTCACCTCGGCCAGACCCACATTCACCTGCTCGGGAAACAGCGGATCGCTCAGCACCGGATGGGCCAACGCGGCAACATCCAGCGCGGCAAGGTCGGACACAAAAAACGTGACATGCGGGTTGCCGATGTAGGATGCCACCCCGCGCGCCAGCGGCCCATGCACCAGCGGCAGATCCAGCGTATCGACCGCGCGCGCCAGCGGAATGGCCTGCCAATCATGCACGATGCGCCCCATCTGCACACTGACTTCACACGGCCCTGCACGGGCGCAGCGCAAGACGCCCGCCCCCGTCTCCAGCGTCACGCCATCGCGCCCGGTCTCTTCCAGCAGCAGCCACGCAGCGCAGCGGGTCGCGTTGCCACAGGCCGACACCTCGCGCCCGTCGATATTCAGTATCCGCAGAAAAGCATCAGCCCGGTCCGAGTGCTGGATGATCAGCAGTTGATCCCCGCCCACGCCGACCTGCACATCGCAGATGCGCGCAATCGCAGCCTCGCTTGGCGCATAAGGGGCATCCCGGCCGTCCACGATCACAAAGTGATTGCGCAGCCCGTGCATCTTGACGAAGGGACGCCCACCTTCCGGCGCGATTCTGCTCCAAGCCGCCGTGCTCATTGCGCTCTCTTCTTGGTAAATCCCACGACCGACCGGTCCGCGACCAACTATCGGCCCATGACGTCCCTCATGCAAGAGTGGCTCCCGCCGCTTCTTGGCACAACGCTATGGTCAACGCGTGCCCTTCTGCTTTCTCTTGATCCAAATATCCAAGGCGCGCCTATGGCCAAGCCGCCCGGCCGCTACGGCCACGCACCGCCGGTGGCGCATTTTTCCGCCCTCGTCGCTTGAGGCGCAAGCGGCCATGCTCTACCCAAGGACAGGGTATCGACGAAGGACGCGCGACAATGGCATTCACTATCGCTATCGATGGCCCCGCAGCGGCGGGCAAAGGCACGGTCGGGCGTCGCCTTGCGGCGCATTTCGGCTTTGCCCATCTGGATACCGGCCTGCTCTATCGCGCGACCGGCCGGCGCACGCTGGATGGCACCGACGCCGTCGAGGCCGCGCGCAGCCTTCAGCCGCACGACCTTGAGGCACGCGATCTGCGCACGCCGGAGGTCGGTCAGGCCGCCAGCCGCGTCGCTGCGATCCCCGAGGTGCGCGAGGCGCTGATCGACTTCCAGCGCGCATTCGCCGCCCGCTCAGGCGGTGCGGTACTGGACGGGCGCGATATCGGCACGGTGATCTGCCCCGATGCGGACGTGAAGCTATATGTCACGGCCACCGACGACGTGCGCGCCGCGCGTCGCCTGACCGAGTTGGTCAGCACCGGTCACGATATCACCTACGGCGAGGTGCTGGACGACCTGCGCCAACGCGACGCGCGCGACAGCGCTCGCTCAGCCGCCCCACTGATACCCGCTAACGACGCCGTGCTATTGGACACCTCGACGCTCACCATCGAGCAGGCCGTCGCCGCCGCCATCGCCGAGGTGATGCGCGTGCAGCAGGCCTGAGTCGCCCTTGCCATTCCGGTCCGCCCGGCATATACGCGCGCCTGTCACCAAGGCGGTAATTACCGCATACTCGGAAGAATCGAGCAGGGCCCCGGATACGGGCCTCTTTCGGCGTTTTGCACATCGTCTGACCAATGAAACCCCAAGACCGGCGGAGACAACCGCACGGCCCGCAAAAAACCATAAAGGAATCCGAGACCACATGGCTCAAGATACATCTATGGAGGAATTCGAAGCCCTCCTGAACGAAAGCTTCGAAATGGACACGCCCGAAGAGGGCTCAGTCGTCAAAGGCAAGGTCATCGCTGTCGAAGCGGGCCAGGCCATCATCGACGTTGGCTACAAGATGGAAGGCCGCGTCGACCTCAAAGAATTCGCAGATCCCGGCGAGCAGCCGAACATCAACGTCGGCGACGAAGTTGAAGTGTTCCTGCGCTCGGCCGAAAACTCGCGTGGCGAGGCTGTCATCAGCCGTGAAATGGCCCGCCGCGAAGAAGCATGGGACCGTCTGGAAAAGGCATACGCCGCAGAAGAGCGCGTCGAAGGCGCTATCTTTGGCCGCGTCAAAGGTGGCTTTACCGTCGATCTGGGCGGCGCTGTTGCGTTCCTGCCCGGCAGCCAGGTTGATGTGCGCCCCGTGCGTGACGCTGGCCCGCTGATGGGCCTTAAGCAGCCGTTCCAGGTTCTGAAAATGGACCGCCGCCGTGGCAACATCGTGGTATCGCGTCGTGCGATCCTCGAAGAGTCCCGCGCCGAGCAGCGCGCCGAAGTCATCGGCAAGCTGACCGAGGGCGACAATGTCGACGGCGTCGTCAAGAACATCACTGAATACGGCGCATTCGTCGATCTGGGCGGTGTTGACGGCCTGCTGCACGTCACCGACATGGCATGGCGCCGCGTGAACCACCCGTCCGAGATCCTCGCCATCGGCGAGACGGTCAAGGTGCAAGTCATCAAGATCAACAAAGAAACCCACCGTATCAGCCTTGGCATGAAGCAGCTTCAGGAAGATCCGTGGGATATGGTTGCCGCGAAATACCCGCTGGAATCCAGCCATACGGGTCGCGTCACCAACATCACCGACTACGGTGCATTCGTCGAGCTGGAGCCGGGCGTCGAAGGTCTGGTTCACGTCAGCGAGATGTCCTGGACCAAAAAGAACGTGCATCCCGGCAAGATCGTGTCCACCTCGCAAGAGGTTGAGGTCATGGTTCTGGAAATCGACCAGGCCAAGCGCCGCGTTTCACTTGGTCTCAAGCAGACCATGCGCAACCCGTGGGAAGTGTTTGCAGAAACACACCCCGAGGGCACCGAAGTCGAGGGCGAGGTCAAGAACATCACCGAATTCGGTCTGTTCATCGGCCTCGAAGGCGAAATCGACGGCATGGTTCACCTCAGCGACATCAGCTGGGACGAGCGTGGCGAGGATGCGATCCAGAACTACCGCAAGGGCGATACCGTTCAGGCGGTTGTCTCTGAGGTCGACACCGACAAGGAGCGCATTTCGCTCTCGATCAAGAACCTGGGCGGCGACAAGTTCGCCGAGGCGGTCGGCGGCGTAAAGCGCGGCTCGATCATCACCGTTGAGGTGACCTCGATCGAGGACGGCGGCGTCGAAGTGGAATATGAGGGCATGAAGTCCTTCATCCGCCGCTCCGACCTGTCGCGTGACCGCGCCGAACAACGCCCCGAGCGTTTCTCGGTCGGTAACAAGGTCGATGTGCGCGTAACCAACGTGGACGCCAAATCGCACCGTCTGGGCCTGTCGATCAAGGCCCGCGAGATCGCCGAAGAGAAAGAGGCCGTGCAGCAGTATGGCTCGTCCGACTCGGGCGCATCGCTGGGCGATATCCTAGGCGCGGCGTTGAAGTCCGACGACGACTGATACGCGGGCTTAGGCTTGTGAAAGAAATGGAGAAGGCCCCGCATGGAAGTGCGGGGCCTTTTTTTATGATAGCGAATATCGGTTGTGAGCCCATCTTATCAATATTTTGCAACGCCGCGAATGGCTGCTCTTACGATGGAGGCAAAAACCTTCAACAACTGCCTAGGTTTTGAATGGGGTTTGTGGCAGCCGGAAACAGGCCGTCTTCCAGCTGCTCCAAAAACGAGCGTTTCTGGCAGGTAAAGCAGTGCTTTCGAACAAGGGTAGCCGCTCACCATGGCCCCACCATCCCGCCTCTGCGCATGCGCAGCCGCAGATTGCTTTACCAGAATATACCAAACTATACTGGACAAAATAAAACTGTTATCTATTATGAGTCCTTATGAACCTGTATGGATGAAAGTTATGAACGCTACTGAACGTAAAGAAGCAATTTTGACGATGCTCCCGGACGCTAAACTGCTGCGGCGGCACGCTGGCAGGTACGAAGTGGAGTTGGACGGCAAACACTGCCTGTTGGTGGTCAATACCGTGCACGGGTCAGTCCAGTTTGCCGCCGATTCTGGCGACGCTGACGCAAACGTGCCAAGTTTGGACGGTGCAGACTATTGCCTCATGGCAACCGGGAAAGATGTTGATAACTTGTCCGTTTGGCTGGTGCCTGTGCCTCGACTGCTAGAGCACATCGAGAAGGAGCACGAAAAATGGCTCGCAGAAAAGCCGGGACGCAGCAGAGATAACAAAATGCGCACGGTTAAACCGCTCGACGTGCACTTCGCCGATTGTAAGTTTGATTTGACGCCAACCATACAAGCCGCTGCTATCACGATGACACCGGAACAGGCTCGCCAAGGCTTGGCTGTACATTTCGGAGTGGACCCGTCCAAAATCCGCATAAGCGTTGACGTCTGACAGCACGAGGCGCGCCGTTGGCACGGCAGTGCCTTTTTTCCAGCCCTACTAGCACATCTAGCTGTTCAGCACCCTTAGCCAAAAATCACCGTTTGTTGAACGGCTTCCCTGAAGCGGACTTTGACGCGGCCGCCGTGGACGGCGGCTTCGTCCCGCATAGCGGACACTACACCGGACACACAAGAACGGTCACCCCCGACGCATGAGCCGTCGCGTTTGAGATCAAGCTAATGCACTAAGCCGATCTGGCGCAATGCATTGCGTGCGGGCGGCACTTAACGCGGGGGGGGGATTGTCGGCGGGCGTCTCAGGGCTATCGGGTTTAGGCCGGGTCCAGACGCGCGCAGAGCACTTCGGCGCTGGGATCGACGGTGATCGTCGCCGCACCGCGCAGCAGGGCGCCCTGACCGACCTCCAGCCCCATGCCATCCACCGACGCCGAGCCAGAGACGCAGAACACCGCTATTTCACGTGCATCCACCTCATGCGCGCCCGCCTCCAGCGCCGACAGATCGGGGTGTATCATGGCGGGATCGTAGATCACGTTGAACGCGGTGCAGGGTCCGCCCAATAGCTGGCAGTTCAGCAGCGTGTCGCCGTCAAAGGCTATGGGTGTCATGGGCCGCGCTTCCAGATCGATACCGTCGCCGGTAAGGCGCGTGCCGGAACCAGAGATCACAACATGCAACCGCGCGAGGCCGGGATAGGTGGAAAAGGCGCAATCCCGCTCGATATTGGCGGCGCTCAGCCACCAAGTGGTCTGGCCGTCTTGCTGGCCTGATGCCAGTTCCTGCCGTGTGCCAGCGCCGTTGACCCATGGTTTGGTCGGGGTGGTGCGTAGATCGAAAGTTTGCATGTCTTGGCTCCGGACGGATGAGAGTATTTCTGGAACGACGAAAGTCTGGGCGCGCTCAGGCTGTTCGTTTGCCGTAATAGAGTCCGACGACGTGTTCGGCCTCGGCAAAGAAAAGCCAGCGGGATGCCGTGACCCCCAAGACATGGCTTAGCACGGCAAGCGCGGCTGTGACATGCCCCCCCGGCAGGCCAAGCAACAATATGGGCAGGACATAGCCGACGGCAAAGGCGATTGTGCGCAGTTTTTGCGCGTGGCGGCGGCCAACGACGTAGACGAATTCGCGCAGGAGGTAGTTGGTGCCGGTGTGGGGCGGCTCGAACGCGCGAGGCGTGCCGATATGGCCAAGGCCCGTCGCTGTGCTGAGGTTAGTGCCCGAGCGGGCCAGCGCGCTGTCACCGCGCAGCCACCATGCAATCTGGATGATCGCGGCGATGGGCAGCAGGATCAGCGCCAAGGTGATCTGCCCGGCCAACAATGCGCCCCCTGCCAGCGATATGGCAAAGAAAAGCGCCGGAGTGAGCCAAGTGCGCCAGCGCGGGACGGTCTTCATCTGGGCATAGATCATCGAGGTGGTCAGCGTCACGCCAAGGCAGAGGGCCGCGCCCAGCCAGCCGAGGGGCACCCAGCGCTGATCAAAGAACACAAGGCCCGCGCCGTAGAGCGCCATGAGGATGAGCGCCGCGACCGCCGCGCAGCCTTCGCGGCTGAGCCAGCTGGTGCGCCATTGGCTGAACGCCTTGAGCGCGCGTTCTGGGTGGCCGAGGTGGCAGGTGGATGCCATGAGGCCGCCCACCGCGAGGATGTAGGCGATGGCAAAGAAGGCAAAAGCGCTCCATCCGGTGACGCCGGGTAGGCCGAGACCAAGCCAGAACAGCAGGCCAAAGCCGAGACCGGAGAGCGTGGTAAAGACGATGACGGACGGGGCGGGATGCATGTCAGACCTTGGATAGCGCGCGGTCGAGCCAAGCGACAAAGCCACGCGGCTCTTCGGCGACCGTGTCGAGGAACGGGGCGAGTATGTCGGTCTGTTGCGGCTGGTCCAACTGGTCGCGAGGGCGCGGTGGCAGGTATTTATTGACCGGCTTGGTGCCTTGCTCGGGCATCAGATCAAAGCCGCCACGCTCGGCCGTGAGTTGGCTGACATGGCTGTCGGGGTCGGCGAAGTCGCCGAAATGGCGCGCGCCGGCAGGACAGGTGCGCACACAGACGGGAACGCGGTCCGCCTCGGGCAGGTTTTCGTTATAGATGCGATCAACGCAGAGGGTGCATTTCTTCATCACGCCCTCTGCTGCGTCCATCTCGCGCGCGCCGTAAGGGCAGGCCCACGCACAGAGGCCGCAGCCGATGCAATCGCTCTCATTGACCAAAACGATGCCGTCCTCTTCGCGTTTGTAGCTGGCGCCGGTGGGGCAGACGGTCACGCACGGCGCATCCTCGCAATGCAGGCACGATTTGGGAAAGTGGACCAGCTGGGCGGCACCGTGATCGGGCTGCACCTCGTAACTGTGCACGCGGTTGAGGAACGTGCCGGTGGGGTCCTCGCCATAGGGGCGTTGATCGCTGAGGGGGGCACCATAGTTTTCGGTGTTCCACCCCTTGCAAGAGATGACGCAGGCATGACAGCCAACGCAGGTGTCGAGGTCGATCACAAGGCCCAGTTTGCGCTGCGTTGTGCCGGGGAGGTTGGTCATTTGCCCACTTTCCATGTCAACTCATCCGGCCCCTGCCCCACTGGCGAAGCGATGCGCGGCAGCACCGGATGGGCCTCATCCGGGGCGCGCACCTTTTCGATCTTTACGCGCAAATCGAACCATGCGGCCTGACCCGTGACCGGGTCGGAATTGGCCCAACGCAGTCCATCCCCACGCGGGGGCAACAGCTCGTGAATGAGGTGGTTCAGCAGAAAGCCTTTGGTCGTCTCTGGCGCGCCATCTTTCAGCGCCCACGCGCCCTTGCGTTTGCCGATGGCGTTCCATGTCCAGACAGTATGCGGGTTAAGCGCCGCCATATGCGCGACCGGCACGGTGATCTCGCCATGGGCCGAGGTGACGCGCGCCCAGTCGCCATCAGAAAATCCGTGCTGCTGGAACAGCTGTGTGGGCAGATAGAGCGGGTTATACCCGTGGATCTGGCGCAGCCATGCATTCTGGCCGCCCCAGCTATGATACATCGCCATGGGCCGCTGGGTCAGGGCGTGGATCGGATATTCCTCACCGTCGACATGGCCGTCCTCCAGCGCGGGATACCAGATCGGCAGCGGGTCCAGCGTGGCCTTGATCCGCTCGCGCAGGTGATCGGGCGGCTGACGTTCGCCATGCCCTTCAGCGGCCAGTTGGAAGCGGCGCAAAGGCTCGGCATAGAGATCAAAGATATAGGGCTGCGGGCTGTCAAAGATGCCGATGCCAACGGCCCAATCCTGATAGGCCATGTTCCATGGTTTGTAGTATTGCGCATCCTCGGGGATGTGCTGGACGCAAAAGCCACCATTCTTGATATAGCTGTCCAGCTGCGCCTCGTTTGGGGCGCCGCGCCCATGGGTCAGACCATGCTTGCCCATCCGCCAGCCGGCAAGCGGGCCGATGCCCGGCTTGCGCTGGTGATTGGTGATGTAGTCGGCGTAGTCGGCGTATTTCTGGCCGCCATCTTCGGTCACAAAACCCGGTAGATTCAGCCGCGCGCCCAACTCGCAGAGCGCGGATTGAAAGCCGCGCACGTCGCGGTCCGGCTGCACGACCGGCCAGCGGATGGCATCTGCGGCCGCATTAGGCTCGCTGATGGGGCGGTCAAGAAGGGAGATGCAATCGTAGCGTTCCAGATAGGTCGTATCTGGCAGAATGAGGTCAGCATAGGCAACCATTTCGCTGCTGTAGGCGTCGGAATAGATGATGCGGGGGATGACGTAGTCGCCGTTCTCATCAGTGTCAGTCAGCATTTCCATCACGCCGCCGGTGTTCATCGACGAATTCCACGACATGTTCGCCATATACATGAACAGCGTGTCGATCTTGTAGGGATCGCCAGCATGGGCGTTCGAGATCACCATATGCATCAACCCATGCGCGCTGAGCGGGTTTTCCCAGGTAAACGCCTTGTCGATGCGCGCAGGTGATCCATCGGCTTTGAGACAAAGATCATCCGGTCCTGTGACGTAGCCCAAGTGCGGGCCATCCAACGGCTTACCGGGGGCGCTGTTGCTATGCGGCCTTGGATGGGCACTGACCGGTTTGGGGTATGGCGGCTTGAAGCGCATCCCGCCGGGCACTTCGACTGTGCCGAGGATGATTTGCAGCACATGCAGCGCGCGGCAGGTCTGAAACCCGTTGGAATGGGCGGAAATACCGCGCATCGCGTGAAAACTGACGGGGCGGCCCGTCATGGTCTGGTGCGTCTCGCCGCGAAAATCGGTCCATTCGCGGTCCAGCGTGAACGCCTCGTCAAAGGCGACGCGGGCCAGTTCGGCGGCGATGTTTCTGATCTTTTGCACAGTCAGCCCGCAACGTTCGGCCACAGCCTCGGGCGCGTACTTCTTGTCGAGGTAGCGCTCGGCCATTAGGTGCATGACCGGGCGGTGCGTGATGCCAGCCGCGCGATGGGTGGCGTGCAGATCGGGGCGGATGCCGGGTTTGTCGAACGCCGCCAGCTTGCCCGTATTGCGGTCAATAACCAGCGGTTTATCGTCACCATCGCGCAGGAACAGCCCATGTTCGGGCGATTTCGGATCGCTATTCACCAGCACCGGCGCGTTGGTGTAGCGCGCGAGGTAATCGACGTCGATCCGGCCCGCCTTCATCAACTCATGAACCAGCGCCAAGATAAAAAGGCCGTCGGTGCCGGGCGTAATGCCGACCCAATCGTCGGCGATCGCGTTATAGCCGGTGCGGATGGGATTGACTCCGATCACCCGTGCGCCGCGCGCCTTCAGCTTGCCGATCCCCATCTTGATCGGGTTGCTGTCATGGTCCTCGGCGACGCCGAACAACATGAACAGCTTGGTGTGATCCCAGTCGGGGGTGCCAAATTCCCAGAACGCGCCGCCCATCGTATAGATGCCAGCAGCCGCCATGTTGACCGAGCAAAAGCCGCCATGCGCCGCGTAGTTCGGCGTGCCGAAATTCTGCGCCCAGTAGCTGGTAAAGCTCTGAGACTGGTCGCGGCCTGTAAAGAAGGCCAGCTTCTCCGGCGCCGTTTCGCGCAGAGGGGCCAGCCACTCGGTCGCCAGCGACAGCGCCTCGTCCCAGCTGATCTCTTCGAATTCGCCCGATCCTCGCGGACCAACGCGCTTGAGCGGCGCGCGCAGGCGCGAGGGCGCATTGTGCTGCATGATGCCCGCGCTGCCCTTGGCACACAGGACGCCCTTGTTCACCGGGTGATCGCGGTTGCCCTCGATGTAGGCGACCTTTCCATCCTTCATATGCACGTCGATGCCGCAGCGGCAGGCGCACATGTAGCAGGTCGTCTTGCGCACCTCGTCCGAAACGCGGGGCGAAAGGTCCAGATCGGGCTGTCTATGCGGCAAAGTCTGGGCCTTCCATCAGATTGGATGCCTCCCGCGCGATGAAGGCTTCTTCTTGCGCGGGCACGATGTGAACGGGAACGTCTCCTGCCCAAGCCAATTTAAGCAGAATATCGTTCCGGATGTCACGTGCGTTCTCGCCGATACCACCGGTAAAGGCGATGGCGTCGACTCCCCCCATCGCTGCGATCATCGAGCCTGCGTGCCGTGCGGCCCAGTAGCAGAAATGCCGGATTGCCCAGTGCGCACCGGGCGTATCCGACGCCTCCAAAGCGCGCATGTCAAAACTTTCGCCCGACAGCCCCAGCAGGCCGGAGGCATGCGTCAGCAGGGACTCGGCGGCGTCGACGCCCATGCGCCGGGCCAGTTCCAACACGGCGGCAGGATCCATGTCACCGCTGCGCGTGCCCATCGTCAGGCCGGCATTGGGCGAATAGCCCATGGTTGTGGCGACCGAGCGGCCATCCTTTATCGCGCAGATCGACGCGCCATTGCCGAGGTGAAAGGCAAGCAAGCGGCGCGGCAGCGGCTGGCCGGTCTGTTGCGGTAGTGCCTCGACCAGCGCTGCATAGCTGATGCCGTGAAATCCGTAGCGCCGCAGGCCTTGGGTTTCCACCACATCGGGCAGCGCATAGCGCACCGCGACCTCGGGTATGCTGGCATGAAAGGCGGTATCAAAACTGGCAAATTGCGGCAGGTCGGGCGCCGCCAGCGCAATGCGGTCGATCACCTCCAGGTGGTGCGGATTATGCAGCGGCGCCAGCGGGATGCAGGCGACGATCTGAGCGCGCAGATCGGACGTGATGCGGGCAGTTTCGCTGAGGTCCGGACCGCCATGCACAACGCGGTGCGCGGCTGCGGCAAAGCGGTTCAGCCCGTAACCCTGCCCGGCCAGCGCCGCCATCACCGTGCCCAGCGCCGCGCCGTGATCCGGCACCGCGTCCGCCCCGGCGCGCGCCACTTCGCGCCCATCCTCGAACACCGCTACCTTGATCGTAGACGATCCGGCATTGAGGACGAGGATAGCGCGCGGACTCATACCGTCTGAGGACGCATGTCCGCAGCGTCGATCCCGGCCACGGCGACGGGTTTTTTCATCGCGTCGCGGCGGAAAGGCTCGCCCAGTTCCTGATTGATCATCGCCTCGATCAGAGTAGTTACCCCGTTCTCCATCTGGTCCTTGATTGCCCGATTGAGGGCCTCGGTCAGTTCCTCCATCGTATGCGCGACGACACCTTTCAGCCCGCAGGCATTGGCGATACCGGCGTAAGATACCTGCGTGTCCAGTTCGGTCCCGACAAAATTGTCGTCATACCAAAGGGTCGAGTTCCGCTTTTCCGCGCCCCACTGGTAGTTGCGGAAAACGATCTGGGTGACAGCGGGCCATTCTTCGCGCCCTATCGCCGTCAGTTCGGTCACCGCGATGCCGAACGCGCCGTCGCCGGAAAAGCCAACAACAGGCACATCGGGACAGCCGATCTTGGCCCCCACGACCGAGGGCAGGCCATAGCCACAAGGGCCGAACAGGCCGGGGGCCAGATATTTGCGGCCCTCCTCAAATGTCGGATAGGCGTTGCCGATGGCGCAGTTATTGCCGATGTCGGAGCTGATGATCGCCTCCTTGGGCAGCGCGGACTGGATCGCGCGCCACGCCATGCGGGGGCTCATCCAGTCGGGTTTGGCATCGCGGCAGCGCTGATTCCAGGTCGTGCCTTCGTCATCCTCCTCGTGATCCATCGAGGATAGTTCCTGCGCCCAAGCGGATTTGGTGGTGGCGATAAGGTTCTTGCGCTCATCCCGGCCCTCGTCGCCAGCGGTGTCGGACAGTTTCGACAGGATCGAATTTGCCACCTTCTTGGCATCGCCGATAATACCGACACTGACCTTTTTGGTCAGGCCGATGCGGTCGGGATTGATATCGACCTGAATGATCTTGGCGCCTTTTGGCCAATAGTCGATGCCATAGCCCGGCAGCGTCGAAAACGGGTTCAGCCGTGTGCCCAGCGCCAGCACCACATCGGCCTTGGCGATCAGCTGCATCGCGGCCTTGGACCCGTTATAGCCCAGCGGCCCGGCGAAAAGCGGGTGCGCGCCGGGAAACGCGTCGTTATGCTGATAGCCCACACAGACAGGTGCATCGAGGCGTTCGGCCAGCTGCTTTGACGCGTCGATGGCATCGCCGAGGATAACGCCCGCGCCATTCAGGATCACCGGAAACTTGGCTTTCGACAGCAAGTCCGCCGCCTCATCCAGTGCCTCTTCGCCGCCTGACGGGCGCTCGAACGCCACGATCTGTGGCAGCTCGATGTCGATCACCTGAGTCCAAAAATCGCGCGGCATGTTGATTTGCGCAGGCGCGCTGGCGCGCTTGGCGTTCAGGATTACGCGGTTCAGCACCTCAGCCACGCGGGTAGGATCGCGCACTTCTTCTTGGTAAGCGACCATGTCGGCAAAGGCGGCCATCTGTTCGACCTCCTGAAACCCGCCCTGCCCCAACGTCTTGTTCGCCGCCTGTGGCGTCACCAACAACAGCGGCGTGTGATTCCAGTAGGCGGTTTTTACGGCGGTGACGAAGTTCGTGATGCCGGGACCATTCTGCGCGATCATCATACTCATCTTGCCGGTCGCGCGGGTATAGCCATCGGCCATCATCCCGCCCGACCCCTCATGCGCGCAATCCCAGAACGTGATGCCAGCCTTGGGGAAAATATCTGAAATCGGCATGAAGGCGGACCCGATAATCCCGAACGCATGTTCGATACCGTGCATTTGCAGGGTTTTGACAAAGGCTTCTTCGGTGGTCATTTTCATGGGGTCTATCCTCGGGGTTAGGTGGCGCGGCGTTTGGGTGAAAGTAAAGTCAGCGGGGCGGACGCAATAGGGCCAGATGCATCTACGCGATGGGGCCAAAAAAACTACGCACGGCGCAGTGCTTCGGCGATCAGGGCGATGCCGGCGCCGATCTTGCCCGGCGGGATCGACGAATAGGCGAGGCGGTAGAAGTTGCGCGGCGGTGTCGGCCCCTGAAAGAAGGACGCGCCAGGTTCTATCAGCACGCCCACACCGCGTAGATCTGCGGCGATTGCCCCCATATCGACGCCCTCAGCCGCGCGCATCCATATCGACGAACCGCCATGCAGCCCGCGCCCGGCCACGGTCAGGCCATGCTCGGCCAATGCATCCTCCATCACGCCGCGCCGCTCGCCATAGGCGCGCGAGGTGCGGCGGATCAGGCTGTCGTAATGTCCGAGGCTCAGGAAATAGGCCGCCGTGCGCTGTATCAGGCCGGGTGGATGGCGCAGCACACTGGCCCGCAGCGCGCGCGCCTCGCGGATAAACGGGCGCGGGCCGACCAGATAACCAAGGCGCAGGCCGGGAAAGATCGACTTGGAAAAGCTGCCGACATAGATCACCCGCCCATCCCGATCGAGCGATTTCAGCGAGGGCGAGGGCGCATTCAGGAACGACATCTCGAACTCATAGTCATCCTCGACAATCAGCGCATCCATGCTGCGCGCCTTGGCCAGCAGCGCGCGGCGCCGCGCCATCGGCATCGTCGCATTGGTCGGGCATTGGTGGCTGGGGGTGGTGAAAATCACGTCCGCATGATCCGGCAGCGCGCCGGGTAGCAGGCCGCGCCCGTCGACAGGAACGGCAGCAGTATGACAGCGCGCCTGCGTCAGGATATCGCGCAGGCCATAGTAACATGGATCCTCGATCACCGCCGTGCGACGCTGGGTCAGTAGCACCTGCGCGGTCAACCAGAGGGCGTTCTGCGCGCCCATGGTAACGAGGATCTCATCCGGCTCGGCCAGTATCCCGCGCCGGGGCAGCGTATGACGTGTGATGAATTCGATCAGCTGCGGATCGTCCTGATCATAGTAATCCGTCGCCTGCGCGTGGAAATCCTTTTGACCCAAGGCACGCAGCGCGCAATGGCGCCAATTGGCGTGATCGAACAACTTTGGATCGCTCTGCCCGTATAGAAACGGATAGGGATAGCTGGCCCAATCCTGCGGTTTTTCCGGTGTCGCGCCACCGGTATAGCGACGCCCCAGCGCACGGGACCAATCGATGCGGTCCTGCGTGGGATGACGCGAGGCAAAGCGTGGTGGCTCGGGCGCGGTATCGGACACGTAGTAGCCCGATCTGTCGCGCGCGGTCAGATAATCGTTTGCCTGCAATTCGGTATAGGCCAGCGTGACGGTGATGCGGCTTACGCCAAGATGCGCGGCGAGGCCGCGGGACGATGGCAGCTTTTCCCCCTTGGCAAAGCGACCCGACAGGATGCCCTCGGCAATCATCTGCTGGATGCGCGCCTGCAAAGTGCCGGCCGCATCAGCGCTGAGGAAAAAGGTTTCGACCGGGATCGCCATAGCGCGAGCCTAGACTGGACCTATGGCTGGCGCAATCTGGCCCGATAGAGAGAGTTGTTTTTCGCCAAAATCAGCGCTTAACCCCAGCCGTCGGTATAGTCGTCAACCTTGCGCTTTTCGCGGCGGGTGCGGAACTTGCGCCACCTCGCCCAAATGCCCCAAAAGAGCGCGGCAAGCAGCGTAAGAAGGATGATGTTAAACCACGGGATGATGCGCACATCCGGTCCGTCGACCGCCTTGACCGAGATGGCGTTGGGAAAAATCGACATGAACTCGTTGCGCCAGCCGTAATGCGTGATCGACACCCATTGCGCGGTGCCCGCGCTCCGCTTGGAGAGAAGATCAGACGCCTCAGCCTGCAGGTTCGACGTGTCGAATTTGAAATAGGGCGGCCAGCCCCAGCCGGTATCCTCGTTGCGATAGATCATCGGCTTACCGTCCGTGCGGAACGCCTGGATAAAAAACACGTCGCGGTTCTTTGGTGCCTGCGCGTTGCCCGAGTTCGAATTGGCCCAGAAAATCGAGTTTTCGCCGAAATCGACGCGCTTTTCATAGGTGTCGGTGATGCGCGCAATGTCGTGCTGCGGTAGCGTGTAGTGCAGGAATGCGATGATGATCGCCCAGAACACGCCCCAGAAAACCCATTTTACATAGACCATTCCGGCCCCCTCACTTGAAATTCGTCAGATACACGATCGTGCCGATCACGACCATCGGCACGACGTAAACGCCCAGAATCAGTTTTCGGCGCACCGATCCGTCATATTCTTTCAGCCCCGCGTCGACAAAGTCTTCTTCGTCGCCGGGCCTGCCCGCCACCAGCCATTCAGCCTCCAGCTTGCTGCGCCGCACCCGCCGCGACCAAAGCGACAGCGCGATGTAGATCACCGTCAGAATCGCCCCACCAATGAGGATGAGCTTTGCCAGTGCGAGCATGGTCGTCCTTTCGCTGCGCCTGATCCTTTTTAGGCTGGATCGACGCGACATGGAAACAGGATGTGTAAGGGTGCAGCCCTTGCTGGGCGCCTTTGGGTTTGCTGGCATCGTTTTCAGGATCGTTTTGCGCCCTTATGGTCTTCTTAGGAATCCTAAGCTACGTTTCTGCTAACGGCATCTATACGAGCAATACTATGACGCACGAACCGACCACGTTGGGCGAAAAGCTTGCGCCTCACGACCTTAAGACGCCGGGCTTTGACTTCGGCGCGTGGTTGCGAAACACATTCCGCTCAGCGTTGATCGTCTCGCTGCTGACGGCAGCTTCCGCGCTGCCCTTGTGGTGGTATTTGATGCGCCCCGTTGTGGACATGGACATCATACTGCCGGTTTCAGCAGTGCTGGTTATATTCTGGCTGATTGTCTATTCCGGGTTTCGTTCCACTAGGCAGCATTACGTCGAGCCACACTACTTGCTGGCCAATGATCGTGAAAGGTTCATGCGCGACCTGCGGCTAGATGCGAAAACTGTCATTATTGACGGCAGCAATATTTACCACTTTGGTCACGACAACGGATTAGACGCTCAGCCGCTTGCGGAGATCGCGCACCAATTGCGGACCGAAGGGTATCGTATCGTTTGTTTCTTTGATGCCAGTATTTTTTTCAGGCTAATGGAGCACGGAGCCCTCCCACGGGTTAAACATCATACATTCGCGCTGCTCTATGATATTTTTGGCCTCAGACCAGATGAAATCTATGTGGTGCCTAGCGGCGTTCAAGCGGATCAATTCATTCTGGAGAGTCTGAAGCACCTGCCGATATCATTTGCTGTAACCAACGACCAATTCCGCGACTATGCCACGGAATACGCAGGGGTGATGAAGGACCAGCATTGGCGCAAAGGCGTGGTGATTTCAAAAAATGAGATCAAGTTGCTGCAGTATCGGTTTCAGAACCCAATTCTGATTGAATTAGACAGGCACAACCGAAAGAAATTGGTGGCTGCAGAGTAGCGCTGAAACCGCAGTTGGCCAGCGCCTACCTCGCCCCGCCTAGCCGCCCAAAGGGGCTTGTCGCTGGGGTCTGATAGTCAACAATGCTCCGGCACGCTTTCACTGAATGCCGCAGTGTGGCGAACGCCAAGAGGTGTTTCGCCCACTCCGCCACTTGGCCACAGGCTACTTCGTTATCGCAAAAAGGGCGGCCCACTAAAGGCCGCCCTCTGAAATCCAAAACAGTCAGCCTTAGCCGACGACGTTGAAATCCGGGCCGTAGGGATAGCCGGTGATGTCTTCGTTGCCGTCTTCGGTGATGATCAGCACGTCATGCTCGCGGTAGCCGCCTGCGCCGGGCTGATCGTCCGCGATGGTCAGCATCGGCTCCATCGAGATGACCATGCCGGGCTCGAGCACTGTGTCGATATCTTCGCGCAGTTCCAGACCCGCCTCGCGGCCATAGTAGTGCGACAGGATGCCAAAGCTGTGGCCATAGCCGAAGGTGCGGTATTGCAGCAACTGACGCTCTTCGAGGAAGTCGTTGATCTTGTGCGTGATCTCCGAGCAGGTCGCGCCCGGCTTGAGCAGGCTCATGCCGTATTCATGCGCAGCGATGTTCGCCTCCCAGATCTTGAGGCTAGCCGGATCCACCTCGCCCACGAACATCGTGCGCTCCAGCGCGACGTAGTAGGCCGAGATCATCGGGAAGGTGTTCAGCGACAGGATATCGCCGGTTTCCAGCTTGCGCGCGGTGACAGGGTTGTGTGCGCCGTCGGTGTTGATGCCCGACTGGAACCAGACCCAGCTATCGCGGTATTCCGCATCCGGGAATTCCTTGGCAATCTCCAGCTCCATCGCGTCGCGGCCTGCAATGGCGACGTCAATCTCGCGCGTGCCGACCTTGATCGCGTCCTTGATCGCGTAGCCACCCACATCCGCGACCTTGCAGCAGCGGCGGATCAGATCCAGCTCGGCCTGGCTCTTGTGCATACGC
This sequence comes from Roseovarius sp. Pro17, assembly GCF_035599575.1. Classification (NCBI taxonomy): domain Bacteria; kingdom Pseudomonadati; phylum Pseudomonadota; class Alphaproteobacteria; order Rhodobacterales; family Roseobacteraceae; genus Roseovarius; species Roseovarius sp. Pro17. Next base: position 3,086,808 of record NZ_CP141179.1, read on the forward strand.
TGAACCATTGTAGTAGGCGCGATATCGACCGATTTGGACGGCTTGAGGAAGCTGTCCATCTTGGATTTCTGCAGCAGCGTCAGGTGATCGGCCTCATAGCCGATGACTTTGCCTTCGCCCGATACGGACAGGATCGCGCGCCAGTAGTTGTCGCGCTGCCAGTCTGTATAGGTGATGTTGTCGCCATGGCTGCGGCGCCAGGGCTGGCCTGCGTCGATACCGGCGGAAATGGTCACGTCCTGATCGGCAGTGACGACCAGACCGTAGGGACGACCGAAGGAGCAATAGAGAAAGCCGGAGTAGTACGCGATATTGTGCATCGAGGTGAACACGGCCACGTCGACACCCAGATCGGACATGCGCGCACGCAGGCCCTTGAGGCGTGCGTCATACTCGGCCCCATCAAACTGAGGTTTGGCCTTTTCGCCATTGTGGAAGCGATACATTTCTGGACGTTCAGTCATTTCGACCCTCCTAAATAGAAAGGTCCCGGCGTTCAGGACGGTTGGACTACAAACGGCCTTGTCCCGAATCGGGGAAGCGGCGCCACCGCCTCGGCCTGCTGTCTTTGTTGCCTATCACGTGTATTCTGGCAAGATATTTTGCAAATAGATGCAGGAATCCCGGCATATGACCGCTCAAACAGGCCCGATGAACCTGATTACCGACGTGCCGGGGCTGCGTGTCGGCAACGCAAACGACGGCGCGCTGAGATCCGGCGCGACGGTGCTGACGGCGGATGAACCATTCACCGCAGGCGTGCACGTCATGGGCGGCGCGCCCGGCACGCGCGAGACGGATCTGCTGGCGCCGGACCGGACCGTGCAGCAGGTGGATGCGCTGGTATTGTCGGGCGGTTCGGCCTTTGGCCTTGATGCGGCGTCGGGTGTGGCGGACGCGCTGCGCGCCGCAGGGCGCGGTTTTGCCGTGGGGAATGTGCGCGTGCCAATCGTGCCGGGCGCGATCCTCTTTGATCTGCTGAATGGCGGGACCAAAGATTGGGTTGAGAACCCTTACAAGCGCCTCGGGGCCGAGGCATTGGCCGCCTGCGCGGCTAAATTCGACCTTGGCAGCGCCGGTGCCGGCACGGGTGCGCTGATGGCGACGCTGAAGGGTGGCCTCGGCTCGGCGTCGTTCGTGCTGCCGTCCGGTCATACAGTCGGCGCACTGGTCGCGGTCAACGCATTGGGGTCGGCAACCGTCGCAAATGGCCCGCATTTCTGGGCCGCCCCGTTCGAGATCGGGGATGAATTCGGCGGCCTTGGCCCTGCGCGCAGCTTTGGCGAAGTGCATCTGCCGCCAACCAAGTTGGGTGATGGCGGCAATACCACCATCGCCATTGTCGCCACAGATGCCGCACTGAACCAAGCGCAGTGCACCCGGCTGGCCACAGCGGCGCATGACGGCATGGCCCGCGCCCTGTTGCCGTCGCATACGCCGATGGACGGCGATCTGGTCTTTGCCGCTAGCACCGGCGCAAGGGCGCTTGCAGATCCGGTGGCCGACACCCTGATCCTTGGCCATGCTGCCGCGACCTGCCTCGCCCGCGCTATCGCTCGGGCCGTGTATCTGGCGCGCGCAGAGCCGGGCGATATCCTGCCCTGTTGGTCGCAACGTTTCAGCGATTGAGCGTGCCGGACGAAGCAGCGCTTGCGCGCCGGGGCTGGCCCCTTGAACCTTTTGGCTCAAATACCGATAAAGCGGCCCAGAACCCAAAACAGGAGATCACCGACCTTGCCGATATGCGACACACGCGCCCCCGTGAGGGCGCTGGCCCTGATCTTTGCCCTGCTTCTGACCGCGCTTCCTGCCGCCGCGCAGGACATCGGCGCCGACAGTGCCGCCGAAGCCGCGCAAGGTGCTGAGGAAACCGGCCCGCTGATCGTCGCGACCAAAAGCGCGCCGCCCTTCGCCTTAGTCGGGACGGACGGCGAATGGAGCGGTATCGCAATCGACGCGATGCTGGCCGTGGCCGACGATCTGGGCCGCAGCATTGAATGGCGTGAGGACACGTTGGAGGGGATGCTGGCCGCCGTCGAAGCAGGCGAAGTGGACGCCGCCGTCGCGGCCATCACCATCACGCCCGCACGTGAGGCCAAGCTGGATTTCACGTTTCCCTACTACACGACCGGCCTTGGCATCGCGATAGACCCCGACGCCGGAAGCGGCTGGTTTCAGGTGATAAAAAACCTCTTTACCTGGCAATTCGCGGTCGCGATCGCCACGCTTTCGACAGTTCTACTGGCCGCCGGCGCCGCTGTCTGGGCGTTTGAGCGGCGCAGCAACGAGGAATTCCCGCGATCCCCGGCCCAAGGGCTGGGCGACGGGTTCTGGTGGGCGGCGGTCACGATGACCACGGTCGGCTACGGCGACAAGTCGCCGCGCACTCTGGGCGGGCGCATCGTGGGCGTCATCTGGATGTTTACCGCCATGCTGATCGTCGCCAGCTTTACCGCCGCCATCGCGGCATCACTGACGGTCGGCAGCCTCGGGAATGCGATCCAAGGCGTGTCAGACCTGAAGAAATACCGCATTGGCGTAGTGCAAGGCACCACCGGCGACGAGGAAATGGCCGCACGCGGCATTCGCGTGGCACGCTATGACGACATCAATGACGGCCTGCAAGGGTTGCTGGACGGCGAGGTGAGGGCGGTCGTTTATGATAAGCCGTTGATGCAATATGTCGCGCTTCAAAACTTCGACAACGAGGTGCAAGTTCTTGAGGATGCCATCGGACGTCAGGATTACGGCGTCGCCCTACCCACCGACTCAGCTTTGCGTGAGCCGATGAACCGCTCTTTGCTGAGATATCTGCGCAGCGACGCGTGGTCGCGCGTTCTGGACCGTTATCTGGGCATCCCCTAACGTCGCACCGACAACGCTGGACAAGCGCGATCCAAGGTGCTTTGGCTCGCGTAAACTCAACCCGAAAGGATGCATGACATGAGTAAGACCGATCTTAAATCCCTGCTCAAGGATCCCGAGCTACTGGCCGACAAGGCCTATGTGAACGGCAAATGGGTTAGCGGCGACAAGACGTTCGACGTGAAAAACCCGGCACGCGGCGATGTCATCGCCAAGATGGCCGATCTCAGCCGCGAGCAGGTGAGCGAGGCTATCGCCGCCGCTGAAAAGGCGCAAAAGGAATGGGCCAAGTGGACCGGCAAGGAGCGCGCCAATGTGATGCGCAAATGGTTCGATCTGATGATGGAGCATCAGGACGATCTGGGCATCATCCTGACCGCCGAGCAGGGCAAGCCGCTGGCCGAAGCCAAGGGCGAGGTCGCCTATGGCGCGTCGTTTATCGAATTCTTTGCCGAAGAGGCCAAGCGCGTCTACGGCGAGACGATCCCCGGCCACCAGCGTGACAAACGTATCATGGTCATCAAGCAGCCCATTGGCGTTGCCGCATCCATCACGCCTTGGAACTTCCCCAACGCGATGATCACCCGCAAGGCCGCACCTGCGCTGGCCGCTGGCTGTGCGTTTGTCGGTCGCCCCGCGGCTGAAACGCCGCTGTCGGCCACCGCCATGGGCGTTCTGGCCGAGCGTGCGGGCATCCCGGCGGGCGTGTTCAACATCGTCACATCGTCGCGCTCGTCCGAGGTAGGCAAGGAATTCTGCGAGAACCCCGCCGTGCGCAAGCTGACGTTTACAGGGTCGACCGAAGTAGGCCGCATCCTGCTGAAACAAGCCGCCGATCAGGTCATGAAATGCTCGATGGAACTAGGCGGCAACGCACCCTTCATCGTGTTCGACGACGCCGATCTGGACGCCGCCGTCGAGGGCGCCATCATGTGCAAGTTCCGCAACAACGGCCAGACCTGCGTCTGCGCGAACCGCATCTATGTTCAAGCAGGCGTCTATGACACCTTCGCGGAAAAGCTGAAGGTGGCTGTTGAAAAGCTGAAGATGGGCGATGGTCTGGAAGAGGGCGTCACCCTCGGCCCGCTCATCAACGCCGACGCAATTACGAAGGTGCAAGAGCACGTCGCCGACGCCAAATCCAAGGGTGGCAAAGTCATCTTGGGCGGCGGCGAGCCTGCTCAGCGCGAGGGGCATTTCCTGCCCCCGACCATCATCACCGGCGCAACGCAAGACATGCAGTTCGCCACGGACGAGACGTTCGGCCCCCTCGCGCCGCTGTTCAAGTTCGATGATGAGGACGACGTGATCGCGATGGCCAACGACACGATCTTTGGCCTTGCCAGCTATTTCTACGCCAAGGATCTCAGCCGCGTCTACAAGGTGGCCGAGGCGCTGGAATATGGCATCGTGGGTGTGAACACCGGCATCATCTCGACCGAGGTGGCACCATTTGGCGGCGTCAAGCAGTCCGGCCTTGGCCGCGAAGGCAGCCATCACGGCATCGAGGATTACCTCGAGATGAAATACATCTGCATGTCGGTCTGAACGTCAGACTGCCGATGCTAAAAATACGCCCCGCCGGATATCCGGCGGGGCGCTTTCGTCTTAGTTGACGGATTTCGCGTCGACGACATCCTTGTCGCTGCTTTTGCCGCCTGCGATCGCAATACGGCGAGGCTTCAGCGCCTCGGGCACTTCGCGCACCAGATCGATATGCAGCATACCGTCCGCATGGGTTGCACCCATCGCGCGCACATGATCGGCCAGTTGGAAACGCCGCTCGAACGCGCGGGTGGCGATGCCGCGATGCAGATAGGTGCGCTCTTCGCCGTCATCGGCCTTTTTCGCCGAAACGATCAGCGCGCCCTCGCGCAGTTCGACCGACAGATCATCCTCGGCAAAGCCTGCCACGGCGATCGAAATGCGCCACGCATCATCGTCATTTTTCTCAATATTATAGGGGGGATAGGTCGGCTGTGCGACGTCGCTGGACAGGACACGGTCCATCATATCCGCGATTTGGTCAAAGCCAACAGTGGCCCGATACAGCGGGGCCAGATCAAAGTTTCGCATGGGTCATCCTCCATTGAGCGATACCATTATGGAATGCCTTCCCACATGGGACAGGCGGGTCATTCGCCGGACCCTCAGTGGCATCCGGCATCAGATATTTGGGTAACGATACGGGCGAATTCAAGACCTCGGCGAGCGCCTCACGGCTTTGCGAATTTCGCGCCCATCGCTCCGCCGCCCTGCCCCACCTGCACCCGCCGTGGGCTGGCAGTGGCCACCGCGGGTCCGGCACGCAGCGCGCGCTTCATCTCGTCGACGAGGCGCGGCAACTCCATGCCATAGGCCACATCGCGCCCACCGCTTGAGATCAGCGAAACGATCCGCGCCCGCTGGCCATGAACACGCGAAAAGACCGGCGAGCCGGACGAGCCGAACGTCACGTCGCAGTCGAACCGCATCAGCCCGCGCCCTGCCGCCGTCACGCCGCAATCGCGCTGCCACGACAGTGCCGCATCACGCCCCTGCCCGTATGACACGACGCTTACGCGCTGTCCTGTGCGCCCGCCCGCGGTCAGCACAAAAGGGCTGGCAATGGCGGCGGGAATGGCGTCCGACAATTTAAGCAGCGCCGCGTCGTGGCGTACCATATCGCTGTTCAGATCAGGGCCGGGCGCGTATCCGGGATGCGCCGCAACCTGCGCCACCCCACTTTGCGAGATGAATACCCCGTCACGCAGCCCGGCGCGAAATGTCATGTCCTGCGGCGCAATCGGTGCGCCCGTCTTGTCATAGACGCAATGTGCCGCTGTCAGCACCAGATCGGGCGCAATCAGCGTGCCGGTGCAATAGCCATGATCGCTCAGTTCCAACCGCCCGACGGCCTCCCAGCCAAACAGATCCTCGCGGTCCGTCAGTCGGATCAGCCCGCTGGCAATCACCGGGGCAGCCACAGCACAGAGCAGCGCGGCGCATATGACGGCGCGCATTCTCATGGCTTGGCAAACTTGGCGCCGGTGTCGCGCACTTGACCGACCTCGGCCATATTGGGTCCGGTGCCAGCGTTCCCGCCCTTGCCTGCCGCCAACTCAGCCTTGAGCACTTCCAGCGGTAGCAGCAATTGCGTGCCTAATGATACCTTTTGCCCGTCCACTTCGGCCATGGCCGACACCACCGATACGACGCGCGGCGCGCCCCCGTCAAAGGTGAAGATCGGCGCGCCCGAGCTGCCGTAATCGACATCGCAAGACATGACCAGCACGCCCTCCTGACGGGCCATCACGTCGCAGACCTCCTGCAAGGACGGCGCCTCCGAGCGCCCGCGCGCATAGCTGACCACACCGACCTGTTGGCCTGTCTTTGGGCGTTTGTCGGTGCCAAATGGCTCAACGCGCGCGTTGCGAATGGGATGGCGCAACTCTAGCAGGGCCACGTCATTGCGCACCCGCTCGGCGACGACCTCGCCGTTATGGACATAGCTGGGATGGACCACCGCGCGCCGCACCCAGCGATAGGCCAAGGCGCGCCCGTTGCGCCAACCTGCCAGAAACTCGATCTTTTCGTGGTTCAACCGCGCGCCGGTCACACTGTCAAAAAGGCAATGCGCAGCCGTCAGCACCAGATCGGGCGCGATCAGCGCCCCGGTGCAAAACCCACGCCCGGCCAGTTCGAGTCGCCCGACCCCCTCCCATCCGCGTCCGTCATCGCCGGTATCGAGCCGTTTCAGCGCGCTCTCGTCTGCTTGGGCCAGCATTGGCACCCCGCCCAAAGTCAGGCCCAGCGTCAGGGCAACGAGCAGGATGCGCAGCATAATATCTCCGGGAGATTTGATGTCTTCACGCCCGAATAGCAACGGTTTGGGGCGAAATTTAGGCATCTGCCCGCCTATCCAGAGCAGGTGGCGAGGGGCCGCCTGTCGCCCAGTCCAACAGTTCAACGGTGTGAACGATGGGAATATCCGTGCCGCTGCCAATCTGCATCATGCAGCCGATATTGCCCGCCGCGATGATATCGGGCGCGCGGGCCTCCAGCGCCCGGACCTTGTGCGCCTTTAACTGTTTCGAGATTTCGGGCTGCATCAGATTATACGTCCCCGCCGAGCCGCAGCAGAGGTGGCTGTCCGCAGGCTCCACCACATCAAAGCCGGCGTGCCTCAGCAGATCCTTGGGATAGGTCTTGATTTGCTGGCCGTGTTGCAATGAACAGGCCGCGTGATAGGCCACGGTCAATCCCTTGGGCGCGCATTTTGGCAGGTCCAGTTGCATCAGTAGTTCCGAAATATCCATGGCAATTCCCGACACGCGCGCAGCGTCATCCGCCAGCGCGTCGTTGCGAAACATGTGGCCGTAATCCTTGATCGTCGTGCCGCAGCCGGACGTGTTGATCACGATCGCATCCAGGCCCTGCCCGTCCATCTCACTGCACCAGGCCCGGATATTTTTCGCCGCCGCTGCGTGGCTCTCGTCCGTTTTGCCCATGTGATGCACCAGCGCGCCGCAACAGCCCGCGCCGCGCGCCACCACGACGTCGCAACCCAGCCGCGTCAGCAGGCGGATGGTGGCATCGTTAATATCCGTGTTCAGCGCCTTTTGCGCACAGCCGGTCATCAGCGCCACCCGCTTGCGCCGCGCGCCATGGGCGGCATGTGTCTGGGGATCGTCGTTGCGGCTGATCGGCGGGATGCGCTTGGGCGCCATCTCAAGCATCGCGCGCAGCCGCGCATCCGGCATGAGTCGCGCAAGCGGTCGCGCCGCCTTGGCACCCAAAAGGGCCAGCCGAAAGCGAATTGGATAGGGCAGGATCCGCGCCAGCATCCAGCGCAACGCGCGCTCGCCCATGGGGCGCTTGTAGTTCTCTTCGATATAGGCGCGGGCGTGATCGACCAGATGCATGTAATGCACGCCCGACGGGCAGGTCGTCATGCAGGCAAGGCAGGACAGGCAGCGATCGATATGCTTGACCGTCTTGGCGTCCGGCACGCGCTCATTCTCCAACATGTCCTTGATCAGGTAGATGCGGCCCCGTGGGCTGTCTAATTCATCGCCCAGTATCTGGTAGGTCGGGCATGTCGCGGTGCAAAACCCGCAATGCACGCAGGCGCGCAGGATCTGATTCGAGCGTTCGAAATCGGGATCGGTTAGTTGCTCGGGCGTGAAGTTCGTCTGCATCAGAGGGCTCCTTCGCGAGCGCGGTCCATCATTCCAGCGTTGAGTATGCCTTTTGGATCGAACCGCTGGCGCAAGCCCGCCTCCAGCGCAGCGACTGGTGCCGATGCGGGATGAAAAACGCCCAGTCGCGTCTTGGTGGCGGGGTCTGCGCGGATCAACGTCGCGTGACCGTCGAAATCGCCCAATGCGGCGCGCAAATCAGTTCCCTCGGGCACCCGCAACCAGATCAAGCCACCGCCCCAGTCGTAGATGGCAGCGGCCCCCGGCGCACGCGCGGCCAGTTTCGGGCCCTCCGACGGTCGGCAAGAGACGCGCCAGACATCGCCGCTGCCTTCCAACGCTGTGACATCGCGCACCGGGCACCACGCGGCCTCGCTATCATCCAGCATCTGCCAGTCGCCAAACTCGCTTAACACTCCGAGCAGCTTGTCAGCGCGATACGCGACCGAGGCGGCGAACCCCTCCAGCCGGATCAAAGTGCGCGGCGCGCCGGTTGCCACATGCGCCGCGCCCGACACCTCATATGGCGACCCCAGCGCGCGCGATAACGCCCCGACGGCGCGCATGTCGTCCAATCCGTCCAGCGCCAAGGTCACCGAAGCGCGCGGCACCGGCAGCACCTTTAGCGCGACCTCGCTCAGCACGCCCAGCGTGCCGTGACTGCCCGCCATAAGACGCGTTAGATCGTAGCCGGTGACATTCTTCATCACGCGCCCGCCATTTTTCAGAACGTGGCCCATGCCATCGACGAACCGCACGCCCAGCAGGAAATCCCGGCAGGCCCCCACGGCGACCCGACGCGGCCCCGACGCATTGACCGCCACGACACCGCCAATGGTCGGCTCGCCCGACGTGCCCAGCAGGCCGCGATGATCCATGGGCTCAAACGCCAGCCGCTGCCCCTCGCGCGCCAGCGCCGCGTCAACCTCGGCCAATGGCGTGCCAGCACGTACCACCAGTGTCAGTGCGCCCGGTTCGTAAAGAGTGATACCGCGCAGCCCCGCCGTCGACAGCACGTCTCCGCCCGCCACGCCAATGGCGCGCGTGCCGCCCCCGACGATCCGCAAGGGGCCGGCTGCGTCTGCAATGACGCGCGCAAGGTCGGCTTCTGTTTCGGGACGCAACACGTTTTTCTTGCCTCAAATGTCCAGAGATACACGCGCAGCGCGCGAACCTACTCCGCCGCCATTCGCCGGGCGGCACTACTGCCCAGCGGAAACACCTTGGCCGGGTTCAGTAGCCAGCCGGGATCGAACACATCCTTGACGGCCATCTGAATATCCAGATCCTCGGGCGCATACTGATAAGCCATCAAATCGCGTTTTTCGATGCCCACCCCATGCTCACCGGTCAGGCAGCCGCCAACTTCGACGCATAGCTTGAGGATCTCGGCGCCCAGCGCCTCGCAGGTCTCTTGCTGGCCCGGCGTGTTGGCATCATAGAGGATCAGCGGATGCATATTCCCATCGCCCGCGTGAAAAACATTGCCGACCTTCAGCCCATACTCGTCGCTCAACTCACCTATTCGGCGCAGAACAAAAGGCAGTTGGCTGACCGGGATCGTGCCATCGAGGCACATGTAGTCGCCCAACTGCCCCATTGCGCCAAAGGCCGACTTGCGCCCTAGCCAGATGCGCGCGCTTTCCTCGGCCGAGGCGCTTTCGCGCAGTTCGACGGGGTTGTGGCGCCGCGCGATGTCGAGGATGATTGCAAGCTGTTCGTCGATCTCAGCCGGGCTACCCTCAACCTCGACGATCAGTAACGCCTCGCAATCGGGATACCCGGCATGGGCGAATGCCTCGGTCGCGCGGATGCAGGGGCGGTCCATGAACTCGATCGCGACGGGCAGCACGCCCGCCTTGATGATGTCCGACACGCAGGCACCCGCCACCTCGTTGCTATCATAGCCGATCAGCACGGGGCGCGCGCCTTCGGGCTTGGGCAGAATGCGCAACGTCGCCTCGGTCACGACGCCCAACTGGCCTTCCGAGCCGCAGATCAACGCCAGAAGGTCCAGACCACCTGACTCCAGATATGGGCCACCAATCTCGGTCACGGTGCCGTCCATCATCACCATGGTCACGCCCATCAGATTATTGGTCGTCACGCCGTATTTCAGGCAATGCGCCCCGCCCGAATTCATCGCGATATTGCCCGCGATGGCGCAGGCCAGCTGACTGCTGGGATCGGGCGCGTAGAAAAATCCGCGCTCTTCGACGGCATCGGTCACGCTCAGGTTCGTGCGTCCCGCCTCGACGCGGATGAGGCGGGCATCATAGTCGGTCTCAAGCACCGCGTTCATCCGCGCAACGCCCAAAACCACGCAATCGGCGGTGGGCAAAGACCCCCCCGCCAGCGATGTTCCAGCGCCGCGCGGCACCACCGGAACGCCCATCTCGTGACAGATCTTCAGTGCAGCCGCGACCTCGGCGGTCGAACGTGGCAGCACGACGGCCAGCGGCGCACAGCGATAGGCGGCGAGCGCGTCGCATTCATAGGCGCGCGTCTCGGCAGGGTCGGAAATGACGGTGCCGGGCGACAGGGCGGCGGTCAGTCGCGCGACAATCCGCGCCTTGCCGGCGACGATGGCCGCGTCAGGTATGGGCATGTCCATGGGCCAGTCTCCTTACACCCAAGGTATTGCGCAGGTCGGCCCAAGGCAAGGCTGGCCCGCCGCCGCACCGCGCAGACGTGCGCGCGCCCGACAGCAAGTGTATAAGGCCGCATGAAATTGATTCTCTGCCTCGCTCTCGCCGCCCTCATTCCTGCTACCGCCGTTGCTCAGCCGCCGGTCATTACGGATGTGCGGGTGGCCCGCGACGACATGGGTTGGAAATTTTCAGTGACAATCCTGCATCCCGATACCGGCTGGGACCACTATGCCAACGGTTGGGATATCATGTCCGAGGACGGCACGGTGTTGGCCACGCGCGTTCTGCACCATCCGCATGTCGACGAGCAGCCGTTTACCCGCAGCCTGCGGCAGGTCGTGCTGCCCGACGGTACGCAGCAGATATTCATCCGGGCGCATTGCTCAAAAGGTGACCGCTCGGCACCCGGCACAGCGGTCAAAATTAGGCTCTGACGACTGCCAACAGCCGCACAAGGCACGGTGAATCGGATTGCGGACGCAACACCCGCCTTCATGTGTCGAGTGCCAGAGCGTTATCTACAAACTGGCTCAATGCGACGCGATCAATTGTGCCCGCTACGGGAATTTTTACGTGGCGCATGAGACGACCTTCGCCCACCAGCAACCCGTTTGGATCATCGAGCTTCGCACCATTTGCGAATCCCAGAGTCATATGTTTCTTTGCTTTTTGTATGTAAAAAATCATCGATATCTTTGAGTAACATGGCTGACCCCACTTAAGATCCTCTCGCAGTTTCGGATCGCGGGACAGGACAAGAGCCCTCAGATCTTTCGCTATGATGCCTTGTTCATCCGACAGGTCTGAGAACCACTTGTCCACGTCAACATTCTGCATGTGATCTTCCCTCTGAAAACATCCATTGTCGTCAACCATTGCTTCGTCGGCGAAACTTCAGAAGTAGGCGGCCCGCGGGAAAACCCGGTGCCCTTAGCGGCGCCCCTCACGCAACCATGCGCCGGTCACAAGCGCGGCGATCAGCGCCAGCACCAGCCACGCGGGCAAAAGCGGCGTCTGGGTCACCGACAGCGTGGCATATGCCCCGCGCGGGGTGATCCCCAACCAGCCGCGCCCGGCGGCGGGGCGGCCGACGCGCACTTCGCGGATAGCAGGCACACCGTCCTCAATGGCGCGGATACCGCCATTCGCGGCATCAATCAGCGGTGCCAGCGCATCGCCGCTGGCGATCGTGCGTTCGAATTCCAGCGGCGCGGCGGGTCCAAGGCCGATCACCGCGTTCTGGTCGCCGCTGGTCAGGCGATAAAGGCCGATCTGCGGGCCGTCATACAGCGCCTCGAAACGGCCCGGCGACACCTCCTTCAGCGACAACGTCGCGTCAGAGCCATCGGGCGCAGTGACGGTCACATCCTCCACCTCCTCGCCCAGCGTGCGGCGGATGATGCGCATCTTCTGCCCGGTCGCCTCGGCCCACAGCGCCTCTTCCTCGAGCTCGGGTTCCTTCATCATCCAGTGGGCGAGACGGCGCAGCAGCTCTAGCTGAGGCCCGCCGCCCTCATAGCCACGATTCCACAGCCACGCGTGATCAGAGGCCAGCAGCGACACGCGCCCCTCGCCGACGCGATCCAATACCAGCAGTGGGCGATCCTCGGCGCCCGACATCAGCACCTCGCCCATCGGCTCTTCGACGTCGATCTGGCGCAGCCAGCGGCCCCATGGCCCTTCATGCATCTGCCCCAAGCCCGCCGTGACGGGGTGGCGCGCGCCCAAATCAGTGATCGCAGGTCGATACGGGCCGCTCATCACCCGCGCGGTGGGGCGCGCCGGGACGATCGCCTCAAGGGGTGAACGATAAAGGCTGTTCGCCCCTGCAAAATCCGGCCCCGCAGCAAACAATACCGCGCCGCCCTTTTTCACGTAATCGGCGACGTTTTCCAGATAGAGCGCGGGCAGAATGCCGCGCCGCTTGTACCGGTCAAAGATGATCAGATCGAAATCATCGATCTTTTCCAGAAACAGCTCACGCGTAGGAAAGGCGATCAGGCTTAGCTCGTCCACCGGGACGCCATCCTGTTTCTCGGGTGGGCGCAGGATAGTGAAATGGACGAGGTCAACGGAACTGTCGGATTTCAACAGGTTCCGCCACGTGCGCCCACCTGCATGAGGCTCGCCCGAGACCAGCAGAACGCGCAGGCGGTCGCGCACGCCGTTGATCTGCACCAGCGCGGTATTGTTGCGCGCGGTCAGCTCACCGTCGCCCTCGAGCGTGATGAATTCCAGCACGTTGCGCCCACCATGCGATAGCGCCAAAGGCAGCTCGATGGAGCGGTTCACAGGCACGTTAAAGCGCTGCGGCGCCTCGCCATCGATCGAGATATCGAGAGGCACCTCGGTCACACCCTCCGGCGCCGCGCCGCTATCTTCGATGCGCAGGGTCAGCGTGATCTCTTCGTCGAGGATGGCGAAGGCAGGCGCGCCCTCGACAATCAGACGGCGGTCCCAATCCTGCGCACGCCCAGTGTGCAGCAGGTGCAGCGGCGCGGGCAGGCCGGGGGCGCGGTTCATATCGTGCAGACGCCCGTCGCTCAGCAGGAAGAGGCCTGCGATGCGGCCCTGCGGTTCGGTCGCCAGTGCCTCGCCGAGGGCACTCATAAGCAGCGTGCCGCTATTGTCGGGTCCGTCACCGACCTGAACGCGCCGCACCTCGGTGCCGCGCGCGGCCAGCCGCGCCTCCAGCGTATTTGCGGCGCGCGCCGTCATCCCGGCCCGGTCGCCCAAACGCTGGCTGGCGCTGGTATCTTCGATGATGATTGCGATATCGCTCAGATCCTCGCGATCCTCGCGGCTGAGCGTCGGCCCCATCAGCGCCGCCACAATCACCAGCGCGCCAAGGCCCCGCAACGCCCAGCCGGACAGGCCCCGCCACGCAGCTAACGACAGCGCGGCCAGCGCCATGCCGCCAAGGCTGGCGATCAACCAGATCGGCAGGGCCGGATCAAAGACGATGCTACCGGTCATTGGCCCAACCTGTCGAGCAGCGCTGGCACATGGACCTGATCGGATTTGTAATTTCCCGTCAGCACATGCATCACCAGATTGACACCAAAACGATACGCCATCTCGCGCTGCCGCTCGCCCGCATAGCCGCGCCCGACGGGAAATTGCGCATTGCCGCGCGCGTCCACCGCCCAGGCGGCAGCCCAGTCATTGCCGCCGATCACCACAGGCGTCACGCCATCATTCAGATTGCGAAAGGGCATCCCCGGCGCGGCCTCGGCATCCTCGGGCGCGGCCTCGACCCAGACGGGGCGGCCAGAGTAGCGACCGGGAAAATCCTGAAGAAGGTAGAACCCCCGCGTCAGCACATGATCGCTTGGCACAGGCTCCAGTGGGGGGATGTCCAGCGGTGCGGCAAGGCGTTGCAGCATCGCACCATTAGGCGAGGACGCGCCAAAACCCGCGATATCAGCGTCGCGCGTGTCGAACAGGATCATGCCGCCGCTGCGCAGATAGGCGTTCAACTTGGCATAGGCTGCATCCGATGGGATCGGTTGTGCGTCCGTAATCGGCCAGTAAAGCAGCGGAAAAAATGCCAGTTCGTCGGTTTCCAGATCGACTGCCTCGGGCTGGGCGGGTTCGACCGTGGTGCGAAAGAACAGCGTCTGGCCCAGCCCCTCAAGCCCGGCGGCGGCCATGTCGTCAAGTGCTGCGTCGCCGGTAATCACATGCGCCAGCGTCACCTCACTGGCCAGGGCCTCGGGTGGGCGGTCCTGCGCAACCGAAGGATCGGGCAGCAGCATGAGGGCAGCAAGAATGGCCACCGCGCGCGCTGGCAACAGCCGGCCCGTGAGGGCGAGCGAGGCGAGGATATCGACGCTCAGAAGCAGCAACGCCGCCGCCAGCAACCAGCCGAAAAGCGGCGTCTCGGCCAGTCGTGCCAGCCCTTCGATGCGGGCGCGAGCGGGCCATGTGACGGGTTCCAGAACATCGCCAGAGATCATCACGTTGCGCGCAATCCGGCGATCCTCACCGTCATAAATTCCGGGCTGCAAATCGGGGCCTAGGGGTGCATCAATCAGCCGCTCGCCCGGCACTCCGGGCAGCGTGTCGGCATTGCGCAGTGCGCCGAAACCGTCCAGCACCTGGGCCGGTTGCCACGTGGTTCCGGCCAGTTCGGCAGGCGCGGGCGCGGCAACGCTCGACGAGATTGCCAACCGCTCGAGCATCTGCACGAAAAGACCCGAGAGGGGCAGACTGCTCCATTCCGCATTTGCCGTGACATGAAATAGCACGACCTGCCCCTGCCCGACCCGCTTGCGGGTGACCAGTGGCGTGCCGTCGCTGAGCTGCGCGATCACGCGGTCCGCCAGCGCCGGGTCGGGCTGGGCCATGACCTGCGCGCTGACCGTCACATCGCCCGGAATCGACAGACCGGCAAATGGGCTATCCTCGTCAAAGGGCGCCAACGATTTCGGCTCGCCCCAGCTCATCGCGCCGCCGACGCTGCGGCCCCCGGCGCGCAGGCGCACGGGCATCAGCGCATCCTCTTGGCCGCGTGACACATCGCTGGCGGCAAGGCGCGGCCCGGCAAAGCGCAATAACGTGCCGCCCGCCTCGGCCCACTCCAGTAGCCCCGCCCCCTCACTGGCGGACAGGGTTGCGACATCGGCCAGCACGATCACGCCGGGATTGGCAGGCAGCACGTCCATCAACGCGCCGGTCAGCAGATCGGCGTTCGGGCGCAGCGCGCGGTCAAGGTAGTGCAGCGGCGACAGCAGCTCCAGCCCCTCGCGATCCTCGCGGCCCGCGATCAGCGCGACTTCGCGCCGCTTGAGGCTATCGTCGGTCAAGGTGATTGCGCCCGCGTGGCCCTGACCCGCGATCTCGAACCGCGTCACGCGCGCGCGCAACTCGGCGGGCAGGGTCAGCGCGCCAGTAGCCTTGATGGCCCCATCCTCGAAACTCAGCGGTAGCGTGGCCAGAACGCGCGGCGTGCCAGACGGGTCGCGCCCATGTGCCAACACATTGACCTGCCGCGCCGCGCCGGGGGCGAGGCGCTGCGCCGTCAGTTCCAGATTGCCGTCGACCGCACGCGGCGGGGTCAACGCCAGAAGGGGTGCGCCGCCTTGCCGGATCGTCACATCGCCATGCGCCTCAAGCGCGCTCAGCAGCGACTCGCGCCCGTCGCGTGCAAGGCCATCTGACAGCCAGAGCGTGTCAAAATCGCCCTCGCTCAGCATTTCCTCGGCGTCGGCCATCATCTCAGGCGACGGCGTCCACGCAGCGGGCGCAATACCTGCCAGACGACTACGCCAAGCTTCGGCTGACTGGAAAACGGGTGGTTCGGGATCGCTGAGCCGCATCAGCGCGACGGGACGGCCATCGCGGCCCGCCTCGGCCAGAACCCCGTCGAGCAGCGCGTGCTCGGCCTTATCGTCGCGCGCGCTGGCCCAACTGGCGTCGAGCGCGATCAGAAGGTTGCGATTTCCGGCTCCCTCCTCCGCGCCGCGCGGGTTCAGAACCGGTCCGGCCATGGCAATGATGACTATAGCCAGCGCCAGCATCCGCAGAAGTAGCAGCCACCAGGGGGTGCGATCCGCCGTGCTGTCCTCATCGCGCAAGCCCAGCAGTAACGCGACCCCCGGAAACCGCCGCCTGACCGGCGCGGGCGGCACCGCGCGCAGCAAAATCCACAGTACCGGCAACAGCGCCAGCGCGATAAGCAGCCATGGCGCGGTAAATCCGATGGCGCCAAAGGTCATCGCGCCCCCTCGCCCAGCGAACGGTAAAGCCAAAGCAGCGCCACCTGCGGGCTGGCATCGGTGTGATGGCACGCATATTCCCACCCCGTCGCGCGGCAGAGCGTACGCAGCGCGTCCTTACGCGCGGCCAAACGTTCCAGATACCGGCCGCGCAAATCGTCGGCCTTTAGGGTCTCATGCGCCAGCGTGCCGCCGATCGACTCGAATATGGCACGGCCACGATATGGAAACGCCTCTTCGGCAGGGTCCAGAACTTGCAACAGGAGACCGCGCACACCGCGATCCGCCGCACCGGTCAGCGCGGCGCGGACGGCATCGAAATCACCCAGAAAATCCGAAATGAACAGCGCTCGCGCACGCACAGGCAGCCCGCGTGCATCGGGGACGCCGTAATCCGCTGCATCCTCAGCAGAGGTCAGAACCCCGGCCAGCCGGGCAATCTGCGCCTCGCCCCGGCGCGGCGGCATGGCATGGCCGGTCAGGCCAACACGCTCGCCGCCCCGATCCAAAACAATGGCGGCAGCCAGCGCCAGCAGCTGTGCACGATCCGCCTTTTCAGGCAGGTTCTTGTCGCTGGAAAACCGCATTGAGGCAGCGCCATCGACCCACAGCATCACGGTCTGGGCGATCTGCCATTCCCTCTCGCGCACGAACTGCGCATCGCTGCGGGCCGAGCGGCGCCAGTCAATCATGCGACGCGCATCGCCCTCCTGCGCCGGACGATACTGCCAGAAATCGTCGCCCAACCCCGCGCGCCTGCGCCCGTGCTGTCCTAGCAGCACAGCGCCAGCCAGCCGATCCGCCCGCGCCAACAGAGCCGGCAGGCGGGCCGCTTCGGCTTCGGAGCGGGCGCGTAGATCGTCGGAAGGGGCGGCTTGGCTCACGCAGCCGCCTTGGCGTGGCCCATTCCGGCCACCGTGTCGGCGATCAACGCCGCGAGGCTATCGCCCCGCGCACGTGCCGCAAAATTCAGCGCCATGCGGTGGATCAACACCGGCTGCGCCATGTCGACCACGTCCTCGGCATTGGGTGCCAGCCGTCCTTGCAGCAGGGCGCGGGCGCGCACCGTCAGCATCAGCGCCTGCGCCGCGCGCGGGCCGGGTCCCCATGCTACGCTGTCCTGCACGCGGGCAGACGCGCCCGCCTCGTCCGGGCGGAACGCACGCACGAGGTCCAGAATCATATTCATGATCCCTTCGCCCACAGGCATTCGCCGCAGCAGTGTCTGCGCCGCGATCAACTCATCGGCGGAAAAGACCGTATGAGCCACATCCTCGGTCGCGCCCGTCGTAGCCAGCAAAATATCCCGCTCAGCCACGCGATCCGGATAGGGCACGTCGATCTGGACAAGGAACCGGTCCAGCTGCGCCTCGGGCAGCGGATATGTGCCTTCCTGCTCAATCGGGTTCTGGGTCGCCAGCACGTGAAAGGGTGCATCAAGGGCGCGGTTTTCGCCAGCGACGGTAACCTGCCGCTCCTGCATCGCCTGCAAGAGGGCCGATTGGGTGCGCGGGCTGGCGCGGTTGATCTCATCCGCCATCAAAAGCTGGCAAAAGATCGGACCGGGAATGAATTTGAACGCGCGCGCGCCGCCCGCGCCTGTCTCCAGCACCTCACTGCCCAGGATGTCTGCGGGCATGAGGTCGGGCGTGAATTGCACGCGACCCGCGTTCAGGCCCATCACGGTCCCCAACGTCTCGACCAGCCGCGTCTTGCCCAGTCCCGGTAGACCGACCAGCAGGCCGTGGCCACCGCAGAGCAATGCGGCCAGCGCAAGGTCCACCACCCTTTCTTGGCCGATAAAACGGCGCGCGACTTGCGCGCGCGCCTCAGCAAGGCGCGATTGCAGCGCGTCTATTTCGGCAACCAGATCAGCGCTATCTGTCATGGAAATTCTCCGCTTCGAGCTATATCATTTCATCAAGTGTATAGCGCAGAGCGTAAATGGCAAAAGCAATGAGCGAAAACAAGATCACGACCCCGTCACCCACCCCGTCCGCAGAGGGTATCGCCGCCTCGGCCAAGGCCGCAGCCAAGGGGCGCGGCCTGCCGCCAGTCCACCTGTGGAATCCCGAGTTTTCTGGCGATCTGGACATGCGCATCGCTCGGGACGGCACGTGGTTCTACCTCGGCACGCCTATCGGGCGGCCCGCATTGGTGCGGCTGTTTTCGACGATCCTGCGCAAGGACGGGGACAAGTATTTCCTTGTCACGCCAGTTGAAAAGGTTGGCATCACGGTGGACGACGCCCCCTTTGTCGCGGTCGATTTCGAGGCGTCGGGCACTGGCGAGGATCAGACCCTCACCTTTCACACCAATGTCGGCGACAGCGTGATCGCGGGCCCAGACGCCCCGATTCGCGTCGAACGCGACCATGAGACGGGCGAGCCGTCGCCCTACATTCTGATCCGCGCGAACCTTGAGGCGCTGATCGACCGCAAATCGTTCTACCGCCTCGTCGATATCGGTGCGCATCACGACGGCTGGTTCGGCCTTTGGTCGGGGGGCGCATTCTTTGGCCTCATCCCGTCCGACGAATTGCCGCCAACCTGAATGCCACGCTTTGCTGCGAATCTGTCGATGCTCTTTCGCGAGTATCCTCTGTTGGAGCGGTTTTCGGCGGCCATGGCCGCAGGCTTTGATCTGGTCGAGCTGCTCTTTCCCTATGATACCAACGGCGCCGAGTTGCGCCGTATCCTTGATCAAACTGGCCAGCGGCTGATCCTGATCAACACGCCGCCGCCCAATTGGACCGGCGGCGCACGCGGTTTTGCCGCCATTGTGGGCGGCGAGGCGCGGTTTCAGCATGATTTCAAACGCGCGCTGCGATACGCTCAGGCATTGAACGTCCAGCATATTCACATCATGGCGGGCGCCGCCGAGGGGCCCGAGGCGCGCGAGACCTTCATTAAAAACCTCTGCTGGGCCACCGCCCACGCGCCGCAGCAAAGCCTCACGATCGAACCGATCAATCCGCATGACATGCCCGGCTATTTCCTCAATGATTTTGAACAGGCCGCCGAAATCCTCGATGCGGTCGCCGCGCCCAATCTGGCCCTGCAATTCGACGCCTACCACGCCCACCGCATCACCGGCGACGTCATGGCAACATGGGCCAGTCACGGCCACCGCGCCGCGCATGTCCAAGTGGCCGCTGCTGAGGGTCGGCATGAGCCGGGCAGAGGCGCGATCAACTATCCCGCCTTCTTCGCGCAGCTTGATGCGGGCGGATACACCGGCGCCGTCGCGGGCGAATACAATCCTGCGGCACGGACCGAAGACGGCCTCGGTTGGGCAAAATCCTGAGCGCTTAACGCGCAATCTGGCCTTATGCATCTCACCGCGCTGGACCTATCGCCAAAGCGCCACCCAAGGTGGTATGGTAGCATCACTGTGCCCTTCGCCCGGCCCAATTCATGCGCCGGCATGAACACGATGGAGGATCATCATGGACGGCAAATTTCTGGACAACGATATCGAAAAGGTCGTCGCAGCCGATCGCGCCCATGTCTGGCACCACCTGAGCCAGCATAAACCCTACGAGACGAGCGATCCGCGCATCATCGTCGAAGGCAAGGGAATGCGCGTTTGGGACCAAAACGGCAAAGAGCATATCGACGGTGTCTCGGGCGGCGTCTGGACCGTCAATGTCGGCTATGGCCGCGAGCGGATCGCGAATGCCGTGCGCGACCAGCTGATCAAGCTGAACTACTTCTCGGGCTCCGCCGGGTCGATCCCCGGCGCGATGTTTTCCGAACGCCTGATCTCGAAAATGCCCGGCCTCACCCGTGTCTATTTTACCAACTCCGGCTCTGAGGCGAACGAAAAGGCGTTCAAGATGGTTCGCCAGATCGCGCACAAGCGCTATGGCGGCAAAAAGCACAAGATCCTCTATCGCGAGCGCGATTACCACGGCACCACCATCGCGTGCCTCTCGGCCGGCGGTCAGCCCGAGCGCAACGCGCAATACGGCCCCTTCACCCCCGGTTTTGTCGAAGTGCCGCACTGCCTTGAGTACCGCGCACAATGGGATCTGACCGGCGAGGAATATGGCCTTGCTGCCGCGAACGCCATCGAAGAGGTCATTCTGCGCGAAGGTCCTGACACTGTCGGCGCCATCTGCCTTGAGCCGGTAACGGCAGGCGGCGGCGTCATCGTCCCGCCCGAGGGCTACTGGCCCCGCGTGCAGGAAATCTGCCGCAAATATGACGTGCTGCTACATATCGACGAGGTCGTCTGCGGCGTCGGGCGCTGCGGCACATGGTTCGGTTATCAGCAATACGGTATCGAGCCTGACTTTGTGACCATGGCCAAGGGGGTCGCCTCCGGTTACGCCGCCATCGCCTGCTGCGTGACGTCCGAAAAGGTTTTTGACATGTTCAAGGACGACGCGTCTGATCCGATGAACTACTTCCGCGATATTTCCACTTTCGGCGGCTGCACAGCCGGCCCGGCGGCAGCGTTGGAGAACATGAACATCATCGAAGAAGAAGGCCTGCTGGAAAACACGGTCAAGATGGGCGACTATATGCTTGACCAGCTCCATGCGCTCAAGGACAAGCACGAAGTCATCGGCGACGTGCGCGGCAAGGGCCTGTTCCTCGGCGCCGAATTGGTCAAGGATCGCAGCACCAAAGAGCCGATGGACGAGAAAACCGTCGGTGCCGTCACCGGCGATTGCATGGCCCAAGGGGCTATCATCGGCGCGACGAACCGCTCGATCCCCGGCTTCAACAATACGCTCTGCTATTCGCCCGCGCTGATCGCCACCAAGGACGATATAGATGAGTTGATCACAGCCACCGACAAGGCTCTGACCAAGGTATTTGGCTGACAGGCCTAGAGTATCCGCCGCGCTAACAGCAAGGCGCGGCGGGTGCCCTTTGGCACCTGAACCCCGTACTTATGATGGACATATCCCCGCCGGAGTTCTCCTGCGGCAGCAACCTCAACGCGCCACGCTTGCCAAGTCGACTAGCCCCGAGGTCCAACGAGCCGAGACATGCCTTGCGCGCAGCGCAATTCCATCAAATCACACTCAGCTAGATCCCACCCTAGACGGATCCCATGCGGCCAGCACCTTGGAGTTGTCGTCGCTGTCATATTCGTACAGCACCTTTTCGCTGACGCCCGGCAGCTTGCCGAATTCGTCGGCCAGCGCCTTGGGGTACCATGTCTGCTTGACCTGGCCCGGAAAAATCTCGGCCAGAATGCTTGACGTGCTGCGTGCGCATTGCGCCTGCGGCGCGGTGCCGTGGGACATCGCCAGTTGCATCGCCTTCTGAGCCTGCGCTGGCGTGACCTCCAGTTCCTGAATCTTTACATGGAACGTCTTGCGCGCGTGGAACCGCGTGTAAACATCAGCAATCGCTGGTGTCACGCCAAAGATCACGTCGTTGCGCTCAGGGATGCTTTCGTGTTTGAACGATCCTGCCGGATCCCAGATGATCCGTTGCGAGCCATTGATCATTAGCGATGTGTGCGCGCCCGATCCGGTGTTGTTATTGAGCATGGTGAACATCGTCAGACGCGGCGGGCCGTCATCGCGATAAGCCACGCGCGCCACATCTTCATCGCTGGCCCAGACGCCCGGCGGAGCAGCGCAACCAGCAAGCGCAAAAACGGCGCAAAAAGCCAAAATCACAAAACGTATCAAGTCGCCTCCCGCGCTGCAGCGCAGCCCGTGTTCAGCCGTTGACCAACGCAAAGAAGATCAGGACGCAGATGGCAACGATCGCCGCCCGGGTCGAAAATTTCACGAAGCCTTCAAACGTCTTTTCGTGCTCTTCGATATCCATCTCACCATGTTTGTGATCAGTCATTCGAATTCCGTCCTCTTCATGCCGAATTTCCCGGCTGGTTACTGTATTTGCCGCGCCCTGTCACGCTCAAAGCGGCGCGGGCAGCGCGCCTCATTTCTTTTCCAGCTGCGCCGCCAGATGAAATCCGATGCGCTCGGGTTCGGCCTGATCGACCGGCTTGGGCAGAGCGCGTAGAATGACGCTTAGCTGGCTTACATGCTGCACCAGTTGTGTTTTGCTGCCTGAGGCGTCGCTACCGTAAAAGGTGACGATATCGGGATCAAAATACCCCATGCCCTCGATTTTCAGCACGCCGGCATCGCCACCGACAAACCCCATGGCGATCTCATGTTCGTTATCCAATGTCTTTTCAAAGTTCTTGATATAGAGGATCAGCCGCTCATAGGCCCATTCCGCCGCGCTCTTTTTCTCGAAAGGCTTGGCCTTGACGCTGGCCGGGGCACCCTCGGCAGGGCTGGTGCGATCTTTGCCGGTATGTACTTCGTGGCAGCGTGGCAGGACGTCGGCCTCGGCAGCCTCGGCGGTCGTCATGATCTCATCGTTCAATTGCCCTCTCCTTCAGCTAGCCACAGCCATGCGCCATCCTCGCGAAGCCAGCGCTCCACGCGGCCCAGCTTATGCAAGTGGTTCAAATGTGCAACCGCCTCGACCATGGCGAGTCCATATGTCCCCGCGTCGATCCTGCGTTTAAATAGCGGTGCAAAGCATTCCACCGCAGTGCGCGGCTCTTTCAGATGCGCCTCTAGCCGCCTGAGTGCGCCGTGATGATTCTCGATCAGCTGACGCATCCGAAGCGGCAGGCCGGTAAAGGGCAGCTTGTGACCGCCCAGCACCAGATGATCCGCACGCGCATGACCCGCAAATCGCCCGCACGCCTCCAGCCAGTCGGCAACGGGATCGGCGTCAGGTTCGGTCGGGTAGACGCCCAGATTGGGGCTGATCGACGGCAGGATCTGATCGCCGGCGATCACGAGATTGCAGTCCCGACTCCACAGCGTCAGATGCTCGGGCGCGTGGCCATTGCCTATCCGCACATTCCAGGTACGGCCCGCCGCCACGACAGTATCGCCCTCCTGCAACCGCGTGTAACCCACCGGCAGAGGCGCGCAGGTATCGGCAAAGTTATAGGGCCGCGCGTCCTTGCGCGTCTGATAAATCTCGGGGTCCATCCCCGCGCTGCGCCAATAGGCCAGCGCTTGGGGCGTGGGGCGCTCTTCGACATCGAGGATCAGCATCCGCGCCATGAGCCATGCGGTGCGCGTGGTCAGCAATTCGGCGTCAAATCGGTCCATCAGCCACCCGGCCATGCCGACGTGATCGGGATGGTGATGCGTCACGATCACACGCCGCACGGGCCGCCCTTGTAGCGGTCCCGCCAGCAACCCCTCCCAGATCGCGGTGCTGCGCCGGGACTGAAATCCAGTATCGACGATTGTCCAGCCATCCCCATCATCCAGCGCATAGACATTGACGTGATCCAAAACCATCGGCAGGGGCAGGCGCATCCACAGAACGCCGGGGGCGATTTCGGTCGCCGTGCCCTCGGCGGGCGGCTCTGGCCAAGGATAGCGGATGCCGTTTGTGGCGTTGTCGGGATTGGAACGCGGCATCGGGCCTCCTTGGCAATAGCTCTGGCGCACGGTATTAAGCCGCACACCCTACCTAAAGCGTTTCGTCATATTGTTGAACTACGACCAAATGTCGAATCGAGTACGATGATCAAATGTTGCGCGTTTCGAATTCAGTTGGTGATTCAACTTAAACTCGAGACGCTTTAGCCCCTCCGCCCCAAGGATCCAACGCCGATGCAGACCCGCACCCTCGCCCCGGACGAGCGTGGCATCGCAGCCGCCGCGCAGCTCATCGCAGACGGCCAGCTGGTCGCGATCCCGACCGAGACGGTCTACGGCCTTGCCGGTGATGCGCGCAACGGTGCCGCCGTTGCCCGCATTTTCGAGGCCAAGGGGCGGCCCAGCTTTAACCCCCTGATCGTGCATGTCGCGGACGCCCAAGCGGCGCAGACCTATGGCGACTGGTGCGACATGGCGGATCGCCTCGCGCAAGCGTTCTGGCCCGGTCCGCTGACGTTGGTTTTGCCGCTGCGCGCGGATGCAGGCCTGTCGCCACTGGTCACCGCCGGACAGAACAGTGTCGCGCTGCGCGCCCCTGCCCACCCGATTGCGCGCGCGCTGCTAAAGGCAAGCGGCGCGCCGCTAGCCGCGCCCTCGGCCAACCTGTCGGGGGGGATCAGCCCCACCCGACCTCAGCACGTCGCGCAGGGGCTGTCAGGTCGCATAGCCGCCATACTCGATGGCGGACCATGTGAGGTGGGGGTGGAATCGACGATTATCGCCCTGACCGGCGAGCCGACGCTGCTGCGCCCCGGAGGCCTGCCGATAGAGGCGATCGAGGACGCCCTCGGCGCACGCCTCGCCTTGCGCAGCGAGGATAGCGCGATCACCGCGCCCGGCCAGATGGCATCGCATTACGCGCCCAATGCCACCATGCGCCTGAATGCCAAGCACGCACGCGAGGGCGAGACTCTGCTGGGTTTCGGCGGAACCCCCGGCGCGGCGCTGGATCTGTCGGTATCAGGTGATTTGATTGAGGCGGCGGCAGCACTTTTCGACCACCTCCATGCGCTCGACGCGGGCGGTGCGTCTGCCATCGCCGTGGCCCCAATCCCCGATCATGGACTGGGCCGCGCCATCAATGACCGCCTGCGCCGCGCCGCCGCGCCGAAGGATCACTAGCCCGGTATCAGTCCAGCGTGCGCGCCTCACTGACCAGAAGGATAGGAATTCCCGCCCGGATGGGAAAGGCCAGCCCAGCGGCGCGGCTGATCAGTTCGCCTTTAGTCGCGTCGTAGTCCAGCCGCTGATGGCTCTGCGGGCAAATCAGCGCCTCCAGCATCCGCCGATCAAATTGGGGGCCGGTATCATCATCGCTCATTGCAGCATTCCCTCACCGTCGCCACCGCGCATTGCGAACTCAATCAACGTCATCAGCGTTTCGCGTCGCGTGCTGAGACACGGCGCCTCCAGCAGCGCCTGCTTGTCTTCCGGCTCGAACCCCAGAAGCATGGATAGTGAGTTGATCAGCAACTCGTCATCCGCCTCCTTCAGGCTGTCCCAGTCGGTCTGTAGATCTTGGGAATCGAAATATTGCGACAACGTCTGTAAAAATGCACCACGGTCAAAGGCGGTATCGCCCTCTTCGGGGCCTTGATCCCGCTCGAACCCAGCCCATGAAACGCGCGCACGCCGGTAGGGGGTGAACCCCTCAACCTCTTCGATCAGGCGAAAGCGCGACACGCCCGCCAGCGTGATCATATAGCGCCCGCCCTCGGTCTCGGAAAATTGCGTCACGCGGCCAACACAGCCGATAGTGTGCAGGCCGGACCCGCTGCGACCCGGCACCTTGTTGGGCTGGATCATCCCAATCAGGCGCTGCGGCGTCTTCAGCGCATCGTCCAGCATCGCCAGATAGCGCGGCTCGAACAAATGCAGCGGCAGCCGGGCGCGTGGCAAAAGTAGTGCCCCCGGCAGCGGAAAGATGGGAACGACGTCCGGAAGATCTGTGTTATGCGTCATGAGCCACCATCTAGCCCACCCGCGCGTCCGGACAACTGCCATGGGGCGCAGGCGCGCACGACCTCATACGAAGATCATCGAACTCAGCTTGCGCCGCCCGTTCAGCACAACCGGATCGTTTGGCTTGAGCGCATCAAAGATGGTAAAGAGCTGACTCTTGGCCGCACCCTCATTCCACTCTGCGTCGCAGCGAAATATCTCAAGCAGATGATCGACAGCTTCACCGCTGCGTCCGTTTGCAGCCAACGCAAGCGCCAGATCGTAGCGCGCCTGATGGTTGGCGGGATCGGCCTCAAGTGTCGCTTCCAGTTCACCAACAGGGCCGGCGTCCTGACCCTGCCGTGCGAGGGCAAGCTGCGCATGCGCGGCCTCGATCTCGGGCGCGCTGCTGATCTCGGCGGGTGCGCCGTTCAGCACGGCCTCAGCCTGCTCAAACTCGTCCAAGGCAATGTGCGCGCGCGCCATGCCGCCGAATGCGGCGGCGTTTACCGGGTCCTCGGTCAGAATGGCCGCAAAGGTCTGGGCCGCGCCCGCCGCGTCGCCCTCGTCCAGCATCTCGTCGGCGGCAATCACGGCATCGGCCAGGCCTCCATCCTCCTCGGCAGCACCACCCGCAGTGGCGACGACGCGGTTCACAAAATCCTCCAGCTCGGATGCGGGAACATTGCCTTGGAATCCATCGACCGGCTGGCCCTGCCAAAACGCATAGACCGTCGGGACCGATTGCACACGCAGCTGGCCCGCGATGCCCTGATTCTCATCGACATTGACCTTGGCCATGCGCACGGCGCCACCCGCCTTTGTCACGGCGGCCTCCAGCGCGGGGCCCAATGTCTTGCATGGGCCGCACCACGGCGCCCAGAAATCGACGATCACGGGCACAGTTTGCGACATCTCGACGACTTCGGCCATGAAATCGGCCTCAGTCACGTCCTTGATCAGGTTGGTTGCGGGGGCCTGGCCACCAAGTTCAATCATCTCGTCTCGCCTCGCTCGCTGAATTGCGCTATGATAAATAGATGGCCCAGCGCCCCCTGTGTTGCAAGAGGCACACCCGACCAAGGGCCTGCCGGGTCTTTCATTGTTCCGCAAATACTCTGGGGGTTCGGGGGTACAACCCCCGTCCGCACTGTGATCATAGATCGAAGGTCGCAAAGACAGGCGCGTGATCGCTGGGCTTTTCCCACCCGCGTGCGGCGCGCAGGATGCGACTGGAATGTGCCGCGCCCGAAATATCACCCGTCGCCCAGACATGGTCCAGCCGCCGTCCCTTGTCGGCAGCGTCCCAATCCCTGGCGCGGTAGGACCACCAGCTATAGAGCTGCCCCTCGGGAATATCTGCGCGGGTCACATCCTGCCAGCCCCCAGCCTCCATCGCGTCCTCGAGGTGGGCTACCTCGACGGGCGTGTGGCTGACCACCTTGAGCAACTGCTTGTGGCTCCAGACGTCATCCTCGCGAGGGGCGATGTTCAGATCGCCCACCAGGATCGCACGTTCGGGACGGCTCTCGCGGCACCAATCGCGCATCTCGGTGAGGTAATCCAGCTTTTGCCCAAACTTGTCGTTCACATCACGATCAGGCACGTCGCCGCCGGCGGGCACGTAGAAATTGTGGATCACCGTGCCATTCTCCAACCGCCCGGCGACATGGCGCGCATGGCCCAGCGCGGCAAAGTCATGCTGTCCCACATCCTCGATCGGCAGCTTGGACAGGATAGCGACGCCGTTATATCCCTTTTGACCGCGCGCGATCATGTGGGTATAGCCCAGCGCGGCAAACTCTTCGGTCGGGATTTTGTCCACCGGGCTTTTGCACTCTTGCAGGCACAGGATATCGGGCGCCTCCTCGCTCAGCAGCTTGCACACCAGCGGCTCGCGCAGCCGGACCGAGTTAATGTTCCATGTGGCGAGGGTAAAGGACATTGCGGGCATCTCCGTCGGCTGGGGGCGTGGCCCTAGTGCCTATCAGAGCGCCGCAAGGCCGGCCAGCGCGTTTCCCGAGGCTAAGGCGGTGGCCGCAATCGCGCCGGTCACGATATCAATCGGTAGCCCCCACTTTCGGTAACCAGCAGCCGCGCGTTCGAAGGATCGGGCTCGATCTTCTGGCGCAGGCGATAGATGTGCGTCTCCAGCGTGTGCGTCGTCACACCTGCATTATATCCCCAGACCTCGTGCAGCAACACGTCGCGCGCCACAACACCATCGGTCGAGCGGTAGAGGAACTTGAGGATGTTCGTCTCCTTCTCGGTCAGGCGCACTTTGCGTCCGTCCTCTTCCAACAGCATCTTGAGCGCGGGCTTGAACGTATAAGGCCCCAGCTGGAATACCGCGTCCTCCGACTGCTCGTGCTGGCGCAACTGCGCGCGGATACGGGCCAGAAGGACGGGAAACTTGAACGGCTTGGTCACATAATCGTTCGCGCCTGCGTCCAGGCCCAGGATCGTGTCGGCGTCGCCGTCATGACCGGTCAGCATCACGATCGGGCACTTGACGCCCTGCTTGCGCATCAGGCGGCACAGTTCGCGCCCGTCGGTGTCCGGCAGGCCGACATCCAGAATGATCAGATCGTAGTTGGAATCGCGTGCATGGGTCATCGCCTCGGCGCCGGTACCGGCCTCGAACACGTCGAAATCCTCGGTCATCACCAATTGCTCTCCCAGCGCCTCGCGCAGGTCTTCGTCGTCATCGACGAGCAGGATTTTCTTGAGCTGTGCCATGGTGGTATCCTCCGGTTGCCTCGACCTCTACATGCGCAGACGATGCCGCTACGGCAAGGAATACGTCAACGCGATCACGCCCTAGTGTAGCATACCCGGCTATTGTTTCATTTCCGCGCGAAAGCGATTAGATCGTGGACAAGCTATGAAAGCCTGCAACGATGAGCCTGCGACCCGACATCACCCACCTGCTGGCCCGTGCCCGCGCCGATCTAGCGATGGGTCTGCCTGTCGCGCTGAGCGGCGTGGAAGGCGGCGCGCTAATCGCCGCGGCCGAGACGCTGGATGCGCCGCGCCTCGCCGCGCTGCGTGCGCTGGACGGCGAGGCGCGGCTGACCTTGGCAATTACAGCCCATCGCGCCGAAACGCTCAAGGCGCGCGCTTATGATGGCGATCTGGCGCGGATCGCTCTGCCACCTGATGCAGACCTTGAGTGGATACGCGCCATCGCCAGCCCTGAAGACGATCTGGCCCACCCGATGAAAGGGCCGTTTCAGACTGAGCGCGGCAGTGATGCGGGCCTGCACCGTCTGGCCCTGACGTTGACCAAGGCCGCGCGCCTGCTGCCCGCCGCACTGGTGCTGGTGCTGCCGGACGCAGCCGTCCGCGCCGCCGCTGCCAACCTGACCGTATTGCCAGCCGAGGCGGCTGAGGCCGCGATGCGCCTCTCGAGCCCCCCGCATAACGTCGTCAGCGCCCGCGTTCCTTTGGCCGCCAGCGACGCGGGCCGCGTCCACGTATTTCGCCCCGAAGACGGAAGCGAAGAGCATTACGCGATCGAGATCGGTAAACCGCCTCGCGATGCGCCTGTATTGACGCGGCTCCATTCCGCCTGTTTTACCGGCGATGTGCTGGGCAGCCTGAAATGCGATTGCGGTCCGCAGTTGCGCGCGGCGTTGGCGCAAATGGGGACTGAGGGCGCGGGCGTGTTGCTTTATCTCAATCAAGAAGGGCGCGGTATCGGCCTTGCCAACAAGATGCGCGCTTATTCGCTTCAGGATCAAGGCTTTGACACGGTCGAGGCGAATCATCGACTGGGATTCGAGGACGACGAGCGTGATTTTCGTATCGGGGCCGGCATCCTGCGTAAGATGGGATTTGACGCCGTGCGTCTGATGACGAACAACCCGGCCAAGATCGACATGATGAAGCGCTGCGGTCTGGACGTCACCCAGCGCGTGCCACTGATTGCCGGGCACACCGTGCAGAACGAGGGCTATCTGGCAACCAAGGCGCGCAAATCCGGGCATTTGCTATAGCGGCAAACGTTCCCGCAAACCACTCAGCCGTAGCGCTGTACGAAATTGCGCAGAATGTGTTCCGGTGCCTGCACATTCGCGGCGCGACACATGGCGATCAGATCGTCTGCCGTCTCTGGCGGGAAATAGCCGTGATGTTTGTAGATCTCGATCCGCTCTTCAAAAACGTCTGCATCCGCCTCGGGGTGGAATTGCGTAGCATAGACATTCGCCTTGTAGCGCACCATCTGGAATGGGCAACTGGGCGCGGCGACCAGATGCGCGCAGCCCTTTGGCAGCGCCTCCAGCGCCTCCTTGTGGCCGACGAAAGCGTCAAAGCGGTCCGGTAGGCCCGCCAGCAGCGGATCAGCACGGCCCGCATCCGTTAGGGTGCAATCAGCGGTGCCGACCGGCTCGCCATAGCGGGACTTGCCGACGGCGCCGTTCAGATGTTTGCCCAAGATACCGATGCCGTAGCAACAGCCGAGAAAGGGGATATCGTTCTGTGCGATCTGCGGCATCAACGACAGAACAGCCGACTCAATGCGCGCGTGCTCATCGCTCTTTTCGCTGGGCGCGTCGCTAACGCAACCGGGGCCGCCACCGACGATGATCCCTGCATAATCGGCAGGATCGAGTGTGGCGGGCAATTCTTCTGCGTCCAGTCGAATACGATGGGCGCGCGTGGCATCCAGCCCGCTTTTGATCAGGAACGCCGTGAATTCTGCGTCTGATGCGTCCCGCTCTGGGCGCAGTTGCAGGATCAGAAAGCGCGTCAATGCGCCTTGGCCCAGTTGGCCCCCTGCCCCGCGTCGACAATCAGCGGCACGGACAGCTTGACCACCGGCTCGGCCGCGCCCTCCATCACGTCGCGGGCGGCTTTGATGACATCGTCCACTGCGCCCTCATCAACCTCAAACAGCAGTTCGTCATGCACTTGTAGCAACATCTTGCATGGCAAGCCGTCGATCGCGTCCGGCATCCGGATCATCGCGCGGCGGATCACATCGGCGGCGGTGCCTTGGATCGGCGCGTTGATCGCCGCGCGCTTGGCAAATCCCGCACGTGGGCCTTTCGCGCCGATCTCGGGCGTGTGGATCTTGCGACCAAAGAGGGTCTGGACATGCCCATGCTCTTTGGCAAAGGCCACCGTGTCGTCCATGTATGTGCGGATGCCCGGAAATCGCTCGAAATAGCGATCGATAAACCCCTGCGCCTCGCTGCGCGGGATACGCAGGTTGCGCGCAAGACCAAACCCCGAGATGCCGTAAATCACGCCAAAGTTGATCGCCTTGGCCTGGCGGCGAATTTCCGGCGTCATGTCCTCCATCGCCACGCCAAACATCTCGCTGGCGGTCATGGCGTGAATGTCCTGCCCGTCGCGGAACGCCTGCTTCAGCGCGTCGATATCGGCCACATGCGCCAGTATACGCAGCTCGATCTGGCTGTAGTCGAGGCTGACCAGCACCTTGCCTTCGGGCGCGACAAAGGCTTCGCGGATGCGGCGGCCCTCCTCGCTGCGCACGGGAATATTTTGCAGGTTCGGATCAGAGGACGCGAGCCGCCCGGTGTTGGCGCCCGCCTGCATATAGGACGTATGCACCCGGCCCGTATCCGGGTCGATATGGTCCTGCAACGCGTCCGTATAGGTCGATTTCAGCTTGGAGAGTTGACGCCAGTCCAGAATGCGCGCGGGCAATTCATGCTCGGTCGCCAGATCCTCCAAGACGTCGGCGCCGGTGGCGTAGGCGCCCGTCTTGCCACGCTTGCCGCCCTCAAGCGACATCTCGTCAAACAGGATTTCGCCCAACTGCTTGGGGGAGCCGACGTTGAATTTTCGCCCGGCCAACTGATGAATCTCCTCCTCCAGCGCTGCCATCTTTTGCGCGAAGGCACCCGACATGCGGCTGAGCGTGTCGCGGTCGACCTTGATCCCATTCCGCTCCATATGCGCCAGCACCGGCACCAGCGGCCGCTCCAGCGTTTCGTAAACGCGCGTCACCTGCGCGACGTGCAGCTGTGGTTTCAGCACGGTCCAGAGGCGCAGAGTGATATCAGCATCCTCAGCGGCGTATTTCACCGCATCGTCCACCGGCACGCGGTCAAAGGTGATGGCGGATTTACCGCCGCCCAAAAGCGTCTTGATCGGGATCGGTGTGTGACCCAGATACCGCTCGCTCAGCGCGTCCATGCCGTGGCCGTGCAACCCGGCGTGCAGCGCGTACGAGATCAGCATCGTGTCGTCGATAGGCGCGATGTCGATGCCGCGGCGGGCCAGAATCTTGGAATCATACTTCATGTTCTGGCCGATTTTGAGAATGCTCGCATCCTCAAGAACCGGCTTCAGCGCCTTTAGTGCGGCGTCCGCAGGCATCTGCCCCTCGACCAAAGCGGCCCCGCCGAACAGATCACCCTCGCCCTCGCCCTTGTGCGTCAGCGGGATGTAGCAGGCCTGCCCCGGTTCGACACACAGCGATATGCCAACCAGTTCGGCCTGCATTTCATTGAGCGATGTCGTTTCGGTATCCACCGCCACATAACCGCGCGCGCGGATGCGGTCGATCCACACTTGAAGCGCTGCCATATCGGCAATTTTCTCGTACTTTGATTGGTCAATTTCCGGCATTTCCGGCGCGCCCGCGTCAGGGGCGTCGGGCGGAGTATCGTCAATCTCGGGCGCCTCGGCATCCATCGCGGTGGCGATGCGCTTGGTCAGGGTGCGAAACTCCATCTCGGCCAGAAAACCCAGCAAGACGTCGGCATCCGGGTCGCGCACCTCCAGATCGTCCAGCCCGAAATCCAATGGCATGTCGCAATCCAACTGTACCAATTGGCGCGACAGGCGAATTTGGTCGGCGTGGTCGATCAGCGTCTGGCGCCGCTTGGGTTGCTTGATCTCGCTCGCGCGTTCCAGCAGCGTGTCCAGGTCACCAAATTCGTTGATAAGCAACGCCGCCGTCTTGATCCCGATGCCCGGCGCACCCGGCACGTTATCTACCGAATCGCCTGCCAGCGCCTGCACGTCGACGACGCGATCGGGGCCAACGCCAAACTTTTCCTCGACGCCCTCGACGTCGATCCGGCGGTTCTTCATCGCATCCAGCATCTCGACCCCGCCGCCGACCAACTGCATCATGTCCTTGTCCGAGCTGATGATCGTCACGCGCCCGCCAGCATCACGCGCCTGCACCGATAGCGTCGCGATGATATCGTCGGCCTCGTATCCCTCGACCTCTTTGCAGGCGATATTGAACGCCTCTGTCGCGCGGCGCGTCAGCGGGATCTGCGGGCGTAATTCCTCGGGCATCGCCTCGCGGTTGGCCTTGTAGTCGGGGAACAGATCATTGCGGAACGTATGACTGCCCTTGTCAAAGATCACAGCCACATGCGTTGCCGAATCGGACCCGTTATTGCCGTCAATGTACCGTTGCAGCATGTTGCAAAAGCCCGCCACGGCGCCAATGGGCAGACCGTCGGATTTGCGCGTCAAAGGTGGCAGCGCATGATAGGCGCGAAAAATAAAGGCCGAGCCGTCGATCAGATGCAGATGACATCCTTTTCCAAATGACATGGGCCCGACTCCTGACACGCTTTGGTGCTTATTCTTGGTATAAATATCCAAATGCCGCCCACGCAACCAGCGCAGCGGCAGACCGCTAGACCTTGCCTTCGAAATCGCGGTGGATCATTCGGCAATCGCAATAGCCGCATTCGACCCAGCCACGATCCCGCGGAATCTGAAGCCAGACGCGCGGATGGCCCAGGCCCGGTCCACTGCCGTCGCAGCATACGCGATAGTCATCTACGATCCGGATTTCGGGCGCTTTGGTCACCATCTGGGCGTTTCCTTTTGCCGGCACTTCCACTACCTCACGTTTATGATGGATCAACACGGCAGGGGCAAGGGCACCATGGCACGCAGCGCAATCGAAATCCGGGGCCTGCGCAAGACCTATGGCGGCTCTCGGGGCAGCCCTGAAAAAGAGGCTCTGAAGGGGATTGATCTGGACATCCCGGCCGGCTCCGTCTTTGGCCTGCTTGGCCCAAACGGTGCGGGTAAGTCGACGCTGATCAACATCCTCGCGGGCCTCGTTGTCAAAACGGCGGGCAAGGTCAATATCTGGGGCTTTGACCAAGACGTGAATCCGCGCCAGAGCCGCGCGGCCATCGGCGTCATGCCGCAGGAACTGAACCTCGATCCGTTCTTCACCCCGCGCGCCGCGCTGGAGGTGCAGGCGGGTCTGTACGGCGTGCCGAAATCGCAGCGACGGAGCGACGAAATCCTCGCCCTTGTCGGGCTGGAGGACAAGGCGAACGCCTATGCGCGCACCCTTTCCGGCGGAATGCGGCGCCGTTTATTGCTGGCCAAGGCGCTGGTGCATCGCCCCCGCGTGCTGGTGCTGGACGAGCCGACGGCAGGCGTCGATATCGAGCTGCGCCAGATGCTGTGGGCAAATGTGCGAAAGCTGAACGATGAGGGCATGACGATCATTCTAACCACCCACTACCTAGAAGAGGCTGAGGAAATGTGCGACCAGATCGCCATTATCAACCACGGCGAAGTGGTGGCGCGCGACAGCACGTCGAACCTGCTCGCACAGCTCGACACGCGCAGCATGATCATCATCCCCGACGGCGACGTTGCGCGATTGCCCGAGGCACCCGGTATCGACGTTACACGTCGGGGCGGCGGCGTGCTGGCGCTTAGCTACAGCGCCGGGAAAACCAGCGCCGAAGAGGTGCTGGCTGCCGTTCACGATGCCGGTATCCGCATCCGCGATGTGCGCACCGAACAGGCCGACCTTCAGGATGTATTTCTGGAACTGACACGCAGCCGCTGAGGGTTCATGTAACATCCCCGCAAAGACGGGATGCGTGGCATTACCGCAAACCAAGCTAGTCTAAGCTGCGCCCCTCGGGCCCCGAATAGGCGCGTTCAACCTTGGCGATGCGCAACTCGTAATGGGTATACCATTTGTCGATCCCGTATTTCTGCGCGACCAGATGCTGCGCCTGCGCCTTCCATGCACGAATGCTGTCCTCATCGCGCCAATAGGACACGGTGATGCCCAGCCTTTCGGAATCGCGCGCACTTTCGGCTCCGAGGCAACCGGGCTGCTTTAGCGCCAGATCGAACATGGCGTCGCCCATCGCCGCATATCCGGCGTCCTTCTGGCTCAGGAGGCTGGTAAAGATGACCGCGTAGTAAGGCGGCGCCGGTGTTTTGGCGAACCGCTCATTCATGGTGTGGCCTGTTCGGGCTTACGATCCAGATGCGATAGCACGTTCACCAGCTTTCCCGCCGGGTCGCACTGGCATGGACGGCGTCAACGTCATCCACCTCAATCGACAAGTCCGGCACCGGCGTTCCCGAGCCACCCTCCCTGGCGATACTGATCTGCACCAATGCTGTGCATTCGCCCGCCAAAGTTGCGATCCAACCGTGATCCATCACCACACGCAGCCCGAAAAGATCACCGTAAAAGGCGCGCATCTGTGCAACGTCCTCAGACGCGACATTCGCAACGATGCGCAAAACGGCCATGGCTGGCTTCAGCCCCTGTCCAGCAGCCGCCCCAGCGGTCGCCCGCCCAGCACATGCATATGCAGATGCGGCACCTCCTGCGCCCCATGCGGACCGGCGTTCGAAATTACGCGAAACCCGCCCTCCGCACCCGCGCCATCCAAGCCGGCCATGCGGCAGACCTCGCCGACGGCGCGGGTGAAATCGGCGATTTCAGCGTCGCTCGCCTCGGCGGCGAAATGGTCGTAGCTGACATAGGCGCCCTTGGGGATCACCAGCACATGCACTGGCGCCTGCGGCGATATATCCTTGAATGCAAGGCTATGGGCTGTCTCGAGCACCGTGTCGTTCGGGATCTCGCCGCGAAGGATCTTGGCAAAGATGTTCTGGTCGTCATAGTCAAAAGCCATAGTGAATCCTCAGTCTGCAAAAAGATGATCGGTCCGCGCGATACCCAGCGCCTGCTCGTAACCGATGCTCAGGAATTTCGAGATCGGGATGGCGTTATCCTCGTCGGTGGCGTTCTGACGCATGATATAGTGATGCTCGAACTCGGCATCGCGCATCTTGTCGCTTTCAAACGTCGTTTGACCCCTGATCGTGGGCAACAGCCGCTCGAGCGTCTCGTCCGACGTCTGCTCACCGGCGAGGCCAACGCGCACGGCGTGGCCGATGAGGTAGTCGTCGGAAAAGACGCACTGGATTTCCAGCAATCGCGTGGTTGAGCGGTCGCCGCAGAAATCCGCAAGCAGGTCGAGATCGCCGGGGTCCATGCACACGATCATGCGGTCGGTATCGTGATAGTCGAACAGCATCCGCATCAGCGCGCGCCGGTGGCGCGTCCGCTTGCCCAGGCTCGCCTGAATGCCGCCCAGATCCGGCAGTGCGGTGCTTTCCTCGTTGAACAGATACTCGGTCGCGGGCACGTTCGTGACCTCGCGGGTCCGCTCCAGCAAACGCTTGGCGACGTGCCACTTCTTACACACAATGATCATCAGTTCGCGGTGACGGCCCAGCGTGCTCTCCGTCTCCCAGAAGCGCGAGGCAAAGCGACGGCCAATCCGGCCCTGCGCGGTCAGGAACTTGAAGAGGCTGCGCCCCTCGTTCGAAATCTTGAACTCGACCTGATCGTCGGCATAGAGCGCGGCAAGACGCTGCTTCAGCACGCTCGCCTCAGGGCTGATCTTGCGCGCGAACAGAAAATCCTGACCCAGCAAAAGATCGTAATGATCATTATAAAAGGTCTGCGGCATCCCGTAGTCGGTGAACATCAGAAACGTCAGGGCGCGCGTGCGGATCTCGGATTCCGGCACAATATGCCGTACGAGGGTCTGAAAGAACGTCTCGTCAGGGATCCACGTCGTGCGGAAAAAGCGCATGACGTCGCGCCGCTGGCGGGTAAACTCTAAAATCCACTCCACCGTACGGCGGCGCAGACACCACCACTGGCTGCCAATCTGGACCTGTATATCATGCGGGATATCTCGGCTGAGGCCCAGCCTGCGCTGAAGGTTGAACGACGTGTCGAACAGCCACTTATGCTTGCGCTCGTTGAAAAAGTGGCGATAGATCAGCCGCTCTTCTTTCATGCCGGTCTTGATCCAGTCGCTTTCGAAAAAATCGAAGCTCTCTATGTAATCCACATCTTCGCGGTCAAGGAATTCGTGCGCATAGCGCGCCGACTTGATCGCGGCGCAATCGCCCGACAGCATGTAGAAATGCGTGGCGCGCGGAAAGGCGCTCACAGCCGCCTCGATCGCAAGCAGCGTCGCCTTCACAAGGCTCCATTCGCCCCAGCCGCACTTGATCCGCTTTCGCGCGAAGCAGACGTTCGGATTATCTGCCAGCGCCGTCTTGATCCGCCGGAAATGCGCTGGTTTCGCGCGACCATCAAAATGGATCGCGATGCAATCACCTACAGCCGTCAGCATCTCGGCCTGCGCGATGATGGCCTCGGGATCCTTGTGGCACAAAAGTATGTAGGCAATTTTCGCCATGTGGGAAACAGACTACCTCTTGTTCTGCCGATTGTTTATAGTGATAATCCCGATCATGCGTTGATGAAACAGTAATAATTCTGTTTTATAACGACAGAGAACAATAAGTCCCGAACGGGACATCAGAGGTTTTGCGAGGGCAGTGATCATGGGGTTTCCCGGCACATGGATGACCCAAAGCGAAAGCGTGGTCTACCGCGTAGTGCCCAAGTGCGCCTGCTCGACCATCGGTCAGATCATGTATTACTCGGATCATGGTACCTTCTTTGACGGTGATATCCACGACGCCAAGGATGGGCTTCATAAATGGGCGCTGGACGAAAGCCAGCCACTGATCACGGCCAACGTCAAGACGCACAGCTCTTACGCGTTCACCTGCGTGCGCAATCCTTACACACGCATCCTCAGCTCGTTCTTTGACAAGATTTGCGGCATCCAACGCAACGGCAAACGCTATCGTGGCAAGCTGGTACCGCTACTGGTGCAGAAATACGGGATCGAGGTCGGCGGCGAGGACGGCAAGCAAGAGTTCGACCAGATCGCCAGCTTTCGCCGGTTTTTGCTGTTCGCGCGCGATACAATCCGTTGGCGCCGCCCGATGGAGCCCGACATCCACTGGTCCGCAATGTCAGGCCATGTCAGCACCTACATCGTCAATGGTGGCACGTATGATCGCATCTTTTGGACCGAGGCGTTCAACGATGGGATGCAGGATGTACTAGACGCGATAGATGCCCCTCACAGGGTCGATTTAGGCACCATGCCACGCTTTAACGAAAGCGAGGGGCATGGCCCCAAACGCGCGCATCCGGTCGAGGATTACTTCGACGATCTGTCGATGCATCTGGTCTACGAGATCTACAAGCAAGATTTCGAACTATTCAAATACGACTTCGCCGATCCGTCAAACAAGATGCCGATCGGTGAAATTGACCTCCACGAGGTCCACGCCAAACTGGGTGAATGAGGGATCAGCGCAAGCGCCCTTGGCTGGCAGGAGGATTTGGATATTTCCCCCGAGAAAAATCCTGGGCCGCCCTGATCCAACATCTGCCAGAACCAGAGGCGTGGCCCAGTCCGGCAAACCGGTGGGTCGCCCAAGGACCAGCCGCGCATCGCCCCGCTGTGCATCGCTATCCTGAGCATTTCCCTTTTAAACTGGTCGGCCGCGATGTTTGGGAATGCGGAGAGCCAAAGGTGGCGACTGAGGTGCGCGCTTTCTTTGCCCCCCCGACCTCTCTGTTTCAGTTCTGCATCACCGAAAATCGGCACATATTGGCACAGGGTGCGCCTAACGGTGCTGTCTCAAAATAAGTATAGAATTTTTTCGGAGATAAACTGGTCGGGCTGAGAGGATTCGAACCTCCGACCCCCTGCTCCCGAAGCAGGTGCGCTACCAGGCTGCGCTACAGCCCGACCGTGGCGCGAGCGATAGACGAGGGGATCGCCCTTGGCAATCCCTCAAATAGGCGGCGCCGGGCCAGGTTTGGGACAGGCCGGGCGCCGCGACAGGCTTAAAGGCTGGCGTTAAGGGCCGCGACGATCGCATCACCCATCTGACCCGTATTCAGCGGCGTGCCGCCGTCCGGACCCATCAGATCGGGTGTGCGTGCGCCATTCGCCAACACGGCCTCGACCGCCCGCTCCAGCCGTGTCGCCTCATCGCCTTTGTCGAATGAATAGCGCAGCGCCATGGCAAAGCTGAGGATGCAGGCAATCGGGTTTGCCTTGCCCTGACCCGCGATGTCGGGGGCCGAGCCATGGACCGGCTCATAAAGCGCCTTGGGCCGGCCGTTTGCCATCGGCGCGCCAAGGCTGGCCGAGGGCAGCATCCCGAGTGATCCGGTCAGCATCGCGGCGGCATCGGACAGGATGTCGCCAAAGAGGTTGTCGGTGACGATCACGTCGAACTGCTTGGGGTTGCGGCAGAGCTGCATCGCGCCCGCGTCGGCATACATATGGCTGAGCTGGACGTCGGCGTAGCTTTCGGCGTGCACCTTAGTGACGACCTCGCGCCATAGAATCCCGCTCTCCATCACGTTGGCTTTTTCCATCGAGCAGACCTTGTTGCCACGGCGGCGGGCCAGCTCGAATGCGGCGCGCGCGACGCGGTCAATCTCGGACGTGGTGTAGCGCTGGGTGTTGATGCCGACACGCTCGCCATTTTCCTCGAAAATGCCGCGCGGCTCGCCGAAATAGATGCCGCTGGTCAGCTCGCGCACGATCATGATGTCGAGGCCGGCGACAATCTCTTTCTTCAAGCTGCTGAAATCGGCCAGCGCGTCAAAGCACTGCGCCGGACGCAGGTTGGCAAAAAGGTCCATTTCCTTGCGCAAGCGCAGCAGCCCACGCTCTGGCTTGACCGAGAAATCGAGGTCATCGTATTTCGGCCCGCCCACAGCGCCCAGCATGACCGCATCAACCTGTTGCGCCTTGGCCATCGTGTCGTCATGCAGGGGGGTGCCGTGTTTGTCATAGGCGCATCCGCCGACAAGGTCGGTGATGACGTCAAAGGGCATGTCGCGCTTGTCGCCATACCAGTCGATGACCTTCATCACCTCGTCCATGACTTCGGGGCCGATCCCGTCACCGGGCAGAATGAGAAGCGAATGGGTGCTCATGTGGGGCGTCCTCTTGGGATGATGCGCGTTGGCAAATCGGGTATAGCGAAGTGGTGGAATGGTCAAGAATTGGTGCGGTATGGGAACAGCGAAGATGCCTGATTCATGCTGCTCTCATCGCAGTTTCTTTGTCATACGGTAGTTATGCAGTGCGACACCGCGCAGGGTAAAATCCCGCCGTTTTTCACAACCAAACCCGGCGCGCACGAAAAATTGTCGCGCGGCCTCGCTGGCTTCGACAAAAAGGCTGGGGATAGCGCGTGTCACAGCGTCGGCTTCAAGCGCGCTATAGAGCGCGGACCCGGTGCCTTGGCTTGTAGGCAAGCAGTAAAAGCAGTCGATATGACCATTGTTCTCCAGCTCGACGAATCCAACCGGCTGGCCCCGCCTGCCCTCAGCGACCCAGATTGTGCGCCCGTCCGAAACGCGCGCCATAAACGCACCCGGCACTACGGCACACGGGCTCCATGCCGCCAATTGCTGCGGACTGTAATCACGCGCACCGATAGAATGGACCGACGCGTGCATCAGTCCCGCGAGCGCGGCGGCATCATGTGATTGAAAATGTCGGACGAGAATGCTCAGGGCGCTATCCCCTGAAAGGGGTGCAAGGCCGCCGGCAGGCCGCCTTGCACGAGAATATTAGCGCTGGTTCGGCAGGATCACGATCTCGACCCGTCGGTTCTGCGCCTTGCCCTGTGCGGTCAGGTTGGACGCGATGGGCTGATCCTCGCCTCGTCCGAACGTGCGGACGCGGTTGGCGCCGACACCGCCCTGCATCAGCACATCCGCGACCGAATTTGCGCGCCGCTCGGACAGGTCCTGATTATAGGCCGCCGCACCGGTGTTATCGGTATGACCGACCACCTGCACTGTGCTGCCGGGATAATTCTGCAGGCTGTCCGCAACCGTCAGCAGATCGCCGCGCAGCGCAGTGTTGACCCGCGCACTGTCTACCGCAAAGAGGATGTCCTGCGGCAGGGTCACGATCAAACGGTCGCCGGTGTTGTTGATCTGCACGCGGTCATTTTGCAGATCGCGGCGCAGTTCGGCCTCTTGCTTGTCCAGTGCGTTGCCGATGGCAGCACCGCCGAGGGCGCCTATGGCGCCGCCGATGAGCGCGCCCTTGCCCTTCTTATCGCTGGCGACCGCGCCGGTAACGGCGCCGGCAAGGCCACCGATCAGTGCGCCCTGCTGTGTCTTGTTCGCGCCCATGCCGGTGCCGTAGCCTTGGGTGCCGTCGCAGGCCGTGGTCAGCAGCAGCGCAGCACCAGCGGTGACGAGAAGAGATTTTTTCGCTAGAATCATGTTAAATTAGCCTCGTATATACCTTGTCCGGTCAGTCGGACTTGGGCGGACTATAGGGTGGCGAGAGGCCATGCCCAATACACAATCCCGCGCAAATCGGCAGCAATCCGCGCATCTCGCGCTGCATTACCCGGCCTCGGCGCGCGCGCTCTCCCATGCGAGGATGCCGCGCTTGACCGGTAGGCCCCAGTGATAACCGCCAAGGCCGCCTGATTTGCGCAGCGCGCGATGGCAGGGGATCAACAGGCTGATCGGATTGCGCCCCACAGCGGTGCCAACGGCACGCACGGCCTTGGGGTGGCCGATCGCTTGTGCGATCTCGGAATAGGTGGTGACATGGCCCGAGGGGATGGCCAACAGCGCCTCCCACACCTTGATCTGAAAGGGCGCGCCGATCAGATAAAGCGGGGTGGGATTGGTGCGCTCGGCGCAGAAGGCCTCCAGCGCCCAAGGGCGCAGCCGGTCCTCGTCTTGGACGAAGTCGGCCTGCGGCCAGCGGCTGCGCAGATCCGTCATCGTCGCCTCTTCTCCCGCCTCGGCGGCAAAGCCGATGCCGCAGATACCCTTATCCGTCCCCATCACCAGCGCCGGGCCAAAGGGGCTGTCAAACCAACCCCAGTATACGGTCAGCCCAGCGCCCTTGCGGGCAAAATCGCCAGGGCTCATCGCCTCCCACCTGAGGAAGAGATCGTGCAGCCGCCCGGTCCCCGACAGGCCGGCGCCGTCCGCTGCCTCCAGCATGGTATGACGTGCCGAAAGCAGCGATTTGGCGTGGCCCAGCGTCAGATATTGCTGATATCGCTTTGGCGATACGCCGACCCATCCCGAGAAAAGCCGTTGGAAATGCGCGGCGCTCATCCCCATTTCGCCCGCGAGCCGATCCAGCGTCATACCTGATCCGCCCTCATCGATCAGTTCGATCGCGCGGCGCATGACGTTGAAATGGTAGCTTTGATTGGCTGGCATGGTCATCGGATGTTCCTTTGGCTTGCCTGTCAATTTAGGCGCAACGTGTCACCACTGCGACCCGAATGTTGCGCAATGGCGCAAATCCGGCCATTAGAAGCGCATCATGAGCAAGCAACTCGACTATCACACGATCCGCGCCATTTTCGAGCGCTTTCAAGACGCCCAGCCCGAGCCTGAAGGTGAGCTGGAGCATGTGAACGTTTTTACCCTCGTTGTCGCCGTCGCGCTGAGCGCGCAGGCCACCGATGCAGGCGTGAACCGCGCCACGCGCGCGCTGTTTCAGATCGCCGATACGCCGCAAAAGATGCTGGACCTGGGCCTTGAAGGTGTCACCGAACACATCAAGTCGATCGGCCTTTTCCGCCAGAAGGCAAAGAACGTGATCAAGTTGAGCCAGATCCTGGTCGACGATTACGACGGCAAAGTGCCCAACTCGCGCGCCGCGCTGCAATCGCTGCCGGGGGTGGGGCGCAAGACCGCCAATGTCGTGCTGAACATGTGGTGGAATATGCCAGCGCAAGCGGTCGACACTCATATTTTCCGGGTCGGAAACCGTACTGGCATCTGCCCCGGCAAGGACGTCGTTGCGGTCGAGCGCGCGCTTGAGGATCACATTCCAGCGGATTTTCAACATCATGCCCATCACTGGCTGATCCTGCATGGCCGCTATCACTGCAAGGCGCGCAAACCCATGTGTCCCACATGTCTGATCCGCGACCTGTGCCCCTATGAGGACAAGACGACATGAGCAAATACCAAGCGGTCGGCATCGGAAATGCCGTGGTCGACGTGATCTGCCGCAGCGATGACGCGTTCCTCAGCAAGATGGGCATTGAAAAGGGCGTGATGCAGTTGATCGACGAGGCGCGCGGCGAGGCATTGTATGACGCAATGGAAAATCGCGTGCAGACGGCGGGCGGATCGGTCGCCAATACCATCGCCGGATTGGGCGCGTTGGGACTGACGACGGGTTTTGTGGGACGGGTGCGGGACGATGCATTGGGTCGTGCCTATGCAGACGACCTTACGCGTGTCGGCACCGATTTCGTCAAT
This sequence comes from Roseovarius sp. Pro17, assembly GCF_035599575.1. Lineage (NCBI taxonomy): Bacteria > Pseudomonadati > Pseudomonadota > Alphaproteobacteria > Rhodobacterales > Roseobacteraceae > Roseovarius > Roseovarius sp. Pro17. The sequence continues at coordinate 3,130,067 of NZ_CP141179.1, forward strand.
CCACCGGTCCCTCGGGGCGACCTGCCGACGTCACGCTCGATGATTTTCGTGTCGCCTGACGGCGAGCGGTCGATGAACACCTATCTCGGCATCTCGACCGAACTGGGGCCGCAGGACGTGCCGAATGACGTCGTGGCGGGCGCGGAGTTGCTGCTGCTGGAGGGATATCTCTTTGACAAGCCGCAGGGCAAGTTTGCCTTTGGCACGGCAACCGAGGCGTGCCGCAAGGCAGGCGGTCTGGCCGGCATCTCGCTGAGTGATCCGTTTTGTGTGGACCGCCACCGCGATGATTTCCGCGCACTTATCTGTGGGCTCGATTACGTGATCGGTAACGAATACGAGTGGTCGGCCCTCTACGAGACCGCAGATCTGGATGCGGCATTGGATCAGGCAGCGGGCGAGAGTGGCCTTGTGGTATGCACTCGCTCGGGCGCGGACGTCACCATCCGGCGGGGCGCCGAGGTGGTGGAGGTTCCGGTAAGGCGCGTCGCACCTGTTGATACGACGGGCGCAGGCGATCAATTCGCCGCCGGGTTTCTCTATGGGCTGGCCACTGGCGCGCCGCTGGATGTGGCAGGCCAGATGGGCTGCATCGCGGCTGCCGAGGTGATTTCACATTACGGCGCACGCCCGGATGCGGACATCAAGGCGCTCTTTGCCGCTGAAGGGCTTATCTGAACATTCGCGCGCTTGGCTGGCAGGGGGATTGGATATCCCTCCCTATATGAAAAGTCTGGGAATGCGCGGCCTGCTACCCAGTGTCGGTCGCTACGAATTAATCTGCCCAAGTTGACTATTCGTGCTGGCCAGCGGAACTCGGATGTCTATTTTCGGCCTTCGGTGATCAAGGCGCATGATCGCCGTGATGAACCGCATGGCGATGAGGTTTGGCATGGCGAGCGCGCCACGCAACGACGTCATGCTCTGCCCCATCGCGACCTAAGACCGTTTCTAAATGGTATTCGAAGTGTTGTAGCCTCACGGTCGTCAGTTGTTAAAACCCGACCAATCTCAGCCGAAATCGTTTGATGTCATCGTAGCGTCCGATCGAGATGCGCAGCAACGCGAACGCATTTAGGCTTTCACCGTCCTGCTCCGCTGTCAAAGCAGCTCCTGTCGCAAAGCCGAGTGATTCAAGACTGTCCTGAAGCGCCGCATTCATGTTGCCATTAGGATATGCAAAATGGCGAACCGGCTGGCCGGTCCAGTCTTGCAAGAGTTCCCGGGATTGATCGATGCTGCCGCGTGCCTCATTGATGGGTATCTGATCGAGAAGATTATGACAGTGGCTGTGCGCCCCGATCGTGACCAGCGGATTTGCGGCCAAGGCTTGCAGCTGCTTGATCGTCATTGGCTGTAACGCAGTGAAAGCGCGCTGCGATGGTCCCGACTGGGCCACCACATCCTGTGCCAAAGTCTCGCGTTGGTCAGGCGGCAGGCGCTTGAGGTTTTCCAGAATGTCGGAGATGACCAACCAGCGGGCCGCCCCGGTCTGTGGTCCGACACTCCATTTCGAAAGCCCCGCATGACGCAGGTCAATGTCGACGCTTTGCTGCCCCTGAAGTGCATTCATAACCCTGTCGAACCAGTAGGCGCGACCCTCGACGATCTGGGCAGTCGCGATATAGACGGTGACTGGGATCGCTTCCGTCTCAATAATCGGCAGAAGGTGATTGAATAGCCCCACATCCCCGTCATCGAAGGTCAGCACAGCTTTGGGCCGAGAGTTCGGTGCTGGATGTGACAACGCCTCGTCCAAGCTGACGATGTCGTAATGTTCGCGCAGAAAAGCGAGCTGTTCGCGGAAGTCAGCCACACAAAGCACCGTCCAGGCATCCATCGTCTCATCTTCGGGACCAAGAGTGTGATAGCACAGGATGGTGACCGGATGATCGCGCAAAAACCTGCGCTGAAGAAAGCCGTATGTCGGACTGGAACTGAGCACAGACAGCGCTGCCTGCTTCAGCAGACCCTTCATGTCTGGTCTTCTCCGCCGAAATACATGCGCAATTTCTTTACCTCGGTTTCGATACTATGGCGGGCGCGGACCCGTTTCAGGGCCTGCTTGCCCATGCGCGCCCTGTCGGCTGACGATGTCGCAAGGCTTTCACGCATCGCTTGCGCCAAATCATCCTGGTTGCCCGCCGGCACCAGCCAGCCTGTTTCGCCCGGGCGGACCAGCTCGGGAATTCCTGCCACATAGGTTGAAATTACCGGTCGGCCTTGCGCCATCGCTTCCATGATGACCACAGGTAGCCCCTCGATAAAGCTTGGCTGAACCAAGGTGTGGCACGCAGCTATCTCTTGGAAAATCTGATCTGACGAAATCCAGCCTGTGATGCGGACCGATGCCTTTAGTCCGAGGGCTTCCAATCGCGCCTCGATTTGATCGCGCAACGCTCCATCCCCGGCCAGAACCAGCCGGGGCTCAGGGCAATCCTTGAGTACGGCAGCGAACGCCTCAAGAAGGATCAGGTGCCCCTTCTCGGGGCTCAGGCGCCCAATACAGAGAAAGATCGGCGTTGCAGGTTTCGGCTGGGGCGCATCGGTGAATGCCTCGGCCGACAGCCCGCAATGAACCACCTTTATCTTGGGCCAAAGTTCGGGTGACACGTGCCGCATCAACTGACTGCGCGTAAAGGCACTGATCGTGGCGACAAACCGGGCCTCTTTGACTTTGCGGTCGAAGGCAAGTTGCTGGGCATTGTCGGCTTCGTCCATGCCATGGATCGTAAAGCTGTAGCCGGGGCCCCCAAGCAAATGGACCAGCAGTGCAATTTCGGCGGGGTTTGTGCCGAAATGCGCATGTAGGTGATCGGCCGGGCGATCGTGGAGCCATTCGCGGATACGGCAAGCCTGAGCAAGATAGATCAGATGATAGGGCCATGGCCGGATGGAATTGCGTGACATGGACATCGCCGCCTTCAGCGCCTGCCAGAATTGTCCGGGGCTGCGCCCCAAACAACGCAGCATACTACCGCACAGAGGTAGAAGGCCGTCCTTGAGGGTATAACGGGTCTGGCCGCGCTCGATCTGGTCCTGCGGATCTACGATCTCGGCATCCCAGCCACGCAGAGCAAAGCGGTCCACTTCTACGCCCTGGCGTTCAAGTTCCAGTATCTCACGGCGGATGAACGTGTGGCTCACCATCGGGTATTGGTTTGTCAGATAGGCTATGCGCAAAATATCTACTCTTGATGGCTCATGACAGGAATTTGGGGCCTCTGGGGCAGTCTGCATCATAAGATGCATAATGAATTTGTCAGGAGTAAGTCATCCGTGAATGAGGTGGCAGACAAAAAAGAGGCCAGTGGCAGCGGAACATCACTTGTACTCGATAATGCCGGCGGGCTTTTTCACAAGACGCCGCCAGTGATATTCCAAAACGCCAAGCGCTTCGGGAAAATTTCCCAAGACCAGAAAAAAGGCTCGTTCCCAACTGATCCTCATGCCTAGTCCGCCACGCCGGGCTAGGCGAACGACCTGCATGGGGTAAATCAGAAACAGCAAAAGAGCCCAACCAGAAATCATGATGGACAGAACCAGAATGAATATCGGCAACGCCAGACCCCAGATCAGAATACGGCGAACCGCAGCCACGCTATGACGCTCGGGTGCCGCGCCGTGCAAAACTGCGCCCTCGGCAAAGGCATGTCCGCTGCGCCATGCCCGCTTCCACCACTGCCTGATGCTGATGATAGCGGCGTCGTGAAGTGTCATTTCCGCGTCCAAGCGCCAGATCTCCCAATCTGCGGCGCGCAGCCGGGCACATAGTTCCGGCTCTTCTCCCGCGATCATCCCATCCCGAAAACCGTCAACCTCCTGAAAGGCCGAGACGCGCATCAGGGCATCTCCGCCGCATGATGACGTGCGCCCTACCGGTGTGTCCCATTCCTGATCGCACAGTCGATTGTAGACGGAGTTTTCCGGAAAAAGCTCGCGACGGCGGCCACAGGCGACGGCCGCGTCCGGGTGCCGGATCAGAAATTCGAGTGATACCTCCACCCAGTTCGGTTGAAGAACACAATCGCCATCGATGAACTGAACAAAGTCCACCGACCCCTGAGAGACGAGTTCGGCAAAGCCAGCATTTCTGGCCCGTGCCGCGGTGAAGGGGCGGGTCATGTCGAGTTCGACAACCCGCGCCCCTGCGGCCCCGGCAGCTTGCCGGCTATTATCGGTGGAGCCGGAATCTACGTATATGATCTGCTGAATGCTCTCGGGGATCGATGCGAGGCACTTGAGGAGGCGCTCTCCTTCATTGCGACCGATAATGACCACGCCAACGGTAGTGTTCTTGCTCATGATGACCTGCTCTCCTGAGAGTCTTCGATAGACCTGTCGTCCTTTAGTATCGCATCAAATGCAAGTTCAGGCCCAAAGATACAGGCCCCTAAATCCTGATCATCACGTGCCGAATATCGCGTGTGGGATGCCGTGTCTGGGGCGCGAATCGACGGCCGCCTACCTTTTGGGTGTCTGGCGCATTGTTCCTCACCGATCGAAGTGCGCCCCGTGTCGATGTCCGGATTTCCAAGCGTGATCCTGCCGAGCCCTTACCAAGATGCGCCACAATTCGCCGAATCCTGAATATCTATCGAGTCCAATTTGCAATGTTAAGAGAATTGAAACAATTGCCGCCGTAGCTTTGCAAAAATGACACTTTCCGACCAAAACCACGCTTTAGAAGGGCAATAGGCAGCATGCACCACCTCGCAAACACCCAATTGGCCACATCTATCGTGATCGCGCAAATGCTACGAACAAATTCAGCGGGGGGCCTTTTTCGACGGTCCGCGCATCTTAAAAACGCCGTGATTTAATCACGGTTTCGCTCACCTCTCGCCCTCAGGATGAGAGCAACATATCCGAAATAGCTGAAAAATAGCTGATTTAGAATCGAGATAGGAACCCTATGAGTCTCTTCGCCTCTTACTTCAACATCGCTGGTCGAGTTTCCCGCCTTTCGCAAATCGACTTTGGTGCCACCCCGACGGCAACAGGTATGGTTGAACAGTTGGACACTATCCGCGAGCGAGGCTCGTTCTGGGAAGGCGGCAATAGCGACAATTTCGCGATGCTTACGACTGGTAACCTCAACGTAAAAGAGGCCGGAACCTACACGCTCTATCTAACCTCGGATGATGGTTCGGCGCTTTACATCGACGGCGAACCGGTGATCGACAATGACGGGCTGCACGGCACTACCACGCAGCGCGTGAAGCTTGATCTCTCGGCCGGAGCGCACGAGATTGAAGTGCGTTATTTCGAAGCACGCGGCGCCGCGACATTGGCCTTGGAATGGGCCGGTCCGGATAGCAATGGCGAGCGCGTGACAATCAGCGGCGACAGCCTGAGCCACGGCGAACATGACGGCGGCGATGATGGTCAGGGCAATCAAGGCTCCGATGATGATACCACTGGCGGCGGAGATCAGGGCGATCAAGGCTCCGGCGATGACGACACCGCTGGCGATCAGGATCAGGGCGATCAAGGCTCCGGTGATGATGACACCGCTGGCGATCAGGATCAGGGCGATCAAGGCTCCGACGATGATGACACCACTGGCGACGGTGGAACAAGTGGGACGATGCAGGGCTTGGCCAGCGCATACTTTGCGCTTCCGTCTGGTGTCTCCCGGCTTTCGCAGATCGACTTTGGTGCCACCCCGACAGCAACGGGTATGGTTGAACAGCTGGACACGATCCGCGAGCGAGGCTCTTTCTGGGAAGGCGGCGCGAGCGACAATTTCGCGATGCTGACGACTGGTAATCTCAACGTAAAAGAGGCCGGAACTTACACCCTCTATCTAACCTCGGATGATGGTTCGGCGCTGTACATCGATGGCGAAGCGGTGGTCGACAATGACGGGCTGCACGGCACTACCACGCAGCGCGTGAAGGTCGATCTCTCGGCCGGAGCGCACGAGATTGAAGTGCGGTATTTCGAAGCGCGCGGCGCCGCGACATTGGCCTTGGACTGGGCCGGTCCGGATAGCAATGGCGAGCGCGTGACGATCAGCGGCGACAGCCTGAGTCACGGCGGCCATGACGCTGGCGATGATGGTCAGGGAAATCAAGGCTCCGATGATGATACCACTGGCGGCGGCGATCAGGGCGATCAAGGCTCCGGTGATGACGACACAACCGGCCACGGGGATCACGACGATCAAGGCTCCGACGATGATGACACCACCGGCGGCGGCGATCAGGGCGATCAAGGCTCTGGTGATGATGATACCACTGGCGACGGGGATCAGGGCGATCAAGGCTCCGGCGATGATGACACCACCGGCGGCGGCGATCAGGGCGATCAAGGCTCTGGTGATGATGACACCACTGGCGACGGGGATCAGGGCGATCAAGGCTCCGGCGATGATGACACCACCGGCGGCGGAGACCATGGCGGACATGGTGGTTACAGTGATAACTACGTTCCCACGCCGACAAACTCCTCTGAGGTTGAGGCATATGTTGCCGCAATAAGAGCTCTCGAAGACGGGCATTCGCATTCGGACGATTCCGGCAAGGCAATGGAGCATATGAGCGTCCTCGACCTGGTGCCGCGTTCCGAGGCCTCCAACATTGCCATCAACAACGGCGACTGGTTTGATTCAGCAACTTGGTATCAAGGGCAGATTCCAGAAGAGGGTGCAACTGTTCTCATCCCCGAAGGCATCTCGGTCATCTATGATGGTCAAAGCGACGAATCTCTCTTTACGGTGCGCGTGGATGGTGAACTGTCCTTTGCCACCGATGTCGATACGCGGATGGAGATCGACACGATGGTGGTCTCACCCTCCGGACGGTTGGAGATTGGCACCGAAGAAAACCCCATTCAGGCTGGCGTCAATGCCGAGATCGTTATTGCCAATAACGGCGACATAAATACAGACTGGGATCCGATGCTGCTTTCGCGTGGCGTAGTCTCTCACGGCGCGGCGGAAATTCACGGTGCCGAAAAAACCGGTTTTCTCAAGGTCTCGGACGCGCCGATGGCTGGCGACACCCAGATCAACCTAGCCGAGGCGGCTGAAGGCTGGCAGGTCGGCGATACGCTGGTTCTGACCGGTACACACAAGCAAGGCTGGACATGGGATAGCGGTCAGGGGCGGCCGGTTTATCAAGAAACTGAAGACGAAGAGGTTGTGATCACCCAGATCAACGGCACGACAGTCACCATCGACCGTCCGCTGGAACATGACCACGACACACCGCGCGATGACCTGTCCGCCTATGTCGCGAATACGAGCCGTAATATCACCTTCTCCAGTGAGGATGGCGAAGATACAGCCGTTCATCACCGTGGCCACGTGATGTTCATGCACTCAGATGACGTCGACGTGCGCTATGCTGCGTTTGACGATCTGGGCCGGACTGACAAGTCCTTTGCAGCGGCCGATGTTGAAACCTTCAATAGCGTTGACTCCGACACCAATGTGAAGGGCCGCTACGCGTTCCACTTCCACAAGACCGGAACCGAGAATCTGGACGATCCGGCCTTGGCCATCGGTAATGCGGTCAACGGCTCACCTGGCTGGGGCTTTGTGCACCACTCCAGCAATGCGAATTTTGTCGACAACGTCGCCTTCGACGTCTTTGGCGCGGCCTTCGCAGCCGAAGATGGTGACGAGACCGGGATTTGGTCGAACAACATGGCGATCAGTTCGCAAGGCGCCTGGGTTGGCCGAAAGGATGTCGAAGATGTTGCCCGTCATGACAATGGCCGCACTGGAGACGGGTTCTTCTTTGCTGGACGTCTTGTTGAGGCATCGGACAACGTTGCCGCCAACACGACAAACGGCTATGTTTGGATGCATCGCAGCGCACCAACCAATCCGTCGGTCGACAACCTTGAACAATCCGAACTCGCCTATGGCGCCGACACAGTCAACACTGCGAATACCGTCATCCAAGGTTTCCACGACAACGAGGCCTTCGGGACCAGATTTGGCCTTGTCGTCATCAAATCCAACCCGCACCAAAACCATGACGTACGTAGTATCTTTGATGGCTTTACGAACTGGGAAACATCCAATGGGGTATCCATTGAGTATACCTCACACTACACGTTCCTAGACCTCGACCTGCTTGGAACCAACAATCCGAACGCGGTTGCCGACGCCCAAAAGGCATTCTCACTGTCAGGCAATACATTTGACGTTGCCGTAAATGGTGCAACGATCGAAGGTTTCCGAACCGGCTTTGATCTATCTCAGGACACGTTCCACTTCGGCACGAACGGCCAGGACTATGGCGATCATCTGATCGACATTTCGATGCGCGACGTGGGGCAGGAATATGACGGCTTCAATCCTGCGCGGCACACCATATTGTCTTCTGATCAACTGACCGAGGGTCGCCTTGACTTTGCGTTGGCCGGGGACGCACGTATCTCGGAAGGAGAGGATCTTTACCTCAACGGTATTAAAACCGATTCAATCGGCAGCCGGGATCGCCAATTCGAGGGCGATACGCAGGTTCTCAAATGGAACTATCACATTGCGCCCCTGATCGAGCAGGAAGGTTATTACAAGACCGCCGATGGTACCAATGTTCTTCTGGTTGAAGACTTTGTTTCCGACCGGGCCACGGGCGAATTGCACAAGATGAGCCATGTGATCACGCTCGACATTTCAGATGATCGGCTCCAGTCTGGATCGATTGGTGGTCAATTCAACGGATATATTGAGTTCGACAATCAGTCGGCAGATACTTCTGACGATTTTGCTCGCACATCTGCTGGCGAGGACATTTTGATCGACGTTCTGGCAAATGACAGTCACTCCTTGGGAGATGATCTCAGAGTGGACGGGCTTTCCGGGGTACCGCATGGTTCGGTGTTTCTTCAGGATGACGGACAACTGCTTTATCGCCCCGATCCCAATTTCACTGGTACGGACACGTTCCAATATTGGGCCGCAGACGAAGACGGCGACTTTACTCAGGGAACGGTCACGGTAGAAGTCTGGGACGACCTCTGACGCCTCTTGCAATGAACTGAGCGCAGGTCGTTGACGAAACGCTTCGGCGTGCACATCAGACGAAATTTTCAACGCCCTCCCCAATTTGCGGGAGGGCGTTGGGCTTTGTGCGGGAGGGAGATGAGGTGATCCGCATTTGGTGAGGCACATTTCATGTGTCAACAAGCAGGCTGGGTATCGGTATTCGGTACAAGGCTCTCCGATGCGCTTACAAAAAGACTCAGGTTTACTTTGATAGACTTTGGTAAACACTCAAGCTAGAGATTAGGCATTGCATATTCGGATACAAATATATTGCACACGCCTCAGGACCCCATCGCACCTCCTTCTTCGGAGTTGGCCCGAACGCATTTTACATCGGGCATAAGTATCATCGTCCCCACCTACAAAGAGGCGGAAAATATTCCGCTTCTTCTCGAGCGAGTTGATCGGGTACGCAGGGATCATGATCTTGAACTTGAGCTAATCTTTGCAGACGACAACAGCTGCGACGGCAGTCTTGAGGCTGTAGAGGCTTCGGGGTTTGACTGGGCGCGCATGATCGTGCGAACCGAAAACCGTGGATTGAGTCCGGCCGTCATTGATGGCTTTCGTGCCGCAAAATTTCCGATCCTTGTCTGTATGGACTGTGATCTTAGCCACCCGCCTGAAAAGATTCCCCAAATGATTCTGGCGCTAAATTCAGGACAGCAATTCGTAATCGGCTCGCGCTATGTCCCTGGGGCCTCGACTGATGATGATTGGGGGTTTCTGCGCTGGCTCAACAGCTCCATTGCGACGCTCTTGGCCCGCCCACTCACCCAGATGCGCGACCCCATGTCTGGTTTTTTTGCACTGCGCAATGCAGATTTCAAGAAAGCCAAGGATCTCAACCCTGTAGGTTACAAAATCGCCTTGGAGCTAATCGTCAAATGCGGCTTCGAAAATGTAGGCGAGGTCCCGATACATTTTTCTGACCGCATCCACGGCGAAAGCAAGCTGACCTTAAAAGAGCAACTGAAATACATTCAGCATCTGCGGCGGCTCTATCTGCATCGTTTTGCCAATGCCATGTATCTGGCACAGTTCCTAGTGGTCGGCACCTCGGGCGTCGTCGTCAATCTTGCGGTACTCAGTCTGCTGCAATTTCTGGGATTGCCGGAAGCCGCCTGTCTTGCTGGGGGCATTGGGGTGAGTGTTGTATCGAACTTTTTGCTCAACCGCCGTTTCACGTTTTCCTACGCGCGGGACCGGTCAGCAGGCCGGCAATTCATCGGGTTTGTCGCGGCTTCGGCCGTCGGCGCTTCGGTTAGTTTCATCGTGTCTCTAGCCCTGCGCGCCTCCGCTTTCTCTGAGCTAAGCTATGGTTTGCATCTTGCGGCCCTGTGCGGCATCGCGGCCGGAATGATATTCAACTATCTGGGTAATCGCTACATTGTCTTCCGCAAGACCCATATCCGTCGCTGACGGCGCCATAATCGTCACCGCGATGGCGCTTGCCGCCGCTATTCTTAGTTTCCGACTTGGATGGCAGGACTACTGGTGGGATGAACATGTCACACTGATGTTTACCCAGTCCAACTGGCGGGAACTCATGGTGGATTACTGGGGGCTCGATACGCACCGTCCGGTCTACTACGGACTGCAAAAGGCCTGGAACAGCCTGTTTGGCACTGGCGTGACAAACGTACGAACCTTGCCGGTTGTCGTCACCCTTCTGCTCATTCCGATATTTTATCTGATAGCACGCCGGATCAGGCGCGGACCCCTTGCCATTCTTACAGTGCTCTTGCTGACCAGCGCCCCCATGTTCGTCGATCAGGGCCGTGAAATACGCATGTACTGCCTCTTGAATCTGGCCCTGAGTGTCGCGCTTCTTTTGGCGATAATTCTGGCTACCGAAGCACGGCAGGACGAACCGCAGTCGCGTGGGCGCATGCTTGCACTCTGGAGCGGGTTTGCGGCTAGCATGGCATTCGCATTCTATGTCCAAGCCGTCGCAGCGTTCGTCGCCCTGCTGTTTGCCTTGTGGATTCTGGTAGCGGTAATTTTCGGACTTCTGCCGCTTCGCTTTTTGCTGCAAGCTCTGGCAGCAAGCCTCCTTTATATCATACTGATCATCCCTGCCCTACTGCCGTTTTTAGGCCATTTTGGCGGAACTTTGGGTGGAACCTTCTGGGTCCCTGAACCCACCGCAAGCTATGTTTATGGACAAACAGCGGCGGCCTATCCCTATCCCAAATGGACCAAACCGATCATCGGTCTTCTGCTTCTCTGGGGGCTTTGGTCGGCAGGCAGGCGGGTGCCTCAAATAGCGCTTCTGCTGGCTTTGCTCATCTTTGGGCTGCCGATACTGGTTTACCTGATAAGCTTTGCAAAGCCGATCTACATGACACGCGTTATCGCCTGGGCCAGCATCGTGTCTGTCCTGCCTCTTGCATACGGTTTGGCAGCATTCGGGCCAGTGTTGCGGTGGGGCGGGCTTGCCTTTGTCGTCGCAGCCCAGATGATCTGGCTTGCCGGGTTCTATCCATCCGAGCCTGAGAGATCGCCGTTCGCTGCGTTCGCTGAGCCTCTGGCAGATTTTGATCCGCAAACGGATATCTTCGTCCTCGGCTCGCAGATTCGCGAACCCCCTCTGCGCTGGTATTATCCCCATCTGTTCGAAGGTGCCTCATACGCCTTTCTCAACGGCGACTCGCAGCACAACGTTATTGACCCCGCTTTCCGCTCCAATTTCGTGATGCGATCCGAGGCCAGTGCTTTGAATATTGATGGCGATCAGCTGTTTGTGTTCTGGGAAACAGAATTCGAAATACCGGTCTCGGATGAAGATAGTGTGACGAAGGCGTTGCAGACCATAACCAAGGATCTAAATCCGGTACAAACGTTTACGGAAGGTCGTTACCGCCTCGACGTCTATGATCTCGAGTCAGACTGACCTACCGACCGCTTAGGCCCGGGATGATATTTCCCATCGCCCTTCAACGACTATGACCGAGGCTGCCGTACATGACGCGGGGTTTGCGGCGGCGCGGCGGCGGCGGCATGATGATCGCCATCATTTTCTGGATCCGAGGCGGCAGCCGCACGGGATCTGAAGCCGTTTGAGATGTAGCCAGCAAGGGCACCACCGACCAGCCAAGTTACCGGTGTCAGCGTGGCATTGGGGATCAAGTCGATCAGGTTTGCCGCGAGGACCAGACTAAGTCCGACCGTCGCCACTCCGAGATGTTGGCGATAGCGGGACCGCGCCAGAACCAAAATTGGAAAGGTCAGCAAACCAAGACGTGCGATATACCCCACCCAACCGAATACGCCTATGAAAATGATCCAGACACCGTCGGTGACGCTTTCAATGCGGCCCGTGATTGGGTCGTGATACTCGTTGCGGCCCCAGCCGCCCCATCCGAAAAACGGTTTTTCGTTGGCTCTCTGAAGCAGGACATCCTCGTTCTCAAACCTGTAATTCAGAGACGCTGCGCGCTCTTCATCAATAGACGCGGAAATGTCCAAAGCTGTTTGCACCGGCACCCATCCAGCGCCACGTAACATCGGGTAGGTCAAAACCGTGAGAGCCACGACAAGCGCAATCAGCATCGCCAACCTTCTACCCAAGAAAAGCGTCACCACGACAAGCAGGCCTGCAATAATCAGTGCGCCCAAGGATTTCGCCAGAACGAGCGCGCCAAAGACCCAAGCGCCCAAAAGCAACCACCGGGTTGCCGGTTGCGACGCCCTGCGTTTGAGCCTGTAAAGGGCGGCACAGGCCACGATTGCCATCGCCAAGTAAATTCCCAACCACAATCCATGCGGCAGGAAGACAAGCGGACGAAACCCGCCGGCCCGAATATGCTGGATAAAGGAATGAGGAAAGAACCCGTATATCCAGGCATTGAGCTGCGGGCTTATCCTGATTTCGAACAGCGCCGGGAACGTATAGGCCACACCTGTGGTCGCCAACACAAAAAGCAGCGCTTGATGATCCTCCTGCCGGCCAAGATAGCGCCAGCCCAACAGAAAGGGCAGAATGGAAACAAATGCCGTCAGGATCATGGAGAACGCATCGTAGATACGAATTGCCGGCAGGTATCGTGGACCCATCCAAATAGGTTCACTATTCACGATGGCCGTGAAGAATGGCGAGCCGATCAAGACAATGACAAGCAACCTGAGGACGAATACGTTCGCCCTCGACGAACCATGACTGACCTGCAACCCGTTCATTGGCGGGGCATCTGGACCTCGGCCCGACATCTCCGCCTTGCCGGCGTTGGCAGAAACCGGTTCTGGCGGGCCCCGGCGCCTCGTTTTGTCATCACGCCAGAAAATGCAGAGCAATCCGGCAGCCAGCGACGGGAGCAGTGTTTTGTCCAGCGACGGCAAGGCTGGAAGGTCAAAACCCGTCCGGTCCGGCAGCAGAAGATACCCGCCTATGATCGAGCTTGCTATTGCATATGATCTTGGCATGAACCGGAAAAAGACAGCGACGACCAGCGGCCATGAGAACAGAGCAAAATAGGCGAAACTGTTAGGCATCTGAATGTTTAACCTGAATCCAAGTGCGATGTCTCGCGTTTCCGAATGTCGTTACGCTTAGTGCGAGTCCAACGGGCAGTATAGAGGGCGGTCTTATAGGCCCCCCAAAGATCGTAAAGCTCAAAAACCCTGCCGGCACCCCGCATGGCAGGAGCAATATGTAGACATCCCCGAATACTCTGCCGATACTGGCGCACGCCGCGAAGAATTGACGGCACACCAATTTGAAAAGAGGATTGCCCGTTGCGACACCTAAAGAAAACCCCTCTTTTGATCGCTTTTCTTGCTTTTGCGTCTCCGCTGCTTGCAGCCGAGGCAGAGCAACTTCCCGCACGAACGGCCAGCCCGCTCGACGTCAGGCAAATCCATAGTGGGCACAGCCTGACAGATTCCTATATGGCCTGGCCCGCACCGGGGCGGTTGGTTCTGGCCACCAAGATCCGCAGCAGGGTGAATCCGCACGATACCATCGCAAAATCCACCATTCCCGGCTCGCCAATGTCATGGCGGTGGAAAAACTCGTCTGGCCAACCGGATGCCAAGAATGACATCCGAAATTACGCATTGCTGGTAACGACCGAAAGCGTGCCACTGAGGGTCGAACCAGCGTCGTTCAAGAGAGGTACGTTGGACTGGATCGACAAATGGGTCGATCACGCCTGGAAAAAGGGTAACAACGGCCAAGGTGCCGAAGTGATGCTGTATTCGACATGGGTGTCATGGCAAAATGCCAAGGGCGACGAGGCAGATATTCCCTTTCGCAACCGGCTGGATATTGACGGGCGCCGGTGGGAACAGATGCAGGACCATGCCAACGCGATCCGGCCTGCCGGCATGCCGCCGATCTATATGATTCCGGGCCATAGGATGATGATGCGGATTTATGACGATATCCAAGCGTCCCGCGCGCCGGGGCTTGGGCATATCAGCGACGTCTTTCAGGATGATATTCACCCCAACGCGGCTGGCCAGTATGCTATTTCATGCCTCGTCTATGCCGTCATCTATCAGCGCGATCCCCGCGAACTACCCGATAAACTGGCCAGATCGCATGACGCGCTCACATCGTCGCAAGCACAGTATTTCAAGAAGATCGCCTGGGAGATCGCGACCGGATATGACAGAACCGGCTTTAGAGTCAATTGATCTGGGCAGGCCCAATAGGCACTATTTCATCCCAAGGCCAAGCAGCGAGATTACCGCGTTCCAGTTGTACCAGAGAATTAGCAGACCGAAACAGAGGCCGATCAACGCAAAGACGGCATCATGCAGCGGATCCCAAGCCTTGTGACGTCGCGCCAGCCAGACGAACACCGGATAGGCCATCAGCACCGATAGCAACTGGCCGACAAGCGCGCCGGGCAATCCCGCCAGTTCGGCACCGATCAGGAAAAATGCAGTCTGAACTACAGCGCGGAATGCTACCAAACAGAAAAAACTCTTTGAGTCTCCTGCCGCCAGCGCAGCCCTGTCATAGGTCAGCACGATGATCTGCAGCATGACGATGAATGATATCAGCACGGCAATTCCGCCTGCCGCTACATAGCGGGGGTCATAGAGGAAATTGACTAGCCCCGGCGCGGCCCAAGCCAGAAGAAGCGTTAGGAACATGAGGCCGCCTGTCACCAGAAAACGCATCTTGCGCAAGCGCAGGAAATTGCTTCGGCTGGCTGCAGGCGGTTTTTCACGGTATAGTGGAATAAGCACGCGGTAAACGACGGTGTTACCCAATTGCAGCGGGAAACTGGCCAGAAAATAGCCGATGCTGTAGATCCCAAGCAGATCGGTCGTCAAATATTTTCCAAGGATGGCCCGATCACCCTGATTGACCAGAAAACCACAGATCGTACTGAAGAATATCCACTTGCCGAAATGCATCAGATCCTTGCCGGCCGACGCTTCCCAGCGAAAGCGGTTGCGATGCCCCTCGAGCAAGAACAGCGTCAAAATGAGCTTGGCCACACTTGTCACCAGCATTCCCGCCAGCAGTGCCCACACAGAGCGGAATTGCCAGGCCAAGGCGACCATCACGATCACCCCGATAACCTGCGACACCATTTCCAGAACTGTCAGCCGCCCGATCTGCAGATGCCGCCCCGCAGTATGCACCCGTGTCGGATTCAATCCCGTCACGAGCAGGGACAACCCCGCCACGGGAATCATCTGCATCAGCATGGGTTCGGCATAGAACCATGAAATCGGTCCGGCCAGTGCGCAGGTCGCCAGCCAGAGCATCCCCCCCCGGCACACCTGAATCGTCCAAGCCGTATCAAGAAAGTCGGGATCGTCGCCCCGCTTGCTTTGCTGGATTGCGGGGCTGACCCCGATATCCGAAAACATCGCCAAACCCATCATGAACACCAGAATGATGGCCATCAGTCCGAAGGCTTCGGGAAACAGCAGACGCGTCAGGATGAGGTTCGAGGCCAGGCGGATCACTTGCGATCCGCCATATCCGCCTACAGCCCAAGTGGAACTGCGCATCGCGCGGGCGGCAAGCCCCTCTCCGTGTAATACTCTCAAGATGAATGGAGGCACCGGCGCGAATAGCCTTGTCAGATAAGTCACAGATCGATCGGTCCCGACCCTACCGGGCGATCAATACAAAAGAAATACAAAGCATTCAATCAAGTACCGGTTCGGGGAACCGCAGTGTCCGAATTCCTGGCCGTCACAGTCAGGGGGGTGGAAAACGCAGGCTTCTCCCAACCACAATGCGCCGCATATATCCGTGGGTCGGTGCCGGTGTGCGTCGCCATATCTTTTCTAAAACTGAGCCCGCGCCGGTTTCGCCACTTTGCCCTAAGGAGGTGCAGCCCGTGCCATGATATCTTGATCGTCGGTGACCTCAATGGCAGCGCCGCGTGCCATTTACGGCGAATATAATGATAACAACGATCATACTCCGTATCGGGCGCTGGGTGAAATCGGTCATTGTGAACAAGAGGCAACGAAACGTTCCAGGCCCCAAGGCCAGCTTTTAGAGCGGTCTGTACGATATCGACCCCGTAGAAGTGGAAACCGGGCAGGCCCTCATCAAAGGTCAGCCCTCTCTCACGGCGGACCACCAATAATAATTCGTCAGCGCTTTGAATACGGACTGGGTTTTCCGAAACCCGGCCGACAATGCTGCTAAGTGAGGATGACCAGACGGGCCCCCACCCTACATCGTCCAACCCTATCCCATACGCGGCCAGAACACCCCAGTCTGGGTCAATCGCCTCGACCTCGGCAATCCGTCTGGCAAGCAGGTCTTCCCATCCGGTTGGCAGATATACGTCCTGATGGGCCAGTATCATGATGGGTGACTGGGCCCGCTTTAATATCTGGTTGTATCCTTTGCCGGGTGAAACCGGGTCCTCTTCAACCAAAAGCGATAGGCGTCCAGAGCGAACTACTGGCGATCTTTTCAAATTGAATGCCAGAATGCCTTCGTTGTTAGACACACATCCCAAAGCCATTCTGTCCACTGCTGCAAGAAAATTTCTCATCGCACCCCCCGGTGATGAGTTAAGACCAATAAAGTGTCGAATCTAAAAGACCGCAAAGATAACATAATATTGGTGAAAGACAAAATTTGGGCTGATGCGGCGTCAAATTCCGATCATCTACGTCTGCAAGATGCGGCTTTGTAAGCTGTTAAATTCAAATGCCCTGCACGAAACGCGGTAGCGGCTGCACCACATCCAGCATGGCATCAATCAACCGCTCTTCGGCAGCGCCCTCGTTTTCGTCACGGCCGATCGGCGTGATCAGACGAACGAGCGCGCTGTCGTTACGGCCACTGGTGATCTTGCCCAGCATCAGCTTGAACTTGGCGTCAAACACCGACGCTGCGCGTCCGTCCTGTTGCTCGTACCAATAGTAGACCAGCATGCGCTTGACCCCTTTTTGTACGATGGCACGGTTCAGCTTGAATTCCCCTGCCCCAGTCGGCGCATCAATCTGCTCCAACTGCGCGATTTCCCAGCCAGCACCCGGCAGGCACACCTCGGGCGAATGCACGCCGCCGGTGTTTTGATCCTTGTACCAGACCATGAACAAATCAACCGGGTGTTCCGTCCCCGGCTGGTTCAGAGTGACCGAATGATAGTCGTCGGCCGCCAGGATGATTTCGATATCTGGATCCAGGGTGTTTGGACTACCCGCGCGCCAGTCCCCGAGCTGCGACGGGAAAAGCGCGAATGGATCACGATTGACCACCTCAATTTCCCGCTCGGGGGCCATTTGCCAGACACCGGCCAGCGTCGTCACCAGAATAGCGCCCGCAACCAAGGCCGTCGACGGTTGCACCAGCCGCAGACGTTTGGCTTGAGTCCACAGCCCATCGGTTTCCAGGTCCAATGCCTCGACCAGACTGACCTTGTCGCGGCGCAGAAAGACAAGCAGCCACGCAAGGCCAAACAGGAACAGCACACAAATGATGAATATGACCCAGCCTTCGAAGAAATGCGTGAAATTGTCCACGTATTCCAGCCCGTAGGAATTCACTACGACGCCAGCCAAGGCTATGCGTATGGAATTCATCAGCACGGTGATGGGCGCCGCGGAAAGCAGCAACAGCGCCTTGTGCCACAGTGGTCCCTGATAAAGTACCGCGAAGATGTATGAAAAGCTGAGGATCGGAAACAGATAACGCAGCCCCGAGCAGGCCTCGGCCACGTGAAGCTTGTAAACCCCCAGATCGATGATGTTCCCTTCGAGAAAGACAGGAACGCGCAGCAGATCCAGGAAATAGACACCAAGTTCGGACGATATGGTCTGCAGGTAGGTGGACAGGCCATAATAAACGGCGCCGGGCAGTGGCAGCATATAGACCAGATGCAGAACCGGCGGCCAGAAATGCCGCCCTGTCCGCCATCCGAAACTGATAAGAAGGATCGCTCCGACCCAGAGAATCATGCCATAGGCAACGATATCTGCGATGCCGATCAACCGGCCCCCTGCCCCGATCAGCAAGGCAATCGCCAAAAGCACCAGGCCCGGCCAACGATCGGCAACGGCGCCATATTGGATCGGAACCGTCTTCAACTGACGCAGGAACAACAGGGCCGACAGGATCGGAATCAGCGGGCCGTGACTGTATTCCGGCAATTGCCACGCGCGTAGCAGCTCGGCGATGCCCTCATAGAAAAACGCCAGCCCGGCCAGAACCATCACCGCCAGCCAGAAGAGGCCGGCATGACGGATGAAACCCGCCTTTTCAGACAATGTGGTTTCAGAAGAACTCAGCAAATTTCCCGGTGCTGGCATCACTTGATCCAATCAACATGCCAGACAGGGTACATGCCCATTGTGTCCCAGCGCCATGCCTGAATTGAAAACGGCAGCCGGTTAAGGCTGCCGTTTTCAGATGTTAGTGCCTGAAATCAGGCCATTTGCTTGCGGCGGCGCAACACGCCAAATCCGGCAAGGCCACCCAGCAGAAGCAGAGCCGTTGCCGGAAGCGGAACCGGCGCGGCCTCTACAGTAAAGCTGCTCAGAGTGAAGTCGTCATTGTAGCCGAATGCCCGCACCGAGAACGACGAGGCAATCACATCCCCAAAGGAATGGTTCGCATTCGATGTATGGACATAGTTGCCACCATCGACGCTATACGACGCATTGTCGTTCCATTCGAACCAGCCGGAATTGAACGACCCCAGTGTAGCAGAAACGAGACGCACAGCCGCGTCGAACGTCACCGTCAACCAGTCGCTGTATCGGTAGCCGTCTATCGCGTTACCGCTTCCGTTATAGGCTCGGTCATTCGGGCCATTGCGGACGCCAAGCCCGTGTCTGGATGTCGTGATACGCGGACCGGCTGCAGTATCATACGTGGAATAGGCCCGAATCGTCCCGGAAATCCCATCGACATTAAACGTGGCTGTACCGCCACGGACGGTAGCGTCGCCGCCACGCCGACCGGTCACATCAACCGTCGCCGCCTGCGCGCCAACAGCCGTAAACATTACAGCTGAGGCGATCATCAAAAGCTTTCTAATCATACCCATCTTCCCCTTACACACTTCCCAAAACCAGAAAAAAAACGATTCCTAGGATTTCTTAACATACTCCTTTCGGCGAATCATCAAGATTATGCTGGATTCTCTAACAAAAATTGGTCTTTCAAGCATTCTTGGGGCAACTTGAGATGCTTTTGAGTTCAATTGAGACGTTCTCGTCCAAATTGTTCTCAAAATCGCCCCAATCGCCATCTATTCACATTCATATCGGCGGATATCCGGTCAAAACCGCCCAAATAGAGAAGATTTCTGCCTGTTGTTAGCGAATTCTTAATCGGTGATTGCCAACAATGGGCTACAGCGTGAAGTTAGGTTCACCTACAGAGAATATAAGCTTGCATTGTCACAACTTGTGATTGCAATTTTAGTATGATAGCAGCATGCAAACGTACGAAGGAGATATTATGTTAATCGGAATACTTGGTCTGGGCATGATAACAGGGTTCGTCGCTAGCATTGTTGTGCTCGTATTTGGCCAGTCATTCCTTGTCGCTTTGTTGGCTTACACAGTGGTCGGCCTGGCGGTGGTCCTCGCGCTCACACTTTTGATCACGGTCGTCAATGTCGCGCAGAAGCGTCGACCTGAACAACCCAGCTTCACGCGGTAGCGAACGCCTCGCACTGCTTTGTTGTCTCTATCCCGCTTTCGCCACCCGATAAGCGCTCGCCGAGGCGATTGACGACACCCATCCCTAAGCGCTCCAGTAGGTAAGTCAGTCGCCCCCAGACGTATAGACATCCCAACCCGGCGCTAGTTTGCGGCCGCCTTCACCGTTTCAGGCGGTAGAGCGCGCCAGTCCATCGCCTGCCCTCGGCGGATAAATCGGATGATCTCTCCCAGTTCCTTGGCGATCAGGTAGTCGGGCAAATGATCGACCGCGATCACGCCGCGCGCTAACGTTCGGAACACCCCGTTTAGCTGAACCCGGCCTCTGCCGCAGCACGCGACTGGATTCATTTGCATCAACCTCTCGCAGGCTGGCCCTGTGGGCTTGACGATATTGGCCGACGTCGCTGCGGCCTCCGGCCTGAGGCGTAAGTGCCTCTTTTCCCATTAGCATCAGCCTACGCCAACGATCTCGGTAATGCCGAAGGCTGAGAAGCGCCCAATTGAGTGCGATGTGGATGTGGATCTCGGCGGTTTGCCGGTCAGGGTTTCTTGCGCCGATGTGCTCTTCGAGAGCATTTGAGTAACACATCTATTGTCCGGTATTGGCTTGCCTGCAAACCACGATGGATATGTCATGGTTTCGTGCTGCCCCAGTCGCTTGTTAAAGCCACCTTCTGTTCGAAATCGACAGGGCTTTTCTAGACCAGTGCCAAGTATCGGCGGCGCGAGTTATAGAAACCGTTGATGTACTCAAATATTGCCACCTCGGCCTGCCTGCGCGCCTCCCATGACCGTCGCCAGATCAGCTCTGCCTTGATCGTCTTAAAGGCGGACTCGACAGCAGCTTTGTCGTAACTATGTTCCTTGCCACTCATTGACTGCCAGGCCATGAATGGCGGTGTTGCACTTGCGGGTATGCGCGGTCGTAAGACTTGGATCACCTGGCGAAGGGCGCGAAAGATGGCGGACTTCTTCGCGTTCTCCGCTTGCTAGGCGGCAACCGCCGTGCTCAGAAAAGCGGAATTGAAGGGGATGCTGGCAGTGACGCGCGGGCTATGAGTGCATCACCGAGCGTACAGACGCACATGCGGTCTCGCGTCTTGACCACCCAAACCAGCTTGCGCCGCTCAGCGAGACCCAGCGCCCAGACGACCTTAAACACCACTGAGTTTCGGGGCATCGTATCCGAAAGGTCGAGATCGCGCTCGGCCATTGCGCGCTGAGTGAGCTCACGCTTGGTCGCTTGGCCGTCCACGTCGAGGTGCTGCGCAGATATCGGCGACCTCGCCGCGCTTGGAAAACCCGTGGCTGACCATGTAGCACGTGTAATGTCGCTGCGGAGTGGCGAAAAGCCTGATGGTGGCATTTACATGCGCCGGATAATGCCTGGCATGGCCCGTCTGTGCTTCGCACGCTTTGATTGATCATAGATTTTCGCCCGCTTCTGTGTAAGCGTCTGGAATATCAGACAGTTCTGACATATACTAATTCAAGCCGAACCAGACGATCCAGTCGACAAATTGGTGCTTTTGCTACTCAAGGCCATTCAGAAATGTGACCAAAGGTGCTGACGGAAACAAGGCTACCGGCGCACACAATCGCTCAAGTTTTCGACACAGCCTTTCTGCCACGGTGCCTGCTGTTCATAGAACTAGGATTTGGACCCCACGCCAGTGTTCAGCTCGCGTGAAGGAGTAAACTCAAAACCCCATCAAAGCTGACGCTCCAACAGGCTTCAGCGGACAGGCGTGACATGATCTAAATATGTCAATTCATGAACGGCCGTTGCTTGCGATCGTTGATGCGCAGGATTGCCGTGAAGCGGGTCTTGCGTTCAATCAGCGTGGCGTCATTGGCATTGCTGCGCGCACGGGCGACGATCATCAAATCCCCCCAACCGCTTCTTTGACTATGAGGCGCTATTCGATCTGCTCCGAAGGCCAACCGTCTTCCGGTCGATCAACGACGGTAGCCAGAAATTCGCTGTACTGGGCACAATTGCGGCGCTTGATGTGACGCTGATTGGCCCGCATCTGTGCAGTCATGTGGCGGTAGCCGTCAGCCTGCAGAACTTCGTCGTCGTGCCACTAAAACGTTTCGCGAAAAACCTGAGACACAAATTTTCGTGTATCGTGTGCAACGCTCATTTGTTTCGCTGCGTATTGTCTCGCGGTTGATCGCCGAACGGTCTTGTCCTGATGTTCCTTCAACATTGGTCTTCGTTGCTTTCGCCAGCAGCTCTGCGCCAAGATTCGACGCTTGTCCAAGTTCAATTTTCGGTACGGTCGCCACGCCACATCCGGCTGAATTGCGTCAATAATTTATCTAAAAATGCAATCAGGAACGCCCTAAACAAGGCGACAGATGCCTGCCAATGCCTTTACATTAATCGTGCCGAAGCTTTACGGACGCCAGGCGAAATCGCGTCCGACAGAAACCAGGAAAAGTGGTGACTCCGAACGTCCGACGCCCTGCTCATCCCGTATCCGGTAAATGGCGCCGGCGTTCAGTGACCAATCCCGCGTCAAACTGCGGTTGTAGATCGCACTGATATCTGTCCGCTCGATCCTGCCTGCGGTCGGGGTCTCGCCCGTTACGGCGTATGCGGCTCCAAAACTTATGCTGGAAAGTGGGGTAAGGCCCCAGATATAGTTCACATCCGCAATCGTCGTGACGCGGGATTCATCATCGCTGCTAGTTGTGATGGAGCGGCTGATCCGCGCCGAAATATCATTGGCGCCCAATTCCTGAATCCAGTTGAGCGAGCCGATGAGGTGGGTGTCATCCTGAGGATCCCTGGAAATGCCGATAGTACCTGCCAGCACGCCGTCGGGAATATCGAGGCTGCGACCGATCGAGAATGTCTGCAAACGACCGGACGTATCGCGCGAAACGTCCAGATCGGCAGTCCATACCCCGTTGGGCATGTCGTATTCCAGTCCGATACCACCGATTATGCCAGACGTAGAGGTATCGCCATCTATCAGGTCGAATTCGTCAATCTCGCTATATCCCAGATAGGTATCTATCCGAGTTCGGGGGCTGATATCATGAGCCAGACCGAAAGCCAGCTCATTGGTGGTTCGCTCGGTCTCATCGCCACCATCTTCGCTATAATCCTCAGTGCTAAGTTCAACCCGGCCAGTCGTTGTCGGAGAAAACCGCAGGATGACTTCTCCGCCCAGTTCCCAGGTTTGGTTCGGCGAAAGGTCGGGGTCGGTCGTGTCTGAATAGTCGATGCCCGAAACTTCCGCAGATAGAATGAACCCGACCATGTCTTGGCGGCCCAGCTCCAGACTCGTACCAAGCTCATAGGCCCGGCGGGTGCCGCGGCCAGTGAGATCGTCAAAATCGCTGGGGAGGTCAATGACACCGTCGTCGTCTCGGAAATCGGACAATGCGTCCAGAAAACCGATGTCGAGACTGCTGTATTCGGCGTCGACACCCAAGACCGCGTTTGCGGCCTCTCGTTCATAGGCAAATTGCAGTCGCGTATCGCCGACATCCGCCTCTGACCCTCGTCCGGCCAGATCCGACAGCCGCAAAGCTGTCGTAGCGTTAAAATCAATGCGCTGGATGTGGGTTTCGCTGGATAATCCAAAGGAAAGAATAGTGGAGGAAATTGTCCCTGCACCTTCTTCAGGGGTGGAAAGTTCCAGGTTTCTGCCCGCCTCCAAGCGTTGCTCTATCCCGTAGGTCAGCAAAAGCCCGCCTTCGTCCTGGGCTAATGCAAACTGTCCGGATGCGGTGAAAAGGCACAAAGCTCCACCGGTCACTATACGATAATATCGCTTCCTGCTCACGGGGTCCCCTATTCCGGGTTATTCGAACAACTTCCGTTGCGGGATAACTATGACATCACCATCAGCGAGTCTGGTCGTTGCCCCCGCGCCCGCACCGCGTACGATAGCGTCGTAATTGAATTTATATGCCAGTTCACGACCAGTTTTGTCCGTGCGGCGCAGATATACGCGCTTGGTTGCCGCGAAACGGGAAAACCCGCCCATCTCGGCAAAGAGTTGCAGCAATGTAGTGCCGGGAACGACTTCGTATTTGCCGGGCGCTTCCGCTTCTCCGACGACGTAGACATCAATCATCCGCGGTGGCAGCGGTTCACGCGGGACGTTTAGCGAACTAAGGGTCACGAACACATTGGGCTCGGACGCAAAATTAGGGGCCAAACGACCTGTGATATCAGCCTCGATCTGGGCAACCGTACGCCCGCCAGCAGGAATGCTGCCAGCAAAGGGAACCGAGATGTTACCGTCAGGCCGCACCAAGGCTTCTTGATTGAGAGAGCTATCTTCCAGCACTTCAATACGCAGCGTATCGCCCGATTGAAGACGATATCTGTCTTGCGCGTTGGCCGAGACCGTTGCTAGGCCAAGCATCAACACAGAGACAAACAGCGCGTAAATCCGGTTCATACTTAAATCTCTTTCATTCATACTCTTCAGGGCGCGTCTCGCATGCGACCCTACGGATTTTTCCGACTATTGGAAATGGTATTTTACTATTTGCTGAGTCATGTCCCGACTTTTCCTGACAGTGGTTCTCAAGCAACATGCGTCCCTGCCCTATTCAGAACCAAGGTCGGCAAGGTATTCACGGGCTTCTTCGAACTGCGGAAGAGGGCTGTCACCGGCCAGATCAAGGGCACGTACCAGAGTTTCGCGCGCTGCATCGCGGTTGCCCAGTGCAAAGTGAGCGGCACCTAGGTGAAATTGCACCATCGGATCCGTCGGCAACCCCTGCGCAGCGGCCTGGAGATGCCGCAAGGCTCCGGTCGGGTCGCCACGGCGGAACATGATCCAGCCATAGGTGTCCTGAAAGGCCGGGAGGTCCATGTCGCGCAATCTGCGCGCAATCAGATAAGCACGATCAAGGCTTGCCTGATCGTTGCGGTGGGTAGTGATCAGGCTGGCGAGGTTGTTTGCGACGACGGGATCGAAGCTTTCTGTTTCGTAAAGGGCCTCGTAGATTGCGATCGCTCCATCCAGATCCTGCGCTTGTTCCAATCTGGCCGCCTTGAAAAGACGCAAGGAAACAGACTCCGGCGACGCTGCGAGCGCCCTCTCCAGAATGGTGGCGGCCTCCGATTCCTGATCATGGCGCAGCAGAAACTGATATAGAGTGCGGGCCGCGTCGACGTCCTCGGGGTGTGTTTCAAACAGGTCTTGGTAGGTCTCTTGGGCTTGCTCCAAATTTCCGGCGGCTTCATGTGTGGCGCCACTCAGAACAAGTAATACGCGATCGTCGGGTGCAGATTTCAGACGTTCGTCGAGCATGGCACGAGCCGTCTCTGTTTGGCCCTCAATAAGCAGCGTCTGCACAAGTGCGGCCATGGTCGCGCTGCCTCCCTCACCGGTGCTGGACAGATTGCCGAGAAACGCGATCGCCTCATCACTGCGTTGTTGGCGCAACAGCTTTTCCGCTTCGATCTCGTTCGCAAGCAGTTTGGCCTCTGGCGTCTGGATGGCACGCAGGCGCGTCAGAATGCGATCTACACCCTCCCATTTCTCTTCCGTCAACTGCAATTGCGCCATCGCGATCAGAAGGTCGGGGTTCGACGGCGTCCGGGCGAGAGCCTCGGCAAGAACCGCCTCGGCTGTGTCTACCCGCCCCGCAGATGCAAGAAACGCGCCGTAGCGCAATGATTCCGCCGGCGCCTGCCTAGACGCTTCGACTGCCAGCGCGTACCGCTCACCAGCAAGATCCGGGTCACCGGCGCGCTCATACGCCTGCCCCATCAGGGTCAGGATGCCCGGATCACGGGCCGCTTGATCAAGCGCGGTCCTGAGCGCAATAATCGCGTCATCCGTGCTGTCCTGCTGAATCAGCCAATCAGCCCGCATTTTCAGCGCTTCCACGTGGCTCTTATCCTCTGACAGGACCTCATCGACCTGTGCCCGGGCAGCGGCACGATCGCCCGTGGTTTCCAGCATGCGCGCCAGCAGAATCTTGAGGTTGGACATGTCTTCGAGATTGTCGGTAAGAGACAGTGCTTCGGTCATCGCTGCAATTGCCTGATCGGTTTCGCCCACCTCAAAATCCATCACCGCTCGCATTGATCTGAAGGACGTGCTTTTTGGATTCAAGGGGATCAACCGGTCCAGTTCTGTTCGGGCCGCATCCGCAGATCGGGCTGTACGCAGAAACTGAACAACCGCAAGTTTCTGGTCCTCTGTCGCACCCGGCGCATCAGCAAGACGCCGCAGGAAAGCTTCGGCTCCATCAACATCTTGCTGCACGCGATACCAGTTAAGCAGCCAAGTTCGAGCCTGCTCATCCTGTGGGAAGTACTCAGTCATCGCCAAAAGAAGCGCGCCGATCTCCTGCTGTCGGCCAAGTTTCTCCAGAACACCCAGCTTCGCTAAATAAAGGGCTTGGGTCTGGGGCAGCCTTTCGAGTGCGGTATCGATCAAACCCAGGGCATCAACAAAGTTTTCAGCTTTGATTTCGCGATCGATGACCATGCGCCATGCGATTGGGTCGGCAGGGTGATCCTTCAGAAAGTCACGCGCGACGGCAACCGATTGATCCAGCCGGTCGGCGTTGGCGACTGTTTTTTCCGGCCCCGTCACGGAAAAATAGTCGATGGCGGCATTGATGAATAAGACATCTGGATCCTGCGGAGCGATCTCGCCCGCGACGCGCCCGTGGAGCGACGCCTGTTCGAGGTCATCAATGCCCAATGCCATCCGGCTCAATGCTATTCGCGGGGCGAGCATGTCCGGATACTGTTCGACAAGGCGCAGATACTGACCAAAGGATTCTGCCAATTCGCCGCGGTCATACAAAATGTCCGCATAGGCCAGCCGGCCTTCCTTGTGTTCATTCTTGAGCTTGAGGACATTGCGAAGCTCGACCAGGGCACGGTCGACATCTCCCTCGTCAAGCAGTTGCATCGCCGACAGGAAATGCCTTTGCGCACGCTCATCCGAGCTTTCGCACCCCACCAGCAGACCAGAACACAACAGGGCAAGGACGAGTAGAACAGAGCGGGGTAACCGCATCGCAGACCTCATAAAAATGACGTCGCGATTACTTACATCATTCTCTCACGAATACCAGCGCAGCATCGTTTTCCGGCAATCAATCAACAGATTGCAAAGCGCGCTATATAAGGTGCCAGCCAACTTAACAGCCCGTCCCCCGCAGCACGACGCCAAATGTTGCAATCAGCACAGCCATATCCGTCCTAAAGGATAGCTGCTCGTCATAAGCAGTATCGAAATCGGCGCGACCAGAGAAAGTACATTTGTTGCGCTCTGATACCTGCCAGAGCCCAGTGATGCCGGGACGCAGCTTGTAATAGGCCTTGCCCGGATAGATGGACTGCTGCTCAGGCAGCATCGGGCGCGGCCCGATAAGGCTCATCTCGCCCTTCAGAACGTTCCAGAGCTGCGGCAACTCATCCAATGATGATTTGCGCAGAATATGCCCAAGCGGCGTGATCCTGGGATCTCTTCTAAGCTTTTGGTTCTGTTCCCATTCCAGACGCGCAGCGGGGTTCCTGCGAAGGTGACCCTCCAGCAGGGTGTGCGCATTGGGGACCATCGTGCGCAGCTTCCACATGCTGAACATGCGCCCGTCTTTGCCAACGCGCTGCTGGCGATAGAGGGGGTTTTTCCCGTCACTCGCGACAAGCAAAGCCAGGAGCAGCAAAAGAGGAAGCGCGAGGGGCAACAGAACAAGCACGCAAAGGATGTCCAGCGGACGCTTTGCCATATTGCGGTAAAGATTTGAATTGCCAAAGGGTTGTACTGATTCGTTCCCGGCAATAGGAACCGTAATGGAATTATGTAACATCTTGTACAAAAGCGGCATAGGTACACCTTTAGTAAACTAGTAGTTAAATATTTACAGTCGCTTGCTCAAAAACCACTAACCGGAAAGAACATATCTCTCTCGGAGAGGAAAAATGATTTCAGTCGGGCGGCGCGTGACCACCATCTTTTCAATAATCCATCTTTTACCACGATCTCGACACATTCACCTAGCAATGAATCCAGACGTGTGAAAACTTCTTAGAGAGCGCCCGCCTGCACATCCTGAAGTTGACGTCACTCTCTTTTTCGAAACAATTTGAAGTGATTATCCTCTTTGTTCACCCGCTCTGTAAGAGCCAATCGTTTCAAATTGGATGTTTCACTTTCTCGTGTGAGTGATTGTTTCCGAGTTCACCTATAAGATGCAATTTGCCCTGCTTTATCCATAATTTCCACCGAATCACCATGCTAACTGTGGGGTGTGTATTAGATCGCAGACGCGCCCAGATTTGCATGTGAGCCAAGTAATCAATTTGAAGTGAGTATCGCTGGCCCGCCATGCTGGCCTGATCTCATCGACCTGACGAGGAGTGGTAAAATTGTTGCAAGACCGTTCAGGCCCGCTAGGCTATTGTCGGACATGGCTTTTTTCTGCGAGGATGGCAGAATTCTGCACTACAAAGGATTCCAGCCATGACTGAACAGCCGCGGGCCACCTTGGCCGAATGGATGTTACCATCCGTTTTTGCCAAGACTATAGTCGCGAAATGCGACCCGGGCCTGCAGAAAGAAACATGGTGCTTTCGTAGTGTTCGTGGGCGCGGCGCAGCATCCGCATCCGGCGGTTTGGGCGTGGATGAAATCCAGAGTCCACCATTGACGACTGCTTCGTTGCATGAAACCAACCAAGTAGGTGGCAGCACCGCGGCAGGGGATCGGGGAGTGTCAGATAACGACTTGGGAAAGAAGGGGAAGGGGCGGCATTTCACGTCAGCAACAGGCATGTCTCCCAACATCTACACCAGTCATTTCGGCCTTTCAGAAAGACCTTTCTCACTTGTTCCGGACCCGGACTTTTTATTTTGGTCGGCCGAGCACCAACGCGCCTACTCGATGCTGGAATACGGAATCATCACACGCGCGCCGATCACGCTGATCACGGGAGAGGTTGGGACCGGCAAGACGACATTACTTCACCATCTTCTGAAGATGGTCGACGAAAATGTCCGGATCGGCCTTGTTTCGAACGCACACGGCTCCCGAGGGGAGTTGTTGCGCTGGGTGATGATGTCCTTGGATCAACCAGTCCCGCACGAAGCAACATATGTCGATCTCTTCGCGGCGTTCCAATCCTACGTGATCGCTGAATATGCCGAGGGAAACCGCGTCATTCTTATCTTTGACGAGGCGCAGAACCTTAGCAAGGAATCGCTCGAAGAGCTGCGGATGTTCACCAACATCAACTCTAACAAGGACGAACTCCTGCAGTTGGTTCTAGTGGGGCAGCCCGAGTTGCGTGACATTATCCGCCAGCCCGACATGAGTCAGTTCGCGCAGCGCGTCGCCGCGACCTTCCATCTCACAGCTATGGATTCCAAGACGGTCCGTCAGTATATTCTACACCGCATGCAGGTCGCAGAAGCGAACACAAATCCGTTCTCTCCTGCCGCGATGGATTTGATATACGAAGCCACTGGCGGTGTGCCCAGGCTGGTCAATCAGCTCTGTGATCTCGCCTTGGTCTATGCATTTACGAAAGGGCGCAAACGGGTCATGGAGAGTACGATTCAACAGGTTCTGGATGACGGCGTCTTCTTCGGCCCTAATGAGACCGGAAAGAGCGAAGGTACGCTCTGATGCTAAAAGACGTAAAGTTCTACATCGCGTTGTTTTTTCGGCGCCTTCACTATTTCCTTGTCATCATTGTGGTCTGCACCGCTGCGGGACTGACTCTCGCCTTCACCTTGCCGCCTGTCTACAGGGCCGAAGCTACGCTGGTTGTGGAACCCGCGCAGATTCCGGGCGATCTGGCCGCATCTACCGTTCAGGCAACCGTTGCGGAAATTCTAGACCTCATCAAGCGGCGCATCCTGACGCGTCAGAACCTTCTGGACATATCCAGGCGCTTCGAAGTCCATGCGGCGGCCGAAAGAATGACCGCCGATGCGATCGTGGCCGACATGCGCCAGCGCATCAGCATGCAGTTTCCGAACAACACCTTCACCAATCGTGCGTTGTTTGTGACGGTCTCTTTTGATGCACCGACAGGCGAGATTTCAGCTCGGGTCGGCAATGAGCTGGTTACACAAATTCTCCGACAGAACATCGAAATGCGCACGTCCGCCACGGGCCAGACCCTGGAGTTTTTCGTCCAGGAGGTCGCACGGCTGGATGAGGAGATGGGCCAACAGAACTCGCGGATCCTCACCTTTAAGGAGAGCAACAAGGACACGCTTCCCGACAGTCTCGATTACCGCCGCAATCGTCAGGCCTCATTACAGGAACGGGTTCTGCAGCTTGAGCGGGAGTTGTCCGGATTACGCGATAGACGGGATCGACTCGTTGAGATCTACGAACGGACAGGCCGCTTGGATATCATGGGCGAAAATCTAACGCCCGAGCAGCGCCAACTTCAGCAATTGAAGGATGAACTGGCCTCGGCCGGGGTGATTTATTCGGACGAAAATCCACGGGTCAAATCCCTCAAGGCGCAGATCGCGGCGCTGGAAGCAGCCAACATCAAGCTGGGGCTAGGAACCGCAATCGCACCGAACGTTACCATATTCGATCTGCAGATGTCGGACATAGACGGCCAGATCACGTTCATTGAAAAGGAAAAAGAGCTGATCCAGAAACAGATCGACGCGCTGACCAAATCGATTGAGGCAACGCCGATGAATGCAATTACGCTTGGAACGCTCGAGCGGGATTATGAAAATCTACAGTTGCAATACACGCAAGCGCGCGCCAGTTTGGCAGAGGCCCGGACCGGCGATCAGATTGAAGCGCAGTCGCGTGGGCAGCGCATCACGGTCACCGAACAGGCCATCGTGCCTGCTTTTCCTGCCGAACCGAACCGGAAACTGATAGCGGCTGCCGGTATCGCTGGGGGCTTCGGCCTTTCGATCGCTCTTTTCTTGCTATTGGAAATCCTGAACTCGACTATTCGTCGGCCTGCGGAACTAACCTCGCGGCTTGGGGTTACGGCATTCGGCACTATTCCTTACATTCAGACAGACAAACAAGTGTTCCGGCGCCGAACCGGCATCGTCATGGCCGTTGTGGTTCCCTTGATCGTGCTTGCTGGCGGGCTCTATATCCTGCATGTCAATTACATGCCTATCGATATGCTGATACAAAAAGTGGCCGACAAGGTCAGCTTCAATTCTCACATCCCAGATCTTCAGGGTCAGGCGTACGGATAATCTAAATGGAACGCATTCAAAAGGCGATTGAAAAGGCACGGGATGCTCGCCAGGCCCAAGGCGAGCAAGCCAAAACGCCCGGTGAAAAGGCCGAGCGAGCGCATGGCACCGGCCGGGCGCTGATCCCGACGACGTGGGCGGATCTGACGAAGTTCACGCCCAACCTCAAGCATTTCCACGATATGAGAATAGTGACACCTGAATCCGATCAACAGGCAGCATCCTTTGACGTGATACGCACTAGGTTGCGACAGCAGATGCAAGCTAACGGATGGCGCCGGGTCGCGATCACCTCGCCCAGTGCAGCCTGTGGCAAAACGACGGCAAGTGTGAACCTTGCCTTCAGCATGGCGCGACAGGCAAAGCTGAAGGCGATGCTGATCGAACTCGACCTGCGCCATCCATCCATGGCAAAGATCCTTGGCCTGCAAAACCAACATCAGTTTTCCAAGGTTCTGTCTGCAAGCGCGGCGTTCAGCGAACATGCAGTGGTTTACGATGACAACCTCGCCATCGCGACCAATCACAGCCCGATCGAACGACCGGCCGAACTTCTGTCGGGTTCGGATAGCGCACGCATCATTGATGGGATCGAAAAGCTCTACAAACCCGACATCATGATATTCGATATGCCCCCGATGCTTGGCAACGACGATGTAATGGCCTTCCTCGATCAGATCGACTGCGTTCTGCTCATCGCCGCGGCAGAAAAGACAACATACGAAGAAATTGAAAAGTGCGAGGCGACCATCGCAAGCAGGTCAAACTTCTTGGGCGTTGTCCTGAACAAATGCCGCTACCTAGACAAGGCCGAGCGGGAAGGCTCCTGATCCGCCCAGCGCGTTTTACCGAGTTCCCCGGGACACATTGCGGTTCAAATACACTCGCCGACGCTCAATCAGCTGGATCGGGGACCATCTCCAACATTGGCCTGTCGGGGCTGCCGCCCATACTGTGAACCATGCTCCGACCGTCCTGTGTTCGGCCTTGAGTATCCATCTCTAGGATTTCGCCAGAGGTCATCTCCCGGCGCCAACCGGCAAGTGTTCCGCCAGCATCATAGTGCATGATATCGGACCATGGAGCTGACCAATGAAGTGTTGGATCGTAGTCCGCGCCTCGATTAATCGCATCATAGTCGACGAAAAGAAGCCGCGCCTCTTCGCCTGCTTGCTTGGAATACCGTCTGATCTGATGGACCGGGAAACTGACCGACAGAATGGCTGGCGCGCTGAACTGTGCCCCGTTCCATGCGATCACGCCAATATCCACCCGCGCGCTCGTACGCGGATCTCGGGGGGCAATAGGGCGCGTGTCGTGCCAGTCTATCCGGATGCGCGCCGTTCGCCCAGCCGGATCCAGCGGCGATATGGCAATTTTTGACGGGTCGCCGCGCAGCAGAACCCAGTGAAACGTCAGATCGCGGTCGGTCGGATTGCGGGTTGGATCAGTCGATAAGACTATCTCACGTGTATGCTCTAAGCTACGCCAGACGCGGGCTACGGCACTGGGCGTCGTAAAAAGCTCTTCCGGCAGCCCTGCCAATCCGGCGGCTTGGGCAAAATCCTCTTTCAGGACGCGAATCTGCACCATGGGTGGGATGTCGGCGGGCAGCAGCGCCGCCGCGCGCGAAACCATCCGTTCCGGCAAAAGGTCTTCGGCATCAAAAACGGTCGGATGCGCCTTGCCAGACAAATAGGAATCGCGCCCATATATACCCTTTTGGCTGTATCTGAGGATCATCTGCAATACCGGCGCGACAAGCTTGCGCTCTTCCAGAATTGTGCGCGTCTTGGGCGGGAACGCGGCAAGCGCCATCAGAAGGGCACGCAAAAAGGGCTGATCGGAACCGGACGATCCTTGGGTGATTGTCATATACGGCCAGTTGGCGGGAAAAATATCCTTCTCATCATGATCGCGGTGCTCGGGATAAACATAGAGGTGATTGTTGCTATAGGTCCGAAAGGCGCGCGCAGGCCCCGCCTTGGTCGTCATAGCCAACCGAGGCAAACTGCGCGGCACTTCTCCCTTTGTGATCGCCAGTGAGGCATTTCCCACAGTGATCATCGGAAACAAAATGGCGCCCCCCAACCCATGATCCAAATCGGCCTTTTGCAGTTCCGGGTCATAGGTAAGCGTGGCAAGCGTAGGGAAAAGACCGGAGGGTAGCTGCGAATGCCCTCGATCCCTGTTCTCGTAGAGGACGCCGTCCAACCCTGAAATGCGCCCCTGTAGTTCCAGACGCCGCAACATCCCCGCTGCGGGACCGATGGCGCCCGGGCCTAAAAGGGGCTGACTGGAATTAGGAGCAGGGAGTTGAATGGTCGGGGCGATCCAACCCATCGCTCCAAGGCTAAAAAGATCCGCGGCGCGCAATCTGACTTCGTCAGCCCCGGCCGAGACCCCGATCGTGAGCAAGAGACAGGCAAGAAGGCAGCGCATGCGATGAGTATGCCAGTAAAAACGGATCAGGCCAGATCCCGGCGCGATGGGCCTTAAGATTTAAAAACGAACAGATCTTCGTTAATGATATCGATCCATCCACTGGGTTGCTCACTGGATTCTTTTGCCAGCTCTTTGTGCGCCAACTCGCATGTTTCCTCACGTAAAGGGCGCGAATTGTCTACCGCTTTCAAAAGATGAAACAGACCTGCTCGCGTTCCCAACATGCGATCAGGGACACGGAGGTCTGATGTTGGCGCAACAGATAAATTTTCGTGACGCATAAGACCTCCAACTATTAGTTCACCTTACTAAGGCCAAATAAATCTGTCAAAAGAAAGACAACGGCCATCCTTTAGGATTATCGGTCAGAGATTATGTTTTTCAACCCAGCAATCGCCACCATAACAGTTTCCCGGCCCCCCCAGCCATTTTCATTCGCATCTCTGCGGCGCGTTCCCGGGACATTAATTGAAAGCAGAGCATGGCAATCCCGTATAAGGAGAACTGGATCAGCCCCGCCATCATCCATAAACTCACCCGGCCCAAACCACGCACCCCGCCAGCGCCGGCTTCTATCCGGCACCGAAGTTGCCCGTCCTTGAACTTCCGGGCAGCGATGTAAGTGTTGGTCATGCGGTCCTCGGGAACGATTTCATACACCAGCGCCCCTGCACACCACGTCAGCCGGATACCGTGATCGTCCACTAGCTGCCGAAGCAACCAGACATCCTCACCTCCGTCATTGAACCGGGTATCAAAGGGGCTCTCGCCGCGAAAGCACGAGGATTTCTTGAACATGGAATTGCCTGATCCGAGATGGGCACGCCATTGCGAGATGTCTGCGCCTGTCTGCGCCGGAATATGGCGGCTGAACATCCGCTCTAGAATAGCCTTGGTTTCAGGCTGCGGCGGTGTCTCGAACAGTGGATCGATCGGTCCAAAGCTCGCATCATGACCATTCAGGGCCTGCTGTCTAAACGCCTCAAGCCAGCCGTCGGCCGGCAGTTCATCATCATCAATGAAAAGAATGTATTGCCCTCGAGCGTCTGCCGTGCCGGCATTGCGCGCATTCGCGACCCCTTTTCTGGGTTCGTGAATGTATCTGGCGATATCGGACGCCTCGGCCACGACGTGCTGCGCAGATTGATCCTGACAATTGTCGACGACCAGCACCTCGAATGCGGCCGCGTCGGGCGCGCTGGCAATCTGAGTGCGCAACGCGCTTAGCAGATTCTTGATAAGGTCGATACGGCGATAGGTCGGGATAACAATCGATATTAAGACCGTCATGCAAGCTGTGCTCTCTTTATAGGACGATTCATAGGGCGGTGGCCGAATAACCTTTGATTCTGATGGAGTTTTCCTAATATGGACGTTCGCCGGGTGGCATGGTCAACTTGGCCGTTGGTCACCTGAATTTCTCCTATCCACACAGATCATCCGATCTTATCACTTCGCACAGTAAAGGTTTAGAGCATGGCCTCAACGTCGAACAAGACAAGTGAAACTTGATGGCTCTGCGGGCGCCGTCGATCGCAGATGAGGGTTTCTGCCGCCTTGAACGCCCATGTTGCGCCGAACGGTATCGGGTAGTAACGCATCAAAGCAACCGGGTCTTCCGGAATGTGCCATTGAATAAAAGGGTCACCCCAGAATGAAAAAACTGGTCATCGACATTGACGGGACGCTCACCAACGCCGATTCGACCGACTACGAAACAGTCGGGCTCAACACGGCAGTGGCCGAGCAGTTGCGACAATACAAGAAGGACGGTTTCGAGATTGCCCTGCATACGGCGCGCA
Organism: Roseovarius sp. Pro17; assembly: GCF_035599575.1. Taxonomy (NCBI): domain Bacteria; kingdom Pseudomonadati; phylum Pseudomonadota; class Alphaproteobacteria; order Rhodobacterales; family Roseobacteraceae; genus Roseovarius; species Roseovarius sp. Pro17. The sequence goes on from NZ_CP141179.1 coordinate 3,165,627, forward strand.
ACATGCGTACACATGAAAACAACACCGGCAAAATAAACGCTAAAACACTACCTGTTCTGATGAAATGGCTTGAGCAGCATGATATCCCTTACGATGAAATCTGGGTTGGGAAACCATGGTGCGGCGCAGAAGGGTTCTATGTCGACGACAAAGCCATCCGGCCGGATGAGTTTGTCCAGATGAGCTATGATGAAATCAGGGCACTTCTCAAGCTCGGCTCCTAAAGGCAATTTCTAAGGATCAGATGGCAATGCCCCTAATTTCAGCGAACGGACGGAGTGTTTTCTTTGCTCATATCCCCAAAACGGGCGGATCGAGCGTGGAGGAATATCTGGTCCGGCGGTTCGGTGGCCCCCTAAGCCTGATTGACCGTAATAAGCGCGAAGGTGTCAGGGGCACGGGGCTAATAACACCCCTAACCCATGTCGCGGCCATCGATCTGAGAGAAATGTTGCCCCCAAATATCGACTTTGGCTTTACGGTCGTGCGCGATCCTATTGCCCGTATGCAGAGCGAATACCGGTATCAAACCGGTGTGTCGCGTATGAGCCGGCTCAGTTTTTCGACATGGCTGCGGATCATGATTACCGCCGTGCGAATTGAACCGCGGATATACGAGAACCACATTCGGCCCCAAGTCGACCTTATCCCCGAGAACACCGAAATCTTCCGTTTGGAAGACGGGTTTGACGGGGTTATCGAACGTCTGGACGAAGTGACGGGATCGACGGCGCCCGATCAGAATGTCAGGCATCTTTTGAAACGCGAACGCAAGGAAATCGCGCTGCATCGCCAGGATGTCGAACTGCTTGCAGCATTCTACGCGGATGATTTCGAACGCTTCGGGTACGACTTGCCCGATCCTTCGACCTATCCGCATGATCGCTACACGTCTTTTAGAACTGCCTTTGCGGCGGTTTTCGCCCGCGCGCTGGTCATGCGGCAGCGCCATGAATGGACGAGGGGGGCCTGATGCAAACGGTCCTTTCAATACAATGCTTCTGATCCTGTCCGCCAGAACCGTCGGCGAAGACATCGCCCTGCATTTCGGCAAGCTGCTGCCCAGCTTTCTGCCGATTGGCGATCAGCGCCTGTTCACCCTTCAAGGCAAAATCGCCTTTGGCGAAAGCCGCGCCATCACCGTCCCGGAAGATTTCGAAATATCACCGTTCGATCGCCAGGTCCTATCGGATGCCGGCTTTTCCATAATTCCGCAGCCTCCCAGTCTCAGTCTGAATCAAGCGATCGATCATGCCCTCGGCCAGATCGATCTGGCCAAAGGCGAGCTTCTGCGCATTCTCTATGGGGACACGCTGGTCAACATGTCCGACCGGGACTTTATGCGTAGCGATGTCGTCGCCGTGCAGGATTCGACGGCGAACTATCCATGGGCTTATGCACAAACGCATGAAAACGATCGGCTTGTCTTTTCGGACGATCCGCCAAAACAGCTGGAATCCCGCCGCGTCGTCTGTGGTTATTTCACGTTCTCAGACCCTGCGCTGCTCTCAGAGGCGTGTCGGGAACGCTCGATCGTGGATGCACTTAACGTCTACCATTCGCGCCAGCCCCTGACGTGCATCGAACCCGACAACTGGTTCGATCTTGGGCATCTTCCGCTGCTTTTCAGGTCCAAGAAGAGTATTCTGGTCAAACGCGTATTCAACGATCTGATCTACGAGGATGATCAACTGCTCAAGCAATCATCCGATACGCTGAAAATTCGCGCCGAAGCCAATTGGTATGAAAACCTTCCGACTTCCCTGCGCATGCATGTGCCACGCTATGGCGGACGCGTCGACCGTGATCATCGCGCAGGATATCACATCGAATATCTCTATCATCCGCTTCTGAGTGATGTGGCCGCATTCGGGTCGCTGCCGTTGACGAGCTGGCTGGAAATTCTCTCGGCCAGTTTTGAGCTTATCGACAAATGCCATGTGGTGCGCCCGCCCGAAGGCTCTCCCGAGGCGGCCCCCGAGTTCGCCAATCACTTTTTTGAAAAGATGATTGTCGAAAAGACCCGCAAGAGGTTCAGCCAGTATAGCGCCGACCACGAATGGGTCGAGGATACGTCCATCACCTTGGACGGAACAGCCTACCCCCCACTTCACGAGGTCGTAGAGACGCTGATCCAGCACGTCCCCAAGACCAAGCCCGAGCATATCCGCTTCTGGCATGGGGACCTATTTTTCGGCAACATGTTCTACGACTTCACCGCCCAACGGATATTGTCCATCGACCCACGGGGGCAGCTATCGGGGGGCGAAACCAGCCTTTTTGGGGATCTGCGCTACGATCTGGCAAAACTGGCCCATTCGATCATTGGCCAATACGACAAGATCGTGCTCGGTCGCTCCCGGCTGGTTGAGGACACCCCAACCTCCTGGCGTCTGACGGTCGAACAGCCCGCGCATCAGCCCGAGCTGGAAAGCATCTTTGAGCGTTTCATTACCGAAACCTGCGATCTGGACATGACCGAGATCACTGCCATGACGGCGCTGCTCTTCTTCTCGATGCTGCCCTTGCATTCCGAGCGGCCCGATCTTCAGAAACAGTTTATTGCAACCGGCCTCAGGCTGTTTTCCCGTCTGAAGGATAGGACACACACATGATCGTTTTGCCCATGGCAGGTTTGAGTCAGCGTTTCTTCAAGGCGGGATATACCGTTCCCAAATATATGCTGGACCTGCATGGCAGAACGGTCTTTGCACATGCGCTAGACAGCTTTTCCGGCCTGTTTTCACAAGAAGAATTTCTAATCATCTGCCGCCAGATATACGACACCCCCGAGTTCATCCGAAGCGAATGCCGCAAGCTGGGCTTGCCCGAGGACAGATACCGGATCGTCGCGCTGGAAGGCGAAACTGCCGGTCAGGCCGAAACTGTCGCCACAGGATTGATCGCGGCGAACGTCGGCAAGGCAGAGCCACTGACGATCTTTAATATCGACACAATCCGGAAGGGATTTCACCACCCTGAAGCCTTCGACGTCTCAAAAGTGGACGGCTATGTGGAGGTATTTCCGGGCGAAGGCACACACTGGTCCTTCGTGCGCCCCGACGATACGGATCCAAAGGCGTACCGCGCCGCCGAGGTGGCCGAGAAGGTCCGGATTTCCAATCTGTGTTCCACCGGGCTCTATCATTTCCGCACAGTCGGCCTGTTTCAGGATCTCTACGCCGATATCGCCACCAGAAATCCCGCCGATCTTCAGGGCGGCGAGCGTTATATTGCGCCGCTCTATAATATTGCGATCCAGAACGGTCTCGACATCCGCTACAGTCTGATCTCTCCGGATGAGGTGCGTTTCTGTGGCACGCCGGAAGAATACCTTGCCCTGAAAGGCGAGAGTTTCTGATGTCACTGCAACAGGTTGCCAGAACTCTCGCGGCCAGCCCGGAGGATCCTGCGGCCTATCTGGACGCGACGCGCGAGCTGATTGACGCCAGCGGCACATCGGCCATGACGGCTTGGGACGCTACCCAGAAAGAAGCTTGCATCGGTCAGCTTATTCGCCAGCCCCAATGTTCGCAGCGCCCTGCCATCTTTGTCCATAAAATTGCCAGCCATCTAACGTCTGGCGCACAGGATGTCGTCGCCCGTGTCATGAAAGAGGTTGGCCCGGTTTTGATCAACCTCGTCAAAGAGTTACCCAAGGACACCAATGAGGCAAAGAACGTCATCGTCTTTCTATTGACGGTCCGGGCCTTTGTTACGCCGTGGGTTTCGCAGAAAGAGATCACGAAGAGGCATCTGGAATGGTTCGAGCAGTTTGACCCCGACGATCTGGCCCTGCCCTACAGCTCCGTGTTCAACGAGATGCATTTCGGCAAAAACCGCGACGATCTGCTGACTCACTATCAGGCGTCAACCTCTCGGATTGCTGACAGCAAGACATTGCGCCCGTATCATGTGCTGTTCCTGGAATGGCTTTCGGGCCGCAGCATTTTCACTGATCGCGACAATCAAGACCTTGACGATTTTCTTGGCTCTCACCTGCCGGGGGGCGACATGGACATCGCGGCAGCCCGTATGCTGGTTGTTCGGCACTATCGACGGACCGGCGTGATAACGCCTGAGCGGCTGGATCAACTGGCGTTGAACAACATCGCGGATCTCGCCGGTGATGCGTCAGATACCCGCGCAGCTCTGCCAGACGCCCGGCCCACGCGCGCTGGCACAAAGCGGCTACACACCAAAAGTTATCAGGTATTGCAGGCAGGAAAATCGCTGGCACGCAGATCATTTCCGATCCTGCCTGCTGCAAGGCGACGACTGCGGGTCGCGGTGTGCGTCTCGGGACAGCTTCGCGGCTACGAAACGGCTTTGGCCAGTTGGCGCGCCTCTATTTTGCAGGATGTGGATGTGACCTTTTTCGTTCACAGTTGGCAAAATATCGGAATGGCGGACGCACAGCCCTTTCGATATGTCCTGCCCTTCTCCGGCCAGCACTTTGTCCACGCCTACAAAGAGCTGGCTGTGGCCGAGGGTTATGAAGCGGTCCGCGCACGCTATCCGGCCCTTTTTGCTAGACTTGCAACCAGCGCCCGCGCAGATCCAGAAGACCTCAAGGCGCTCTATGGCACCGAACATGTCGTTCTGGACGACGAAACCTCAGCTAGGTTCGCCGGATTCTCAAATCAGCAAAAGATGCATTACAAGATCCACGCTGCAGACCAGATGGCGCAGGCAGCTGGCGATTTCGACCTGCACATGCGTATCCGGCCCGATCTGGAGGTAAAGTTTACCGCCTTCAACTGGCATGATCTACTTGAGGCTACGATGACGCGGCCGGTCCTGTTCTCTGAAAAGAAAGCAGGCCTGCATTATGGCAACCTCATGATCGGCGACCAGTTTGCCGTGGCTAGTCCACAGACGATGAATATCTACGCCGGGACATGGACGCGCTTTCCCACATTCGCCGCCGCAGATCTGGCCCGATGTCCCAAGGACTTCACCGGGCACGTCAGTCTGGCGCTGACATGCTGGATACTAGGGCTTACCGTCGAGAAAATGCCGGTCAAATTCGGTCAACTGGTCGATGCCCAACCACTGTCATCAAAGGAAATTCTCGAGGCCTTGGGGGCGAGCGGACCGAATGACACGGCTGATCACAAGCTGCGTAACGCCATACTCAAGGATTTGTCGTCCTGAAAAACCACCCCAAGTTGCGCTGGCACAGGCATTTTTCTTGAAAAAGCCAATCTAGTTTCTTGAAAAAGCCAATCTAGCGCCTTGATACCGCCCCGTGGACGTTGCAATGAGATAGGGGTAATCCAGCAGTCCAAATCTATCTTTTTGGACATTTACGGGGCAGTATTTTCTGATGGTAAAAAATATCAGAACCGCGTTTGTCGGTTTGGGCAAGATGGGTCTGTCCCATTTTGCGATATTCAATGCACATCCTGATGTCGACGCAGTGATCTGCGATCAGGCTGGCTTCCTGCTTGACGTGTTGGGCAAGAATATCGCGACCCCGATCCACAAGGATTTCGCCAGCATGCTGGAAAATGAGCCTCTTGATGCCGTCGTGATCGCCACACCCTCAAAACTGCATGCACCCATGGTGCGCGCCGCGCTTGAGAAGGGTATTCACGTCTTCTGTGAAAAGCCTTTCTGCCTTGATTGGCAGGACAGTGTTGCGCTCGCCGATCTGGCCGAGGCGCGCGGCCTCGTTAATCAGGTCGGCTATCACTACCGTCATGTCGGCGCCTTCAGCGAAATGAAACGCATTCTTGACAGCGGTGCCTTGGGCACGGTGACGCATGTCCAGGCCGAAGCTTATGGCCCCGTCATCCTGCGCCCTGCGCGCAAGACCTGGCGGTCGAAAAAATCCGAAGGTGGGGGCTGTCTTTACGACTACGCGGCGCATCCAATAAACTTGCTAAACTGGTTTTTTGGAACCCCTGCGCACGTCTCGGGCTCGTCCATGGTTTCGGTGTTTTCCGAAGACATCGATGATCAGGTAATGTCTGTATTGAGTTGGAAAGATGGTCCGTCCGCACTACTCTCGGTAAACTGGTGCGACGAGAGCCACCGCAAGATGGCAACCAAAATCAGTATGATAGGTACCAATGGCCGGCTCTATGCAGATCGTCAAGAATGCCAGCTATACTTGCGCGAACCTGTCACCGCATTGCCGGAGTACGACAAGGGCTGGACCGTGAAATACACGACCGAGCTGACTGAAGACACTTGGTTCTATCTGCGCGGCGAGGAATATTCAGCACAGGCCGATGATTTCGTCGGGGCCGTTCGCGCCGCCAAGGATGGCACCAAAGTCCCAGTCGCCAAAAACAGCTTTCGCTCGGCTGCCGAAACGGACCAGACCATGGCCATGGTGATTGAGAACGCTGAAACTGGAAATGCCGTCGGAGAACCTAACGTTTCCAAAAAACCGGCCACGCGCAGCAAGCGCAGCTGGCTCATGCGGACCTGAAGCAGGAGACAGCTCATGGACAAATTGCTATTCGGCGACAACCAGTTCTTTGGCATCAACCATATGTCCGAAGAAAAGGCCCGCGCACAGTCGATGCGGTTCCAGAAGACGGACGCCATCATGGATGTGCTCGACGTTGCATATGACGAGGGGATTCCCACCTTCATGTGCACGACCCATGACCGCATCGCCCAAGTGGCCGACCGTATTCGCGCGGCCCCGGAACGCTACCCTGACTTCACTTTTTACCCCTGCATGCCCTATGCCCATAAATATGCCAATGCCGTGACCGAATATGGCATGCTTGGCAGCTTGCGACACTTCATGCCCGACGATGGCCTGTTCAGCACCGCCTTGACCGGTGGAAAGGCGTTGGCCACCAAGGAAATTGACGGGATCATCAAGATCCTCATCGATATGGAGATGAAGATGTTTGCCGGGCTTAAAACGCCCGTAATCTTCATGCAGAACGTGTTCACGGATCTTTTCCTTGGTATGGGGTTTACCCGCGTTTTTCGCACCTTTCACGATCATGTCGTCGAAAAGTACAACGCCGAGCCAGCCTATATCACGATGAACATGCCGATGCTTCTCAAGGCGCTGGAATCCGAGGGTATCGAACGGCCGATCATCTGTTCTAATATCAACAAGATAGGGTTTCGCATGTCTGGAGGCTTTGATGCGTATCTGGATGCGCTGAAATCCGGCCGTGTTCGCGCCGTGGCCATGTCGGTCTATGCGTCCGGGGCGCTGCCGCCTGACGAGGCCATTCAATGGGTGTCCGAACTGCCGGGCGTGGAATCCATCGTGTTCGGCGCGTCTAGCGCGGCCAACATCCGCAGCACCAGGATACTAGTGGACCGTTATATGAAAGAATCCGCGTGATGGCAGATGCAGGCACAGATCCACAAGACAGTCTTCATAGCAGTCACACCTACCCAAAGGTGAAACTGCTTAACGTCTATGTACATGACGTGACGATGGACGAGGTGGTCGAGAATTTCACCGAAGGCATGATGCTCACCTTGCATGTCGACATGATCATGAAACTGCAGCGTGACAAGGAGTTCTACGATATCTTCGATCAGTTTGATCTGATCACCTGCGACAGCCAGGTCTTGTATTTCGCCACTAAATTCCTTGGCACGCCAGTGCAGGAACGAGTCTCGGGGTCGGATTATTTCCCGCGGTTCTACATGCACCACAAGGACAATCCTGACATCACGGTTTTCTTGTGCGGCGGCCAGCCTGGAATTGCCGAAATCGCAGCAAAGAACATCAACAAAAAGGTGGGACGCGAGATCATCGTCGGGACCGATGCGCCCTCTTTCGATTTCGACCAAAACCAAGCTGAAACCGATCAGATGATCGACAGGATAAATGCATCAGGCGCGACCGTGCTTCTGGTCGGTCTCGGTGGCGGACGTCAGGAAAAGTTCATCATTCGCTATCGCGACCGCATGCCCAATATCAAGCTCTACCTGCCCTTGGGCGGCACCATCGATTACGAGGCGGGCACTTTTAAACGCCCCCCCGCCTGGATCACCGAAGGGGGTTTTGAGTGGCTGTACAGATTGCTCAAGGAGCCACGTCAAAGATGGCACCGCTATGTTGTTCACGAGCCACCCGTGCTGTGGCGGCTGGCAGCGCAGCGACTTGGGTTTTATCGCGATCCCTTTGCGAAATAAGGCAGTCTCGCTGCGACTGACGGTTCTACTGGGCGATCTTGACGACAATCCCCTCACCCAGCGCCACGCGCAGGGTGATGAAATCCAATGCGACACTTCTCTGGATACCGGCCCGAGTCGTACGCGAGTTGGTCAAGGTTCGCTCGCGATCCAGCAGGTCGAGAACAGTTATATCGCCGCGATTTTCCAGCAGCTTGCGGGTCAGGCTGAGTGATTTGTCGTTGAGTGACACGACACGCTGTGCCGCACTCACCGCATCGAGGGATCCGCGCAGCGATGCCAGCGCCGTTTCCACCTCTTCCACGGCTGATAGAACCGCAGAGCGCCACTGCAAATATGCCTGATTGGCCCGGGCTGCAGCGGCCTTCTCCTCCGCAGCCAGTGCTCCTTGCGAGAATACCGGAATGATCAGCCCGGCCGTCAGCGACTCGCTTCCGCCCGAACCATCGAAGGGCGCGCGTATGAGGCCGCTGAGACTAAGGCTTGGATAGCGGTTTGCATTGGCCTCGGCCATGTCCGAAACTGCGGCAGCATATAGCCGTTCAGCTTGCTGGATGTCCGGCCTTTGACGCAATAGATCCGCCGGAACGCCGATCTCTCCCAACCCCTGCGGATGCGGCTGAGTGCCAGAATACCCCAGATTGACGCCAAGGTCGCCGACCGGCTTGCCAAGCAGCGTCGTGATACGGTTGCGCTGCTCGATAATACTGGCCCCGAGCTGGGGCATGTCGACTTCGATCTCTGCTACCAGCGCCTTGGCGCGAACAACATCCAGCTCGGTTGCGGCTTGCAGTTCCTTCTGTTTGGTAATTTCGCGCAGTGTGGTCCGCCGAGATCCGAGGTCACCCTTCCGCTCGGCGAGGGTTTCCTGAAAGAACCGCAGATCGACGTAAGCGCTTGCCAGTTCCAGCAGAAGAAGGCGGCGCGTATCGATCTGACCGAGCCTCTCGGCATCGAGACGAGCTTTCGCAGCAGAAACGCGTGCAGCGCGACGACCAAAGATGTCAAACAGCGCAGTAAGTTCGACCGAACCCGACTCCGAACCGGCACTTGTGCCTGCGGCTTCGATTTCTGCGTTTCCACTCACGCTGTTCCCTGCCCGCCGTAGGTTGGACTGGGCTTCCTCGATGCGCCACTCAGCCTCGGCAAGAGACAGGTTGTCGGACAAAGCCTGATCAATCAGGCGATCAAGCGTGGGGTCCCTGAAGGATGCCCACCATTTTTCATAGCCGCCACCTTGCACAGGCACCACGACCGAATATTTATCGGTAAGTTGCATGCTTGGTGATTTATATGGAGCGACCTTATCGCATCCAGATAATATCAGGATGACCGGCAGTACCAGCCTCAACGGAATACGCCCGTATCCAGGTTCCGATAGGTTCATTTGTTTGCCTGCTCTGCTCGACGGGCTGCTTCCGGCGCTGTTGACCGCGCTCTGCAACCTCTATGCTCGATTTCTTTCTAGCAAAGAATGAGTATCATTTATCGTCAGCAGCGCGCAAATCGTGAATTTACACGAAGATTGTTGCCGGTATGTGTCATATTTGTCCCAAAATCCCAATTATTTGCACATGCGACTAGTGGTCAAAGCAATGCTCACTCCCGGAATGAACGATTGAAGAAATTCATCAAGGGCTGCGTCAGATACTCAAACGCGGTCCGATCACTGGTTTTGATGAACACCTCTACCGGCATGCCGGGCACCAGGGTTTGGTCTCCGAGCGCGGCGATCGCGACCTGATACGGCAGGATTTCGGCGGAATAATAGTTCAGACCTGTGGTCTCGTCCTTGATGACATCTGCTGATATTCTAGATATCTGCCCCCTTACCTCGGGCGTATCGCGCTGATTGAACGAAGAAAATTGCAGGATCGCCTCCTGCCCGACGTAAACCTCGTCGATATTGATGCCATTGATCTGGCTGGACACGACCAGCGGTTGATCCTGAGGGATGACATACATCAACGGCTCGCCCGGCTGCGCCACAGACTGCACAGCGAAAACCTGCGTATTGTAGATCACGCCACCAACCGGCGCGCGCACATTCAGACGGGAAATCGTCTCCAACAGTGAGGAGCGTTTTTCCAAGAGTTCAGCCTGACGATACTGCATATCCCTGAGTTCGGTGGCGGCCTCTTCCTGGCGCCGCGTCCTAAGCTGCAGCACTTCAATCGCATTGCCTGCGGCTTGGCCGCGCAGTTCCGCGATTTCGGCTTCCAGTCGTCCGATCTGCCCCAGAAAATCGGCCTCTTCCCGCTGCAGATCGACGACTTGGGATCTTTGGGTCAACTGCTGCTTCAGCAGGGACTGCTGGTCGGTCAATTGTTGCTCCAACAAATCCCGCTGAGTTCTCAGGGCTTGTAGCTGGGCTTCGATCCCCTCGATCCGGTTCGTGATCTGGCGGTTCTGCTCGCCCAATAGATCAACTTCCTGAGCTAACGCGGCGCGGCGGGCGTCGAACAGCGCCACTTCTCCTTTGATGATCTGGCGAATCTCGGGACTATCGGCGGCAAGTGCCAGCAATTCTTCGTCGGGCTCCACCGTGTCGGCATCGTCACGCTCGGCCCTGAGACGCGCCTGACGGGCCATGATTTCCTGAAGCTGTCCCTGAACGATCGTCAGTTCCGATTTCACGCGTTGTCCGTCGAGGCGGATCAGAACATCGCCCGCCTCGACGATGTCGCCATCCTTGACCAGGATTTCACCGACCATACCGCCATCAAGATGCTCGACGACCTGCCGATTGGATTCAACCTGCACCATCCCCGAGGCAACCACGGCCCCCGAGATTTCTGTACGCACGAGCCAGACCCCAAGGCCCCCGACCAGAACGAAAAGCGCAATGATCCCGGTCGCGAGCGGCAAAGTACCACGCCAGGTCTGTGCTGTTTTCTTCGGTGCCATTAGCCGGCCTTTTCAGTTGAAACCACGCGTCGCACCTTGTCGACGTTTGCTAGCATCTTGTTCATCACATCGTCCCGCGGCCCCATGGAGACGACCATCCCCTTCTCGAGGACCATAAGTGTGTCACATTCCGTGATTGCCACCGGACGATGAGTCATGACCAGAACCGAATTCCCGGCTTTCTTAAATTCGCGCACCGCAAGATTCAACGCCTCTGTTCCATCAGAATCTAGGGCCGAGTTAGGCTCGTCCAAAACCAGAAGCACCGGGTTTCCATAGAACGCCCGAGCGAGCGCGATGCGCTGACGCTGCCCGCCGGACAGCATGCTCTCGTTTGCGTTGATATATGTGTCATACCCGTCCGGCAGCTGGGTTATCATTTCATGTGCATTCGCCCGTTTGGCGGCCTTAATCACAGCCTCCGCATCGGGAGACTGCGCCATCCGCGCGATGTTTTCACTCACCGTGCCGCTGAACAGGATTACAGTTTGCGGCAGATATCCGATATGCTTGCCCAAGTTTTCCGGGTTATACTGATCTAGCGTGGCACCGCCCAAGCGCACCTCGCCCGATAGGGGCTGCCAGTATCCTAGAATTGTCCGGGCCAGCGTCGATTTTCCCGAGCCGCTCAGCCCTATCACACCGACGGCCTGTCCAGGTTCGACCCGGAAATTTATGGTCCGCAATGTCGGCAGCTTGCCCCCTGGCGGGATCACCGTCACACCAGCCAAGGACAGCCGGGCCGCAGGTACCGGCAGTTCGGTCCGCCGGGCCGGAGGCGCTATCGTGGCAAGGTAGGTCGACAAGTTGCGCCACCCCGACCGGGCACGCTGCAGAACCGGCCATTGCCCCATCGACTGTTCGATCGGCGCCAAGGCACGGCCCAGCAGAATCGTACCCGCGATCATTGATCCGGGCGTCATCTCGTTTTGTAGAACGTAGAAGGCCCCCAGCCCAAGCATGGCCGACTGCAAAAACATGCGAAACGATTTCGTGAACGACGCAAAACTGCCGGTCCAGTCACTGGCACCGATTGATTGCTTGAGCCCCTCGTTGCGTCGGGCGATCCAGCGTTCACGCATGACCGCGCGCATGCCCTGTGACAGCACGATTTCACCGCCGGCCCGCGCCTGATCTGCAAAGCTGTGCGCGCCCTGCTGGGTAATCTGCGCCTTGCGCACTTTCTGCATGGTCAGAACCTGATTCAACATGGCCAGCACAACCAGAAACCCACCGCCAGCGACAGCCAGCCAGCCCAGCATCGGATGGAACAGAAAGATTGCCGCGATAAAGATCGGCGTCCAGGGAATATCCATCAAGGCAAGCAAAACAGGAGAGGCGAAAAAGGTCTGCACCGCATCGAGGTCCCTCAAAACAGCCGTAGATAGCGCCTGATCCTGAGGTTTGACTGAGCGTCTGAGCGTCGCCTCGAAAACCCTGCCATCCAGGGCAGTCTGAAACCGGGCGCCGACACGCGCCATGATCCGACCGCGGGCAAAATCCAGCGCCGCCATCAGTGCGAACAGACCAGCGACCAGGATTGACAGCGCGACCAGCGTCTCGACCGAACGTGACGCCAGCACGCGGTCATAAACCTGCAGCATGTAGAGAGGTCCGGTCAGCATCAGCAAATTGACAAAGATGCTGAAAACGAATGCCCAGAAAATAAGGCCTCCACCCTTCTTGCGGGCCTCGATCAGTTCCGCGCGTCCAAGAGAGGGTGCTGGCGTCATAAAAAGTCGCGTCTTTCACATGTGGGGTAGGACAGCGATGACATGATGTGACACGCCTACCAAGGTTCAGTCAGGTTTTCTGGACGACGCAGCCGCACGTCCTGAATCGCTCCATACTACATACCATCCGTATAATCCATTAACACTAGGTTTACCGGTCTTGTTACAGGCCACCTTGAACCAAGCCCCACCTTCGATCACGCTAGACATGACGTAACGGTCGGGTCGATGAGTTGAAACTTTCGACGGAAGTCTGGCGTTTCTTCTGTGACGGATTTTTTGTATAAAGTAGCATCAAGGACCCTGAGCGCATTCTAAGATCAAATAATTGCCTTAAAAACACCTGAATTATTTGATGATTCAGACCTGCTGACGTAAGATTTCCCAATGCATCCATGGACAATATGAACCAGAGCAATCTCAAAAGAGAGAACGACATCGCCATTGTCGGGATGGCCGCCCACCTGCCGGGGGCGGCGTCGATCGACAGCTATTGGACCAATCTGCGGGACGGAGTGGAATCCATCCGTCAGCTGAGCGAGGAAGAGCTACTGGCAGCCGGAGAGGCGGCGCATCTTCTCAGGCGTGACGACTACGTGCCCACTGCCGCGCCCTTGGACGGGTTCGAGACCTTTGATGCCGAATTCTTTGGCCTGTCTCCCAAAGAAGCGGCGATCATGGACCCCCAGCACCGCCAGCTTCTGGAAGTGGCCTGGGAGGCATTTGAGAACGCCGGACACACGCCCGAAGGCTTTTCAGGCCCCATCGGCGTCTACGCTGGCTGCGGCATGGGCAGTTATTTCTATTTCAACGTCTGCTCCAACCCCGATCTTGTCGACAGTGTGGGGATGTTCCTGCTGCGCCATACCGGCAACGACAAGGATTTTCTGTCCACCCGGCTCAGTCATATTATGGACCTGACGGGGCCCAGTATCAGCATTCAGACAGCCTGCTCGACCTCGCTGGTGGCCGCGCATTACGCCTGCCAGTCACTTCTGACCGGTGAATGCGACATGGCTCTGGCAGGCGGTGTGACGATAGAACTGCCCCAAAACAGGGGATATCTCTATAAGGAAGGCGAAGTGCTGTCGCCGGATGGCCATTGCCACGCCTTCGACCACCGCGCTCAGGGCACCGTATTTGGATCGGGGGCTGGTGTCGTCGTGTTGCGCAGGCTGGCCGATGCCATTGCCGACGGCGATCACATATGGGGCGTCATCCGCGGCACCGCGATCAATAATGACGGCGCGGCCAAAGCCGGCTATCTGGCCCCGTCGGTTGACGGTCAGGCCGCCGCCATCGCCGAAGCTCACACAATGGCCGAGGTTACGGCCGACACGATCGATTATGTTGAATGCCACGGCACTGGCACGTATCTGGGCGATCCGATTGAGATCGCGGCCCTGACCCAAGCGTTTTCGGAAACCACGCAAGAGACCGGGTACTGCCGGGTCGGGTCGGTCAAAACCAATATCGGCCATCTCGATACTGCGGCCGGTGCCGCCAGCCTTATCAAGACGGCGCTATCGCTGCATAACCGTCAGATCCCGCCGAGCTTGGGATACGAGAGGGCCAACCCGACCATCGATTTCGAAAACAGCCCGTTTCGCGTGAACGACCGCCTTGTTGATTGGATATCCCACAAAGGGCCGCGGCGGGCCGGGGTCAATTCCCTCGGAGTTGGCGGCACGAACGCCCATGCCGTGCTGGAGGAAGCCCCCGAACCCACGGCATCGGACCCGTCTGACTGGCCGTTCCAGATTCTCGTATCATCGGCACGCTCCAAAGCGGCACTTGATGCGGGTAGCCAGGCGCTGGCGGATCACTTGCGCGCCCACCCCGAACAGCCGCTGGCCGATGTGGCCTGGACGCTCAAGCAAGGACGCCGGGGTTTCGAAAAACGCCGGGTCGTTGTGGCCGAAACTCACGAGCAGGCAGCAAAGATGCTGGAGGAGAACGATCCGCGGCGGGTTTTCAGCCATTCCGTTGTGACCGAAGACCCAGAGATCGTCTTTATGTTTCCCGGTGGTGGGGCGCAATATGCCGGGATGGCCCGCGATCTCTATGAAACAGAGCCGGTCTTTGCCGAATGGATGGATCGCGGTCTCGAAATCCTTCAGCCCAAGCTTGACTACGACATCCGCGCCATCTGGCTGCCGGAAACAGGCCAGGAGGGTGCGGCTGATGCACGGCTACAGGCCCCATCGGTGCAATTGCCGCTAATCATGATAGTCGAATACGCTTTGGCACAACTCTGGATGTTCTGGGGCGTAAAGCCGACGGCGTTCGTCGGCCATTCCATGGGCGAAAATACGGCCGCCTGCCTGGCTGGTGTCTTTTCCTTCGAAGATTGCATCGGTCTGGTGCATTTGCGCGGCAAGCTTTTTGATACGGTTCCGGCGGGCGGCATGCTCAGCGTGGCCCTCCCTGCGTCCGAGCTTCTGCCTCTGCTCGGCGAAGACCTCGACCTTGCCGCGATCAACGCGCCGGGTCTGAGCGTGGCGACGGGCGCGCAAGCCGCACTTGATACACTGCAGGCAGAGCTGACCGCCCGCGAAGTCGACTGCCAGCGCATTCCGATCGACATCGCAGCACATTCCCGGATGCTCGCCCCCATTCTCGAAGAGTTCGGCAATTATCTGCGCTCGATCGAATTGCACGCTCCGCAGATCCCGTTCGTCTCAAACCGGACGGGCACCTACATCACCGCCGAGGAAACGACTGATCCCGACTATTGGGTCGGACATCTGCGCAATACGGTTCGCTTTGCCGACTGCATGACGACACTGGCCGAAACCCCGGACCGCGTCTTCATCGAGGTTGGACCCGGCAAGGCGTTGGCCTCGTTGACGTCACAAAATGACAAAGTCACTGCAAATCAGGTCATCAGCAGCCTGCGCCATCCCCAGGACGATATCCCCGATGACGCCTATTTTCTGGCCATGCTGGGCCGGCTCTGGGCCGTTGGCGGCACGTTCGACTGGGGCCAGATTTGGGGTGAGGCACGGCGCAACCGCGTCCCGCTGCCCACCTATGCCTTTCAGCGCGCGCCCTATTTCATCGAACCCGGCAAGGCGGCGGCTGATACCGGATCGCATTGGCTGATGCGCAGCGAGGATCCCGCAGAATGGGGATATAGGCCCGCTTGGACCCCGCGCTATGCCGCTTGCGATGTCGACGTGACGAACGATCTGGCCGCAGCCGGGCAGGAAACCTGGCTGATCTTCGACGATGATGCCGGGTTGACTGGAATCGTCTCTGAGCGGCTGCGCGCCGCAGGACATCCCGTCATTACAGTCACCCCCGGTGACACCTTCGCCAGAACCGGTGACAAGAGCTATGTGATCGCCCCCGAGCGAGGACGCGAAAGCTATGATGCGCTGATCCGCGATCTGGCCGCTCGCGAGATGATTCCGACCCGGATCGTGCATGGTTGGCTGCTGACGAAGACCGAAAGCTTCCGTCCGGGCAGCAGTTTTTTCCACCGCACCCAGGAACAGGGATTTTACAGCCTACTTTTCCTGACTCAGGCCATGGCAGACGAGGGCCTGTCCCAGCCCCTGCATGTGACAGTGCTGACGAACGGCGCGGTTCAGGTTCGCGATGAGCCCCTGCCCTATCCCGAAAAAGCAACGGTGATGGGTCCAGCCCGGGTAATGCCCCGCGAATTTCCGGGGCGAAGCTGCTCCGTGCTGGACCTGATCCTGCCGGAAACAGGCGGAACGCGGCGCAAGGCACTGGACCCGGCGGCGATGCGGAAACTATCCGACCGTGTTCTTGAGGATCTTCTATCGCCACCCGCCTCGCTGACCGCCGCACTGCGCGGAGAAAAACGGTTTGAGCTGACCTATCGGTCGCTCCCCCTGCCCGAGCCTGAAACAGATACGGCGCCGCTGCAGGAAAACGGCATCTACCTGATCACCGGCGGATTTGGCGGGATCGGCCTGACCATTGCCGAAATGCTGATCCGCAAGGCATCGGCCCGCATCGTGCTGCTGGCCAGAAGCGCGCTGCCGGAGCGCGACGCCTGGGCGCAGATGCTAGATCAGCTCGCCCCGCAGGACCCCGTTGCAAAACGCATCCGGGCCGTCCAGCGCCTAGAGGACGCCGGCGGACAAGTCACCTGCATCACGGCCGACGTCAGCAATGTCGAAGATATGCGGGCCGCGCGTGACCATGTCGAACAAAGTCTGGGCACGATCAATGGCGTTATCCACGCTGCGGGCCTGATCGACGACGCCCCCATTCTAAGCAAGACCATAACCGGGATCGAGGATGTCTTTGCATCGAAAATCCACGGCACGCAGGTTCTGGACACCGTCTTTCCGGACGGAACACTTGACTGGCTGGTCCTGTTTGCATCGACGTCCACCGCGACGGCCCCGGCTGGCCAAGTCGATTACGTGGCGGCGAACGAGTATCTCAACGCCTACGCCAAATCCCGCGCTGGCGACCAGACACTGGTGCGCGCCATTAACTGGGGGCTGTGGGCCGATGTCGGCATGGCCGCCGACGCGATGGAAGCCCGAACAGGCAGCGTCACCCCGCCGCCAGTCAAACCCGCCGGGGTGCCCATGCTGGACGAAGCCTCATTCGATGGCATCGGGAACCAACTGTTCACTACCCAATATCAGGCAGCAGAACGCTGGTTCCTCGACGATCACCGCACCATAGCTGGCGATGCGATCATGCCGGGAACCGGCTATCTAGAACTGGCAGCCCAAGCCTTGCACGCCCAAGGTGAAACGAGCGGTTTCGAAATCCGCGACCTTTACTTCCTGCGCCCGCTTGCCGTTCCGGATGATCAGGACCGCGCCATTCGTGTAACTCTGCCGCGCAACGATACCGGATACGAATTCACCGTCGAAAGCGGTGACGGAACCAGCTTTGAGCAAAACGCTCAAGCCACTTTGTCATTCTTGCCTCAAACCGCCCCCGCGCCTCTCGATCTGGATGCGATCCGCGCCAGATGCACCAAATCCATAGCCAAGGCGCCCGACGGTGCCTGGCTTAGATCCCGGCAAGAGGCGCATCTGAAATTCGGGGCACGGTGGCATGTCCTGCAGTCAAGCGCCTTGGGCGACGGCGAGGGGGTCGCGCATCTGCGCCTGCCCGCAAAGGTGCAGGATGACATTCAAGACGGTTACCGCCTGCATCCCGGTCTGATGGATCTTGCTACCGGTTGGGCGATGGACCTCATCGCCGGATATGAGCCTACCCATCTGTGGGTGCCGGTTTCGTATCGGTCGGTCCGCGTCTTTCGGGCCTTGCCCGCCGAAGTCGTCAGTTGGGTCCGCAACGCCGGCGCCAACCGGGGCGATAGCGAAACGGCCAGTTTCGATATCACTATCGCGGCCCCAGACGGTAGCATCTGTGTCGACATCACCGGTTTCTCAATCCGTCGCATGGAACAGGGTGTCGCCTTCGCGGCGGGCGCTGCACAGCATGCAAAAACACCGCGCGCCGATGAGGGCCCCAGACCGTTGTCTGCGGCCGAAGAACGGCTGCAGCATAACCTGTCGCAAGGTATCCGGGCCGAGCAGGGGGCCGATCTCTTTCTCAGGGCGCTGGCTGTGCAACAGCCGCAGGTCATCGTGTCGTCCCTCGAGCTGGGCGATCTGATCCGTCAGGCGGGACCAGAGGATGCAGGCGCAGGTGGGGTCGAGCAGAAATTCGAGCGTCCCCAGCTGGACTCGGACTATGTCGCCCCTGCAAATGAAATCGAAAATCGGCTGGCCGGCTTCTGGCAAGACTTGCTTGGCGTGGACCAGATCGGGGTCGAAGACAGCTTTTTCGACTTAGGCGGACATTCCCTGATTGCCGTGCGGCTCTTTGCCCAGATCCGCAAAGCATATCAGGTTGATTTCCCGATCTCGGTGCTATTCGAGGCCCCTACCATCCGCAAATGCGCCGATCTGATCGCCGCCCAAGGCATCGCACCCGGAAGCGACGACGAAGCGGATGCGTCAACGCCCGCCGCCGCGCCCGAGCGCCGCTTCACGCATCTTGTCCCCATGCATTCGGGGGAAGGCGGCTCGAAAACTCCATTTTTCCTGGTGGCCGGAATGTTCGGAAATGTGCTGAACCTGCGTCATCTGGCTCATCTTCTGGGCACCGACCGTCCGTTTTACGGTCTGCAGGCCAGGGGGCTTTACGGCAATGAAGAACCGCATCACTCGATCGTCGAGGCGGCGCGCGACTATATTGCCGAGATGCGCATGGTCCAGCCAAACGGACCTTATATGGTCGGTGGTTTTTCCGGCGGAGGTATTACCGCATACGAGATTGCCCAGCAATTGGTCGCAGATGGCGAAGATATCGCCGCGCTAGTCATGCTCGACACCCCGCTTCCGGTGCGTCCGCCACTGACCACCCGCGACCGAGCCATGATCCAGTGGTTGGATCTGCGCGGCAAGGGCCTTGCCTATCCCGCCCAATGGCTGCGCAACAGGATCGCATGGGAACTAAAGAAACGCAGTCAGCCCGACGACGAAGCCGAAGTGGAAGCCGGACAGCAGTTTCACGACACTGCCATCGAAGCCGCGTTTCTGGACAGCGTGAGCTCTTATGAGGTTTCGCCCTGGGGCGGCCCACTGACCCTGTTCCGCCCCCCCATGGTCGGGAAATGGCAGGTCGCGCCTGACCGCCTCGTCAATGCGGACCGACACTATGTCATACATGACAACGACTGGGCGAAATGGGCGCCGCAAGTCGAGGTGATCGAGGTGCCCGGTGATCACGATTCCATGGTTCTCGAACCCAATGTCCGCGTTCTGGCCGCCCGAATGAAGCGCTGTATTGAGACTGCCGAGCAGGCACGGCGGGACACTTTCGGGACGGCAAAGAACCAACTTAAAAAGGCGGCTGAATAATCCCATGCCCAACCCAAACGTTCTGACCATCATTCTGAATTACAAGACAGCGCCGATGACCCTGCGCTCGACCGAAGCGGCCTTGGCCGCAATGGACGGAATTTCCGGTGAAATCGTTATTGTCGACAACGATTCCCAAGATGGATCATTCGAGGCTATCTCGGCCCATATCGCGAAAAGTGGGTGGGATCGTGTGAGGGTCTTACAGTCGGGCCGCAACGGCGGCTTTGGTGCTGGCAACAATGTCGGCATCCGTGCCGGGCTGGCTGACGGCTCAAGACCCGACTACGTCTATGTCCTGAATTCGGATGCCTTTCCGGCACCCGACGCGATCGGGCACCTGCTGACCTATCTCGACGCCAATCCCGAAATCGGCTTTGCAGGCAGTTATATCCACGGCGAGGACGGCGAAACACACCTGACCACGTTCCGGTTTCCGTCGGTTTTCAGCGAGTTCGAGGGGGCGATCAAGTTCGGTCCCGTGTCCAAATTGCTCGCCGCCCATGCTGTCCCTGTGCAGACCCCGTCCCAAGATAGCTTGGTTGACTGGTTGGCTGGCGCCAGCCTGATGATGCGCCAACCTGTGCTGGATGAGATCGGCCTTTTCGACGAAACCTTCTTTCTCTATTTCGAGGAAACCGATCTGTGTCTGCGCGCGCGCCGTGCCGGATATCGCACTGCCTTTGTTCCCAAAAGCGAAGTCGCGCATATCGGTTCGGTCACAACTGGCATGAAAGGCTGGGAAAAGGTGCCGAATTACTGGTTCGACTCGCGCTTGCATTACTTTGTCAAAAACCACGGTTCTCTCTATGCTGCGGTTGCCACGCTTGCACATCTCGCCGGTGGCGGGCTGCACTGGCTGCGTTGCCTTGTGACCCGCAAGCCCCTAGATGTTAAGCCCAATTTCCTGGTCACCATGGCACGGCATGATTTGCGCGCCTTGAGCCGGGCCGTCTTTGTGTTCAGGCGCAGAAAAGCCGACTGCGCCAAACCCGCTATCGGAGATTAGTCATGTCCATGTTCCGCTCTGTAATCATTGGCAATGAATCCCTCGCTGTTCAATGCGGTGAAATGCTGCTGGAAGGCGGGCATGCCATTGCTGCGGTCGTCACCCGTAATCGCGATGTCCGGGACTGGGCCAAATCCCATGATCTGCCCGTCCATGCGCCGGGCGCCGGTCTTGCCGAACGGCTTGTCGATAGCGAGTTTGACTGGCTTTTCAGCATCGCCAATCTCGACCTCATCCCGCAGGCTGTTCTGGACATGGCCGCTAAGGGCGCGGTGAATTTTCACGACGGCCCCCTGCCTAGTTATGCGGGTCTGAACGCGCCGATCTGGGCCCTGATCAATCAGAAACAACGGCATGGCATCACCTGGCACATGATTTCAGGGGAGATCGACAAGGGCGATATCATATCCCAGACCCAATTCGACATCAGCGACAGGGATACCGGCCTGACCCTGAATACAAAATGCTACAGCGCAGCAATCGAAAGCTTTGGTGCGGTCATCAGTGCGCTTGCCTCAGGCGCTCCGGAACTCACACCGCAGGATCTGTCGCAGCGCAGCTACTTTGCGCGGGACGACCGACCCAAGGCCGCAGGCCGGTTGGATTTCACGCAACCCGCCGAAGCCCTGGCCGCCTTGGTCCGCGCGCTCGATCATGGGGATTACTGGAATCCGCTATGTTGCCCGAAAATCGCCGCCGCAGACCAGATATGGCTGCCCCGAACCGCCACTATTGCGGATAAGGGCCCGGACGCCGTCCCCGGCACGGTGATCGCCGCCGATTCCGGAACCCTGACTGTGGCGACAGGAACCCGGCCCATTATTCTGAGTGAATTCCGAGATTGTTTTGGCGCAATCGTTCGCGCCGATGCCATTGCGCGGCCCGGTGACCTGCTCCCATCGGTCACGGCGCAGGAGGCAGAACTGATCTCCGCCGCCCTGGCCAGTGCATTGCCGGGCGAAGCGCATCGGCGCGCGCGACTGGAGACGATGATACATCCCGAATTATCGCTGATCGATCCGGGCGCAGACTCCGGGCGGGCCATTCAAAAGGCGCTGCAGCTTCGCAAAACCGCCAGCCCCGAAATTCTGCAAGCAGCGCTGGCGTTATTTGTCGCCCGTCTTGGTGAAACCGACCAGATCGACATTGCCTGGCAGTTACCGGGCGGGCCGGATACCCCGCAATCGGGCTACATCAGTGATTGGGTTCCGGTTCGGACCGAAATCCGCCAAACTGTTGCGGCGGTCCGCGACGCCCTTGCCCGCGACATCAAAACCGCTCGCGAACTTGGCGGGTTCCCATGTGATCTGGCGGCCCGCATTCCCGACCTTCGCCAGCCTTGCATTCCTGCGGTTGGCCTATCCCAAGACATAACGCAGGGTCTGATTGAGGGGACGTCGCTGACACTTTTGATGGCCGATGGAGACGCCACGCTCGTCGCCAATAGCGGCCATGTCACCGAAGACGCGCTTGACCTGATCGCTGCCCGCCTGGAGCATCTATGCACCCTGATGAGTGATCCGGCATCGGATGATCTTGAGGCGACAGACCTGCCCATCCTGCCGGAGACCGAGCAGACTCTGGTCCTGCGCACATGGAACGACACGGTTGCCGATTATGACGAAACCGCATGTATTCACCAGCTTTTCGAAGCTCAGGTTGCCCGGACACCGGACGCGGACGCCATCGTTTTCGAGGGTGAAACTCTCACATATTCCCAACTGAATACGCGCGCCAATCAGGCCGCGCATATTCTGCGTGACATGGGGGTCGGGCCGGGAACGCTGGTCGGGATCCATACCCGCCGCTCACCTGATCTGCTAATAGGTGCGCTGGCCATACTAAAGGCCGGCGCTGGCTATGTCCCGATGGATCCGGCCTATCCCGCCGACCGCACCGCGCTCTATATTGAGGATAGCGCCGCACCAGTCGTCATCACGCAATCCGATCTGGCGGCGGACTTGCCGCCTCACGACGCTCAGGTTCTTCTTCTCGACACCAAACAGGTGCTGCAAGAGACCCGGCAGGACAATCCTCAAAGCGATGTTACGTCAAAGGATATCGCTTACGTGATCTATACCTCGGGCTCAACCGGGCGGCCCAAGGGTGTGATGATCGAGCACCGGAATGTATCAAACTTCTTCACCGGTATGGACGCCCGCATCCGGCATGACCCGCCGGGCATCTGGCTGGCCGTAACCAGTCTGTCCTTCGACATCTCGGTTCTGGAACTGTTCTGGACCCTGACCCGTGGCTTCAAGCTGATCCTCAGCAGCGACGAAAATCGCGCCCTTGTGGCAGGAGCATCTACACAACGGCGGGCCGTCTCAGGAAAAGGCATGGAGTTTAGCCTCTATTATTGGGGGAATGACGACAAGCCGGGGCGTGAGAAGTACCGGCTGATGCTGGAAGGCGCCAAGTTCGCCGATCAAAACGGGTTCTGCGCCGTTTGGACGCCGGAACGGCATTTCCACGCTTTCGGTGGGCCCTACCCCAACCCGTCCGTCACCGGGGCCGCCGTCGCAGCGGTCACGCGCAATATCGCTGTGCGCGCAGGCAGTTGCGTTGCCCCGCTGCACCACATCGCCCGCATTGCCGAGGAATGGTCGGTGGTCGACAACCTCACCAATGGGCGTGCAGGTCTTGCCATTGCATCTGGTTGGCAGCCGGACGATTTCCTACTGAAGCCTGAAAACACGCCTCCACAAAACAAGGAAGCGATGTTCGACGCCATCCGCGACCTGCGCAAGTTGTGGAAGGGCGAGCCGGTCGAGTTTCCCCGCCAAAACGGCGAGATGCATGCAGTGCTGACCCAGCCCAGACCCGTCTCGGACGCGCCTGAAATTTGGGTCACGACCGCTGGTAACCCCGAAACTTGGAAGGATGCCGGCCGTCACGGCGCCCATATCCTGACCCATCTTCTGGGCCAGAGCGCTGACGAAGTAGCCGAAAAGATCGGTCTCTATCACGCTGAGTTGCGAAAGGCAGGCCATAATCCAGATGATTTCAAGATCACCCTGATGCTGCACACCTTCGTGGCCGAAACGCGCGAAAAGGCGCGCGATGTCGCCAGTGGGCCAATGAAGGACTACCTGCGCTCGGCCGCTGGCTTGATCAAGCAATACGCTTGGGCCTTTCCTGCCTTCAAAAAACCCGAGGGTGTAACCAATCCGTTCGAACTTGACCTAGGAGAGCTTGAGCCGGACGAAATGGAAGGCATCCTTGATTTCGCGTTCGAGCGGTATTTTGAGGACTCTGGGCTGTTTGGCACGATTGAGGACTGTCTCGACCGAGTCGAGCAGCTAAAGCGGATCGGCGTCAGTGAAATCGCCTGCCTAATTGAATACGGGATCCCCGTGGATGACGTTCTGGAGGGTCTGAAGCCCCTGACCGAGGTGCTGCGTCAGTCCAACACCGCAGAAACATTGCCCGATGACGATTTTTCAATCGCTGCCCAGATCGTCCGGCACGACGTGACCCATCTGCAATGCACGCCGAGCATGGCGCAGATGTTGTTGATGAACGACGAGGCAAGATATGCCCTCAAAAGGATAAAGCACGTGATGATCGGCGGCGAGGCGCTGTCCGGTTCTCTGGTTTCAGAGCTTGCTACTCTGACCGACGCGCATATTGAAAACATGTACGGCCCCACAGAAACGACCATCTGGTCGACGACCGAAACCGCCATCCCCGTCGAGGGGATCGTCAATATCGGTCGGCCCATAGCCAATACGCAGGTCTATGTGCTGGACGAAGATCTGCGCCCTGTTCCCGTCGGCCAACCCGGAGATCTTTATATCGCAGGTGCAGGGGTGGCACGCGGCTACTGGCAACGGCCCGACCTGACGGAAGAGCGTTTTGTGGACGACCCCTTTAGCGGCACTGACGCCCCTATGTACCATACCGGTGATCTGGCGCGCTGGCGCACCGATGGGCGGCTCGATTTTCTGGGCCGCGCCGATCATCAGGTCAAACTGCGCGGCTACCGGATTGAGCTGGGCGAAATCGAGAGCGTCATCGACGCCTTCCCCGGCGTGCGTCAATCGGTGGTCATGGCCCGCGAAGATACCCCGGGGCTGACCCAGCTCGTCGCCTATCTAATAACCGACGCCCCTGTCAGCGACAGCAATTTGCGCGAACGCCTTGCGGCGAACCTGCCGGATTATATGGTGCCGACGCATTTCGTCACGCTGGACAGCTTGCCGCTGACACCGAACAAGAAGATTGATCGCAAGGCACTGCCAGCCCCTGCGCCGCGTGTCGCCGCCGCGCAGCCCGCTGACACAGCCACAGCCACAGCCACAGCCACAGCCACAGCCACAGCCAAAGTCGCTAATGGCGGCGATACGGTGCAAAAGATTGCGGCCATATGGTCTCAGATTCTTGGTATCCCCAATATTGGCGGGCGCGATAATTTCTTTGATCTCGGCGGGCATTCCCTTCTGGCGGTCCAGGCGCATCGCGAGATCCGCAAGCACCTTGCGGTTCCGAAGCTGAGCATTACGGACATCTTCCGCTTTCCGACCCTCTCGGCGCTGGCCGCAACCGTCGACGAAAAAACCGGTGCCGCAGAACCTGAAACGCCGCAGAATAGCCCGGCAGCAGAAGACAAGGCCGCCAGCCGCAGCGATGCCATGTCGCGCCGCCGTGCGATGCGGGCAAGGCGCCCATCCAACACTGCATGACCCGTCAGGCGGTCGTAGCTGATGCGCTGCAAAACCTTTTGGGGCCAGATTTCGGGATTGGCGTAACCGATCCCACTGAGGCCGGTGGCGGTCTGTGGCCCCAAGAGACACCGGCTATTGCCAAGGCAGTGCGCAAACGGCGGCTTGAATTCACCGCCGGCCGCGTCGCCGCCCGGCAGGCCATGGCAGAGCTTGGCTTGCCGCCGCAGCCGGTCCTTCAGGCCCCCGATCGCGCCCCGCTCTGGCCCACGGGCATGATTGGAAGTATTGCCCATTGCGACAGGGTCTGCATTGCCGCAATTGCCCTATCGGGCACGGCCCGCAGCATCGGCATTGACATCGAACCGGACACCGCCCTGCCCGCTGACCTGGAACAGATCATCTGCACCCCAAACGAGCGCCGCTGGCTTGACCGCCATCCGCTGGCTGATCGCGACCGATTGGCCAAACTGATCTTTAGCTGCAAGGAAAGTGTCTACAAAGCCCAGTACCCACTAACCGGCGAGATGATCGGCTTTGAGATGGTCGAAATTCAGCCCGACTTGGCAAGACACAGTTTTCTGGCTCTGCCATCAAAAAAATCCGTTTTTGGCAGGTTGAGCGGGCAGTTTGCATTCGCAGGCGGCTTTATACTAACTTGCTACAGAATACTCTAGCGGTCCGCACGCGCCCGCTCGATGCGCCGCATGTCTGATCATCCCTGCCTCGGCAACGACTTGAAACGCATTGGGCCTTCAGAGCTTGTCGAAGAGAAACGCCATATCGTCGACGAAACGCTTGTCTCTCACGTATTCTGCAACTCTTTGATAAGCATTTTGCGTGATATCCCGTCGCAGCCCGGCATCCGACAGGGCCATTTGAACGACATCCTCCAGATCGCTGAAATCCCATTTAATCGGAAGATACGTAACCCCGGCCTCGTAGATATCGGGCCTTGTATCCAGATGGCTCATATCCGGCTTGATCAAAACCGATCCGGTCGCAACAGCCTCGACATCGCGCCAGCATAGCTCGCCGTAGCCAAAAGGGCTTAGACATAGCTTTGAGTGGCGCATTTCCTGCATGTATTTCGCCCAGGAGATGGTATCTGGCGCAGAAAGCTTCAGACCGGGGATCGCGCGGACACGGTCCAACGCTTGCTGGCGCATCGCTTGGTACCAATCCGTACCGCGAATGCCAAACCGGGTCTGGATATCGATTGGACGGTCCGTGTGTGAGGGCGCATCCTTCGTGGCGAAATCGTGCAAAAAACGAGGATCCGTGAAAAAATTCGGGCTCAGGCGCAGTTTCTCAACCATGCTTTCCGGTACGTTCCAATCGATCGGATCCGCATCAATCCCGTACAGATCGCCATAGTATTCTGTAAGATTTGTACCGCCTCGAAACGGACGCAGGAAATCCTGTTCGTCCCTGAATACAGATTTCTTGAGGTAGAAATCGACGTTAGGTTCCAGATGGCGCGCCATCCGGATGTCACTATGAGCAAAGGTATCCATAAATGAAATTGAGGCTTGCGGGTTGGCCTGTACGAGTCGGCCAAACACGTCTTGCAGAGTATCCTCGGACACCGTGAACCACGCCTGAAGCAGCACAATATCGGCGTCATCGTGCCGCACGGCCCCGCCCGCAAGCAGTTTGGTGACCGGATAGCATCTGACCTCCAGCCCAAAGCGGGCTTTCAGCGTGTCCTGATAGTAGAGGAAAGGATAAACTTGGGTGAAACTGATGCTATTGGGCTCATAGTAGATGACCAGTTTCTTCCTCGCGCCTTTTGTAAAAGGTCGCCCAAGAAAGAGGGTCGCTGGCCGATTGACAGGACGCGCAAGCGCATATTTTCCGGCAAGAGCGTCAAGTGTTGGAAGCATGAGATATACTAGGGCTTTCAGATATAATGACTTGTGTAAGGTAGTGCCTTTGCCTCACCATGGCACGACGCATGTTCCATGTGAATTGTTTACACCTCTTGAATAGAAACCAACTAGCAGAATACTGCTCATGTAAGTGAAATAATTTACCCACCCCATGCCATGACCATATTCCCCCGACTTCATACCCGCCTGAAACGGCTTGCCCCGGTCGCTCTTTTGTTGCTCCTCGCCGCCTGCGGGGGCGTGGCCCGGTGCGGATCTGCCAAGCCGTTGGACAAGGCCAAGTTTGATGCCCTCTACACCGATCCGGCGCCAATACCGACCGGTTCGCAAGCTGCCTTTTACATCGGACACAGCTTGGTCGGGCGCGACATGCCAGCCATGCTGGCACAGCTTGCCGGCAGTGGGCACGTCTATGACAGCCAGTTGGGTTGGGGCACGCCGCTTAAGGCGCACTGGGAACCGGATGAGCCCATCAACGGGTTCGAGACGGAAAACGACCATCCGCGCTATCGCGATGCCAAAGAGGCCGTTTTATCCGGCGAATATGATGCGCTGATCATGACCGAAATGGTCGAAATACGCAGCGCGATCAAGTATTTTGACAGTGCAAAATACTTGCATGAATGGGCCAAGGCCGGATGGGATGCGAATCCGGATCTTAACGTCTACCTCTACGAAACTTGGCATGAGTTGATCGATGAAGAGGGCTGGCTGAACCGCATTGATCGCGATCTGGATCGGTATTGGGAAACCGAGATACTTCGTCGCGCCCTATCCTATGGAGATGCAACCCGCCCGATTTATGTGATTCCCGCCGGTCAGGTCATGGCCCGCTTCGTGCGCGCGGTGGAGAGCCAGGGTGGGGTCGGGCCGGTCAAAACCCGCGAAGACCTCTTTTCCGACGACATCCACTTCAACGACCTCGGCGCGTATCTGATTGCGCTCACCCAGTATTCGGTGCTGTACCAGAAATCCCCTGTCGGCCTACCTCATACCCTGAAACGCGCTGACGGATCTGCCGCGACAGATCCGGGCGAAGAGGCCGCACGTTTGATGCAGGAAATCGTGTGGAAGGTTGTCACGACCTACCCAAAAACCGGAGTGCCGCAAGAGTGACTGAAAGCGATTGTTACGTTATTTTCAGCTGAGATGGCTAGATTGCCATGTTTTATTGGGTTGCTGCGGCCAATGGATTCCAGTCAAAAACCATCTTGAAGCAGCCGCTGGACTACGTGGCTGAGTTATGGCCGTCCTGATGGTCATGATAGCGTCGATTGCCATGAGCGCGGCTATGCAGTTATCAGGGGCCAGAACGTCTGAAGGGTTCAGGGCAGTTGCTTTGGTGCCGCATGATCGCTTTGAACGCTATTGTTCCGTCATTTCCGGTCGATATGCGTATTGCTGTCAAAAGGTGGAATTAAAGATAATTTCACTCTTCAACTATCATAGCCTTTCGGATTTAGTTTCTGCCAGCGCCAGTGATCGGCAAGCATCTCGTTGAGGTCATGCTGCGCCCGCCATCCCAGTTCGCGCTCGGCACGTGCTGGATCTGCCCAGCATTGTGCTATGTCGCCCGAACGTCGTTCCGCAAAGTTTGTTGGCAACGGCTTGCCAATGATGTTTTCTAGCTCTTGGACAATCTGAAGGACCGAATGCCCTCTGCCCGTTCCAAGATTCCAGACACGGTATCCCATATGCATCCGCAAGTAATCCACAGCCATCAAATGTCCGGCCGCTAAATCCATAACATGGATATAGTCGCGCACCCCCGTGCCATCAGGCGTGGGGTAGTCATTCCCAAACACAGACAGCGCCGCACGCTGTCCAATCGCTACTTGCGTCGCATATGGTATTAGATTCGCAGGTGTACCGCGCGGATCCTCTCCGATCTGTCCACTAATGTGCGCTCCAGCAGGATTAAAATAACGCAGTACGGCTATTGCCCAGCGTGGGTCTGATGCACAGTGATCCTCGAGTATTTGTTCCACCATCCGTTTTGAGCGGCCATAGGGGCTGGTGGGATCGTCAATAGGACTGCTCTCGGTCAAAGGCATCTTTTCCTGCTCACCGTAGACAGATGCGGTTGAACTAAAGACAAGCCGAAACACCCCCGCTCGTCCCATCGCCTGAGCAAGCGCGATAGTGCCACCCACATTCACATCGTAATAGGAAAGAGGGTTTTCAACACTCTCGTTGACGGCCTTAAGACCCGCAAAGTGCAATACGGTATCGATCTTTGACTCTTGGAAGACGCGATCAAGCAGCGCCGCATCACGAATATCGCCTTGATGAAACACTACACGACATCCAGCTAGTGCTTCTACCCGGGCAATCGCCTTGGGCGAGCTATTCGAAAAGTCATCGACCACCGTGACGCTATGCCCAGCTTCCAAGCAGCAAAGCATCACATGTGTACCGATATAACCAGCACCGCCTGTCAAAAGGATATGCATTGAATACCTCAATATTGTATACGTTGGCAGACGCTATATCACGGTCCACCTGCGCTGGGTGACGGAGCTGACAATAGTTTTCCGGCTCAAGCCTGAAGTCGAATTGTCCGCGACATGCCGTATAAGGCAGAATGCAGGCGAAAGCATCCATAATCAATCAAAACAAGGGTATAATAGTAAACCTTGGGCCCCGAAATATTGCGCAGTTGGATAGCTGGCAGTGATGCTGGACTAGGGGTTGTTGAGGTTCAGGATCTCTAAATCAGCTAACGTCTGATTCAAGGTTTCGATCAGGCGGCATGTTTGACCCGAAGAGCCCTGAGCGATGCCCTTTGAAGCATCATCGAACGTTATCGCGTTGGGA
Organism: Roseovarius sp. Pro17; assembly: GCF_035599575.1. NCBI lineage: Bacteria > Pseudomonadati > Pseudomonadota > Alphaproteobacteria > Rhodobacterales > Roseobacteraceae > Roseovarius > Roseovarius sp. Pro17. The sequence goes on from NZ_CP141179.1 coordinate 3,195,651, forward strand.
AAATCTACTGATCCGGGACGGAGCCGACGTCTTCGCCGGCTGTTCGTGGAGGCGGTTTTTTGGGGTGTGGGCGCCGTGGTGCGATGGCGCGAATTGCCAGACGAGCATTCGTCTATTACCGGGCGGGCGATTGCATAGCGATCTGCCGAGAGAGCCGCAGCTTGCCATTGAAGCTTTCGGTGAAACCGTTCTGATGAGGCTTGACGGGTGCGATGAAGTGCCAGTCGAGACCCGTCTCCTGGACCCATTTGAGGGTGGCCACGCCGGGGACCTCTGTGCCGTTATTCTACACAATTGTCTTCGACATACCTCGCTCATTGATCACCTGATCAAACTCATGGGCAACGCGCTGCTCCGACAACGATGTGTCCGCGACCAGAACCAAGCTCTCAGGGGTTTGATCGTCTACGACCGCTAGGATACGAAAACGACGAACGTCCATTACCCGGCAATCGATACGCACTATCGATGAGAGCGTGTCAGTGTGTCAGACACGAAATCCAGCGGCCACTCCGCTGGTTTGGGCGGTTCAGGTAGCACCATCGGCTTCCTAGTGCCTAATGCGCGCTTTCTGCCGCCTCTGCGGCGCACTTGGAGCTTATTCTCGGTGTAGATCCTCTTCAGCTTACCATGGTTCACGTCAAATCCCTCTCGTGCAAACATCGCGCGGATAACCGATAACCAAATCACCGCCGGTCTCGGGAAACCCGTTTGATTGCATCCCGCAAGCCAGCGTTGTCGACCAGACGCGATTGATATCGCATCAAAGACCTATCGACCTGCAACATATCACACGCCAGTCGCTGACTGACCTGACAGGCTTCCATCAGGTTAACCACAACCTTCCGCTTCCCCACGGGCGCCACCACTTTTTTCGACGTCTCTCGGCATCGCGTTATCCAGCAACTGCTCAGCAAGCAGCTTCTTCAGCTTGCTATTCTTGCCTTCCAAAGCCCTCAGTCACTTTGCGTCCGACGGCTCCATCCCCCATAATTCGACTTGTATTTGCAGGACGTTGCAAAACTACCTCTCGGTCAATGAATCCCGTGCCATCGTCCTATGTCGGCGGTCTTCTCTCCAGCCTCCTGTTCCTAGATCATTGCAATGATCTGTTCGTCCGTAGATCGTGCTGTCCGTCGTCAAATAAAATGGGACATCAGAGCGGCTTGAGCATTGGAGGCTCTGGCTCGTTCGTGTGATTGATTATGCGGCTTGTTTCTGGTGTTGCAAGCGGCGCTGTCGGATTGTCTGTTTCTTGATCTTCTCCCTTTCCCTGAGAATGGCTTTATCGCGGCCGAAGTAGACGTCGGCGGGTGTGACGTTGTTCAGACTCTCGTGGTATCGTTGGTTATTGTAATATTCGACGAAGGCCCCGATCTGCTGCTCGAGATCGCCGGGCAGGTAGTAATTCTCCAGCAGAACCCGGTTCTTCATAGTTTGGTGCCAGCGTTCGATCTTGCCTTGTGTCTGTGGGTGGAATGGCGCCCCGCGGACGTGCGTCATTTTGTGATCCTCCAGCCAATCGGCCAGATCGCCAGAGATATAGCATGAGCCGTTGTCGCTGAGCAGCCGCGGCTTGTGGCGCACGACCGCCTGGTCGCAACCCGATTCCGCCAGAGCCAACTCGATAGTGTCGGTCACATCGGCAGCACGCATGGTGCTGCAGAGCTTCCACGCAATGATGTAGCGGCTGTAATCGTCCAGGATCGTGCTGAGGTAATACCAGCCCCACCCGATGATCTTGAAGTAGGTGAAATCGGTCTGCCACATCTGGTTGATTGCCGTGGTTTTGTCTTTAAACTCGTCGGCCGCCTTGATCACCACATGCGCGGGCGCCGTGATCAGGTCAGCTTCCTTCAGAATACGATATGCTGATGATTCAGATATAAAATACCGCTTCTCGTCGGTGTATTTCACCGCCAGCTCCCGTGTCGTCAGGGCCTCAAATTCCAGCGCGAACTCGATCAAATCATCGCGCCGATCCTGTGGAATACGGTTCCAGACAGAACCTGGACGGGGTGCGTGGTCCGCCAGGGCATCAAGGCCGCCGTCGACATAACGATCATACCAACGGTAGAAGGTCGCGCGCGGGATGCCCAGCATGTCGAGGGTCTGCCTGGCCGGTAGATGTGAGCCTTCAACCGTTCGGATGATTTCCAGCTTCTCGGACGCGGGATACCTCATTTCTCTGCCTCCCCAGCCCCTGTCATGCTTTTTTTGAGCAGACGGTTCTCAAGGGTCAGGTCTGCCACGCATTCCTTCAGGGCAAGTGACTCCGAGCGCAGATCTTTGACTTCTGGCGACGTTGCCTGCCGGGCCGTGTCGCCGGACAATCGCCGCTTGCCAGCCTCAAGGAATTCCTTCGACCAGCTGTAATATAGGCTTTCGGCGATGCCTTCACGGCGACAGAGCACCGAAATGCTCTCTTCGCCTCGCAGACCCGCCAAGACGATGCGGATCTTCTCCTCAGCCGAATAGGTCTGACGGGTCTTGCGGCGGATGTTCTTGACCAGCTTGTCAGCTGCGTCCTTAGACGTTCCGGATTTCTTGTTCATCTTCACTCCATGAAGGTTACGATGAACCAGAAATCCTCCGTTGTTCAATTCCTCAAATCTGTCCCACAGGCGCTGACGTCAGACAGATCGTGCCTTCATTTGCCCGTCCTTTGCTTGGGCAGACTCTATACAAGTCTGGAGAAGTTTTAAGGGCGCAGGCTAGCGGCACGAGGAATGAGTCATAAGAGATCAACTCGCCGTCCACGAAAGCGGCGGGATCTCAGCCTGGATCAATGGTGCGGTCGGTCGCCTCGAGCATCCGGGAGATGTTTTCGCGCGCCCCAGCACTTTGCTCCAACAGTATTCGGTTGCGTGCCAAGGTTGCTGTCGAGTCAGCATTTCTCTCAAAACTCATGTCCCCAATCACTTCGTTCAGAACTGGGCCTGCGAAGTCCTTCGCATCACCCCATTCTTCAGCAAGCAGCGCTTCACGAAGCGCGTCATCAGTTTTGCCAAGTGAGATGTAGAGAGCATGCGCAGATCGATGCTCGCCCAATTGGGAGTATGCATCTGCGCGCAAACCATCGGCATCCGGTCCCGATAGCCCAAGAACGTTTACCATTGCGGCGCGAGGCAACGACTGCGCCAAGTTGATCTTGGCTCGTAAGATGCGTCGCTCCTGCAGAGCCTCTCCATCGACGGCGCCAGAGATATAAGTCAATGCTTCTTTGTAGAAGCCTAAAGAAGCTAGCCTTTCAGATATTTTGTTGGCGATCGGATTGGATATGCCAGATGAGGTCGAGGCATTCGGCAGCATAAAATGCTTGAGAAAGACAAGATCACCAGCGTTCTTGACGGTGTAAGACGCGACAATGTCGGCGGTCCTTTCAAACGACTCGCGGTCTTCCTCGTCAACCCTTGCCTTCATCTCGTCGAATGCAGAGTCGTAGAGGCCAGCGGCAGCCAGAGCTCCGATGTATGCGCGCGCGAGGTCGGGACCTATGGCCGTATCGCGTTGCTCTTGTGCATATCCGCCAACCAGATCGACCATCTCGGCCGACACCGGATCACCAACCCACAGACGCGTGTTGATCCTGTCAATTAACGCTGTGGCAGACGAATCGCTGTTCGACTCGACGACTGCTTTCAGCTGCATGTCGGCGGACTGAGCGCGACCCAAAGACATCTCCGTTTCGGCCCGAGCGAGCGCATGAGGTGGTGTTTGTGGGCCAACATGCCGGTCAAGTAAACGCAATATACGCGCCGCGGCGGCACCATGGTTTCCACCGGATAGTATCCTGGCCAAGCGGGCACCAAGCAATTCTCTGAGATGATCGGGATAACGGACGAGCGCACGTAGAATCGCATCGATATTGGGCAGTCGATCCGGGCCAATCTGACCAACCGCCAGTGTTGACCATAGCGCCGCATCGGAATCGCAGTCCATCTGCTGCGCAAAAATCGGGCTGTCTGTCCTCTCAAAATCGATCAATTGCGCCATGGTCAGAACGACGTCGCCAGCATCGCTTTCAGCATTGGTAGTTTCTAGAATCTGTATCGCTTCGACTCCGAACCCGAAAAAGGCGTACAGACGCGCCATGTCCAAAGCAGCATCAGCTCTGTATCGGTCGAATTCTTCTGTCAGCGCTCTTCTTGCGGGACCAACCTGCTCGGCAAAGGTCGCGGTCGTCCCCCAAGCGCCGACGTCCATTAGTTCGTCTGCGACGCATGGTCGACCTAAAATATTCTGCAAATGTGGAGATTTTTCTTTCAGGAATTCTGGATTTGCACCGGTCCTAGTATCCAAATTGACCTGCATTTGCTTAGCCGCCCCACTCGCGCGCGATGCTGTTAGTGAGCCCGTTTTTTTGGCAGCCTCGTAGTCCTTACGCCTCGTGTGGATCCTAACATCGGCCTCAATCAGCCCCAAGGTCGCCGCCCGCGAGATGCTCTCTGCGATCGACCGCCGCGCTTGATCAATCTTCTGATCTTGCATCACTGTGGTCCCGCCTAATGATGGGTTAGAGTCGAGATATGCGCTAATCAGGGCCACCGCAGAGTCTTGCGATCCATAGGAAACTAGACCGCCCAGCGATTCCAGAACAGTGGTCCGCCGCGCCCGCGAATCGGCCTTATCCGTCGCAGCATCCAGCATCGTTTCAGCATCCGGACTCTCATTGTGGCTATCCCGAACATCGATAACCAACATGGACGAACCGTGCCAAAATATGTCCAGATCGCAATTGCAGTTCATGCCCAGTCGCACTCCGGACCCATTTTCCAGAGCATCAATCGAAGCCAGACGGTCCCCCGAAATTCGATCAAAGGCTTGACTGACATCGATCAAGAGTTTGCCACTACCGAAAATAATTTCTCTACTTTTCCCCGAACCAGTGCTTTTCCAGGGCATCCGTCGCGGAAGATCGACGACCACCCTCGTGTAACCATTATGTTCTCCAGACCGCACCAGCGCCTGCTGCGCTTTCAGCTGCGGTGCGCCAAGCGCCAAAACGGCGGCAAAAGCAAAAGCGATTAGTTTCAATACCTTCATGCCGCGTCCTGCTTGACCATCTTGAGAGACTCTTCCAAATCACCGAAGGTCGGTCTGCAGTGGGAAGGTGTATTTTGCCGGCCGACTTCAATGCAAATATTCGTCGCATGATTGTGAAGATTGGCGACCAGTACCTCGCGTATCAGCTGGTAAAAATGCGCATCCTCTTCAATGACAGCTTTGACCTTTGCAGCGAAGGGACCAACCAGACCGTACGCTAGAAAAACGCCCAAAAACGTGCCCACCAATGCGCCGCCGATCATTTTACCCAGTATTTCAGGAGGCTGGTCGATTGACGCCATGGTCTTGATCACACCAAGCACGGCAGCGACGATGCCCAAGGCTGGCAAGCCGTCCGCGACAGTTTGCAGGGCGTGGCTGGAATGAAGCGCATGTTGCAGCGTTGCATCCATCCTTTTTTCCAGCACTTCCTCTACCTGATGCGGATCGTCGTAGTTCATTGAGGCCGAGCGCAACGTGTCGCTTATGAGAGCAACAGCCTCCTTGTCGGCCAAAATCCTTGGGTATTTACTGAAAATAGAGGAGTCCTCCGGCGCTTCTATATGCTCTTCAATGGCAACCGGGTTCTGCCTTCCCAAACGCACCAGTTCGAAGAGAAGGCAAAGAAGATCGCGATAGTCGCCCTGCTTCCATTTCGCCCCCTTGAACACCTTGCCGATGTCTTTGATCGTATGTTTGACGGCGGCCATGTCGTTGCCAAGCAAGAACGCTCCAGTTGCAGCGCCACCAATCATCATCATTTCGAAGGGAAGCGACTTCATGATAATGCCAAGCTTGCCGCCCGCTGCCAAATAGCCTCCGAACACCATCACAAAGATGACCACGATACCGATAAGACCGAGCATTGTTTTCTCCGACAACGAATTTGGCAGCAGACTGCCCGTTTCAGGTTAAGATTGGCTGAGCATCCGGCAGATCATTCTTTCGGGGCGCCAGCGTTGCGACCGGCAAGTACGACCGAGAACATGTGCGCAGCCTGTGGACTGAGCCCCGCCATGATTCCCGCTGCTGCCTCGGGTCGCATCCGTCCAAGAAAGCCTGCCGCAAAATCGGGATTCATCTCCTCAAAAAGAGCCGCAGCCTGTTTGGGCTTCATGCTCTCGTAGACCTTCGTCAAACGTTCGACATCACTTTCGGCGGCGGTATCGGCCATCGTCAAAGTCTGGCGCAGCTCTTCTTCAGCCTCCTGCAGGCGGGCGAGCTTGCTTTCGATCTGCCGATCGGCCAGCTTTAGCGCCTGTCGACGATCTTCAATCTCGCTTTCCTCCTTCTTGATGCGCGCCTCTCGCGACTGAAAACTCTTCAGCATGTCATGCAAATCATCATCCGTGGCGCAGGCCGACGACGTATTGCCCGGCGTGCTTTCGAATGGCGCATCTGCGACGCGCGCCCAAGCCTGACCGGCATCTCCACCAAGCCGTAGAGCCGCAGAAGCGACAAGCAATCCAGAGATCATCATCAGCCCTCCGCGTACCGTCCTTTTGCGTCTGCTCTTTCCTGTTCGACTCATTGGGACGCTCCGGCCGAGTCATGACGGCGAAAGATCGGGCCCAGTGGCGATTTCACTTCAGGTGCCGGTTGCGCGGCCGGCGGCAGATCATGCATCGAGGCGACCATCAACTCCAGGCGTTTGGCAACGCTTTCGGCACGGTCGGTCAGGTTCTCCAGCGAGTCACCCGAGGCACCAGCAGTTGCCTGCGCGGCCTCCAGCGCTCTGGTCAAATCATCAACCTGCACCGACAGCACGGCCACTGCCCCGCCAACTCCGGTCTCGAGATCGGTAAAACGGCTGAGACGCCGCGAAAGGATGTAGCAGTAAAAGCCTGCGCCCAGCGCGCCAGCAACCAAAAAAATATCGGCGATCAGTTCCATTTTTCGTCCTCAGTTCAATACAAATTCCATGATGAGCAAATCGTTGATCCGCCCTTCGCCCGTCACAACCTGCAAACGGCGCAGCATCTGTGCACGTAGGCGCGTCAACGCAGCCTTGTCGGTCAGGTCGCCGATTGCCAGCGCGCGCAGATATGAATTCAGCACATCGACCACACGCGGCATCAATTTCTCGACTTCCGCGAGATGATCCGGCGCGACTTCCAGCTGGGCGCGAAACCTCAGATGCTTGCCTGAGGCACCATCGCCCAGCGAGATCACCAACGGCTCTACCGGTACATATGCGATGTCGGGCATCGCACCGATCGCCGCATGATCATCGACCTTGCGGGTCGCGACCCCGGACTGCGATTCGCGGCCTAGGATCAGCCCCGACCAGACCGCGTAAAATCCGCCACCCGCCCCGGCAAGCGCCAACACCAAGCCAAGTATCAAAGGCATTTTCGAACGTTTGGCGGGTTTTTCGCCCTCGCCTGTCTTTTTATCAGCCATGTTCCGAACCTCATTTGCGTCCGGACCAACATAGTCGGCAGGCACTAACCGATTGTTAAGGCTGATGGACCAATGATGACCTCACCGTCCGGCAGAACGCTGGACATGAGGAGGCAAAGAAATTGCAGAATATCGCGACCCTTTGGACCGCTCTGGATCCGCGCAAACGAATCATCATTGTCCTCGCAGGCGTCGCAATCTTCGCAGCGATCGTCGGCCTATCACGCATGGCAACGACGCCCAGCCTGAACCTTCTCTACGCGGGTCTCGAAAGCGGCCCGGCCGGTGAGGTCGTGCGCGCGCTCGAACAGCGCGGTGTCAATTATGAGGTCCGAGGCGGAGCAATCTTCGTCGATTCGGCCCAACGCGACACGTTGCGTATGACCCTGGCAAGCGAGGGTTTGCCAACCAACTCCAGCCAAGGCTACGAGTTGCTCGATAGTCTCTCGGGCTTCGGCACTACGTCGCAGATGTTCGACGCAGCCTATTGGCGCGCCAAAGAAGGCGAATTAGCACGCACGATCATTGCCAATCCGTCGATCATTGCTGCGCGCGTGCACATAGCAAATACCGGTTCAAATCCATTTCAACGCGACGTGCGCCCGACGGCATCAGTCATGATCACGTCCTCTGGCGGCGAGTTGCCCGCGAAACATGCGAAAGCGCTGAAGTTTCTCGTGGCCAGCGCCGTTGCGGGGCTGACGGCCGACGACGTGTCGGTCATAGACAGTTCAGGCGGACTCATTGGCGGCGCCGAAGAGGCGCCATCGAATGTCGGCGAGGATCGCTCTGACACGATGCGCCAGCGCGTCGAGCGCCTGCTCGAGGCGCGGGTAGGGCCTGGCAACGCAGTCGTCGAGGTCAGCGTCGATACGGTCAAGACCACTGAAATGATTCGTGAAAAAACGATCGACCCCGACAGCCGTGTTGCCATTAGCACCGACACAGAAGAGCGCACGAACTCGGCCTCAGACGAGGGCGGCGGTGACGTGACTGTGGCATCGAATCTGCCCGATGGCGACGGCGCCGGGAGCGACAGCTCAAGTAGTCAGACAAATGAAACCCGCGAGCGCGTAAACTACGAAGTTTCGCAAACCGAGCGTGAGATCACTCAGGCCCCCGGCGCAATCAAGCGGCTCAGCGTCGCGGTTCTTGTCAACGGCACGCTGGGGCTTGATGACAGCGGCGCTCAGACGTTCCTGCCACGTCCGGAGGCCGAGATGTCGGCGCTGCGCGAGCTGGTCGCGTCCGCCGTTGGCTTTGACGAGGCGCGCGGCGACGTTATCACCCTGAAATCACTGCAATTCGAACCGCTTGCAGCACTTGGTACATCCGCCCAGCCATCATTGTTCGCATCCTTGGGTCTCGACGTCATGTCGCTAATACAGGCTGCGGTGTTAGGTCTGGTCGCGCTGATCCTCGGTCTCTTTGTCATCCGTCCGGTCTTGTCGCAATCGCAAGGCCAAGGCCCGATGGCTCTTGCCGCGCCTCGTGGCGACGGAGCGTCTGCTATCCAAGCCGCATCATCGAGCGGTACAGGGGACGCCCTAACCGGTGAAATCGACACGTCGGACATGGACGAAGCAAGCCTGCCCGTCGTGTCGGGGCGTAGCGCCATCGCCGCCAGTCATGAGGCGGGCGAAGACCCGGTCGCACGGCTTCGCGGCATGATCACCGACCGCCAAGAGGAAACCGTGGAAATCCTGCGCTCCTGGCTTGAAGGGGAAGAGGAGAACGCATGATGGGCATTTCACACCTACTTGAGGACTTCACCACCGAACCGGGGGCGCAGAGTATCTCGATGAGCGATGTGTCACTCGAAGAGGAGCGGCTTGAAGCATTCGAATCCGGGTACAAGGCTGGTTGGCAGGATGCCGTCAAGGCGGCCAACGACGACGTCGACCGCATCTCGACCGATTTCGCAGGAAACCTACAGGACATCTCATTCACCCATGCAGAAGCGCAGGCCGATCTGTTGGCTGCACTGCGCCCGTTGATGACCGGTATGGTCAACAGCGTTCTGCCCCAACTTGCCCGCAAAACGCTAGGCGAGCGCGTCATCGAAATGCTGGCCACGATGGCAAAGGATGTCACAAGCGGCCCGATTCAGCTGATCACGGCGCCGTCAAACGCTGACACGCTCAAGACGTTGGTTGACGATCACGAGATCAAGGACGTGACGATCAGCACCGAGGTGTCATTGGGTGATGGTCAGGTACATGTGCGCGCCGGCGGAACCGAACAGGAAATCGACCTTGATGCCGTTTTGAAACAGATCGACACGGCCGTCACCGGATTTTTCGAAGAACAAAAGAAGGATACAGCATAATGGACACGACAGTCGAAACGCCGACGCGCCACGCAGAGCCGACGAACCCGTTTTCCTCTGTACCAATCGAGATTACGATTTCGGTCGGAAAGGCGCGCCCGTTGATCCGCGACCTGTTAAAAATGGGCAAGGACGCCGTTCTGCCGCTCGACAAGCGCGTCGATGATCCGGTGGAGCTTTATGTCGGGGACCGACTGATCGCTCGCGGCGAACTGGAAGAGATGGATGGTGAGCAGAAAGGCCAACTGGCCGTGCGTCTGACCGAAGTCGCCGATCTTCAAGACGGCTTAGCATGATACGCCCCGCTGCCCTGATCGCAATCGCGCTGTTGGTACTGGGCGGACCAGCAGCCGCGCAGGATCTATCGCTGTCGCTAGGCGATGGTGGTTCTCTGTCGGCACGCACCTTGCAACTGCTGGCACTGATCACGGTTCTAAGTCTCGCACCCGGCCTTGCGATCATGATCACCTGCTTTCCCTTCATGGTCACGGTTCTCGGCATCCTGAGGCAAGGTATCGGCCTTCAGCAATCGCCGCCCAACATGCTGATCGTCAGCCTCGCGCTCTTCTTGACGTATTTTGTCATGGAACCCGTCTTCATGACTGCGTGGGAGCAGGGATTGGACCCGCTGCTCAAGGAAACGATCCCGATCGAGACCGCAATTACCCGCACGCTCGAGCCATTTCGCAGCTTCATGGCAGGTCGTCTAGACGGTGATACCTTCTCCGCCATGGCCGCGCTGCGCCCCGATGCCAGCGGTATCGCGCCGGGCCCCGATGCACCGCTGTCGGTGTTGATCCCCAGCTTTTTGCTGTCCGAGATTGCGCGCGCGTTTCAGATTGGTTTTCTGGTTTTTTTGCCATTTCTCATCATCGACCTCGTGGTCGCTGCTATATTGATGTCGATGGGTATGATGATGGTGCCTCCGGCAATCGTGTCGCTCCCCTTCAAGTTGGCATTCTTCGTCATCGCCGATGGATGGTCGTTGATCGCCAGCAGTCTGGTCAGGGGATACTTCTAGGCCATCCCCCTTCACCGGCTTGACGCCATGGGGATACTAAGACCCGTTCGATACGGTGCCGCCGGTGATGACGGCCGTCTGCCACGCGTCACAGCGCGCCTTTAGTTCATGATCGAGCGCCCTATCGGAAAAGAACATGTCGATCTGGGCCAGTGACGCGATGCGAGCGGGCGCTGTACGTTTGAACTTGCTATGATCAGCAACCAGCATGCGCCGCCGCGAGCGCTTGAGGATCGCCTGGCTGACCCCGACCTCCCCGACGTCAAAATCGAGTATGTCGCCATCCAGATCAATCGCCGAGCAGCCAATCACGCCAATGTCGAATTTAAACTGGCGAATCGACGTTTTGGTGATGTCACCAATCAGCCCGCCGTCGGACTGGCGCAGCAATCCTCCCGTCACGATGACTTCGCAGTCGCGATTCTGGGCGAGGATATTGGCCACGTTCATGTTGTTGGTGACAACCAACAGGTTTCGGTGATGCATCAACTCGGCCGCGACGGCCTCGGTGCTGGTGCCAATGTTTAGGAAAATGGCGCTGGCGTCGGGAATTTGGGCGGCGCATGCGCGGGCGATGGCACTTTTGCCCTCAGCGTTGATGCGGCGACGTTCCTCGTAGCCAATGTTGATCGTGCCGGATGGCAGGACCGCACCGCCATGCACGCGCTCCAGCCTGCCCGCTTTGGCCAAATCAGACAGGTCGCGGCGAATAGTCTGCAATGTAACGCCAAAATGGCTGGCCAGATGTTCGACTGTGACCTTGCCATCGCGCCGCGTCATATCGAGGATTTCAGGGTAGCGGATGGTCTGGGACATCATGAATTCCGGTCTGAGAGCAACTATGCGCGGTAATGTGCGTTGGTATCAGATTCCAGTCTTCGCTAGGCAATTTTTTTTGCGTCCGTTGTGGCTGCAAGCCTGGCTGACCCACATCTTGCGGGTTTTACACCTTTATTTCAAATCTTTATGATACTTTCGCCCACACCATAAAGTCGCGCAAAACCGAAAGTAAAACCTGTTCTTTTCGTCATCGCTTGTTAAGTTGCCGGCAGCTACCAAGAAATTGCGAGGGATTGCATGTCACATGCGGACGATATCTGCGACCTGCTGGTCATCGGCGGTGGCATCAATGGCTGCGGCGTTGCGCGCGATGCAGCGGGCCGGGGTCTGAAGGTGACGCTGGCCGAGAAGTCCGATCTGGCGTCGGCCACGTCCTCGTCCTCGACCAAACTCTTTCACGGTGGGCTGCGGTATCTGGAATACTTCGAATTTCGCCTCGTCCGCGAAAGCCTGATCGAGCGAGAAACGCTGCTGCGCGCCATGCCGCATATCTCGTGGCCCATGCGCTTTGTGCTGCCATATCACAAGGACATGCGCTTCGAGAGCGATACGCCAACCTCGAAGCTGCTGAATTTCTTCATGCCCTGGATGCGGGGGCGGCGACCAGCATGGCTGATCCGGTTGGGTCTTTTTCTCTATGACAATCTGGGTGGTCGCAGGATTTTACCCGGTACCACGACCGTCGATCTGACCTCAGCCGCTGAGGGTCGCCCACTTCAGGACCGCTTTGCCAAGGCATATGAGTATTCCGACTGCTGGGTCGAGGATTCGCGCCTCGTCGTGCTGAACGCTCGCGACGCCGAAGCGCGCGGCGCGCGCATTTTGACCCGGACGCAAGTCATGTCGGCAGTTGAGAAAGACGGCATTTGGCATGTCACGCTCAAGGATGTCGCGTCTGGCCAAACTCGAACTCATCGCACCGGCATGATCGTGAACGCCGGTGGCCCATGGGTGGGCGAGGTGATCCGCAACACAATTCATTCGCACAGCAACGACAGTGTGCGACTGGTACGCGGCAGTCACATCGTAACCAAGAGACTGTTTGAGCACGACAAATGTTATTTCTTTCAAGGCACCGACGGGCGTATCATGTTCGCCATCCCATACGAGACCGACTTCACCCTGATCGGCACGACCGATCAAGAACATTCGGACCCCGATACACCACCAGTCTGCACACCCGAAGAGCAAGTCTATATGGTCGATTTCGTGAACGCCTACCTTAAAAAGCCGATTTCGGCGAAAGACATCGTCTGGACCTATTCAGGCGTGCGTCCACTCTATGACGACGGCTCGTCCTCGGCGACGGCGGCGACTCGGGACTATACGCTGAAGGTGGATAAATCTGCGGGCGCGGCTGTCATCAACATCTTCGGCGGCAAGATCACCACCTATCGACGTCTGGCCGAAGGCGTAATGGATCTGATCGGCAATGAAATCGAGGGTATGTCCGGCGATTGGACTGCTGGCGTGCCCTTGCCCGGTGGCGATTTCGCTGTTGGCGACGTCGCGTCCAGGATTGACGATCTGCAAAGACGCTATCCGTTTTTGAGCGCTGTGTGGGCTCGCCGCCTTTTCCGCGCCTACGGCACCGACGCACAGAATATACTTGGAAAGGCAGACAACGCATCCGATTTGGGCCAGGATTTTGGTGCGACGCTAACCGCCGCCGAGGTTGATTGGCTAATGGACCGCGAATATGCGGCAAGCGCCGAGGACGTGCTGTGGCGGCGTTCGAAGCTAGGGCTGCGCATTACAGTGGAACAGGTCGAAGCCTTGGATCACTACATGAGTGCGCGTCTAGCCAAAAGAGTTGCGTCGACCACGCTCGCAAAGTCACCAGTGTGATGTAATTACCCCCAAGCTGGAGGGCGTTTCGCTGGTGCTGCCCTGCCGACGTCGCCGACCCGGCGCGCCTATCAGGAATGCAAAGCTGGCCCTGCAAAATTTGGCCTGAGCGATTCCACGCGACGCACTTACAATCTTAGCGGCCACGGGGAACTCCACCATCCCCCGACCACGTGCGTTGATTGTTTTTGGGCACTAGTTTACCTGGCTGCTCCAAGTTTGCGCAGCTGTGTTGGCCAGACACGTGCGACGCCGTGTCAGTCGCAATATCTTTGCAAGCAGACCGAGATGAGCGGGGGGGTGGAAATATATTGACGGTTGACTAAGGGAACGCGCCTGCATCAGGAGCGACACCGGCGATCACCCGCACGGCGAGTTAGTTGCCCCCTACGGTTGCAAGAGTCGGCTCTGCCCAGGAGCGAACTCGACAGCAAGGATGAAAAACCGAAGAGTATCGGCTACGATGAGCTAATGAGATCCTTGAGACAACAATCGACACCGGGCGCGCCACTTGCACGTCCCAAACCCCACGCAATCGCATATTCGAGACAGCATGACCTACATTCTCGCGATCGACCAAGGCACCACATCCAGCCGCGCCATACTCTTTGACGAAAAGCTGCACGCTTGCGCAGTCGCCCACCAGGAATTTCCCCAACATTACCCACAATCGGGCTGGGTCGAGCATAACGTATCCGATCTGTGGTCGACCGTCGTCGACACCTGCAGAAACGTCATCGACCGCGCGGGGATCACGCCCACCGACATTGCCGCGATTGGTATCACCAATCAACGCGAAACGACATTGGTCTGGAACCGTAGGACCGGTCATCCCATTCACAATGCCATTGTCTGGCAGGATAGGCGCACCGCCGCGATCTGCGCCTCACTGCGAGATGACGGCCTTGAGCCGATGTTCACCGAGCGCACTGGCCTGTTACTGGACCCCTATTTTTCCGGAACCAAGCTGAAGTGGTTACTCGACAACGTCGACGGCGCGCGGGCCGCGGCCCGCGCAGGCGATCTGATGTTCGGCACCGTTGACAGCTTTCTAGTCTGGAAGATGACCGGCGGAAAATCTCACCTCACCGACGCAACCAATGCTGCGCGTACGTTGCTCTACGACATTCACAAGGGGCGATGGAGCCGCACGATCTGCGATCTGCTAGACATTCCCATGGACTTGCTACCTGAGGTGCGTGACTGCTCGTCCGATTTCGGCACCACGCGCGATGACCTCTTTGGCCGGCCCATTCCGATTTGCGGTGTCGCGGGCGATCAGCAGGCTGCGACCATCGGGCAAGCCTGTTTTTCGGCCGGTATGCTGAAATCGACCTACGGTACAGGCTGTTTCGCACTGCTCAATACCGGCGACACGCCAGTTCGCTCGCACAACCGTTTGCTCACGACAATCGCCTATCAGCTGAACGGAAAGCCGACATATGCCCTCGAAGGGTCGATCTTTGTTGCGGGCGCCGTCGTGCAATGGCTGCGCGACGGGCTAAAGATAATCCGCTCGGCGCATGAGGCCCAACCGATGGCCGAGGCCGCCGATCCTGAACAAAACGTGATCCTGGTTCCAGCCTTCACTGGTCTTGGAGCGCCTTATTGGAACGCGGAATGTCGCGGCGCGATATTCGGTTTGTCGCGAAATTCCGGCCCAAACGAACTGGCGCGTGCCGCGCTCGAATCCGTTGGCTATCAGACGCGCGATCTGCTTGAGGCAATGCGGTTGGATTGGAACAGCGAAACTGACGGCGGCGCGGGCTGCGCTACGCTACGGGTGGATGGCGGGATGAGCGTATCCAATTGGACTATGCAATTCCTGTCTGACATCATCGACGCACCCGTCGACCGGCCCGCCACGATGGAAACCACAGCGATGGGCGTAGCCTGGCTGGCCGGTGAACGCGCGGGTCTTTACCCCGATCAGAAACGCTTTGCCCAGATGTGGGCCTTGGACCGCAAGTTCATCCCCTTGATGTCGAACGAAACGCGCCATGCCAAATACCAGACATGGCAGCGTGCAGTCGATGCGGCCCAATCATTCTGACCTGATTTGACCCTGATCGCGGGTTAAGACAGAAGCACCGCCACATCCAATACGACAGATCAAGTCAACATCGGGCCTCGATCCCGAGACCTGTCGCCAATATAAAGCGGCACAGATCGCCACTGCGAAAAGAACTTCGCTGCTAAGCTCATCGAGCCATAGGTCATGCTTGGCCCCTCATGCACAGCTAGGATATCTGGCAAATCTCGCTTTAGTCTTTTCGGGGGACTGGAAGCGGGGTTCAACGAGAGCAGAGTAAATCCCATAGGCCCGTTTGTCGTTTCATGGGCACCCCTTTCACGTTTCGTAGATTCAGAAAACGTAGCTCGAAGCCCTACGCTTTGCGGACATCCTTTAGCAGCTGGTTCTGTTGGCTGAGTTCAGCGAGCACCTTGTTAAGACGTCTGCCCTCGCCCTCAGCCGACTTCATCTGGCTGACAATGAATCCATCTATCACCCGACAGGTGCTACCTAGCGCGGATGCCACCATACTTTGCCCGACTAACAAAACGACGCCGTGCTAATGCCATGGTCGCGGCGCAACTTCGAGACCAGCAGGCCGCTTGCTGCCTGCAGCCTAACACAGGGACGAAATGTCATGGGGGTCGCCGGCTCTCATTATCTTCATCAGAATTCCCTCACTCACCTTGCTGAGAAAACTCCACGCCACATTCTTCAAATTTCGGGGCAGTTGCCCTTCGTTGAACCGGAAACCACCGGGACGGACGGCGAACTTCTGTGTGTGTGCTTAACAGATATAACACCGATGGACGACCTTCCGCCGCAATGATGAACACTGGACGACAATTCCGCACCGCTCCGCGCCGCCAATGTCGAGAGCTCAAAAACGTAGCGAGGTGCCCCGTCATAAAATTGCTCAGATGACTGTCTGTATCATTGGACGCAGCATATAGATCCGCGACCAGTTGCAGCGACGTATCGGACCATGGCCTCGCTGGCCGCGATCCGATCGCTGCTTCCACTGGCCGCGATCCGATCGCTGCTTCCACTGGCCACGAAGTTCAGCTTCAACGTACGACGAATTCCGCGTGAAGCGCACCTGCCGCCTTAATGCTCTTCAGAATGTCGATCATGTCCCGCGGGGCTACGCCCAGCGCATTCAATCCCGCCACCACCTCAGACAATGTCGTGCCCGGCGGAACCTCTGCCAGACCGATTCCCGGTTCTTCTTCGATCTGAGCGTTGGTGCGCGGAACGACAACTGTTTCGCCTTCCGCGAAGGGATTTGGCTGCACGGCGATCGGCGCCTCCTCGACGCGCAATGTCAAATTGCCCTGCGATACGGCGATACGGCTAATGCGCACGTCCTGTCCCATGACGATCGTGCCCGAGCGTTGATCGACGACGACGCGCGCTTTTCTTTCAGGTTCGACCAGCAGGTTCTCGATACGGGCCAGCGCATGCGCTGGCGATCGCATGCCTGTACGACCAATGTCGAGACGCACAGTTCCGCTATCGAGCATAATCGCGACCGCGCGACCAAAGTTGCCGTTGATCACGCTCTCAATACGCCCGGCAGTGGTGAAGTCCGGCTCGCGCAGAGCCAGCCGCAGCTGGTCGAGAGAGCTGAGCTCAAATGCAATCTCGCGCTCCACACGTGCGCCGGCCGGGATGGTGCCGGAGGTTGGAACACCTTGGACGACTGTGGCGGCGTCACCCCTGGCCGCTGCGCCGCCCGCAATGATCGTTCCCTGCGCGACGGCGTAGATTTGTCCGTCTGCCGCATTAAGCGGCGTCATCACAAGAGTGCCGCCCAAGAGGCTGTCGGCGTCGCCGATGGCCGATACAGTCACGTCGATCTGTCCGCCGGCGCGCGCGAAGGGCGGCAAGCTGCCGGTCACCAGAACCGCCGCCACGTTCTTTGGGCGAAACTGCTCGCCGGCCACATTGACTCCCAACCGCTCAAGTATATTCGACATGATCTCTTCGGTAAATGGAGCGTTGCGTAGACCGTCGCCAGTGCCGTTCAATCCGACGACAAGGCCGTAACCAACCAAGTCGTTGCCGCGCACACCGTCGAATTCGACCAAGTCCTTGATACGGATCTGGCTGGCCGAGACCGGTGGCGCAACGATGCAGACAGAAATGCATGCAACGACGAGAAAGCGGATTATCTGTATCAAAGGAAATTCACCAGATTGAGGCGCGACGTGCGCGCGGTAAGGGTGTAGATCATCTCAAGCTGAAACTGCACATCTTTCAGCGCGCTCGCCGTTTCGAACCTGTCGACCGACAGCAGCTCGCCACGCGCCATTTGCAATGAGGTACGTTCGGCCGCATTCTGCGATTGGGATTGTCCAATGCGATCGTCGGCATAACCCAGATCTGCGCGCAGATTCGTCACTTCATCTATCTGCGCACGCATTGCCCCCCCCGCCTGCCGCAAAAGCGAGCTCCGTTCCGCTCCATTCAGCGTTAGCGCATCGTCACCCGCAAGCGCGGCCATAACGACGTCTTTCATGGTGGCGCGCAGCACTGGATCGTCGGCGCGTATCGAAAGTCGGACGGATTCGCCCGCGCCAAGGCGAACAGGCGACAAATCATCCGTACCGCCGTTGTAAATAAGTGTCTCGAACCCGCCACTTGGATCATCGAAAAATGCGTCCATAGCGCTAGTCACCGATGCCGCGTCGGTCGCACCCGATACAACCGCGCGCGCAGCATCCATCAAAGCACTGCCACCGACCAACGGCGCGTTATTCAGAGAGGTTCCCGCAAAAATGGGCCGCCCAGCAACCTCGCTGTTCAGCGCCGAGACCATTGCGTCCAGCGAGTCGCGCGCGACGGACGATGCAGCGTCCAGTGCAGGCCCACCATTCACGTCGCTCACAAACAACGCTAATTCGGACACATCCGTAAGACGAGATTGAACTTGCTCGAGCGCGGTCTGCATCGTCGCAGCTTGAAACGATGCTTCGGCGCCGGCGGACTTGCGCGCGTCATTGAGGGCAATCTGGTTTTCGATATCAGAAAGTTGGCCGAAACTTCCGTTCAGATGTCGTGCGACATCGGATACCTGGCCAGAAGACAGCTCCTGCGTCAAGCGGCTTAGATCGGATTGAACGCTCGCGCTTTGGCGGCGCGATGTCAAAGATTGGGCCAAATCGCCTAGTGCATGAAAGTTCATGGGTCAAATCCTCAGAAGTGTTTGCATCATTTCATCGAGCGTCTGGATCATCCGGGCATTGGCGCTGTAGGCCTGCTCAATCAACAGGAGACGGGCTGTTTCCTCGTCGGAATTAACGCCGTCGGCCAGTAGCCGCTCTTCGAGGCCGGTTTGGCGGACGGCTGCGAAACTGGTGGCGCGATCCTCGGCCAGCGCAGTTTGTGCAAGCTGCGACACCATCGCGCCCAGATGCTGCGCCGTAGAACCGGACCCGCCGCCCAGATCACCCGAAGCCATCGCCCGACTGCCCGATAATGCATCGCCCAGCGCATGAAGAAACCCGGCGTCGCCTGCGGCGCCCGGACCAGCTGTGCCCAGCCCATCGCGCAATCTGCGCGCCTCGCCGCCCGCAGCGGGATCGACCAGCGCATTCAGCTGCATACGGCCCGCAACGCCAGTTTCATCTGCGGCATTAAAGACGCCACCGGCATCGGTGAAGATACCGGGATCGGTCGGGCCCCTAGTCGCATCTAGGGCGGGATCCTGGAAGCGATCGATCATGTCACGCGCCAAGGCATCGACCTGCCGCTGCGCATCAACCGAAAGCGAATCGCGCACCTCGAACAGGGCCGAAAGGCGCCCCCCCGAGATCGGGCTGCGCATTCCGGCCGGCGCGATGTCCCGGCCGTCGATCTTGATCCCTGAAAGCAGACCTACATCCAGCGTCATATGTGGCGCTATGTCATTCGAGCGCGTGAACTCGAGCGTTGCGCTCGGGCCGTCAACCAGCGGTGCACCGCCCGGAGTCATCAGTGCAACGGCGCCGTCGTCACGCGGCACCTCACGCACTGGGATCATGTCGGCGACCCGATCGACGACGACTTGCCGATGATCCAAAAGGCTGGATGGATCATGACCGCGCCGTTGTGCATTCTGGATCTGAACATTCAGATCGCGAACCTGCCCAAGATCGGCATTGAGGCCGCGCACGGCGCTTTCGATCTGCTCTTCGGCGCGCATACGCTGTGACTGGATATCATCGGACACGTTATTGAACCCCGCGACAACCTCGACGGCGCGCTGTGAGACCTGTTGCAGACGGTTGTCCGCCTCCGGGCGACTGGCGGCCGTGATCAACGCCGCCTCCAGCGCCGCGATACGGGCAGACAGGGATCCGGGTTGGTCCGGCGTGCCGACCGCTCCTTGAACTTCCTTCAGGAACTGCGCGCGCGTTTCGCTATGTGCGAGCGCGCTGTCGGCCAGCCTGCGATCGGATAGCACGCCGGCGTCGACGTGACGCGTGATGCCGGTCACACGAACGCCGCCCCCGGCGCCGTAGCGATCATGAGACAGCGCGATGTCGCGGCGGCCATACCCGTCGGTCTGGATGTTGGCGAGGTTTGCCGACACGACGCCAGCAGCGCGCGCATTCGCCGAGAGGCCGCTTAGCGCGTTGGACAGTGCAGAAGTAATGCTCATTGTGATATCCTTCGCTTAGATTTCGGCACGGGCGCGCCGGGCGCGCCCGCCTATCATCGTCGTATTAACGCTTGATATTCGTCGTTTCTTGCAGCATCTCGTCGACCGTCTGGATGACTTTGGCATTCGAGGAATAGGCACGCTGGGTCTGGATCATATCCGTTAACTCGCGCGCCACGTCGGTGGCGCTTTCCTCACGGGCGAAGGACACGATATCGCCCGTTGGTCCAGCGCCGGCGTCCCACAGGAAGAACGGACCACTATCAGGCGACGGCATGAAGGTTTGCTGGTCGAGAGACACCATACCGTTCGGATTGGGAAGATCGACCAGTGGCACCTGATAGATGATACGCGTCACCCCTGTATCAAAAGACGCATGGACAAACCCGTTTTCGTCAACCTCGGCAGATGTCATGTTGCCAACCGGCGAGCCATCCTTTGAGATCGCCAATGGCGCGAACTTGTCCCCCAGTTGAGTTAGCCCGTCCGGCGCGCCCAGCATGCCGATATTCACCTCCATAGGCCCACCTGCTACATTGACGATGAGCGAGCCGGTCGCGGCGTCGTATGCGCCGCCGGTGGCCCCGGTCGCCACATTCAGAAGAGTGCCGCCCGAAGCGCGTGAATCGTCGAAGCTCAGCGTGTACTCTCCTATTACGGCACCACCTTGAGCAGTATCGGTCAGGGTCATAGTCCACTCGTTCGAGTCCCCAGCGCCGGGAATAGTTGGCGTGAAACCGATTTCTACATTTTCCGGTTTTCCAAGATTGTCAAAATACACTACCGACAGGTTTTGGCCGGTGCCGTCCGCGCTGGCATTAGTATCGGTTGCAGGCAGGTTCAAACCCAGATTGATCGATGTCGTCGGCTCGCCGGTCAACTGATTCATGTTGATCTGGACTGGCTCCAGCCCGTCTACGGTATCACGCGGAAATTCGGGCACCGTGCCGTCGGGATTGGCTGGCCAGCCCAACAGAACCAGACCCCCTGCCGTCTTCAGAACTCCGTCTGCATCAGCACGAAACGAGCCTGTAGTCGTCAGAAGCATCTGCTGGTTACCGTTGCCAGCGCCTATCTGGCTGGACCGCGCGACCGGCAACATTCCTCGACCTCGAACGGCCAGATCCGTAGCATTCGACGTCGTGGTCAGCGAACCGCCCTGATCGATCAGTCGTTGGTTGACCGACCGTACGCCTCCGGCGGAATAGCTGCCGCCATTTCCGCTGAGGACCATGGACTGAAAATCCGTTTCGACCCGCTTATATCCGTATGTGGCCGAATTTGCGATATTGTCCGAAATCGCGGCCAGGCGGTTTGCGTTGGCATTGAGCCCCGCCACACCCGCATTGAGCGAAGAAGAAATTGTCATGGATACGCCTTTCTGCTGCATCGACTATCATCGACGACCAGATATACGCGCGCTCCTTTAACATCCGGCTAACAGATAAAATCGTTTCGATCCCCTGCTGGTCTGCGGGGGTCCGCACAGCGATTTCAGATATCGCTGCGCAGAAATACCACCTCTAGCCGGTTGTTGCGGACTGCCATCGGATTTCGCACAGCCGGGTCCCGATCCGCATGGCCGGTCACGCGGGCAAAACGTGCCGACGGCAGGCCCTCCAGCATTAGCATCTCGCGCATGTGCTGGGCGCGCTGAGTTGAGATGTCCCACACCGGATTATTCTTCAGAACAATAGGCGCAGCGCGTATATGAGCCTCGACAGCTACACGATTGCGCACTAGGCCGCCCATTTCCGACAGCAGCGCAGTCAACTGAAGCAATACCTGCGTTGGCTGTGCACCACCCTCCTCAAAGAGGGGTGCGTCTGCGATGTCAAAAATTTCGATCACCAGCCCCTCATCGGTGACGCGCGTAATGATGTGCCGCTTAAGCTTGGGCGACACCATGCTTTCGCCGCTCCGCCCGTTCAGGGTGGCGTCCAGCTTGCGCTGCAACTCCTCCAGCGCGGCATCAGAGCCGACGCCGGTTTCGCCACGTGCGAGGCGCGATTCCGTTGCACGTCGGTTCGTCGCACCCAGACCATCCTGGGGCAGGATATCCTCCGCCATGAGGCTCTCACCGCCGAAATGGCCGTCGGCGCCGCCGGAAATTCGGCTGATCGGCACGGTTGGGCTGAAATAATCCGCCAGTCCCCTGCGTTGTTTTTCAGTCGTCGCGCTCAAAAGCCACATCAACAGAAAGAACGCCATCATCGCCGTGACAAAGTCCGCATACGCGACCTTCCAGGCACCGCCATGATGCCCGCCGCCAGCGACGATCTTCTTTCTCTTGATGATGACTGGCGCCGCATTGCTGTGCGCGCTCATCTCACCACCTCTTAACTCACCCAAGGCAAGAGATAGCAGTCAGGTATTACGGCGCCGTTAACACTTCAATTTGTAGGGGTTTCCGACACGACCCGGTCTTATCGACCGGCCATCAGCCGCAGCATCGTCACACGTGACAGATACCCAGTGACGGGAATGGCGCGCGAATCCTGATACCAGCGAATAGCCTCGCGCGTTTGCGCGTCAAAGCGCCCATCGACAGCGCCCGGCTGCGCTCCGGCCTCGTCCAGGCGGCGCTCGATCATCAGGCGGCTGATGCCTGAATCGGCGATCTCGCCCTCTTCGGCCTGCGCGCGGGCCATATCGTCCGACCCGCCGGGTACAGCTTGAAACGCGTCAAGCTGATTGCGGGCGCGGGCGGCATAGCGGCCCTTGGGATACGCCTCGAGGAACGAAATGTAGTGATCCGGCGTGTCGCCCGCGCGGGCCTCTCGCCAAGCGCGGCGTTCGGCATCGTCCTGTTCGGTGCGGCGATCATCTTCGATTTTCGCCAGACCCGCGCCCGCGGCCTCTGCAAACACACCATCGGGGTAGCGCCCCAGATAAGCACGCAGACCAACCTCGCTTCCATCCTTGCCGGTTTCGGACCAGTAGGCGCGCTCCTCGCGCTCCTGCAGTTCGCGCGTCTCAGCCTCCTGAGCGGCCACCTCAGCCGCGTGCGCCTTGGCATCGGTGCGCAACGCAAACAACTGATTGCCCGTCAGATACCCCGTCTCTTCAAACCCACCCGTGCGCTGCCACGCGCCGATGGCCGCCCGGCTACCCTTGCCCAGACGTCCATCGATGCCCGAGCCATAATGGCCCAGCGCCTTGAGGTCCCTCTGGATACCCTTGCGGGCCTCGTCGCTCAGGTTCAGCTGGTCCTCAGCGGCGCGCGCCAGACGCTGCGGCTCGCCCCTGAGAATGACGATGCGCTCTTGGGCAAGTGCGCGATTGGCAGCATCAGGATAAGCGCGCAGATACATGCGGTAGGCCTCGATCGTGTCGACATCGCGGATGGCCTGCCAATATCCGGCCTGCATCATCTGTCCGTTTCCCGCTGCGGCTGCCTGCCCTAGGAAACCCAAATCCGCCGGGACATACCCCGACATTCGCACGCCGGACGGCAGACCTGCGGCCAGCGCGGCAAAGCTGGTCTCGGGTTCCAGCAGACCGCCCCTCAGAACATCGCTCAATGCGGCCGCGTCACCGACGATATAGGTCACCTCCCCGACCGACGTGATGTCGCCCAGGCCCGGCACCAGCCCCGACCCGAGCGATTTCGGCATACGCCCCGGAGCCAGCATGACGACACCGCGGCCGGACCTCTGGGCCATGTCCGACAGTGCGTTGATCGACATTCCAGTCGCGCCGATTGTAATGCTGCTGGCGCCCACCGCGTCATTGGACAGCGACCAATTATCGCGCGTATTCCCAGCGAAGGGACCGTAGACCACAATCAGCAGTCGCTCGACCTGACCGTCGTCCAGCATCGTCTGCACCTCCTGCGCGGCACGGCGCATGGCGGCCGCGTCGCGACGGGTGGGCTGCACGACAGTAAAACCGGCCTCCTTCAATGGCGCCTCAAAGGTGGAGGCAGACAGGCGCTCACCGCTGAGGAAAAACGGAGATTGCCCCGCGTCTCCATAGATCAGCGCGACGTTTTCGGCCCAGCCCGCGCCCGCCAAGATCACAGCCAGCGTAGCAAGTTTCAGGGTCGTGAATATCTGCATGTTGCAGCCCTCCAACCACGATCGGCGATGCCGTCGGGAACACTTGTCCAACAGTTCGGACAAATTTGAAAGTCCAGCCTTGGAAAAAACCAAAAATCCGCCGACACAACGCACCGGCGGGCTTTCATCGTTTCCAGAAGTACTCAAAGATGGTTGATCGCGCAGCGCATGGCCCGATCCGCGCGCTTAGTCCTGACTGAACCGTTCGATATGGGCGCGCATGTGCTCGGCCTCTTGGCGTGCCTCGCGCAGGCCGTCCATTGTTGCGGCCAGTTCGGCTTCGGTCTGGCTTAGCTGATTGGTCAGCTCGGCCTCGCGCTGCTGCAGATAGGTGATTGCCTGATCGCGCGTTTCCTCAGCCTCGTGAAGCTCTTGAGCCATGCGATCCAACTCACCGACGTCGGAATGTGATACGCGGATAAAGCGATGCACCAGCCAGTTCGCAAACCAACCCAGTGCAAAGGCAACGAATAAAATGATCGCTGTCGCGATGATAAACTCAGTCCTGTTCATCGCCCGTGCTTTCTTCCGTCGCTTCGCCTGCCTCTTCCTGCCCCTCTTCTGCGGCGCTTTCAAGCCCCGAGTTGTCCGAGTCCGGCGTGGGCTGGGCCTCTATCAGCTTGAATTCGATACGACGGTTCGCCTCGCGGCCCTCTTCGGTGTCGTTTCCGGCAATGGGCGTGCTCTCGCCAAAACCCTTTGCGGTATAGCTCGACGTCAACACCCGGCGCGAGCGCAGCGCCTCTAGGACGGCAT
The DNA here is from genome assembly GCF_035599575.1 of Roseovarius sp. Pro17. Taxonomy (NCBI): domain Bacteria; kingdom Pseudomonadati; phylum Pseudomonadota; class Alphaproteobacteria; order Rhodobacterales; family Roseobacteraceae; genus Roseovarius; species Roseovarius sp. Pro17. The sequence continues at coordinate 3,220,614 of NZ_CP141179.1, forward strand.
TTGCACGGCCCTGACTCAGCTCTTCGTTCATCTCCTCACGGCCCTGACTGTCCGTGTGGCCGCCGATCTGGATCTGAATATCGCCGCACTTGCGGAGGATGTCTGCGATATCGTTCATAATCGCTGCGCCATTGCCGTCGATGTTAGACGAGCCGGGTTCGAAATTGATCTTGCGCTGCGATTGGATGGCGGCGATCTGCGCAATGCATTCCTCGGGGGTGGGCAGGCCCGCAACCGGATCCAGCGCCTCCTTGTAGGTCACGTCGATATCGAATTGTGCTGCGCCGCCCAGCTTCTCCGCCAGAAGGCCTGCGATCTGCGCGCTAGCGTCCTTGCGACCGGTCTGACCGGTTACAGTCAGATTGGTGGGCGTCACCACAACGGCGCCCTGCGCCAGATATCCCAACGCCTCAAGGCCGGTCAGCACGCGCACCGGCCATTCGGCGGGCAACCCCTCGACGACGCGCGCCTTGACATAGACCGCGTCCGAGCGGAACCGCGCCTTGGCAAAGCTGTCGACCGTCTCGCGCAACCGTTGACTGCCCAGCTTGCCCCGCAGTTGCACCTGCCCCTCGGGCGACAGCGTGGCGATGAATTCGGGGGTCACCGGAGCGCCCTCGACGTCCGGTGGCGGCAACACGGCATGAAGGGCAAAGACATCGGGCAAATCGCTGTTCAGCCCGCCGACAATATCGTCGAACTTTGATTCTGGCGTGCCTTGGGGGGCGATCAGCGCAATATCGGCGTCGGCGAAGGTCACGCTGCCGCCACCCAGATCGCCCAGCGCGGTGATCGCCCGAACGGCGGCGCGGCCCCACGCAGGCGTCGGAACGCCCAGACCGATGGTGCAGTCCGCCTCACCCTCCAGCCCCGCAGCGCGGGCGGCCTCGACAATTTCTCGCTGCGCCTCGGGCGTATCAGCCGAACAGGCATCAAAGCGTGCCACGCCATCTTCGATCAGGAAGCGCAGGGTAAAGGGCGTGATGACAGGCCGCGGCGCCGATACGTCCACCGACACACGCAGACCGGCAGGCACTCGCCGTTGAAGGCTCTGCTCCAGCGCCAGTTTCTCTTCGGGACTGTCGGCCATTGTGATGATCGCGACGCGCCCCGAATCGACCGAAATCTTGGCGCGCGGGAGCTGCCCCAGCGCCCGTATGGCGTATCGCACGGCGGCGTCCCAGCCACTGGCCACCGGATAATCGGCGGCCTCCAGCAAATCCGATACCTCTGCGCCGTCTGCAGCATCGGCCATATCCTCAAGGAAATCCTCACGATCCATCGACGCTGGGATCAGCCCGATCAGCGATATCCCGTGATCGTTGCGCAGGATCTCAACCGAAAAGCGGGGCGGCGCGATCTCGGCGGAATCCTCGATCAGCATCTGGTCGATCACCCGCGCCGCATCCACGATGCGCCCCGCCACTGTCAGCGCGGCAAAACGCTTGGCCTCGCTGGGCGCAACCCCGGCCAGAAAAACCTGCAAACCGTCGGCGTCGACGTCGGTCCAGGTCATCCCTTCCTTGTCCAACTCGCTGCGCACGCTGCGGCGGGCGTTGTCCTCAATCACGCGGACCGAAAAGCCGGCAGCGACGAGGCACAGAATCGCTGCCAAGAAAAACGTTCCGGCAATCGCGAAAACAGAAGAAAGGCGCATGAGTGGCCCAATCGTTATGAAAACCTAGGGGCGTTTTAGGCCCCTAGCCGCGGTTATTCAATCACACCAAGAGGGCGATGGCAAAAAACGGCAGGGGCAGCAGGCCCGCGTCCCGGTTCGAGCGAAATAGCGTCAGCAGGCCCTTGGTGTCTTCGGTATCGAGCCGCGTCATCTGCCACAGCATGTGCAGGCCCAGCGCCCATGGACCCAGCAACGCGACCAGAACGGCGATCCCATTGCCCCCCTTCGCCGCCAGTATCACAGCTGCGGTCATCAGCACGACAGCAGCCACCAGAAACCGGCGCAGCCAGATGGGCGAGCGGTCGCCAAATAGACGCGCGGTGGATTTCACTCCGATCAGCGCGTCGTCTTCGGCATCCTGATGCGCATAGATCGTGTCATAGAATAGCGTCCATGCGATCCCTGCCAGATAAAGGATCACCGCAGGCCATTCCAGCCGCCCAGTATGCGCCGTCCACGCCAGCAGCGCGCCCCAGTTGAACGCGATGCCCAGAAACACCTGCGGCCACCACGTGAACCGCTTGGCAAAGGGATAAATCGCCACCGGCACCAGCGCGAGGATGCCGAGGGCGATCGCCATGGGTGGAAACGTCAGCAGGATCAAAAGTGCCACCAGCGTCTGCGCTACCAGCCATGCCAGTGCGCCGCGCACACTGACCTGCCCCGACGGGATAGGCCGCGAGGCTGTGCGTGCCACGCTGCCGTCGATATGCCGGTCGGTGATGTCGTTCCACGTGCAGCCAGCACCGCGCATCAGGAACGCGCCCAGCGCACAACCTATGAAAATCCACAGATCGAACCAGCGCGCCTGCCCGTCATGCAACATCGCCAGCAGCAAACCCCACCAGCAGGGCAGCAGCAGCAGCCATGTCCCAATGGGCCGATCCGCGCGAGACAGGCGCAGATAGGGCCGCGCCGCCGCTGGCGCGCGCCGATCCACCCAGTTTCCGGCAGCGGCATCGGCCACGGTGCCCTCTGGTCTAGGGTTGGCTGGGGTCATATGGTGCACCTCATGAATACGGCCAAGATCAGATTGTATGTAGAGCAGCCATTGGGGCCGGGGCAAACGGTTCCTCTTAACCGCGATCAGGCGCATTACCTTTTTGGCGTGATGCGGCAGGGCATCGCAGCGCGGGTCGCATTGTTCAATGGCACAGATGGCGAATGGCTGTCCGAGGTGACCGAGGCAGGCAAGAAGGGTGGCACGCTGACCTGCCTGTCGCAGACAAAGCCTCTGCAAATGCCGCCCGATCTCTGGCTGCTCTTTGCGCCTATCAAAAAGGCGCGCACTGATTTCATCGTCGAAAAGGCGGCTGAGATGGGCGCCGCACGCATTTGCCCGGTGCAGACCGACTTTACCAATTCCGAGCGTATCCGGCAGGACCGCTTGCAGGCCCACGCTATTGAGGCGGCCGAGCAATGTGGTGGCACATACGTCCCTCCGGTGGACTCTCTGCACAAGCTGGGCACGCTGCTGGACGGCTGGGATCCGGCGCGCCGCATCATGTTTTGCGACGAGTCACTGGCGTCGGCGTCGGGCGCTGATCTGTTCAGCGCCGGACATTCCGGCCCATGGGCCATTCTGATCGGCCCCGAAGGTGGTTTCTCGGAGCCGGAGCGCAAGCGCCTCGCCGCGCTGCCCCACGCCTATGCCACCCGCCTTGGTCCGCGCATCCTGCGCGCCGATACTGCCGCCGTCGCAGCGCTGACGCTGTGGCAAAGCGCCTTGGGCGACTGGGCATGAGCCGCTTTCTGCGCCCCGAGGCGGTCGCGGCGCTGCAACGCTCGCAGGGCGTTCTGGTAAGCGCGGCGGTGCTGGCATTGGGGCTATATGTGGCGCTGCGCAGCTTTGGCCTGATCTTCTGGCTGGGCGCAGTGATCGCGCTGGCCGGCGCCGTGTCGCTGATCGCCGCCGCGCAGCGGATGCGCTTTGCCGCCGGATCGGGCGGCCCCGGTGTGGTGCAGATCGACGAAGGCGCCATCGGCTATTTCGGCCCCTTGGGTGGCGGCGTGATCGCGCGCTCGGAAATGACCGCGCTCACGCTGGATCGCACAGGCAAGCCCGCGCATTGGGTTCTCAGCCAGCCGGATCAGCCCGACGTGATGATTCCGCTGACTGCCGCGGGGGCTGACGCGCTCTTTGATGTTTTCGCCGCGCTGCCCGGTATGCGCACCGAACGGATGCTGGCCGAAATGCGCCTGACGACGCCCGGCACGACCATTTTGTGGCAGCGCCCCGGCACCGTCGCGCCGCATCTGCGGCTAATGTGACCGGCGCGCATTCGCTGTTCGCGGGTTGACACCCCCCTGCCCCCGCGCCACCTACTTAACGCTAACACACAGCGTTTCGACATATTGCCCTGCCAAGATCTATGTCAAAACGCCTACGACAAATGATTGTTGCGCGCGTTTCGAGTTCCCGTTGGGTCTCAACTGCGCACTCGAAACGCTTTAGCGGAGGCCAAGCCATGTCCATTCCCCAGTCCGGCGGCGGGCCGATCGAACACTACAGCCAATTGGCCGACTACCTTGAGGACGGCAACAAGCCCAAGGAAGACTGGCGCATCGGCACCGAGCACGAGAAGTTCGGCTATTGCAAGGACACGCATCAGCCCATCCCCTATCGCGGAGAGCGCAGCGTTCTGGCCGTTCTTGAGGGGCTGCGCGATGCCCATGGCTGGTCGCCCGTCACTGAGGATGGCAATCTGATCGGGCTGGAAAAAGACGGCGCGAATGTCTCGCTCGAACCGGGCGGCCAGTTGGAGTTGTCAGGCGCTCCGCTGGAGACGATCCACGGCACCTGCGACGAGGTCAACGTGCATCTGCGCGAGGTCAAGGATGTGGCCGACCGTGTCGGCGTAGGCATTATCGGGCTGGGCGCGGCGCCCGAATGGAAGCATGAGGACATGCCCCTGATGCCCAAGGGCCGCTACAAGCTGATGGATGCCTACATGCAAAAGGTCGGCACGATGGGCCGGGTCATGATGCGCCGTACCTGCACGGTACAGGTCAATCTGGACTTTGCGTCCGAGGCCGACATGGTTCAAAAATTCCGCGTGGCGCTGGCGCTTCAACCGGTCGCAACCGCCCTCTTCGCCAACTCGCCATTTTTCGAGGGCAAAACGAACGGCCATAAATCGTGGCGCAGCCGCGTCTGGCGCGATCTGGACGCCGATCGCACAGGGATGCTGCCCTTCGTCTTTGAGGACGGCATGGGGTTCGATCGATATGTCGACTACGCCCTCGATGTGCCGATGTACTTTGTTTACCGCGACGGCAAATATATCGATGCGCTGGGTATGTCCTTTCGCGACTTCATGCGCGGTGAGTTGCCCGCACTGCCGGGCGAGGTTGCGACTCTGTCGGACTGGGCCGATCACCTCACAACGACCTTCCCCGAGGCACGTATTAAGAAATTCATGGAGATGCGCGGTGCAGATGGCGGCCCGTGGCGACGCCTGTGTGCGTTGCCCGCCTTCTGGACCGGTATCTTGTATGATCAAAGCAGCCTTGATGCCGCTTGGGATCTGGTCAAGCATTGGACGCCTGAGCAACGCGAGGCGCTGCGCGTCGCTGCCAGCGTCGATGCGCTTCAGGCCAAGGTTGATGGTATCGACATGCACGAAATCGCGCGGCAGGCGGTGGACATCTCGGGGGCTGGTCTGCGCGCCCGCGCCCGTCCCGGCGCCGAAGGCCTGATCCCCGATGAAACGCATTTCCTGAATGCCCTGCGCGAGAGCATCGAGTCGGGCCAGACCCCGGCCGACGAGCTACTGGCGCGCTATAATGGCGAATGGAACGGCGATCTCAGCCGGATCTACGGCGAATATTCCTACTGATCCTGCAAAGCGCCCGTTTTTCCTAATGCGGGACCGAAAAGTAATTGCCGCGATGGTAGCCCAGCGCGGGCCCATCGCGCATGTCGGTCTGTAGCACCTCGCCGATCAGTATGACGTGATCTCCGGCCATGACCAGTTGGTGCTGGGCACAGACCAGAGTCGCCAGCGCGCCGGGCAAGAGTGGCACGTCATGCGCGCCCGCATACCAATCTGTCTGACCGAACTTGTCCTCGCTGCGCGAAGCGAAAAGGTTGGCGGTTCCCTTCTGATCGGCACTGAGGATGTTCACCGCAAAATGCGGCGCCGCGCGAAAGGCCGGGCCGCTATGTGCGTTATCCCCGATGCAAACCAGAACCAGCGGCGGATCGAGCGATACCGAGCTAAAGGAATTGGCGGTGAACCCACGCGGCGTGCCATCCGCCTCACGCGTGGTCAGCACCGTTACGCCGGTGGCAAACCGGCCAAATGCATCACGCAGGGCGCGGGTATCTTTTATGGTCATGAACGCTCCGGCAGGTGGCGGGTTTGGCCAAGAAGAGGCACGCGCGCCCCTTCTATATCGGTCGCCACAGGGATGCACCCCCTGTCAATCGCTGCCATGCACCGCGATCTGCGCATCCGGTGCAGGCCGGAATCGACGCTGCACCACGAACAATACCGCGGCCAGCGCGATCCCGACCGCGTCGGTAATAATCCCGCCCGCGATCATGCACAGCGCCGCCAGTATCAGCCCGGCGCGAATGAACCACGCCACGCGCCCGCCCGCAAACCAGCCCTGCACGCCCGAAGATAGCAGAAAGACGCCAAAGACGGCGGTGGTTCCTGCGCGGATAACCTCGAACCATGTTCCGTCCATCAAGATCGCGCCGTTGTAGAAGAACATGAACGGCACGATGAACGCCGAAATGCCGATCTTGAACGACGCCACCGACGTCTCCATCGGGTTGGCGCCCGATATGCCCGCCGCTGCGTAGCTGGCCAGCGCCACAGGCGGCGTGATGGCCGACACGACCGCAAAGTAAAAGACAAAGAAATGCGCCGTCAGTTGAGGAATGCCCAACTGAACAAGGCCCGGCGCGACGACCGATGCGGCCACCGCGTAGGCCGCCGTCGTCGGCATCCCCATGCCCAAGAGGATCGAGATGCACATCGCAAAGAAGAGCGCCAGGAACTGGCTGGCATCAGCAAGGCCCAGAAGGACCGAAGAGAACCGCGCGCCAACGCCTGTCAAGCTGATGACGCCCACGATGATGCCTGCACAGGCGCAGACCGCGATGATCTGGATCGACATGATGCCGGCCAGCTCGAACGCCTTCAAGATGCTGCGCATGCCCATGCGATAGGGCGTAAACCACGACACGACGGCGGCGGCGGCCGTCGCCAGCGTGCCCGCCCGGATCACCGAATAGCCCATAAAGAGCGCCACGATCAGGATGATGATCGGCAGGAACAGGAACACCCGGCGGATCATGTCGCGGAACTTGGGCAGCTCGTCTTCGCGCATTCCGCGCATGCCCAGTTTGGCCGCCTCAAAATCGACCATGAAGTAGATCGACACGAAGTAGAGAACCGCCGGTATGATCGCCGCGATGGCGATGTCGGTATAGGGGATGCCCGTAATCTCGGCCATGATGAACGCGCCTGCACCCATGATCGGGGGCATGATCTGCCCGCCGGTGGACGCTGCTGCCTCGACCGCGCCGGCGGTCTTCTTGTGATAGCCGACCTTCTTCATCAATGGGATAGTCAGCGAGCCTGTCGCGACCACGTTGCCCGCTGACGTGCCGTTGATCATGCCCATGAGGCCAGAGGCGAAAATCGCCACCTTCGCCGGGCCGCCGCGCGCGCGCCCTGCGGCGGCAAAGGCGAAGTTGACGAAGTAGTCGCCGACCTTCGACGCCTGAAGGAAGGCCGCGAAGATTATAAAGAGGATGATATAGGTCGACGAAACCGCCGTCGTTGGCCCGAGGATACCCGCATCGGTGTAGACTTGGCTAAAGAACCGCGTCCATTGAATATTCGGCGCATTGAGAAAGCCGGGCAGCATGTCGCCGGTAAAGACATAAATCAGGAATATCCCCGATATCACGATCAGCGCCAGACCCGCGACGCGGCGTGTCATCTCCATGATCAGTGCGGTCCCGGCCACGGCAGCGAGGCTGATGCCGATGGGCGCAAAGGGCGTGCCGGTCGAGTTGCGCATGAGCGTGCCGTAAATCGTGATGAGGTAAACGGCGACCGCGATGGCGCAAAGCGACAGCAGCAGATCGGCGATGGCGATTTGCCCGCGCTCGCGGCCCCGCAGCCAGCCGACCACGATGCCGATGGCGGTAGCCGCAATTAGCGGCAGGCCAAACTGATAAATCTCGAGGTTCTTGAATTCTGGGGTCATCCCGTTCCACATCACACCGCCAGCGATCTGGTTGGCGATGCGGAAGGCAGTCCAAGTGGCATAAAGCGCGGGCAAAATGGCCAGCGCCGCGATAATATCGAGCGGATGGCGCGCCGCGCTCTTGCCCTCGTCGATGAACCCGCGCGCGGAATATAGCGTAAAGCCGAGGATCAGCGCGCCCGCGATATGCACGATGCGGAAATTCCAGGTTTCCATCGGGAAGGTCGGCAGGAACGGCACCTCGAGTCCGGTCCATTCGGAGATCGACAGGCCATTTAACGCGGCCATGTGAAAGAACGCATATATCGCCGAAAGGGCAGCCACGATCAGATAGCCACGCCCCGCAAAAATACGGCGATTGCTCTCGACAGGTTCCTCGTCGACGCCCTCGGCTATGATCTGACTGTCCTGATCTGTCATAGAAACTTCACCCTTCCCGAAGTGTGGCCGCTTGCGCAGCGGTAACATGCCGCCCGATCAGGGGCGGCATGTAAAACGATTGGATTGGCTCAGTTGCCGTAGATCATGTCATCGGGAATGTCCGCGCCTGCATTTTCCTTGAACCAGGCTGCGGCACCGGGATGCCATTTCAACACTTTGTTCTTGTCCCAGTTTTCAGGCAAGGTCGAACCAGCGGCCTTGTGAATGCCAACCATGCGTGCGTTGTCGGACATGACAACATCGACGGCGGCATTCACGAAGGAGTCGGGCAAGTCGCAATTCGCGATGGCAAAGTTCCACATCGAAACCGAGCGCGCGTCAGCCTCAAGCGTGCTGTAGGTGCTGGCCTTGATCGAGAAGTCCGAGACGGGGAATTCTGCCAGCAGCTTGGCCTGCTCTTCTTCGGTGAACTCGATGATGTTGACGTCGGTCTGCACCTCCAACTGGCTGACAGCGGGCACCGGCACGCCTGCGGCGAAGGCGATGACATCCAGCAGGCCATCCTGCAACTGGCCACCCAGATCGGTCCAGCCGCCATTGCGCCGCTCATAATCGACGCCCAGCGTATCCATCATGCGCGGGAAATACGTGTCGGACGTCGATCCGGCGGGGCCAAACCCGATCTTGGCACCAGCGGGAATGTCCGCGACGCTCTTGATACCCGAGGATGCCAGCGCGGTTACAGAAAACGGCGTCTGATACATCGGGAACATGGCGCAGGCCTGCGTCATTTCCAGACCCGGTGCGATCGGGTTGGTGCCTGCCAGTGATTCGGCTGCCGGTCCCATCGTGGTCATGCCAAACGCGGCCTCGCCAGTGTGCACCAGCGCCATGTTCTGCATCGGTCCGCCAGTGACTTCGCCGCCGCCCGTCAGGCCCAGCTCTTCGGCCACGAGGTTCGCCCAGCCCGAACCATAGGCGAAATATGTGCCGCCCTGGCTGGCCGTTCCGACGGTAAAGCTGGTGGGCCAGTCCGTTTTATCGACATCCTGCGCAAAGACCGCGCCTGCGGCGATTATCGTGGTGGATGCAAGGATTGCTGTAAATTTCATGTCTCTCTCCCTAGGTCCATGTCATCTGCGCGGCGCCACCTTTGGGCCGCGACCATACCGGACTAAAGCGGAGCGCACCCCCCGATGACAAGCAAAATGCGCGCCGCGTGCCGGATACCCTGGCCAGAAACCAGTGCCGCCTCAGTCAATTTCGCAGCATTGGACCAGTTCATTGAGCGCCTGAAAGCATTCGTCGCAGTCCCCGGTGGAGTGGCAGCCACAGTAAAAAGCTCTGCCTCGGCGACGAATTCGCAAACACTTGCCCACCTGAACACCGACGCTTTGCCGGTCACCGGACTTGCCTGAGATGTTGCACCAATATATTGGAAGCTTGTTAAGTTGGACAATTATCCCCCTGTGGGAATAGTGTAGAACTCTCCAGCATTCACCTTCCGCTCGCGCGGGCAATTCACCAACCAGAAGCAAAGCGAGTCCTCATGACTGACGTGATCAAATCCAGAGCGGCTGTCGCCTGGGCGGTTAACCAGCCGCTCTCGATCGAAGAGATTGACGTGGCGCCGCCGCAGGCTGGCGAAGTGCGCATTCGCATCGTCGCCTCGGGCGTGTGCCACACCGATGCGTTCACGCTGTCGGGTGACGATCCCGAGGGGCTGTTCCCGGTTGTTCTGGGCCATGAGGGCGGCGGTATCGTCGAATCCATCGGCGAAGGCGTGACCAGCGTTGCCGTCGGCGATCACGTGATCCCGCTCTACACGCCCGAATGCGGGGAATGTAAGTTCTGCAAATCCGGCAAGACCAACCTTTGCCAGAAGATCCGCGAAACGCAAGGCAAGGGCCTGATGCCCGACGGCACCAGCCGGTTTTCCAAGGACGGCAAGCCGATCCTGCACTACATGGGCTGCTCGACTTTTTCCGAATATACCGTGCTGCCGGAGATTTCGCTGGCCAAGGTCAATCCCGACGCCCCGCTGGAAGAAGTCTGCCTGCTGGGCTGCGGCGTCACCACCGGCATGGGCGCGGTGATGAACACCGCCAAGGTCGAGGAAGGCGCGACCGTCGCGATCTTTGGCATGGGCGGCATCGGCCTCTCGGCCGTGATCGGCGCGACGATGGCCAAGGCCAGCCGGATCATCGTGATCGACATCAACGAGAGCAAGTTCGATCTGGCCCGCAAACTGGGCGCGACCGATTTCATCAACCCCAAGGACCACGACAAGCCGATTCAGGATGTGATCGTGGAACTGACCGACGGCGGTGTTGATTACTCGTTTGAGTGTATCGGCAACGTCAATGTCATGCGCTCGGCGCTGGAATGCTGCCACAAGGGCTGGGGTGAATCCGTGGTCATCGGTGTCGCCGGCGCGGGTCAGGAAATCTGCACCCGTCCGTTCCAGCTGGTCACCGGCCGGGTCTGGCGCGGGTCTGCCTTTGGCGGCGTCAAGGGCCGGTCGGAACTGCCCGACTATGTCGAGCGCTACCTCAAGGGCGAATTCAAGCTGAACGATTTCATCACTCACACCATGGGTCTTGAGGGCATCAACGAGGCGTTCGATCTGATGCACGAAGGCAAAAGCATCCGCAGCGTCATTCACTTCGATAAGTAAGCGAAACGAGGGGTCGCGCCACGTGCGGCGCGGCCCTCGCGATCCAGCTTTACGAAACGCTCACTCGTCCAGTTGGTGTCGTTCCACGCCGTATTCGGCATGTAGCCGATCGACAACGGATCGTCGACGGTTTGGCGGCGCTTCACTAGCACGCGCATCATGGCGTTTCATCCAACCGCGGTCCAGCAGCCATCGTTCGGCATTGCCCGCCTCAAGGTCGATGACCACGTTTGCCCGTCTACGCGCATCTCAACGATCTGCTCGACCAGCGCGCTGCCGACCGACGCGCTGCCCTCAAAGCGATGACAATCTACCGAGGCTATGACGCCCTCCGGGCGCACGGCCTTGCGGTTGTGAGACAACATACTTTTGCGGATTTTGACCGCCCACTGCTTGGCGTCCGCTGACGCCTCCCAGCTTTGTGCAACTTCTCTGATATGATTTCTTAGGGTGTAGCCTTTTTTGGTGTCGCGGCCTGTGCGGGCATTCAAATGGGCATCAATGCGACCGTTCAGCGACGGCGCAAGAGGGATCAATCAGTCAAAAGGGTCATGGAATCTCCTGTCATTGGCAAAGAAATGGCGCGGCGGAACCAGCCGCGCCCCGTGAAGCTGTTCCCCTGTCACCCGGTGTTAGCCAAAGTGCAGCGTCTTGATCTCCTGATAGTCTTCCAGCCCGAACAATCCGCCCTCGCGGCCATTGCCCGACTGCTTGTACCCGCCAAAGGGCGAGCCGTAGTTGAAGCCGCCGCCATTGATATGCACGGCCCCAGCGCGTAGCTGCGCGGCCACACGCTCGGCCCGGTCGGGATCGCCGGTTTGCAGGTAGGCGGCAAGGCCGTAGGGCGTGTCATTGGCAATCTCGATGCCCTGCTCTTCTCCCTCGAAAGGGATGATTACCAGCACGGGGCCAAAGATCTCCTCCTGCGCGATACGCATGTCATTTCGCACGTCGGAAAAGATCGTTGGGCGGCAGAACCAGCCGGTATTGCGCCCATCAGGCTTGCCTGTGCCTCCGACCAAAAGGGTCGCGCCCTCGTTGATGCCTGCCTCGATCATGGCCTGCACACGGTCATACTGGATCTGATCGAACAGCGGGCCGATGTGATCGCCCTCTTTGGTCGGATCGCCCACCTCTATGGCCTCGCCGACCTGGCGCGCGATCTCGCAGACTTCATCATAGCAGGACCGCTCGACGATCAGGCGCGTGGGCGCGTCGCAGGATTGGCCAGTGTTATACATGCATTCCTGCACCGACGCCGTCACGCGCGGCTCCATATCCGCGTCGGCAAAGACGAGGTTGGGCGACTTGCCCCCTAGCTCTAGCGTGACGCGCTTGATCGTCTCGGCAGCGTCACGGGTGATGCTGCGGCCCGCGCGGGTCGATCCGGTAAATGAAATCATGTCGATATCGGGGTGCTGCGACATGGCACGTCCGACCGTCTCGCCATCGCCATGGACGAGGTTGAACGCGCCAGCAGGGAAGCCCGCGGCATCAATGATCTCAGCGTAGATCATGGCCGACAGCGGCGTATGCTCGGACGGTTTCAGTATACAGGTGCAACCCGTCGCCAGCGCCGGAATGACCTTGAGCGCGATCTGGTTGATCGGCCAGTTCCACGGCGTGATCAGCCCGCAAACACCGATAGGTTCGCGCACCACAATATCGCCGTTGTCCAGCGTCTCGCGCAATTCCTGTTTCTTCATCGCGTCGATAAAACCTTGCAGGTGGCCAATGGCCGCGTCCGCTTGCGCCTCGCGAGACATCGTGATCGGCGCGCCCATTTCGCGACTAATCGCCTGCGCCAGATCCTCGAACCGTTCGCGACTGGCCTCCATCATCCGCTCAAGCAGCTTCAGCCGCTCGGCTTGCGTGGTGCGGCCATAGGTCTGGAATGCCTTTTTCGCGGCGGCGACGGCCTTGTTAAGGTCGGCCTCACTGCCGAGTGCGATTTCGCCGATCTGCTCTTGGGTCGCGGGATTCAGGACGGGAAATTTACGAGCCGATTCCGGGGCGACCCATTTGCCGTCGATGTAGAATTTACCCAGATGTTCCATGGTAACCTCCTGTTCAGCGCGCCGATGTCACGGCGCAATTGGTCAACGTTTCAACATGTCCCACGTTCCAGTCGCCCGGATCGGTCGCGGCGGCGCTGTCCAGCATCGCCTTGGCGACCAGTGGCACGCAGGCAATTTCGACGGTGTCGGCGCCGGCGCGGCCAAAGCATCGCTGGCCTATTGCCGTGCCGAAGCGGGCACTACGCCATCACCATCAGCGATACTGCCGAAAGCCGCAACGAGGATATCGCCCGGCTGGTGGCACAGACCTGTCGCGGTTGTGCGCTGCACGCCGAAGCGCCCGATCCTGAGGGCCATGACATCGTCATCAATGCAACGCCCTTGGGGTTGAACGGGAATGATCCGCTACCCCTCGAGGTCAACCGCTTGCAGCCAATCATGATCGTGGTCGATGTCATCAGGGTCCCGGTAGAAACGCCCCTGTTGCGCCACGCAAAAGAGCTGGGTTGCCGGGTGTAGTACGGTCAGCCGATGATGGGGTTGCAGATGAGTGCGATGAGCGAATGCCCGAACGTACTGAACGGGTCGGAACGATGAGCGCTGATATTGACGGCGCGCACCAGGATCGACGTCGTGTTCGGCAGGCTGGAGGATTTGCAACGCGTCGCAACCCGCTGGGTCAAATGCCCAAAGGTCTTTAGTGCTTCCTTACACTCCTGAGAAAAGGATCACCGCATCAAACCGAGGAATCACAGACTTAGAGGATTGCGCATCATCTCTGCGTCGATGCGAGCATCGAGCGGCGTCTGATAGGTCAGAAGCAGATAACCCAGGATTGAGTAGAATCCGACGGTAGCAATCAGGTCAATCACTGCCTTGCCTCCAATAATGGCTGCCAGTTCTGCTTCCTGTTCCAGCGTCAAATGTCTGTTGTCGATCAGGGCATCTACCGCTCGCACGATCAAGCCATCTTCACCATCGGGCATTTCGCGGATCGCCGCTATCCGCGCATCGTCCATGTCCAATGCGCGAGACCGGCTCACGTGATGTGCCCATTCATATTCCGATCCAAGACGGACCGCAGTGCGCAGGATTACCACTTCTGTGCGAATGGGGCCGAGTTGATTGTCTTTCACTATATGCTGGCGCAGCGGGGCCCAAGCCCGCAGCAGATCTGGGTGGTGTGCCATCGTGCGATACACGTTCAGCGCCCCTGCAAAATCGTCGCGCAAATCGGAAATCTGCGTGGGCCATTCAGCATCAGACAAAGGTACAAAAGGCGACTGGGTCATGATCCTAACTTTCCATTTCTCAGATAGGGCGCCGCAAATCGGCTACCGCCGATCTGTTCATATGTTGATAGACGAGCATATAGCACAATCTTTGCGCCCACTGTGCCAAGCACTTTCTGTGGGGTTCCTACGACAGCACTTTGGTCGCGACGCTTCAGGAAAAGGTTATAGTTCGACCAGTTCTTGGTCTTGTAGGTCGTTGGTGCCCAACTGCTTCTCGGTGCGACGACGGGTGGGCGCGGCTGAACAATCGGACCGTGCCTTTCCGGGGTGGGTGGAGGCGCGAGAAAGGTAAATTGGGCGTTAACCGTGATGAGTACGCTCTGGTAGCAGACGTTAACTGTCTGGACCGATGCTTTGCGCAATCTTGAACCTTCGCGAGGATTTCCCTGTCATGTCCGATACGACCGCCCGCCTGAGCCTGCCGTTAATCGCCCCGTCTCAAGCCCAGAAGCACGTCACCCACAATGAGGCGCTACGCATTCTGGACGGGATCACCCAAATGGTTCTGGCCGGGGTGGACGTCAACACGCCGCCCGAAAGCCCCGAGGCGGGCGAAGTGTATGCCATAGGCGCCGCGCCCACGGATGCTTGGGCCGGGCAAGCAGGCAAGCTGGCGCAATGGTCCGGGGGTTGGATCTTTGTCACGCCGCAGGAGGGCTGGCGCGCCTGGGACGGGGCGGCGGCGCGCGATCTCGTCTTTCAAGGCGGTGTCTGGCACGCACCGACCTCGAATCTGCAAAACATCACCGGTATCGGGATCAATGCCAGCTCTGATGCCACCAATGCGCTGTCGGTTGCAGCAGAGGCCACCTTGCTGAGCCATGCTGGCGCGGGCCACCAGCTAAAGATTAACAAGGCTGAAGCAAGCGATACGGCGTCGCTGCTCTATCAAACCGGATTTTCGGGGCGCGCGGAAATGGGGCTGGTTGGAACGGATGATTTTGCGATCAAGGTCTCGGCCGATGGCGCCAACTGGACCGAAGCGCTGAAGGTCGACGCCACCACCGGGCTGCTGAGCGGCGCAGCCGTGCAGGCGGATGTGTCCGACACCGCGCCCGGGCGCCTCGTGACGACCGAAGGTGCGCTGACGGCCGGGCTGAACGGGTTCGGCGGCTACTATAGCGCCGCTGCCAATGTGGATATCGATGCGGCCGCCGCCGGCTTTGCCGGGCTGGTCAGCGATGACAACCCCGGAACTTGGCCGCAGAGCCCTAATGGCAGTCTTGTCATGATCCGGACCCGGCGGCTTGATACCGGGCAGGCGGTGAAACAGACGGCTGAATATGGCCACGCTGCCACTGGCATGCCGGGCGATCTGCGTCGTTATGAGCGTATTCGCAACGACGCCGGCACGCAGTGGTCGGACTGGAACGCGGATTACAAAGGGATAACATTGCTGGGCACGGTCACCCAGACGGGCGGCATTCCGACGGGGGCGGTGATCGAACGGGGCACAGGCGGCGGCGGAGACTATGTACGCTTTGCCGATGGCACCCAATTCTGCACCCTCAAGATCGCGATGGGCAATATCACGAAAAACGGTAACGGCACGGCCGCCAACCCCTATCGAACCGATAATGTTGACGGAAACTGGCCCGCACCTTTTGCGGTAGAACCTGTCGTGAGCACGCAAGCAGTGCCACCGTTCGACAACTTCTCGATCGGGCAGTCGTTTGCCATTGCGAATATCCGCCGCGTTACAGCGGGCAGCTATTTCGATGCGGCGCTGCTTAGCGCCGGCAGGTCAAAGTCACACGGCAGTCAACTTCGATTTGACACTGACGGCGATTGGTCGCTGGTTCTAAATCGCGTCGTCCCGGTTCATCGCGTCCACAGACGCGTGTGCAATGCCCTCAGATACGCGGGACCGGGCAAGGCGGCGTTCAGATCGGTGCGCAGGGCGGCGTATTCACCGGCCAGCGCGCGCATATGCAGATCGGTGCGGGCGCTGGCCAGTAATGCCAGATGCGCCGCACCATCCTGGCCGTTGCGAACGGCGTTCAGGAACGGCCCTGCCGGCGCCGGTGCCGCGCAGACCTGCGCGCGCAAGGATCGGGGCAGAGCGCGCAGGAGGCGCGCGGCGGCGGTGAGCGTGTCGGCCGCCGTTTCTGGCGGGGCGAGTGCCAGAGCATCGCCCACCCAGTGCAGGGCGCGAGCCAGCCGGTCGGCGCGTTCCGCCTTGTGAGCAGCGGCCAGCATCGGCGCGATGGCGTCCAGACTGGCCGCTGCGCCGCAACGGGACGTAGCGGTGAGCAGAACGGGATAGGGGTGGAACAGGATCTGTTCCGCCTTTTTTATCGTCTTTTCCCAGATGTCCCAAGCTGCGCGCGGATCCGCAAGGGGATCAGACACGGCGCACTCGCCCCCTCGGATCAACAGGTGCCGGGAATCGGGATAAAGCGTGAGCAGATCCCCCACGTCAGGCTTGGCAGGCAGCGCGGCGGCGCGGCGCGCGTCCGGGCCAGGCAGGGGGCGATCCGGGTGGGTGATCCATCCGCCGGACGCCATGACCGCCAGATCGGGGCGGTACAGTTCAAGCGACTGCTCCAGCGCCGCGAGGCTCGCGTTGTTCACCCGATCATCGCATGTCAGCACCAGCACATAATCAGCGCCGGTTTCTTTGCGTGCGAGCGCGCTCGCCTCGGCGCGCGTCAGCGCCTCACCCAGCGGCAAGAGGTTTCCGCCGTGGCGATTTACGAACATCCGCAGCATGTCACGGTTGCCACCTTGGGAGTCGGGATCAACCAGCAGCAGCAGCGGGCGATCCGGTGTGGCCAGCCCAGCGAGCGATTCAAGCGCCGCCTTCAGTGCGGGCGTATCGCCATCAGCCAGAAACGCGAGGGTCAGCATGGCACAGGCTCCGCCGACCTTTGCAGGCAAAGTTGCAGTGCCAGCACCGGATCTTCATGGATCAAGGTCTCGTGAATCTGCGCCGTCACTGCTGATTGCAGGAAAATCTGTGTACGGGTGCGAAATGCGTCGCGCAGGTCCGCGTCAATCATGCGCTCAGCCCAGATCAGCAGATCAGCGGCAAAACGCAGGAACGACAAAGTGGCGGGGAGCGGATTACCGTGCTGTGCCAGCGTCTCAAGCACGCGGTTTAGTGCCTGAAACAGCTGAAGGCGCGTGGCATCCGATATGTTGGTCAGGCGATCCGCCCCCGGACGCACCACATGCAGCGCCCCGATGCGCGCAGAGAGAATGACACGGCGCGCGGCCAGAAAGCTGCCCCAGTGCAGTTCGATATCGTTATGCACCTGCGTTTCCGTGCAGCGCAGACCGTTGTCGCGCAGAAATGCGGTGCGATAGATCTTGTTCCAAGGAAAATTCCCCGCTTGGGCCAGGGTCCAAAGGGCCGTTTCGCTTGGCTCGCTCAGAACATCATTGCCTGCCTCGGCCCTCTTCCAGCACGCTTCGTCGTGCGGATTCTGCCCCCAGCCACCGAAATGCGCCCGCTCGCTGTCCTGATAACGCATCAGGCAGAAATCGAAATCCCGCCCCTGAAGCGACTCCCAGAGCGGCGCGAATTCAGGCGTAAAAAGATCGTCGCTGTCGAAAAAGATCATATGATCGGTTTGCACCATCCCCAGCGCGAGGTTGCGTGCCGTCCCGGCCCCGCCCCGCGCATCCCGGCGCAAAACCGTGACAGGACACCGGCGCGGGCCGATGATATCGCCTGCCACGCTAACGGGAACCTCCGAGGCGTCATCGACGACCACGATCTGGGCGAACACCCCCATGAAACGGGCCTGCGCCACCAGCCGATCCAGCCCCAGCTGATCGTTGCGCACCGGGATGACCAGCGCGAGGTTCATACGATAAAGGTGCGCAGATCAATCAGGGACATGCGAAAATCATGCGTGGGCAGAAACAGCACCAGTTCGCGCCAAGGCGCCTGCATCGGGATCTGGTCGCGGTACTGGACGGGCAGAGCATCAAGATGGCTGGCCTCTTCGGGACGCACCATCAGATGCTTGTCAAAGAAGCAATCGACGAAGCCATTGATCGTTCCGCTGCGCAAACAGGCGCGCACCACCATGATTTCGGGCGCCGAGACGCGCGCAGCAAAGCCGAGAATCCCCGCCTGGCGCAGATCGCCCGCAGGCAGCGCCACATGCAGCCCCACCCATTCGCCGAGGCCCGGCCCCATATGTGCGTCGAAATCCAGAATTCGGCCCTTGGGTGACGCGAAACTGCCCGAAATTTCCAGCGCCGGATCAGCATGAAATGCAAGGCCCGGCAGGAAATCGACATCCACCGCCAGCGCCCCTTCGCGGGTCTCGTCGCGCATAACGGCGAGGGTATGATTGGCCTGACCGTCGGCGCCGGGGCTGATGCTGTCTGTCATGGGGTGCTATCCAGTGTCATCTGTGGCATCGCTCGCCTTAAGGGAGCATGCGGCAACGCCGAAGTTCTGCGTGATAAGCTATAAAAGTGCAAGGCCTGAAGGGCGCTGTCAACAATGCCTTTAGAACTCGATACTACACTGCCAGTCTCTTACGTAGGAATGGGTCATGATACAAAACCTTGAGTTGACTGAAATCGATGAACTTGTTTCGTATCGCGAGGGATCAGCGCAGTATCTAGTCAAAGTGGCAAAGCAGCAGGTTCCGCTATGCGCTCACTTTCGCGATTCGAAAAATCTGGTGGTTTTCTTTCCCGGAGCGCACGCGTTGAGTGCGCCGAAACCGAAATTTCAGCGCCAAAATTACTTTAAAAACCTTGACTGTTCCTGTGTCAGCTTCTTCGATCCGACACTGTTTCTCGATCCCGAACTCACGCTTGGCTGGTTCCAAGGAGGAGGTGAGGTCAGCCATCTGGAGCGCGCGACAGATATCGTCACGACCCTATGTGATGCGTGTCTGACGTCAGCGCCTGTGGGACAGATTTGAGGAATTGAACAACGGAGGATTTCTGGTTCATCGTAACCTTCATGGAGTGAAGATGAACAAGAAATCCGGAACGTCTAAGGACGCAGCTGACAAGCTGGTCAAGAACATCCGCCGCAAGACCCGTCAGACCTATTCGGCTGAGGAGAAGATCCGCATCGTCTTGGCGGGTCTGCGAGGCGAAGAGAGCATTTCGGTGCTCTGTCGCCGTGAAGGCATCGCCGAAAGCCTATATTACAGCTGGTCGAAGGAATTCCTTGAGGCTGGCAAGCGGCGATTGTCCGGCGACACGGCCCGGCAGGCAACGTCGCCAGAAGTCAAAGATCTGCGCTCGGAGTCACTTGCCCTGAAGGAATGCGTGGCAGACCTGACCCTTGAGAACCGTCTGCTCAAAAAAAGCATGACAGGGGCTGGGGAGGCAGAGAAATGAGGTATCCCGCGTCCGAGAAGCTGGAAATCATCCGAACGGTTGAAGGCTCACATCTACCGGCCAGGCAGACCCTCGACATGCTGGGCATCCCGCGCGCGACCTTCTACCGTTGGTATGATCGTTATGTCGACGGCGGCCTTGATGCCCTGGCGGACCACGCACCCCGTCCAGGTTCTGTCTGGAACCGTATTCCACAGGATCGGCGCGATGATTTGATCGAGTTCGCGCTGGAATTTGAGGCCCTGACGACACGGGAGCTGGCGGTGAAATACACCGACGAGAAGCGGTATTTTATATCTGAATCATCAGCATATCGTATTCTGAAGGAAGCTGACCTGATCACGGCGCCCGCGCATGTGGTGATCAAGGCGGCCGACGAGTTTAAAGACAAAACCACGGCAATCAACCAGATGTGGCAGACCGATTTCACCTACTTCAAGATCATCGGGTGGGGCTGGTATTACCTCAGCACGATCCTGGACGATTACAGCCGCTACATCATTGCGTGGAAGCTCTGCAGCACCATGCGTGCTGCCGATGTGACCGACACTATCGAGTTGGCTCTGGCGGAATCGGGTTGCGACCAGGCGGTCGTGCGCCACAAGCCGCGGCTGCTCAGCGACAACGGCTCATGCTATATCTCTGGCGATCTGGCCGATTGGCTGGAGGATCACAAAATGACGCACGTCCGCGGGGCGCCATTCCACCCACAGACACAAGGCAAGATCGAACGCTGGCACCAAACTATGAAGAACCGGGTTCTGCTGGAGAATTACTACCTGCCCGGCGATCTCGAGCAGCAGATCGGGGCCTTCGTCGAATATTACAATAACCAACGATACCACGAGAGTCTGAACAACGTCACACCCGCCGACGTCTACTTCGGCCGCGATAAAGCCATTCTCAGGGAAAGGGAGAAGATCAAGAAACAGACAATCCGACAGCGCCGCTTGCAACACCAGAAACAAGCCGCATAATCAATCACACGAACGAGCCAGAGCCTCCAATGCTCAAGCCGCTCTGATGTCCCATTTTATTTGACGACGGACAGCCAGTCCGAAGATCACGAAAGCTCGCGGATATTCGGCGTCTTCGGCCAATGTAGGCTCTATATAGGCGGCCAGATAGCGGCTTTGGCGGATCGCCTCGGCCTGCGCTGAATCGCGGGCTGTCAGGGCCGCGCGATAGGCCTGTTCGGCAAACTCACGCTCGACGACAAGACCTTCGAATTCCGAGATCAGGGTGGGATAATCCTCGCCGGTTTGCGGCACTTCGGTCGTGGCGAAATCGCGGCGCTCCTGGGCGATGCGGCCGCGAATTACCTCAATGCGACGCATGGCCTGACTGACACGAGGGTCGTCGCTGCGGGTGGTTCCGCTTAGCTCGTCAAAGTCGACGAGCTCGGTGGCCAGTTGCTGCTGAAGGTTGTTCATCACCCCCATTCGGCCTTGAATGTCGGATTGCAGATCGACGATCTGGGTTCGGGTGCGGAAGCCGGTCAGTTCTGAGCGGGTGTTCTTTAGCCGCTGCTCGGCCTGCGCCAGATCGGCCATCGCATAATTGATGGCATCGACACGCGCGACCTCGTTCAGCGCGTTCACCATGTCCTGACTTTCACGCACGATATCGCCGGCGATCATCTGGGCCATCAGCGGATCAAAGGCCAGGACTTCGACTTCGATCAACCCGCTGGACTGCTCGTAGGACACCCGCACGATACGCTTCCAGAACCAGCGCAGATCCTCAATCGACGCATCGGGCCAGAGCGAAAAGACCGGATCCGCGCTCCAATTCTGTGAATAATATCCACGCAGATCGCGCGCCTCGTCGATCCGCCTGACCAAGGCCTGGCTGCGAATGAATTCGTAAAGGATATCACTATCGCCCGAAGCGCTGCTGCCCGTAAATTTTGCCAGCCCGCCCAGAAGATCGGTAGCACTGGCGCCTTCCTCCTGACGCACGGTAAAGCCGGCTGTCGAGGCGTATTGATCCTTGGCCACCAGACCCAGATAAATCGCCACCACGACCAACGGCACGAGAACAAAAACCGCAAAGCCGATCAGAACCCCCCGGTGACGCCGTTTCATGCCGGCAGGCTCGGCCATGGGGCGAATATTGACCACGGGGGGCGGCTTGGGTCTACCGCCCGGCCCCGCTCTATGCCCCGGCCCGGCCTTGGGCGCAGGTGCTTTTCCTGAGCCCACGGCAGCACCCGGCGATTGATCGGGTTTTCGCGGGGCATCGCCCTTTGTGTTGTTATCTGTCAATTTTCAAACCGTAATAAAGCTGATAGGCCGTCGGTGCTCTGCATACCTGACAATCGAACGGCTACAAGGGACTTGTCCAGAATGTCCGCCTCCGACCCCTCGCATCCCGAATCTACCGGGCAGGTTCCGCCCCAAAAACCGGGCGCAGGCCTAACGACGTCGTTTCGCACGGCGCGCACCGTGTTTGCACTTATGCTGCGCGAAATGTCCACCCGTTATGGCCGCTCGCCCGGGGGGTATCTGTGGGCCATTCTCGAACCTCTTGGCGGTGTATTCATCTTGGCGCTGGCTTTTTCATTGCTGCTGCGCACACCATCGCTGGGCAACAGCTTCGTCCTGTTCTACGCAACCGGATTCGTGCCGTTTACACTTTATCAGAACATCTCGAACGCGGTGGCGCGGGCGTTGTCGTTTTCCAGACCGCTGATGCAGTATCCGGTTGTGACATGGGGCGATGCCGTTCTGGCGCGGTTCACCCTGAATGCCCTGACCGGGATCCTTGTGGGCTATGTCGTCCTGTTGCTGATCATGGTGATCATCGACACGCATGTGTTGCTGGACATCGTGCCGATCCTCAAGGTGATCTTTCTAACGCTTCTGCTGAGTCTGGCGGTAGGAGTGTTGAACTGTGTTCTTATCGGGCTGTTCGACGCATGGGACATGATCTGGTCGATCGCAACACGGCCACTGTTTTTGGCTTCGGGGGTCATTTTCATCTACGAGGACATGCCCCCGGTGGTGCAGAAGGTGCTGTGGTACAACCCACTCATGCACATCACCGGGCTCATGCGCGAGGGGTTCTATTCCACCTATTCGCCCAGCTACATCTCCGAGCTTTACGTGATCTGCGTCAGCTTGGTCGTGCTTTTTCTTGGCACCGTCCTGCTGCGCCGCCATCACCGCGACATCCTGACCCGCTAAGCCTTTTGCGGTTTTCATATCTCAGGAATAGCGGAAAAAACCCGCTCATGGTGCAGTCGTACGATAGTTAAAGACCGGCCCAGCCCAGCACCTTGGCATGCGCCACATCCCTGCGCCGCCCCAGCCCGTCGCGCACGGCCCGCCTGAGAAGTCTTAGATAAAGCAATCTCTGCCCGCCATGTGCGCGCATCTTCCACAGCCATCTCGGCAGGATCAGGCACAAAGCCGGCCAGAACATCCACCCCGCCGCCAGCCGATAGAGCAGCAGCAGGTTGCGGTGGTAGTAATAGGCCTTCCAGATCGGGGCGAATTGCCCCCTCTGAGCGGCAGAAAAGGTCGAGCAATCATGCTCGAACCGCACCATGGGGTCGAATACCATGCGCCCGCCTGCGTGCCGAAGCCCAAGGGTGTAAAGCCCGTCATCGCCATAAAGGAAAAGGCCCGGATCGGGCAGCCCAGCCAGATCGAGCCCCTTGCTCGATACAAAGAACCCGACGAAGGATGTGACGTCGATCTCGCGCAGCTCTGTGCCCTGATAGATCGCAGGGGACAGGTGAAACCCGCCCCGCCCGCGCAGCGCGGTGCGCAGAAATTCGCGGCCATGCCAGAACGGGTTGCGCGACGGGCGGTTCATCTCGCAGATGCGCCCGTCGGGGAAATAGACGGCGGCCGCCACCGCGTCGATCCCGGCCTTGTCGCGGTCGTGAAAGGCTGCCAGTGCGCCCGGTTCGGGGCGCGCATCGTCGTCCATGACCACCAGCCAATCAGGGTTGAACCGGTCCCGCGCCATGGCCATGCCGGCGGCAAATCCACCTGCTCCGCCGCGATTGACCTCAAGGCGTTGCGTCACCAGGCGCGGATCGTTCTGCGCGCTCAGCCATTCGGACGTGCCGTCGCTGGCGGCGTTGTCGACCACCACCACGGCGGTCAGATCCTGCGCAGGACATTCCAGTAGCCGCATCAACGTGATCTTTAGCTGGGCCAGGCGATTATGCGTCACCACCACGGCCACGAGCCGTTCCGCCTGCCTTTTGCTTTGCTGTGACACCTATACCTCCGGTTGTATTTCGGTCCAGCCAGTGGTCATGAATTGGCAGCAGTGTCAAACCACCCATTCTGTTCGGAAGCGTTTCGCGCGCGAAACATTTTGGAGGTAAGCTGGGTAGGATCTGATGCACTATTTCAGGCGCTGACCATTCCCACTTTGTACAGATTGCCGTTTTGGCATCGTGCCCACAGGCCCCCACAAAACGGGTTTCGCCTTCTACCTCTGATTGAGCGCCTTGGAAATGATCGTGTTTAATGGTTCGAGTCGCATCAACGTCACGCAGCAGGGCTTTGGCCGGTTACGACTATTTATAGTCCGTAGGAGCAAGCCGCTTCATGGGCGCGGCATGGTCGCTATCAATTCTATTGTTTTTGAACCTGCGGTTAATGTGCAGCACCCCTTTGCCGGAGAACTTAAACCGGTTCATGCGCGGGTCACTGCTGACGGCTCAAGGTCCTTGGGCGGCGCGAGGTAGAAGACCCGACGTTTGAATGGCGGCACCTCCATTATCAACCTAGATGTGGCTGAATGCCGACACGCTAACGGCTGTGCGCAATTCGATCATCGGGCCAATTTTCTCGACTGAATAAACCGCCGTTCACAAAATGCATACATATGGGTCAATGCGACACCGACGATGACTGCCGAAATCAGTGACACCCATGGCTTGTTCTCGCCGAATACCTTGGTCACAATGATAATCATCTCGTAATGGCTGAGATAAATAAACATCGAAGCACCGGCGATTTCGGCCACCAACACCTTCGCTGGCGCTGGCACGACAAAGGCGCGCACGAACAACACGATCACACATCCACCACCCACGTAGTACGCAGCAGAACTCAGCCCCCACACGGACCAAACTGCCACGATCGAGACGGCCAGAGCCAAAAGCCGGGTGCGCAGATCGTTCGCACCCGCCAGAACCATGCCAAGCACGAAAGCCCATGCATAATGCCACGGGGTCCGGTGGTAGTTGTAATCACCGTTCCAGAAAGATTCGATGGTCCGGTCAACCAGAACCACTGCCATGAGCAAAACAAGAGCACTGAACATCGGGCGCACACGGAACGACTCGCGCACTGTCGAAAAAGAAAACAACAATGCAGCAAGCAGCAGCAGCTGGACGTAGAACTCAATGAAGTAAAAGTGAAATCCCCTTAGTGTATGAGGGTCGAGAAAATTGGAGACCAAGAGCAGTGGCGTTACTTCGAAATTTTGAGTGTATACCTGCAACAAGGCGACCAATATCAGCGTTGGAATTGCCACATACTTGATGGTCCCGAGCAGCGTTCTGACGCTGCCGGTGCGGATGATCTCGGGCAATTGAAAGCGGGCAACAGAGTAACCCGCGAGCATGACCAGAAAATAGGCTGCTCCCCAATTGGGACTGTAGACAAACGCACCGGTGTGCAAGGCGACGATGCAGACCATGAAAAACGCACGCGTCAAGGTAACAGACTCCAGTCGACGCCAGATGGTCTTGACGTTCACGCCAACGTGGCGCTGCAGCTCAGCTACACTGAGCTGTTCCCATTTATTCGGCAGCTGTCCAAAGCGCTTTTCGAAACTCAGAGAGAACTGAATGTATAGCAGGGAGTCCCCGCCAAGAGTCTCGAACGTATCGTCCGGTCGAATCGCTTGACCGGAAAATTCATGCCGAAACAGAGAGAGTACGTCGTTGATCTTGCTTGTAGGCAAGGTCGGCTCGGCAGGCTCCGTGAGCCACTGCGAAACAAACTGCTCTGCGAGCACACCTCTTTGCACCTTGCCGGTGCCCGTTTTGGGTATGGCATCCACAGCCATGATATGCAGCGAACTGCCGGCCTCGACCCCCATTTCGCGCAGCGCAGCTACTGCCGCATCTCGCACTGGCCCGGTTTCGGATGGGCCGGTTTGTACCGCGACTAACACGCCGTCGCCACGCTGAGCATCAGGGACTTTCGCAACCGCAATCTGCGCACCAGATTCTAGCCGCGAGCGAATATGCTCTTCGAGCTGGTCGGGAACGATCTTCATGCCACCGCAATTGATCAGATCGTCGGCCCGGCCATCGAAAAACAGATGGCCGTCCCGCATGTGTCCAAGGTCGTTGGTTTGCAGCCAGCCCTCGGCGTCCTGCAGGTCATGCAAACCGTCGCCGTCAATGCGCGATTTTGCGACATGCGGGCCGCGGATCCGAATACGACCGTCAGCGCTGAGTTGCACATCTGTACGCCCAACGGGTTGGCCTACGGATTCCAGCACGTCCTTCGATGCGCCGGAAATCTGCAGGAAGGTGCTGCGCGAGGCTTCGGTGAGGCCGTAATGCTGCACGATCAGAGCATTGGGGAAAAGCTCTCTGACGCGGCGCTTTTCGTCCGCTGTCATTTGCTGCGACCCGATTTCCATCCAGCGCAGGTACTTGCCCGCTTCACCGATGATGGTGGGTTCTGCCAACAGAATGCGAAGCAAGGTTGGCACCACTGAAAGCGCATTGACCTGGCCGGCGTCGAGCATACGGGCGAGCTCAAGAGGATCAAAACCGCGTGGAGGCAGGTAGGCCTGACCACCCACGGCGCTGATTGCCCGGTAGCGAGCCAAGCCGAAGCTGAAGGTAGCCGGCACGCCCACATACTCACGTATCTCTGCGGTCATCTGCATCTGCTTGATGATCCGCTCGGCGGCATCAGCCAAATTTGCGTGCGTCAGAAGGATGCCTTTCGGCTGGCCTTCGGTCCCTGACGTGTAGCTGACCTGCGCGGGTGCGTCGTCGTGAATCAGAGAATGTTCAGCGACAAACCAGCCCGACTGCTCTGCAGGAACGATGCAGCGGTCAATCATTATGCCTGACAAGTTCTCGGCCTGCGCTTCGTCTGTGACCATCACCACTGGGCGACGCGCCTCATAAAGCGCAAATACCTGCTCGACGAACGCGATCGAGTTTTTGCGGACCACCGCAGTGGCTTCTAGCTTGATGAAATCCATAATGCGTTTCCTACAAGGTTAAAAGCCGAAGTGACTTCTAATTTCTGACCGAAGTCACCCGACAATCCCCCAGGTGGAACGCCTCGTTTTGACTGTTGGCGCTGTATTGCCCACCGATCAAGGACTTTCAGCTGCTCCGTGGCATGAATCCAGTGGGTGTGGCTCAATCCGCAATAGGTTTGACGGGATTGTTGCTAATTTCGGCTTGGTCGGGTGCAGCGCGCCCTATTGTTTCTCTAGTTGCCACGCTGAACAGATCCCGGACAAAGTCGATCTCTGGGCTGGTTTGGAAATACCGAAATGGACTGCGTTTTTGTCATGCAGGACGGCTGCATGAGGCACGAACAACGCAGGTGTCTAGAACACTAGGGGCACGGCAGAGTTTGATATCCAGAGGTGCTTTGACATCGTTGAGCGACCGCAATGCACCTACCCCTCGTCAGAACACTCCCATACTCAGACCGGCACCCATCGCCGCGCCAAGATCGCGACAAAGGGCGAGTTGTTCTTCGGGGATCGTCTTGTCGGCGAGGATTTCCTCGGGCGTCTGCGCATGGGTGCAAATGATCAATGGTGGCTGAACTTCCTTGAGCCGCCAACCCTGGGCAATGCGAGCGGTCTGACGAGCTGCGTTTTCCCCATCCGAACCGGCACATACCATCTGCGCGTAAGGGCGCCCCTCGATACGTCCGAGGGCTGGATAATAGCTGCGGTCATAGAAATCCTTCATCATGCCCGCAATCGCGGCAAGGTTCTCTGGCGCGCAGAAGATGTAACCGTCTGCACGCAAGAGATCCTTGGGCTCGGCCTTTTGCGCAGTCTTTAAAACTGTCGTCACTTCTTCGGATGCCGCTGAATTAGCCGCTTCGGCCATCTGCCGACTGCCACCCGTCTTGGAATAATAAACGATTAAAAGCTGCACCATCGCGCAATATTCTAGGGCATCGACCAGGGTTCGCCAAATGACTTATGTCTTAGGTTTCTGGCGATACAGAATGCGCCAGTTAAAGCCGGGCAACCCCGCTCGTCGATAGGCGGGATGACAAGCCGCCCATATTTGACAATGGTTCAGGAATATGCCATATTATTGAAAGTAAATGACAAATAGTCAAATCTAGGTGAAGAAATTCCCTGGATTTTTCTAACCTTTAATTCCGACAGTTCGGCTTTCCTTGCAAAAGGCTCCAGAAAAAATTCTGGGGGTGTCATTTCGCAGGGATAACGCAGTTATTTTGGAGGACGTTATGTCACATCGCAACCACGCCAGTTATGATTCCGTAGTAAGGGTCACCCCACAGGAGGCCGAGCGCAACAAACGCGTCATGGGCAAGAGTGAGGCTGCAGAAGAAGATCCGCGTGGAGTGGACCATTCCATCGGACAGTTGCCTACAGAGGATCCGGAAACGGACCCAGTTGCCCCTACGGACGACAAATAAGAAATCCGCCAAGACCGGAACGGCCTCTGCATCTGCATCTTTTGCAAACCGCTAGCAAAGCATGGTTGGCATAGATTTCCAGCATGTTGACTTGCCTCGTTCTCAGGGTCTTGGCACCCCCATCAGCCGTGTTTTCAGCAAAGGCTACCCTTAACCGACGGGGGGGCGCAAATCATTGCGGCCCTCGCCCGTGAATAGTCAGGAGAGGACTTAAAAAATGACAAATCGTGTTTTCGCACTAGAAGGTGAACATAGCGCTTTGGGCGCAGAATTCATGGATTGGAACGGCCTCAAACTGGCCGCAAACTATTCCGGGATCACGGTTGAACAAGAACACGACGCGGTGCGTGATGCAGCCGGGATGTATGACCTCACCGCGTTCCGCATGCTTTGGCTCAGGGGCCCCGATGCGCGCGCGGTTCTGGATCAGGCCTGTACCCGCGATATCAGCAAGCTCAAGCCGAACAGGGCCACCTATACATGTGTGCTGACCGACGACGGCGGGGTGGTCGATGACAGCGTCGTCTTCTGCACCGCCGACGATGCGTTTCTGTATGTCATCGGCACCGGTAACAGTGGCGAGGTTATCGAGAAGATTGCCAAGGGCAAAGATGTCGAGCTGGAATGGGACAACTCGCTTCAACTCATGTCGCTACAGGGCCCGAAGGCAATCGATATCCTCGCGCCGAATGCCAGTGGCGATGTGGCTGGGCTCAAGTTCTTCCAGCACACTAAATCCAAGCTGTTCGGCCGCGACGTGATGATTGCGCGCGTCGGATATTCCGGTGAGCGCGGGTATGAAATCTACGCATCGGCAGAAGATGCGCCGCATATTTGGCGCAGCATTCTCGAAGCTGGCAAGCAGCACGGTATCCAGCCCTGTTCGTTCGCCAGCCTGACTCCGGTTCGTGTAGAGGCGGGCCTGCTGTTCCACCCCTTTGACGTCAACGAGGATACGACGCCTTGGGAGGTTGGCCTTGGGTTCACCATCGACAAAAGCAAGGGTGACTTCGTGGGCCGTGATGCCGTTCTGGCAAAGGAAGGCAAAGAGCGCTTCATTGCGCGCGGCGTTTCGTGCCCGTCGGACAAGCCGGTTTTCGAAGGCGAAGAGGGGCTTTATCGCGATGGCAAGAAGGTCGGCAAGATCATCAGCCCCGCCTATTCGCATCGCATGAAAAAGTCGATCGCGATTGCCTATCTTGACCCGGACGTGACCGAAGGGGCGACCCTAACGGTTGGCAATGACGCCGGTGCTCAGAAAGTCGCTGTCGAAGACCTGCCGTTCTATGACAAAAAGAAGGAACGACTGCGCGCATAAGTGTGCAATATGCGCCGCTGCCGCCCCATTGGTTTTCCGGTGGCGGCAGCGGTGTCGTTGCTCAAGATGAAATCAGCTTGAGGCCGTTCGCACGCCGGGCCATGCTGCTGCGAAACATGACAATGAGCCGGGTGTTATCTCCATGGAAATCAGTTTCCCTCGTAAGCGAGATAACGAGCCATTCGCATGGGGGTTATCTGGCCCCGAGCCCGTCGAAATCTGGGAGAGATTCTCGCCAGCATACGAAGCACAACTGGAGCGGCTGGTTTCAGTTCTACGAGAGCTTGGTTTTAGCCCAGCCATAGGTGGAGCTGGCTCAGAGGACGGCGAATATATCAGGGCTGAACACGACGATAACAGCCGCGTAGTGTTTTTTTATCACCTTGAGGAACCCGCCGATGCAAAGTTCGTGGACTCTCTCGATGACGATGCGCTGCGTGAGTGGATTGTCGCGTCGTGGATAGGCACCTAGAGCGCGCGTCGCAACAAATGCCGGTTTAGTGTGGGACAGACGTTTCAATCGGTTAATTGCTCGGCTGTTTTATCAAAACGTATGCTGATAAAATCACCGGGGTCAAACGTGTCGCCGAAAACTAAATCGCCCTGAAGCGTGCGTAAAAGGCTTGATTGCGGCCCAAAGCAACGCCAAGCTGCCGATTGAGACACGCCACTTGCGGAATGTCGGACAAGGGAGAAGTGACATGGGAATTGGTTTGATCGGTGCGATCATCATTGGCGGTCTTGCGGGTTGGATTGCCAGCATGATCATGAAGGTGGACACCGGATTGATCGCCAACATCGGCCTCGGCATCGTCGGTGCGGTTGTACTAAACCTAATCCTCGGTGCGCTAGGTATCTATGCTGAGAAAAGCTGGCTTCCACAGTTGATTGTCGGACTGGTCGGTGCCTGTGCCCTGATCGCAGGATGGCGCGCAATTAAAAGGTAGTTTCGTTGCCCACAACCCACTAGTAGCGTCCAGCCTCTTAGCCAGCTAGGAACAAACCCGCCACGTCTACATCCTGCTTCACAAGGGCGAGGGTGTGCGCGGAGCGGCCGCGATTTTTGAAACAGTCAGATATGGCTCCGATGGCGCTGACAGCGGATGCGGGTGCCACCGCACGCCGGGTGCGTCCGGCTGTGATGTTAGCGGTAAATCAATTGTTAAGTTTCGAGGCACCGCTGTCTGCTGGGACCGTTTTCTATCGTGCCATATACTGCGTTGAATTCCGGGAAAAACAGCGTGTCGCTGCAATCGGTCACTTCCTGCAAATGCACAAAGGGGCTGTTCTCGGGATCGTGGCTGCTCTTGCTCAGCAGAGCTTTGGTGTTGGCTATAGCCTGCAAATCCACTTCGATACCTAGCGCGGGCTCTGCCGCATAGAGGCCCACGACACTTGAAAACTTCCCTTGGCAAGACCAATTGCCAATATGCCTGCTCTGACATGGATGCCACACTAGATACAAACGGGTTGAGGCATCCACCGCATCAGTTCATCCCTCGATCTCGTCCAGCCCTCTCGCCACGCCCATCGCAGCCAGTGACATCGCGGCGAAGATCACCAGCGTCACCTTGATGCCGGCCAGCGAGGCCAGCGCACCGAAGAGGCCAGATCCCAGCAGCACAACGCCGATCACCGTATTGGACACGGCGGTATAAGCGGGGCGACTGCCCTCTGGTGCCATATCCACCAGATAGATCGAGCGACCCTGCCGCACGCCGTGATATGCAATCATCAAAACGGACAAGACCAGCGGCAAGGCCCAGATCGTGCCCGATAAACCGGCCAGATCCAGCAAGACCGCTGCCAGCAGCGCCACCGCCCCCACCAGCCCTGAGAGCATCAGCACCATGCGGCTGGATCTGTCCGCCATTCGCCCCCAGATCCACGAACTAAGAAAAGACGCGACGGAAGAGGCCAGGACCATAGCGCCCAGCCGGTCAAATGCTCCATGGCCAGCCTGCGTGCCCAAAAGAACAAGGTAGGGCGGTGCCAATGCGGTCGCCGTCAGAAGCCCACGCGCCCAGATGAAACGCCGCAATTGTGGGTCCGTCCGCAGCAGTTTTAACTGACCCAAGGATGCCGTTCCCGCTTGTCCCGGCGCAGGCTCCTCCCACAAGGTCGAAAATAACGCGCCAGCCGCCAACCAAAGGATCGCCGCCAGCGCAATGGCTGCCAGCACCAGCGTCGCGCGATCCACCAGCCCCATCATCAGCACCAGCGCGAAAATCACGACGGCGCCCGCGCCAAGCGAACTGGCCAGTCCGGTCGCCGCTCCGCGCCGCGACTGACCCACCGTCTTGCCCAAAACGTCCTGATAGCTAACGGAACAAAGCGAACGCGAAACGGCCAGCACCATGAGCAGAGCGCAGATCACCGCCCCCGCCACAGCGCCGCCCAGCGTCAAACCAGCCAGTACGATTCCGGCCGCTGCGGCGCCCTGCCCGACGCTGCCCACGACCCATGCCCATTTACGCCGCGCCATTGCTTGCACATGCGGGGCGGTAAATAATTGTGGTAGCAGCGCACCCGCCTCGCGGATCGGGACCAGCAGACCGACGAAAACCGAAGACGCGCCCAGATGGCTCAGCAGCCATGACAGGACCAGTTTCGGATCGATCAACCCATCGGCGATCTTGGTCATCGAAAGCGATCCGGCGTGGCGTAGGAAATTGCCCGGCTCATGACGCGCCTGCACTTCGGAAAGGCCGCCATCGCCCTCGGTATTGCCAGTCAACGCTTCGAACAGCGTTTCCTCAAAGCTCTCGGTAGTCATGAGGCCATCCTTGCCGGGGTTTTCGACCCTAAGGATGCGTGATCGGGACCGTCATTTCAATCGAACTCTCGACGGGAGTGGCCAGCGGACTTTGCTAGGTGCGGATCGGGATCTAACGCTGCGTAGGATGCGTTCCACTCATCCTTCTGCGGTGAATCTGTTGGCGTTGAACCCAGATAGGATGACTGGTCCCGGCCGCTCAATCTTCATCACGGGTGGACGTTGGGGGGGGGCCAGGTGATTTATTTAAGGAGTGAGGTCAGTTTCATGTGCTCGCCTATAGATCCACATCAAGAGCTCTTTAATTAGACCCTTGGGAACTTAGAAGTCCTAAGATTGCGAAGTGGGCACGAAGAGTTACACTCAGACATGCGGCGCAAAAGAGGAAACTCTGCTTTGAAGAGCCGCCGTGCAAAATACTGAGATTCCGCTAGCAGCGGCAAATGGCCGCTTCATCCCAGATGGACAAGGCAAAGTTTGATCATTTTTTAATTCGGTCCGCCAAAAAATGACATCGAGCTTTATTTCCACCGCGTTCATAGCACCTTTGGTTGCGGTTCACTCTTGGGCAGTTTCTTCTGTCGACTTCTTGTCCAAAACGACGCTGACCCGTCCATCAGCGATCTGAGCCCATTCTCCAGGATAGAAGGGGGCTTCGACGTTGAAACTGTTTCCTAGTTTCTGCGCCTCTAGCCTTTGCTCGATTTCAGCGTAGCACTGCTACTGACATGTTCCGCTTTGGAGAAGGCGCATTGCGGCGCAAGACACTATGGTGGACGTCCACTCCGGGCCGGTCGATCCAAACTGAAATCTAGAAACCAACACCAAATTGTCAGCTAGTTCGCTTTCGCGAGAGATAGTCCCAAGAGATCTATTCTACGCCCCAGAGACTGCGCACTTTCTACCGATAGATGTCCGTGATCACGGTACAAAAAGACATCGCCATCTGAGGCCGCGCAGCTTCCTTCCCGGCACATTAGTTTATCCAAGAAAACTACAGGAAAATCCTTCCCGACTTCATCCAAAAGCCGATATGATTTTATTCGTGCGTCGGTATAATCTTGCGTTGTGAAATCGCATCTTGAAAGATCTTCATCCCACAAGATTGCGTACAATAGGCAATCGCCAATATCAGAACCTGAATTGGGCGGAGGGGAAACAATGACGACCCGCTTTTTCAGGGCGCGTAGTGACTCTATAGTCGATAGGATGTGCGCCAATCCATATGTGTCATCGCTGTTGTCGATTGTTTTTCCCGTTCTGTCGGTCACTGTACCCGCCGTGTGAAACGGTGAGGACAAAATTATCGTTGAAATATTGGCCTGCTTTGAAACCCAGTCAAGAACTGCATCATTAAATTCTACGCATTCCCGCGCCTGTGCCAGCGACAGTTCACGACCAGCGACACCCAGGATCGGCCAACAGGCGCCCTTTGTGATCTGTTGGACGCCAACGTCTGCGGCGCTGTCGCTATATTCCAGCCATTTAGCAAGATGCATTGCATAGCTGTCGCCCCAAAGCAGTACTGATGGGTTATCTGACGTCCGACAGGCCGGAGAGGCTATGGCGGATTCCAAGCTTTTCACGCAGGCACGGTCCAGCCCTACGTTGAATGCCAGCTTTTCGTCAGACAGAAAGTCGCTGTACCTGATGCCGTTTGGGGCCATTCGGAACGGCGCGCCCCCGGATTGCAATACCAACACGCCAACGCAAACCAGCACGGCCATGCCCGCGCCGCCGACTACAAAAACTGACTTCTGCGTTGGAAGAAGTTGCCGGTCGCGACGCCTGAACGGTTGCTCTACGAAGCGCCAGCTAAGGTACGCAAGGCCCAGCGTCATCACAGACAAAAGCATCATCCAAGCCATGGCGGGTTCTTGCGGGCTTCGAATTCTGGCAAAGGCAAAAAGCGGCTGGTGCCAAAGATAGGCACTATAACTTATCAAGCCAATCCCTACGAATAGCTTGAGTGACAGGATATGGGCGACCACCGTCAGAGGCCCTGCAAAAAGGATAATCAACACACTGCCCATGACTGGCACAAGTGCATAGACGCTGGGAAAAGGCACCGTTTCATCGAATGCGAACACAGCAAACAAGACAAGCCCAAGCCCTAACGCCGCCAGCGCATTGTTTGAATATGGATCACGATCAAACAGCAAAATCGCGCAGAGTGACCCTGCCAAAAGTTCCCAGAAACGCGACAGCGTAAAATAGAAGTTTGCGTCCGGCTCGTTCCGCCACCCCCATTCACTCAGCAGCAATGACGCCAGCGCCAGAACTCCCAAAAGCCAAGCAAAACGGCCCAACTTGCGTGTTCCTGCGAGGATAATTAGCAGCGGGAAAACAAGATAAAACTGCTCTTCGACCGCGAGGCTCCAAGTGTGCAGGAGCGGTTTGAGATCCGTGTCACTTGCAAAATAACCCGCTGTTTCCCAGAAATGTGCGTTTGAGATGAAAAGGGCTGTCGCTGCAACGCTGCGGGCGAAATCTGCCAAAATTTGAGGAACCATCCATGCCCATGCAAATGGTAGACAAGCGAAGATAACTAAATAAAGAGCGGGCAAAATTCTGCGCGCACGACGCTCATAGAACCTTCGGATACTGAAAACACCGGCTGCACGCTCTGCCAATATGATTGTCGTGATGAGATAGCCACTAATGACAAAGAATATGTCGACTCCGACATAGCCACCGCTGAAAACGCTCGCGCCCGCGTGAAAAAATATGACGGGCAGTACAGCGACTGCTCGCAATCCGTCGATTTCACTTCTGTATTTCATCGACGGACCTTTTACTCAATCCTGGTTCCCGTGACCTCGCCCACCGCCCCTCTCGACGATCTGCGTCAGCGTGCCTGAGCATAGGAAACTGTTTCTCTAACCATCCAGAGGCCAGTTCAGTTTCTTCTGCCGCTACATAGTCGCGGATAGGGCTGATTAGGGGCCCTTGGCGCTCTTCACAAGACTGTTCAACTCGCCAAATAGGGTGCCCAACTTTTTGCGTTGTTCGACTTCTTCAGCGCTCATTGCGTCAGGCGGACGCGAGTCCGCTTTCTCACGCAATTTTTCGCCAAGCTTTTCGTGCAGGCGGATTGGACGAGGGTTTGGATTGTGCAGCTCATACCCCAGTTGTTTTAAGACCGCCCCACCTTCGGCCTCTACATACTCCAATTCGCGTGCATCCATTTCTTTCAGGTACTTCTGGGAGTTGTCCGCTTTGATAGGCTGCGCCAACTCTTTCCAGAAGATCGAGCTCTGAGAGTGTTTGATTGTTTCCGAGCTGCTGTAATATTCCAGCTGGGATGCCTCAAATTCCAGACCTACGCGTGTCATGAGGGGCCTCAGGACCGCTTCTGGCGACGCGGTCAAATCCTCGTAGCGGATCGTGTGGGTTATGTCCGATACGCGACTGTCTTTCAGGGCGTCCAACATTTTCTCTTGCTCTCGCGTCCAGCGTGCGATCCCCTGCCGCATAGTATTGGCGTAATGCCTCTTACGCACCATGGATACTGCAACATCGCGGCCGTCCCGCACCAGATGTACGACATGAGCGTTTGGAAAAGTCGCGGCGATCTCGACGGCATGTCCGATCAATCCTGGCTCCTTGCTCAGCCAGATCTCGCCTCCAGACTTTTCGCTGAAATAGAGATTATAGGCCGCAAACAGATCCCAGAAGGTCGGAGCCACCGGAAGGGCCGCGAGAACTTCGTCCGGCTCGGGGCAATGCACCCACTTGTTCATGTGTGTCTGCGTCAGCTCATTGGCGTAAGAGATTATTTTCTCCAGCGGCAGTGGAGCACCGGCGCGTTTGAAAGCCTCAAACACGGGGTGCAATCCCACGACCATGCCCGATGGCGGCGGCGAGGATATTTTTGAGTGTGACGACAAGATTGACCGAAGTAGGTTCGTGCCGGACCGTTCAGATGCCAGAATAAAGATGGCGGGCTGGTCGCGCAGGGTGATCATAGGCAACCTTGATTTGGTTGAAGGGACGTTGCTGTTTACACATGGGCAGTCACCAGTGGCACCTTTATTTATAGGGGTAATGGTGTCAGAGAATTTGAGCTTATTTCTGCAATAATGGTGTAGTTATATCAAATTATACTTGAAACGTTGCTGTTCTGACTCAGTCAGTTTCCAACGCAAGATCTGCTCAGGATTCAAAGCTATCATCTAGGTCTATTGGTCGTATTTGCCCCGTAGTACAAATTGCGATCTGGCGGGGATTCACACTGGGGTCTGGCGTGATAGCTTGTGTGGCTGAGCAAAACTGTCCTCCCGGCAAGTGTCATGATCCCTGTGTATCTGGCCCGGTCCATGCGGGTGTAATATTCGGTTACGCGTTGAAACGCTCGTCGAAATGATAGCGACTTGACTGCGTGCGTCAAACAATTCTCGGGAATTCCTGCCACCTTTCTCGAAGTTGGGGAGAGCCAGATAGAAGGGACTGTTACGTTGTTGGGCAGCCGGAAGGCATACTGCCCGGGACTGGTGCATTGACGGGCTCGTAAAGGTGATGCTGACTTTGACCCACAAATGGGGCCGGTCGTGCGCCGCGAGTCCGCACATATCTACACATGGCAATCGCGATGTGCTTGACGTTGGCGTGGTGTACAAGCTGCCGCTTCGGCAAACGCGAGAGCTGATGCGGAGCATCGCAAGGCTTATGGGGTTGGAAGTTCCGGTGCCAAATTTCTCGACCCTGTCGTGTCGTGAACCAAGGCTGAACCTTCCAGCGAGCCTCCGGACCGGGAGAACCGAGCCTGCTCATCTTGCCGTGGAAAGCACCGGCATGAAGATATTCGGCAAAGGCAACAAGGCGCAGCTTGAGCACTTAATCCGTGGTAAACATATAGTCGTCACCCGGGGCGGCAACGTGACATGATATGCAACCGGCATCAGCCCCCTTGGCGACACGTCCCGCAAGCTGCATTCCCGCCGGATTCTTGTCAAGCGAGCCATCCGGCAGGTACTTGGCCCAGAACCAATCCAAGTTGTCCGCATCATAGCCCGCTTCGCGACGAAACATCACCGTGATAGCAGCCAGATGCTTGCCGGGATCTGCTTGCACATCTTCGATCGTGACGCCTTCCGGCCCATAGTTCCTCTTGACGATCAAATCACTGCTGTGACCGTTTACTTCAGCCTTGGAATAAAACGTCTCAAGCATCATCCCGTGCGGCTCCACCCCGTCATAGGGGAAAGTTCGGATTGCGTTCTCTCCTGCCAAGTTCGCCGCTTCCATCACGTCCCACAACAGCCGGGCATACTCGGCGTCAGCTTCCGTCCCAAATGGCGCGTCTTGCGCTGACGTGGCGCCGACCCCGAGGACGAGGGCGGTGAACCCCGCGGCAAAGTAGCGTATCATGATAATTCCTCCCATGTGGCCAGATCCATGTTGGAAGCTTATCGTTTTCAGGCGCACGTCACGTTCATTTTCCGTCACCATCCCGGCATGCGATTGTGATGGTTTTTTACTTGGTCCAAGTGGCGGACAGGAGGAAAGTGGATGGAAACGAAAATCGAGGGGACGTATGCTCTTGCGCTCTGTTGCAGTATCGACCGCCCTGTCCATTATCGCTGCCGCGCCCGCGTTGGCGGGTGAAACCTGTGTCAAGAACGCGTCGCAGGAGCGTCACCTTTTTGCGGCAGAGGCTGAAGGGGATCGGATCAGTCGCTGGTTGGGGGCGGGCGAAAAACTTTGCCTTCCCACTGCCCTCGAACCGGGCAGACGTGCCGTCGTAAGTGTTTTCGAAGATGTTGACGCACTAGAGGGCTGTTCGCGGCTCATTGTCACTGGCGAGACCGAAATATTAATCCGTTACTCTGATTTTGATCGCTGCGCGTGGAGATCCAATTCGTGATCCGACCGTCCAGAGCGCTGGATAAGTGGCCGCCAATCTCGACGCTGATTGAGTGTCGGTCTGCAGTTAAATGGCGGCGGTGACGACTTGGGAATGGTCAAAAAAATATGGACCCTAAGGACCTCACCGCAATTTTGGTGTGCGGATGTGCTGCCGCGTGATAGAATACAACCATTCGGTGTTTGACCGGCCTCCGGTTTGGTCGGTCGACGCCTAACCTGTTCGTGCGCGGAGGTTTTCCAATGGTAAAGCCAATTAAAACAATCGGAAATCCCGGGTCTTGGTTGATGCGAGCATTTGGCGATGCTTCAAATTATGCCACCGACGCGGCTCATGAAATTGGTGGTGAGGCGCTCGGGCACCCCACCGTGAAGCAGATTGGCATCAAGGATATCAGGATCGCGCTCCGAAAAGGTGCGGAAGATTTCACGGCGCTTCGCACAGATGTGCTGTTCATCGTTATCCTCTATCCGATCATCGGGCTGTGCCTCTCGGCAATTGTCTTCCAGCGCGACCTATTGCCCCTCTTGTTCCCGCTCATTTCAGGTTTTGCCCTGCTCGGGCCCATCGCAGCCGTCGGTCTCTACGAGATGAGCCGTCGCCGTGAGAAAGGCGAGCCGGCAGGCTTTCGGTCGGCGCTTGGTGTCATGGGATCACCGGCCATTGGTGCGGTCCTGATAATTGGCTTGGGTCTGGTCTTGATGTTTGTGGTCTGGATGCTGACAGCTTATCTTATTTACACACTGACGCTGGGTCCCGAGCCTCCACTCTCGGTGGCGTCGCTCCTGCGGGATGTCTTCACGACAGGCGCTGGTTGGGCGATGCTGATTATTGGCTGCGCCGTGGGATTTGTGTTCGCCGCCGCAACACTTGCCACGACGATTGTTTCGATACCGCTGCTGTTGCATCGGCATGTCGGCGTGCGTGTCGCGGTAGAGACCTCATTGGAACTGACGAGAAAGAACCCGGTGACGGTGGCCGCGTGGGGATTGATCGTCGCCACATTCTTGATGGTTGGGATGATCCCGATCTTTCTGGGATTGATATTTGCGTTTCCGATACTCGGACATGCGACGTGGCACCTTTACCGCAGAGCGGTAGGTTGACGGGCCGAATGCACAATGTAAGCAACCATTTCAATTTTTAAGATGCGAGCTTGCCCGCCCAGCGCTCCCGGGCCGGGCCAACGAAAAGGCCCTCAATCACGTAGGGATCGTGCTTGATCATCAGGCAGGCTCCTGCTCGTGGCAAATCTGTTCCGTCTCCGCAGGGTCCAGCGTAACATGCAAAAGCGTTATCTGTCGGCTTGAAATGTCGGCAGGTGCGGCAGATACCAAAAGGCTTTGAGCCGTCTTAATCGTTGATCCTGACATTACTCGTCGAGGCCCAAGCTGCCTCGGCTGAGAAATTGCTCATCACCAATATCCAGTTCGCTCCGACGGTTATCGCCACCAGTGCAGCCAATGCTAACAAAAACGCCTTCATCTTACGCTTCCTTACTCTGGTGCACTTCGGCTTCCTGCACTTCTTCAACCCAGAGGCTATGATGTTCGCGCGCCCATTGCTCTTCGACCTCCCCGCTGCCCATAGCGTCGAAAGCGCCCTCCATACCGATGGAACCGATATAGATATGGGCAAGGATAATGGCGGTCAGGATCAGGCTGACGATGGCGTGCCACAGCTGTGCATATTGCATCTCTTCCTGTGGTGACAGCGGATAGGGAAGAGGCTCTGATCCGATCAAGCCGGTGACGCCCCAGTCATTCAGCTTTGCAAAAGTCGCACCAAACATGTTGAATTCAAACGGAAACAGCAGCGAAAGCCCCGAGGCGGAGATCGACGCGCCCAAAATAATCACCGACCAGAAAATCATCTTCTGACCCGCGTTAAACTTCTCGGCGGGGGGATGGCCGCTGCCGATAATGCCACCGCCCTTTGCGAGCCACACCAGATCGGTGCGGTTGGGAAGGTTGTGAGCGACCCAAAAGACAAAAATGATGACAAGCGCCACGATGAACGCCCAAGAGACGTTATTGTGTATCCATTTCGAGCCAATCGCGAGCATCGAGAAGGCTTCATGGCCGAAGGCCGGTATCAACACCTTGCGCCCGAACAGGGAAATCAGGCCAGTCACGCCGAGGATGAG
Source organism: Roseovarius sp. Pro17 (assembly GCF_035599575.1). Taxonomy (NCBI): domain Bacteria; kingdom Pseudomonadati; phylum Pseudomonadota; class Alphaproteobacteria; order Rhodobacterales; family Roseobacteraceae; genus Roseovarius; species Roseovarius sp. Pro17. Next base: position 3,260,958 of record NZ_CP141179.1, read on the forward strand.
AAACGAACTGGCCAACAGCCAATGGCCAAACCGTTCTACCCCGCTAAAGCGTGTAATCGTGCGGCCAGTTTTCTCGCCCTTGATGCGGATGCGTCCGCGGATCAGGTAAAACAGCGCCAGCAGCAGTAACGTGCCGCCCAAGAGGGCCGCGCCATAGATCAACAGTGGTCCTTCGCGGAATTTCAGCCACCACATCCCGCCGTCCTGAATTAGCGTCGTCGCTGCAGGCCCGCGTGATTGGGTGGAAACGTCCGCCGTATCGTAGCGCAGCGCGCGCCACAGATCGGAGATGGATTGCCCGCCGCGAGTGCCAAGCGGCGCTGTGATCGGGGCGGCTGCCTCGGGATCGCCGGTTTCAGAGCGTCGGAATTCGTCGTCCACCTTCTGCTCGGCCTGCCTGCGCATGATATCGTCCAGCGTTTGCGCCCCGCCAGTCTCGGCGCGCGGGTTGCCGGTGTCCTCCTGCGCCATAGCGGGCGCCAGCAGGCCGAACATCAGGACGATAACTGTAAACAGGCGAAGCATCTGAGCGATCCTCAAATTGTGTCGCAAAAGATGGGCGGCCCCGCAAAGGCCGCCCGTTCCATGCAGGAAAGGCAGACGGGTTTATTCGCCGCTTCCTCGTTGCTGTGCCGGTTGACCCTTCTGGCCGTAGGCGGTGCCCCAACCCCAGGCACCCGCGCCAAAGCCGCGCGCGACGATACGCTCGCGGTAGATGTTGGAGACGTCATCGCCGTTACCCGCCAGCAGCGCCTTGGTCGAACACATCTCGGCGCAGAGCGGCAGCTTGCCCTCGGCAATCCGGTTGCGCCCGTATTTGGCAAATTCGGCAGCCGAGTGGTTTTCCTCGGGACCGCCTGCGCAGAAGGTGCATTTGTCCATCTTGCCGCGCGATCCGAAATTGCCCGCCTGCGGATATTGCGGCGCACCGAACGGGCACGCGTAAAAGCAATAGCCACAGCCGATGCACAGATCCTTGGAGTGCAGGACGATGCCATCGGCGGTCTGATAGAAACAATCCACCGGGCAGACCGCCATGCAGGGCGCGTCCGAGCAGTGCATGCAGGCCACGGAAATCGAGCGTTCGCCCGGTTTGCCGTCGTTAAGCGTGACTACCTTGCGGCGGTTGATCCCCCACGGCACCTCATGTTCGTTTTTACAGGCGGTGACGCAGGCATTGCATTCGATGCAGCGTTCAGCGTCGCAGAGAAACTTTGCTCTAGCCATGATTGGTCTCCTCTTATGCTGTCCAGATTTTGCAGAGAGTCGCTTTGGTCTCCTGCATCTGGGTTACGCTGTCATAGCCATAGGTCTGGGCAAGGTTGGCGGACTCACCCAAAACATAGGGATCGGCCCCCTCGGGGTATTTATCCCTCAGATCCTTGCCCTCGAAGTGCCCGCCAAAGTGGAACGGCATAAAGGCGACGCCCTCGCCAACACGCTCGGTCACCATGGCCATCACCTTGACCTTGGCACCTTCGGCCCCCTCGACCCAGACCTGTTCGCCGTCACGGACGCCCAGATTGTTGGCGTCGCGCGTGTTGATTTCGACAAACATGTCCTGCTGCAATTCCGCCAGCCATGGGTTGGACCGGGTTTCCTCGCCTCCGCCCTCGTATTCGACCAGACGGCCAGAGGTCAGGATGATCGGGTAATCCTTCGAGAAATCGTTCTTTTGGATCGAGTTGTACATTGTCGGCACGCGCCAGAACTTCTTGTCCTCGTAGGTCGGATAATCGGCCACAAGGTCACGGCGATTGGAATAAAGCGGCTCGCGGTGGAGCGGAACCGGATCAGGGAAGGTCCAGACGACGGCGCGGGCCTTGGCGTTGCCAAAGGGCGCGCAGCCATGCGCGATGGCAACCCGCTGGATACCGCCCGACAGGTCCGTTTTCCAGTTCACACCGCCTGATTTCTCTTCGTAATCCGACGGGATTTCGCCCTGCTGAGATGTCTCGCCAACTTCTGCGTCCTCGCCCGAGCCGCCATCGTCGGCAGGCGCTGTCGTTAGCGGGGCACCTTCGGGATAACCTGCAACGCGGTTGATACTGGACATTTCATCGTCGGTCAGATCGCCTTCCCATCCCAGATCACGCAGCATTTGCACCGTGAACTCAGGGTAGCCGTCCTTGATCTCGGACCCTTTGGAATAGACACCTTCCGCCAGAAGATTTTCACCGTCACGTTCCACGCCAAAGCGTGCACGGAAGGTCAAGCCGCCCTCGGCCACGGGAATCGACATATCATACAGCAGTGCAGTGCCGGGATGGTTCATCTCGGGCGTGCCCCAACAAGGCCACGGCAGGCCATAGAAATCACCGTCTGCGGGCCCACCATTGGCGCGCAAAGTCGTGCGGTCAAAGGTGTGCTGGTTGGCCATATGCATTTTCAGCCGTTCAGGGCTTTGGCCCGTATAGCCGATGGTCCACATGCCACGGTTAAATTCGCGAGTGATGTCCTCGACATTCGGCTCGCCGCCCTCGTCGATGGCGATGTTGCGGAACAACTTGTCGTGGAAGCCAAATTTCTCGGCGAACTTTGCCATGATGGTTTGGTCGGGCAACGATTCAAACAATGGCTCAAAGACCCGCTCGCGCCATTGCAGCGACCGGTTAGATGCGGTTACCGAGCCTCGCGTCTCAAACTGCGTACACGCGGGCAGCAGATAGACGCCATCGGTGCGGTCCTGCATTACGGCGGACACGGTCGGATAGGGATCGACCACGACCAGCATATCCAACCGCTCCATCGCGGTCTTCATTTCCTTCATCCGAGTTTGCGAATTCGGCGCGTGGCCCCAAAGAACCATCGCGCGGGTATTGTCGGGCTGGTCAAGGTTGGCCTTGTCCTCCAGCACCCCGTCGATCCAACGGCTGACCGGAATACCCGTCAGGTTCATCATCGGGGTGTCCTCGAAGCTTGCTTCGGAAAACTGCCCCTTGAGCCAATCAAGGTCTTCTTCCCAGACACGCGCCCAATGCGCCCACGAGCCTTCCGATAGTCCGAAATAACCCGGCAGTGAATCCGCCACGACCCCAAAGTCGGTCGCGCCCTGCACGTTGTCATGGCCACGGAAAATGTTGGTGCCGCCGCCTGCGCGACCCATGTTGCCAAGGGCGAGTTGCAGGATGCAATAAGCGCGGGTGTTGTTGTTGCCGTTGCTGTGCTGCGTGCCGCCCATGCACCAGATCACGGTGCCGGGGCGGTTATTGGCCAGCGTGCGCGCAACGCGCTCCAGTTGCTCGCCGGGGGTGCCGGTCACGCGCTCGACCTCTTCGGGGGTCCAGTTTTTCACCTCGTCGCGGATCTGGTCCATGCCCCAGACACGGGTGCGGATGAACTCCTTGTCCTCCCAGCCATTCTCGAAAATGTGCCACAGAATACCCCAGACCAGCGCCACGTCGCTGCCGGGCCGGAAGCGCACATATTCGTCCGCATGCGCCGCCGTGCGCGTGAAACGAGGATCGCAGACGATCAGCGGTGCGTTGTTCTCCTCTTTTGCCTTGAGGATGTGCAGCAGGGAAACCGGGTGCGCCTCGGCAGGGTTGGCGCCGATCAGGAACATCGCCTTGGAATTGTGGATGTCGTTATAGCTGTTGGTCATGGCGCCGTAGCCCCATGTATTCGCCACGCCCGCCACAGTGGTCGAGTGACAGATGCGCGCTTGGTGGTCGACGTTGTTGGTGCCCCAGTAAGCGGCGAATTTACGGAACAGATAGGCCTGTTCGTTGCTATGCTTGGCAGAGCCCAGCCAATAGACAGAATCTGGCCCGCTTTCGTCGCGGATCTTCATCATGCCGTCGCCGATCTCATTGATCGCCTGTTCCCAGCTGATGCGGACCCATTCGCCGTTTTCTTTCTTCATCGGGTATTTCAGGCGTCGCTCGCCATGGGCATGCTCGCGTACCGACGCGCCCTTGGCGCAATGCGCCCCAAGGTTGAACGGGCTGTCAAAGCCGGGCTCCTGCCCTGTCCAAACGCCATTATCGACCTCGGCGATCACCGTGCAACCGACCGAGCAGTGGGTACAGACGGATTTCTTGATCTCGACCGCCCGTGTGGCTGCTGTTTGCGCCGTGGCGGGCGAAACGGTGCTGCCGGTCGCGGCAACAGCGGCCAACCCACCGATGGCAAGGCCCGAGCCGCGCAGGAATGTACGGCGATCAACGCCAGTCGCGGCGGCGCTTGCAGCGGGCGTCCTTGCTGACCGACGTGCACTGCCATTTGTCTTTTTCCTGAGCATGGTCTTTCTCCCTACATCTGCGATGCCCGCAGTCTTGGTACCTATCTATTGCCCCTGCCTTTCAAGTCATCAGGCGGCGGCGCTGCCCTAAAAACGGGCGCTTTCCAAATAAGCGCGGGTATGTTCCGTGTCCTGCATCACTTGCGATGACAGATCGACTTCGGCCGGGGCGGCTTGTGCCGCGCTGCCAGTGGCGACGGCCACGACACCCGGCACTGCGGTGCCCGCGATCTTTAGGAAATTCCGGCGGGTCGTACCTTTTTTCGTATCAGCCATTTTATGCGTCCTTTCCCTGCTACCTTCGTGGCGGCCCCTGCCGCCGATCAATCGGCGGGCATCAGCCTGCCATCATGCGAAATGCCTCTTGTTCGACATCCAAAAACTCGGCTCCTACCGCCCCGACCGAGGCATAGAGCACCGACGCCTTGGCCCCTTGCAGATCCGCAAAGAAATGCGTCGCCCAAGGGCGAATATGCTTGCTGTAGAATTCTTTCTGGCGCGCCAACGTTGCCGCATTTCCAAAGCGTCCGACGATCATGCCGCCCATCATTTCCATCAGCGAGGCAATATTATCCTCCGGCTCAAACGTGTTTTCTGCCCGTGTCATTCCGAGCGCCGCCATGTCCGCGCGCAAATTGGCCAGCGGCTTCTCGTTCAGGAACCCGGTCATGTAGTAGCTGGCGTAGGGCAACAACTCGCCGCGTCCAAGGCCGATGAACAAGGCATTGTATTCCGTAAGGGCGGATTTGGGCTTGGTCACTTTCGCAACGCGGGCCAGCCCTTCGATTGCCTGCCCCAGCGGTGACGCATCGCCGCTCAGCCCCGCCGTCTGCGCCAACAACATTTCATCAGGCGCACGCGCCAGCATGACGCCGAGATAGTTGTAGAGATCAGCCCGTAGGCGATCCTCTTCGTCAATCTGCGGATGGGCTTGTGCCAATGTCATGCGGTGTTCCCGTCAAAGTGAAAAACCATCCGGCGCGGTCTGCCGTCGTCCGTGTCTTGCGGCACTGATTCCTTGTCCAGTGCTACGTCCGGTACAGGCCTTTCGCCCGCTACGACCGGGTCTGCGTCACTATCATCTTGTGCCGCTTTCTCTTCTTTGTCGAGTGGCGCCAGGTCATCGGTAGTCTTTTCTTCTAAGCGCGCGACCTCCAGCACATGCGCCAGCAACCCCTTGCCGACCTGATAACTCGTCTGAATCGGTTTATTTCCGTAGCTGCCGGCCAAATAGTCATCGTCGTAATCGTTCAACCCATCCACACAAGCCAGAACCGGATTGCTACGCCACAGCTTGCGCAGCGCGCGTTTGCGGATGTGCTCTGGAACCGCCTTGGCCATGAACGCGGCGAAATCGTCGCCTTTGGTCAAGGTTTCGGGATCAGGCAAATCCAGCTCGGCTAGGATTTCTTCGTCGCTTTTCTCTGCAAGGGCCTCCTGTTCGCGCAGTTCAACCGCGGCCTGCTGGGCGGCGGCGTCTACATCTGCCTCGGCCTCGACGGCGGCGCGGCGGCGGTCCCAGAATGTAGGGTTTCGGGTCATTTTAGCGCACCCCCGCTGCGGCGCGGAGACCGGTAAACATCGCTGTCCTGCGCGATGCGCGCGTCGCCGATACCGTCCTCGCTGTCCTCGGCACGCCAATCGCGGCGCTTGCGTTTCACGAACGCCTCTTCCTCGTGGTGCCGGGTCACGAAATCCCCCACCCAAGCCTGCATGCCATTCGGCATCGCCACCTTTTCGACCAACACCTCGGCCGAGTCGCAGTAATCCTGCCCCTCATAGGGCGAGGCCGTCACAAACGTCACCTTCCACGGTATATCGCGCGATGAGGCGTCCGGGCTGAGCACAATGTATACGGATGGCTGCCGAGTCTGAAGTTCGTGCGCGTAAGCCTCAGTATCGGAAACATACAGCTTCAGCGGCAGGGTCGCAGCGTGAAATTCGGTCACGCCGTCTTCGCTGCGCAGAACGGTCCAATCCGCCGGTCCCGCGCCGGGCAGAATACCCACAACCCGCCACGCCCATTTCGCCCAGCGCGTCGCGCCCGGCGACTTCCGGACCACAACCCCAAGGGGGATGGATTGAGAGTTGGGAAAGACGAAGGTCAAGCTGGCACCCGCTGGCTGAAACACTAGGATGAGTTTCGTTCAGTGTACTGATTTATAGAAGAAATCAAAGCAGAGTCTTAATGTACACGCGTTTGCTCCATTATGTCAGTTACAGATCTGCCCACTGCCGCAACGTCAGCCTTGGCGACACGCATCGAAACTTATGTGAGCGCCTTTCATCTGCTAGCTTTCCGTCCTACCCTACAGCGCGCAAGGAGGCGAAATGAAAAAATCTCTGCTGATTTGTGATTGTCTCGGCACCCAGACCATTGATGCGGCCGCGCTAAGTGCTGCGACGGGGAGGGAGTGTTCGCGGCTGCACACCGCCCTATGCCAATCCCAGATCGCCCTCGCCGCCGAGGCGATAGAGGGCGGCGACGTCATGATCGCCTGCCAGCAAGAGGCAGACCGCTTTGCCGATCTGGCCGAAGACATCGGCGCGCCCATGCCCAAGTTTGTTGACATACGCGACCGCGCAGGCTGGACGGCTGACACCGCTGACACCACACCCAAAATGGCCGCCTTGGTAGCTGACGCCGCGCTGCCACAGCCGTCGCCCAAGACAATTGACGTCGCGTCTGACGGGATCTGCCTGATTATCGGGGCGCCAGAGGTCGCGCTTGCCGCCGCCGAAAAGCTGGCCGATATCCTGGGAGTGACCGTGCTGGTGCCAGATGACGCGGACCTACCCGTAACCGGGCGTTATGATTGCTGCACCGGGCGGATGCGCAGTGTCTCTGGGACGCTCGGAGCATTCCACATCTCGATCGACGCATTCCAGCAAGTGTTGCCGGGCGGGCGCGGTGCGGCGCAACTGACAGAGCCGCGCGATGGAGCGCAGTCCGAATGTGATCTGATCCTCGATTTGACGGGTGACACGCCCCTCTTTCCCGCTCCGGAAGAGCGCGACGGATACCTGCGCGCCGATCCCGGCAGCTTGCCCGCCGTGGCCGATGCCATTCTTGCCGCCAGCCAAATGATCGGCACGTTTGAAAAACCGCTTTATATTCGGCTGGAGACCAACCTCTGCGCCCATTCCCGTGCTGAACAGCCCGCCTGCTCCAACTGCCTGAATGTCTGCCCGACCGGTGCGATCCTGCCCGCGGGCGAGCATGTCAGCATTGATCCACTCATCTGCGCCGGTTGTGGCGCGTGTTCGGCGGTCTGTCCTTCGGGCGCGATCAGCTATGACGCGCCGCCGGTCGACCATGTGTTCCGCCGCATTGGCACGCTCGCCTCGGCCTATCGCAAGGCGGGCGGCCCGTCGGGCGCGCTACTGGTCCATGATGCGCATGGGGCCGAGATGATCAGCCTTGCAGCGCGGTACGGTAACGGCCTGCCCGCCCATGTGATCCCGCTAGAGATCGACGCGCTTGCGATGTTTGGCCATGCCGAAATGCTGGCGGCGCTGGCGACTGGATTTGCCCGTGTCGATGTCCTGCTCGCCCCCAAAAGCGACCGCGAAGTTTTGCAGGCCCAGGCGGAACTGGCCGCAGCGATGGGCGCGGGCGATGTCGTGACGCTGCTGGATATCGCGGACCCCGACGCGCTGTCGGATCATCTGTTCGACCCCGATGTCGTGGACAGCCCCGCCGTAACCCCGATCCTGCCGCAAGGCTCGCGCCGCCAGATCGCGCGCTTGGCCGCCAAGGCCCTGTCGCCCGAGGCAGAGGTCATCCCGCTGCCCGCTAACGCGCCATATGGTGCGGTGATTGTTGACACCGATGCCTGCACGCTCTGCCTCGCCTGCGTCTCGCTTTGCCCGTCCGGCGCCCTGATGGACAATCCCGACATGCCGCAACTGCGCTTTCAGGAGGATGCGTGCCTGCAATGCGGGCTCTGCGCCAATGTTTGCCCCGAAGACGCGATCACCTTGAAACCGCAGATTAACTTGACCGATGCTGCGCTGAGCCAAGTAGTGCTAAACGAGGAAGAACCGTTTGCCTGCGTCGAATGCGGCAGCCTGTTCGGTGTCAAATCCACGGTCGAGCGGATCATGGAAAAGCTGGCGGGCAATCACGCGATGTTCGCCAATCCTGCCACTGCGCGGATGATCCAGATGTGTGACAATTGCCGCATTCAGGCGCAGTTTCATTCGCAGAACAATCCTTTCGCGGGAAAGGAGCGCCCACGCGTGCGCACCACCGAGGACTACTTGTCCAAGCGTAAGGATCATTAGAAATGACTACACCAACAAACCCCGAAAAGGAGACAAGGATGAGCGAAGATTTCAACATGTCGATGCGCAAGTTCCTCAAGCAGGTCGGCGTGACCTCGCAACAGGCGATCGAAGAGGCGTTTCGCAAGGCGGGCGGCACCGAAGGCAAGCAGTTCGAGGCCAAGATGGTCCTGACTGTGGATGGCGTCGATCTGGAACATGTGGTGACCGGCACGATCAAGGGTTGAGACAGGAATGACACTCGCTCGCGAGGATGTGCTGGCCGCGCTGAAAACGCTGACCGATCCGGTCAGCGGCGCGTCGCTGGTCGATGCCGGTCTCATCAAGGCACTGACTGTGCAGGACGGTGCCGTGCGCTTTGTACTGGAGGTCAGCGGCAACCACGCAGCGGCCTATGGCAAGGTCAAGGACGAGGTCGAGGCCAAGCTGCACGCCCTGCCCGGCGTCGAAAAGCTGTCTGTCGTCATGACCGCCCACAGCGCTCCGACAGCGCCCCCCGATCTAAAACTGAACCGCCCGGCTGAACCGGCTGGACCGCAGAAGATACCAGGCGTTGACCGGATCATTGCGGTGGCATCAGGCAAGGGCGGCGTGGGCAAATCCACGGTCGCCGCCAACCTCGCCTGCGCGCTGGCCGCCGAGGGGTGCCGTGTCGGGCTGCTGGATGCCGATGTCTATGGCCCATCGCAGCCGCGCATGCTGGGCGTATCTGGCAGGCCGTCCTCGCCTGATGGCAAGACGATCCTGCCGATGCGCAATTTCGGCGTGACGATGATGTCGATGGGGCTGATGACGAACGACGATCAGGCCGTCGTCTGGCGCGGACCCATGCTGATGGGTGCCTTGCAGCAAATGCTGACACAGGTGCAATGGGGTGCGTTGGATGTGCTGATTGTCGATCTGCCGCCCGGCACCGGCGACGTCCAGATGACGCTGGCACAAAAGGCGCAGTTGGACGGCGCGATCATCGTCTCGACACCGCAGGATGTAGCGCTGCTTGATGCCCGCAAGGGGATCGACATGTTCAATCAGTTGGGCACGCCGATCCTTGGAATGATCGAGAATATGTCCACGCATATCTGTTCGCAATGTGGACATGAGGAACACACCTTTGGCCATGGCGGCGTCGCCGCCGAGGCGGCCAAGCTGGGCGTGCCTCTGCTGGCGGAAATACCGCTGCATCTGGATATTCGGCTAGCGGCAGATGGCGGTGCGCCAATCGTGGTGTCCAAACCTGACAGTCCGCAGGCGGCGGGATTTCGTGCTGTGGCACAGCAGCTGATTGCGCTTGGCCACGCATGACGCCGCCGGTGTTCCCTCCGCTGTTCTTCGGGCTCGATGCAGATGGCGCAGATCCGTTCGCCCTAGCCTGTGCCAAGGCCGCGCAGGTGTGCGACGCGGGATTGGTCACCTATGATCTGGGCGCTGACCGGCTGCGCGCTGCAATGGTGTTTACGCCAGAGGTGCCACTGCGCGATGCTGCGTGCATGCTCCCGCTCTGCGGGGTCGGTTTCCAAAATGCGCTCGGCGCGCTTGCGCCGCCAGAGGTGGCTGTGCATCTGGGCTGGAGCGGGGAAATCTATCTTAACGGTGGACGATGCGGCGCGATGCAACTGGCCGCCGCAACCTCTGACGCCAAGACCATCCCCGACTGGCTGGTTGTCGGCCTGTCGCTGGACCTGTGGCCACCCTCCCAAGACACCGGCCTGACGCCCGATGATACGGCCCTTTATGCTGAGGGATGCGGTGAAGTAGAGCCGATCACACTGGTTGAGGCTTGGGTGCGGCACACTTTGGTCGAAATCAACGCCTGGATTGACGACGGGCCGGCACGGCTGCACCGCAATTGGCTTGCCGTGGCTCAGGGGCTGGATAGCGACTTGACGGTTGGCGGATATGACGGGACTTTCATCGGAATTGATGAGACCCTTGGCCTGCTGATGAAAACCCAAGACGGTGTGCGCCTGATCCCCCTTACCACCCTTCTGACGGAGCCTGCATGAAACTTGCCCGCGCAATTCACTTCGACGAAAGCGACACCCGGGTTTTCCACAACCCCGCCAGAACCGGCGAATGGTGTATCTCGGGCGGATTCGAGTTTTCCAACTGGTCCGAGGCCGATCTGACCGGCAAGGCCCGACAGGCATTTGCCAATGGCTGGATGGGGTGCGAAACCTTTGGTCGCGTCAGCTTTGTCGCCGTAACGCAGATCGAGCCCGCCGAGCGTGACACCTTGGCAGACATCCTGGCGCAGCATTTCGTCGATATTTACGGAGCGCCCTCGCTGACCTTGGCGCGCAATGTCGCGCTGGAAGAATTGTCGCAAATGGCGGATCTTTGCGACGAACATGACTCCAACACCCTGCTGACCGTCGCGCGTGATCTGACCGAAGCTGGCGTCAGGGAAACATACCGCGTGATCGAAGCGCAGGCCGCAGAGCTTGAACAGTTCGCGATCCACGGATCGCTGGATGAACCGCCGCATTAGCGGGACCATCACATTGACAGGCTCGCAATGGGGATGCTGACTTTGACCCACGAGAAAAGGGGCGGTCGCGCGCTGCGGCCCGTTCAAAAGGCATCGGTATCGACGAAACATCATCTTTCTTGCCGTTCGCTTGATATCGTAGCTACGAGCTGACGCTCAGAAGTAGCTGTCTAATGCATCAGTCCCATCGAAAAAGAGAACGTGCGTAGCGGCGATGGCAGAAGGCCGGGCATTTTGGCCCGATCTGTCAAAGGTGGGATGGAGGGCTCACTCTCCGCTATATCAACCCCAGCCACGATCCCCGAGGGCGAAGTCGCGGATCTGGGACGGGACGAAATCTGCGGTCTCGGAGCTTGCGGCGTAGCGAGTGACGGTGATGGCACCCGCGCCGATCTCGAGCAGGTTGAAATCGTTTTCTTCACCGCGATGGCGGGTCGACAGGCCAGTACCGGCATGGACTTGCAGCATCGCATTGCGCCCATCCTTGTGTGCGTAGGGATCCGCGCGCCAACTATGCAGGTGGCCCGACAGGACTGCGTCGACGCCCATCTGTGACAGCATGTCCTTGGCGCACTCGGCGCCGCGCGTCGGCCTCTTGCGGTCAGTCGCAAGCTGCTCAAGCGGGTGATGCGCGACGATCAGGCAGGTGCGGCTTTTTCTGTCGCCCAGCGCGCAATCGACACGTGACAGCGCGCTGGGCGACACCTGACCGCTTTGATGGGCAAAGCGATTGACGGTGTTCATGCCCAACACGATCAGCTCGCTATCCTCGAAGCTAGGCTCCAACTGTGGCGAGATGTGGCTGCGATATTGTCGCCATGGCCAGAGGATGCGCGCCAGCGGATTATGCAGGGGAATGTCGTGATTGCCGGGCACCACGAGCACCGGCGCCTCAAGGCGCTGCAGGAACGCGCGCGCGGCGCGAAACTGCCCAGACCTGGCACGCTGGGTTAGATCCCCCGAAATCGCCACCAGATCGGGTGCGAGCATGTTTACCGCCGTAATCAATGGTGCCAGCAACTCTGGTCGGTCGCGGCCAAAATGCAAATCCGACAAATGGACAACGCGCCTCATCGAGTATCCCCCTGCCGATTGGGCGGTACGATGACAGTGAGTGCGTCCTCGACCACTTTCAGTTCCAGCGGTGCGCGAATGCGCTCGCGCTCTCCGTCGAAAGCGACGTCGCAGGACCGGCGGCGCGTTTCGATGCGGATGCTGTCCGCCGTGATCATGTCAAAATCCACGTCATGCTGCGCGCGCCCCATGGCCAGCGCCAGCGCGTTTCGTAACATGCCCCAGCGTCCGGTATCGGGCGCAATGAAAAGCGCCAGACGCCCCTCGGCGATATGCTCGCGCCCCTCCAGACCCATCTGGTCCAGTTGGAAGGCGTTGTTCACTGCGAACGCCAGCGGCGTGCGTCGACTGATGCGCCCGCCGTTAGCCTCGATCGTTAGCTTGAGTGGGCGGCGCAGCGTCGCCAGCGTCACGAGAACCGACCAGTAGGCGGCGAGGCGGCTGCGGCCCCATCTACGGTAGGTTTGCTCGCGCGTGCGAAGGATAGTTGGGTAGGCGCCAAGGCTGGCGTTGTTGAGAAAAATGCGCCCGTTGACGTCGCCCACCCGCATTGGCCTGCGTGCGCCACTGCCCAAGAGCTGGACTGCGCTGGCGATGTCGATGGGGACGTCGAGGGAGCGGGCGAAGTAGTTGAACGTGCCCAGTGGAATGATACCGAGGCTAGCGTCCCGGCCACGCAGCGCGCTCGCGACCGCTGCGATGGTGCCATCGCCCCCGGCGGCCACAATGATCTCGAACCCCTCTTGCAAGGCGGATCGCGCGGATGAGGCGATATCGTCGTCACGGTCAAGGACCCACACCTCGTAGTTGCGGGCGATGGCAGATAGGGCACTGCGGATCACCACCGCAATCTGTTCAGCGTCGGTCTTGCCCGAGCCTCCGTTTAGCAGGACGCAGGTGCGCTTGGAGGTATGTTCAGTTGCGTCGTGCTTCATGGAATGATCCTGTCGTCACCGCGTCGGGCTCACTGCTCAACGGCGCGGGGTCATTGATGTTCCATCATCGAAGGGTTTAGACACTGCTTCGAAACGAATAATATGGGTTTTGGGATAAGCGGGGCGCGACGGCAGAGATCTGGCTTGTGCATCAACAAACGTAAAGCGCCCCCCGATGGCGTTACCAGCCCTGCGGCAATGCAAGCAAACAGGCGTAGTAATACCCAAAACGACCTCTGGCGGACGAATTGGGCAACGCTGCCCGATGATATCGGAGTTGCTACGCAACGATTTTGAAGCCACTCAATTTGCTGCAATTGTGGGCAACTTGTCGAACACCCGACTCGGTCCCTGAGCTAACCTAGGTGCAGCCGAGTATGTTGGAATGTGCGCGTACTGCCCAAGATCGCACTTTGTTTGTGCGACACCGGCGAAAGCCAATTGGCCGCGACCTCGCAGCGTTATTATACCCTTACGCTGGCCAATTCAATTTGACAGCAACTTTGCGTCCGAGGCACACCGATGGCCTTGACGGGAATCGCGCATCTCGTGCTAGGGTTTTGTTAGTCGATCCAGCGGCCATCGAGTCGAGGGAAAATACGGCAACATCGCGCCCGCGCTGATTTCAGGGAATCCGCTCACCCATCCGCGTGCAGGCTCTTGACGCCGCGAAACGGTATGGGAGATGACAATGTCCGAGACTGAACAATTCCCCGCAACGCTTTATGGCCCCGCTGAAAGGCATATGGCCGAGAGCCTGATCGAGATTGAGCGCCAAGCGCTCGCCGAGAATGACGAGGATTGCGACTGCAAAGACGGCATGTTCACCGGTCTGACGCGGCGCGGCCTCTTGATGGGCGGTGTGGCTCTTGGTGGCAGCGCGCTCGCCGGTAGCCGCGCACAGGCCGAAGCACCTCCGGGCGCAATCGAATACGATGTCCAGCCCGATCCGACCAAGGAACAGGGCCGCTTCATCCTCGACGATGGTGGCTATGGCTCGCGCTCGCAGTTCGAAAACGAGGTGCGCTGGCGTTATCCGACGGCCAGCCTCGATTCCAGCTGGTCGATGACGCCGCTGGCCTCTGGGCAGGGAATTATGACCCCTTCGGGTCTGCATTTCGAGCGACATCACGCCGGTATCCCCACGATAGATCCGCGCACGCATGAGCTGATCCTGCACGGCATGGTCGACCAGCCGATGCGCTTTACCGTGGACGATCTGAAACGGCTCCCTGCGGTCAGCAAGATCCACTTTATCGAGTGCTCCGGCAACGGCCTGACCGAATGGGCCAAGCCAACGCTCAAGACGGTGCAGGGCACGCATGGCCTGACCTCGACGTCCGAATGGACGGGCGTGCGCCTGTCGACCCTGCTGGAGATGGCGGGCGTGCAGGACACCGCCGCCTGGATCCTTGCCGAAGGCGCGGATGCGGCCGTGATGACCCGCTCGGTCCCTATCGACAAAGCGATGGACGATGCAATCGTGGCCTATGCGCAGAACGGCGAGGCGCTGCGCCCTGAGCAGGGTTATCCACTGCGCCTGCTACTGCCAGGCTATGAAGGCAACACTCATATCAAGTGGCTGCGCCGCCTTGATGTCAGCGACAAGCCGTTCATGACGCGCGAAGAGACGTCGAAGTATACAGACCTCATGCCGGACGGCACGGCGCGGCAATTCTCGCTGGAGATGGAGGCGAAATCGGTGATCACCTTCCCCTCGGGCGCGATGAAGTTGCCGCGCGCGGGCTTTTACGAGGTAACCGGCATCGCTTGGTCGGGCCGGGGCACGATCACACGCGTCGAGGTGTCCACCGATGGCGGCGCGACATGGCAGGAGGCCGCGCTGGACGGCCCGGTCCTGCCCAAGTGCCACACGCGGTTCCGCCTGCCATGGACCTGGACCGGCGAGGAGGCTGTGCTGCAAAGCCGCACGGTGGACGAGACCGGATATGTACAGCCGACGCTGGAACAACTGGTCGAAGTGCGCGGGCTGAAATCGGTCTATCATTTGAACGCAATCCAAAGCTGGCATATCGCGCCGGACGGGGAGGTGACCAATGTTCACGCGTAACCTGACGATCATTTGTGCCATGGGTGCGCTGACTGGCGCCTTGGCTGGCCCGGCATTGGCGCAGGATGACGCCCGCACCGTTGCCGCGCTGCCCGAAACGCTGGAGGAAACGGGCGAGCGCGCTCCGGCACAGGTGCCACAATCCAGCGCTGAAACCGTGGGCGACATCGCCCCAACGGACAATGCCTACGGCGTGGGCCAGCCCGCCAGCGAGGCCGAAATCGCGGCTATCGACATTGACGTGATGCCGGACGGGCGCGGTTTGCCCGAGGGTAGCGGCACCTATGCCGAGGGCGAGGGGCTGTATGAAGAGGTCTGCGCCGCCTGCCACGGCTCGGACTTGATGGGTGTTTCCGAACTGGGCGCACCCCAGTTGATCGGCGGTCGCGATACGCTCGCTTCGGACAAGCCCGTCAAGACCGTCGAAAGCTATTGGCCCTATGCCAGCACGCTCTTTGACTATACCCACCGCGCCATGCCGATGACTGAACCCGGCTCGCTTACGGCCGATCAGGTCTATGCTATCAGCGCCTATATACTTGGGCAGGCGGGCATCACCGGGACCGAGCCAGACACGGTGCTGGATGCCGCTTCCATGGCCAAGGTCGAGATGCCGAACGCGGACGGCTTCGTCGCTGACCCCCGTCCCGACGTGGGCGAATAGGCATCGTCAATACTGCGTGCGGACCGGCCCGCAGGATCGAACATGAGCGAGACCTGAACCGCCCCCCCGTGCGCGTGCTGTGGGTTGGGCCGGCATTGAAATTTCGCGAGCATCCTCTCGCGGGGAGTGCCGGAGGACGACGCCGAGTTCCATGCGCATGCTTCCGAACGTTTCAGGCTTGCCGGCCAGCCCGACAGCCCCTGACATGACGAGAAGTTTCACTAAATTTCCTGAAAGCCTACGCTAGCGAACCGGCCCGCGCCGATCACAGCCACGATGGCTGATTGCCAGCCTTGGACTATCATCGTGCCCCCCCTTCGCCGTCATCAATTCCGCTTTTCAACCGACACCCAGCGGGATGCACGATCGACGATCAGATCCGTCCCTATCGGGAGCACGCGGTGCAGTGGGTCCGGACGTCGTAGAAGTTTATTCGGACAGGGCGATCTCATGTGCGAGCATGCCCCGCTTGCAGTCACTCAAATACGCTTTCCCGACGCGTCAAATAACATCTCGTTGGCTTCGCTCCACGTCAGAGCGACGTCTTCGCCTTCGGACGTAAACCTTTCGGACGCGTTTTGGCGGACGGTGACAAGCGTGCCGTCTGCCAACTTTACGTGAACAAGCGTTTCTGCCCCGAGTGCTTCGGTATAAAGGACTGTGCCACTCACCTTGTGATCGGCGGTGGCGATCGTCAGGTGTTCGGGGCGCACGCCCAGTGCGACGGCAGAGGCGGTGGCGATATTCGCCAACTCCGCCTTCATGAAGTTGGTCGGCGGTGATCCGATAAAGCCTGCTACGAACTGGGTCGCCGGATTTGCATATACTTCAAGCGGGGCACCAATCTGCTCAGCGACACCGCCATTCATGACAATCATACGGTCGGCCAGGGTCATCGCCTCGACCTGATCGTGGGTGACATATAGGGACGTTACGCCCAGACGCCTTTGTAGCTGTTTGATTTCCAGCCGCATCTGCACGCGCAGCTTGGCGTCGAGATTGGACAGGGGTTCATCGAACAGGAACACCGCAGGTTTGCGCACAATAGCACGACCCATCGCAACACGCTGACGCTGACCTCCGGACAATTCGCGCGGACGGCGTTTGAGATAGGGTTCGATCTGAAGCAGCTTGGCAGCGGCGCCCACGCGCTCGGCGATTTCGGCCTTGGGGCGGCCTGCGATCTTTAGCCCATAAGCCATGTTGTCGAAAACTGACATATGCGGGTAAAGCGCGTAATTCTGGAACACCATCGCGATATCACGATCCATCGGCTCGCGGTCATTCACGCGTTCGCCATTGATGCTGACCTCGCCCGAGGTGATCGTTTCAAGCCCCGCAACCATGCGCAAAAGCGTGGATTTCCCGCACCCCGAAGGGCCGACGATCACGATCAGCTCGCCCTCCTCGATGTCGATATCGATGCCGTGGATTACGTCGGTCTTGCCGAAGGATTTCTTGATGCCCTTTAGGCTTACGGTCGCCATTTGTTATTTCTCACTATCGACAAGGCCGCGAATGAACAGCCGCTGCATGCTGATGACCACAATCACTGGCGGTATCATTGCAAGGATGGACGTCGCCATGATCACCGGCCAGTCGGCGACATCATCGCCCGACGGGAACATCTGCTTGATCCCCATGACGATCGTATTCATCGACGGGTCAGTGGTGATCAGCAGCGGCCACAGATATTGGTTCCAGCCGTAGATGAACAGGATCACGAACAGGGCCGCGATGTTCGTGCGACTCATCGGCAGCAGGATATCCCAGAAAAAGCGCATGGGCCCCGCGCCATCGACGCGAGCAGCCTCGGCCAGTTCGTCGGGCACAGTCATGAAAAACTGGCGGAACAGAAAGGTGGCAGTGGCCGATGCGATCAGGGGAAAGATCAGCCCCGAATAACTGTTCAGCATACCGAACCCCGCAACGACCTCATACGTTGGAACAATCCGCACCTCGACCGGCAGCATCAGGGTCAGAAAGATCAACCAGAAGAACAGTTTGCGCCCCGGAAAACGGAAGTAAACGATGGCGAAGGCCGATATCAGCGAGATGACGATCTTGCCGATGGCGATACCCATCGCCATGATGAGTGAGTTCGCCATCATCAAGGCGACAGGTGCATTGATGCCCGCGAGCAAAGCCTTGCGATAGTTTTCAAAGAACTGATCGCCCGGCAGCAGCGGCATGGGCGGTTTGACGATCTCGGGCTGGGTCACGGTCGAAGCGACAAATGCCAGCCAGATCGGAAAGAACACGAACAGAAGCCCGATGATCAGGCCCAGATGGGTCAGCCAGTGACCCATCCCGCGCCTTTCCACCATGCCTGTGCGCGTGTTTGTCTGATTGCCCATCAGTAATGCACCCGTCGTTCAATGAACTTGAACTGCACGATAGTCAGCAGACCGACGATGAACAGCAAAACAACGGATTGGGATGCGGACGATCCAAGGTCCTGCCCTACAAATCCGTCCGAATAAACCTTGTAAACCAGAATGGTGGTGGATTGCTGAGGCCCGCCCGAGGTGATCGTGTGGATGACCCCGAAGGTCTCAAAGAAGGCGTAGACGATATTGACGACCAGCAGGAAAAACGTGGTCGGCGACAGCAGTGGAAAGACGATCGTGCGGAACCGTGTCCAGAACCGGGCGCCATCAATGGCGGCGGCCTCGATCACCGATTTCGGAATCGCCTGAAGCCCGGCCAGAAAGAACAGGAAATTATAGCTGATCCGCCCCCAAGAAGAGGCGACAACAACAAGGCCCATCGCCTCGTCGCCGTTCAGCACATGGTTCCAGTCATAGCCCAGCATGCCCAGATACCATGTCACGACGCCCACCCGCGTATTGAACATGAATAGCCACAGCACCCCCGCGACGGCCGGAGCAACGGCGTAGGGCCAGATCAGCAGCGTGCGATATACACCCGACCCTTTGATCAGCCGATCCGCCAACACGGCAAGGTATAGGGCGATCCCCATCGACAGGACGGTCACAAGGATTGAAAATATCGCCGTCGTGACGAACGAAGCGCGGTAATAGGGATTGCCGAACAGGTATTCAAAATTGCCCAGACCGACAAACCGCATCGACAATCCGAAAGGGTCGGGGATGAACAGTGACTGCCAAATCGCCTGACCAGCGGGATAGAAAAAGAAAACAGCCGTCACCACCATCTGCGGCAAGACCAGCAGAAGCGGCAACCAGATACCTTTGAAGGTGACGCGCTTTTCCATGAAATGATGCACCGCGCCCCACAACAGCGAGGCGCGGTATTGCCTTAGCGGTTCGCTTGCTCGAACCGGCGAAGCAGTTCGTTGCCACGGCTTGCAGCACGGTCCAGCGCGGCCTGCGCGTCCTTGTCGCCAGCCCAGACGGCCTCTAGCTCTTCGTCGATGATCGTGCGGATCTGGTCAAAGTTGCCAAGACGCAGCCCTTTGGAGTTCTCCGTCGGTGCGTTGGTCGTCATCTGGAGGACCGCCACATCCGTTCCGGGGTTTTCCTCGTAAAACCCCTGCTCACGCGTCAGTTCGGCGGCGGCAGTGGTAATCGGCAGATAGCCGGTGTCCTGATGCCACTTGGCCTGAACCTCTGGCGAGGAAAGATAGTTGAGGAAGGCCGCGACGCCTTTGTATTCCCCGTCATCCTGACCGGCCATCACCCAAAGGGATGCACCACCGATGATGGTGTTCTGAGGGGCATCAACCAGTGCCGACCAATACGGAAGTGGTCGAACGTCAAAGTCGAACGTCGCTTCGTCTTTGATACCGGCATAGCCAGCGGAACTTTCGGTAAAGAGCGCACACTCACCCGCCCGGAAGTTTGCGCCGCCCTCATTGCGACGCCCGGCGTAGATGAACTTGCCATCCTTAGCCCAGTCACCCATTGCCTGAATATGCGCGACCTGCGTCTGACCGTTCATGACCAGTTCGGTATCAAGCCCGTCAAAGCCGTTTGCCTGCGTGGCAAAGGGGACGTCGTGATAGGCAGACAGATTTTCCAGATGAATCCAGCTTTGCCATGCGGTGGTCAACGGGCAGCTGTGGCCGGCCTCTTTCAGCTGGTCAAGAACGGTGCCGACGTTCTCCCATGTCGACAGGTCCGTATCCGGTTCGATCCCGGCGTCTGACAGGGCATCGCGGTTGACCCAAAGCACCGGCGTGGACGAATTAAAGGGCATCGACAACATGTCCCCATCGCTGGTCGTGTAGTAGCCCTTGACCGATCCAATGAACGCATCGGGGTCAAAATCCGCACCCGCGTTTGCCATGACTTCATAGACCGGATTGATGGCCCCCGCGGCGGCCATCATCGTGGCAGTGCCCACCTCAAACACCATCAGAATGTCGGGCTGCTCGCCAGCGCGAAAGGCAGCGATACCGGCATTCAACGTCTCAGAATAGTTGCCCTTGTGGGACGCGGTCACAGTATAGTCTGATTGCGAGCCATTGAAGTCCTCGACCTGAGCGGCGACCAATTCCCCCAGCCGACCTGTAAAAGCGTGCCAGAATTCGATTTCCGTCTGTGCAGCAAGCGGCGCTGCGATCACAGTCGCGGATGCCGATGCCAGCACTAAGTGTCTGATGTTCATGTCGACCCTCCCAGTTAAACGATTAATGCGTGCCACCACGATAGAACCAAGTCCTTTGGTTAGGCAACCAACTCGCGTTGAGCGCTTGGAAGGGGGCGCGAACGGCGCCCGGAACAGTACTAAGATATTGCACAGACAGCAAAATCGGTACGGCCCAGACTGGACGTCGATCAAATTTGCCTACTCAAATTTGCCTACTCTATGCCCAGAATGACGGACTGGATGCCGCCGATCATCTCGAAAACCCGCCTTTTCGAACCGCAAGGATACGTTGCCATTCCACTTAGGTAGGGCAACCATTTTGATCCTTTTGAAGCTGCGAATAATCAGCCACTCTGAATTGCGCGGATTTCCGCCTTCGCCGGACAATTAGGGATTGTTTCGGAAACTTCGTGACGACTCAATCGTTGAGTTATCACAACGCATAAAAAGGGAGTTCTGAATATGCTCACGCCCAATATCAAGTTTACAGCGATTGCTGTCGCTGCCTGCACGGCGCTTGCGGTTCCGGCTTTTGCCGAGACAGTCAATTACACCACTGATCTGACAGCCGGGGCCGAGGTTCCGCCAACAGACAGTGCTGCGACGGGCACAGCAGACGTGACCGTAGATACCGAAGCCAAAACGGTGTCTTGGACAGTAACGTATGATGGTCTGACAGGGGATGCGACCGGTGCGCATATCCACGGACCCGCCAGCGAAACCGAGAACGCCGGGCCAGTCATCGACATGTCCGAGTCGATCATGGAAGGTAGTGGCGACATTACTGACGAGCAGCTGAGCGAGCTGGAAGCTGGCCAGTATTACGTGAACGTCCATACGGAACAACACCCCGATGGAGAGATTCGCGGACAGCTTTCCAAAGCTGAGTAATTGCTGAATGACATCATGAAACATGCCCTCCGTCGGAGGGCGTGTTTTTTTGTGACGTGTGCGATGTGTCGCCGCGCTTGCGGGGCAGCCGCAGCCTCGCAGCGGAAAAAGACGTGCATCGCCAAGGATGACGTCGACCCGACTAATTCGGCCTGACGGTCGCAAATCTGGGCTATTGGACTGACCCAGCAACAAGGCGATGCGCACCTCAAAGTGCAGATTAATTTTGGCGTAGGGCTTGCGTAGTTCCGTTTCTGCGGTGGACAGGTCGACGAGAAACCAGACTCCATGGTTCGCGTCCGTTGCCCAGCGCGCGATCCTGAAACTTTGCCAGCGGCCAAGCGCTCAGGGCACGATCATCCTGCAACCGGTGAATTTTATTCGCTGGGAATGGTCAGGACGGTATTAATGTCGGACAGCGTCCATTCGATGTAGTTGCCAGCGAAACTGCTCCTTGGCGATAAGATCGCCCTGATCGACTGGGGACCACTTCGGTGATAGTTTTCCATGCCCGCCAAATGCCCATCTTCGAGTTCTATCCGCATAAGACCCAAGCGATGATCTTTGACGCCGCGTCGGGCGTTAGCCTCTTGCGGCGGGGCCTGCGCAGCTGAAATGGCAAAAGCTCAAGAGCGCAAACCTCCGTCTAAAATCATCCAAAGGATTGCCTTTCGGGACAGCATCACACAACCTAAAGGTGCGTTCGATCCACATCGCCATCGATTTTCGGGCATCCCTCGCGTCAAATGATCGCGACCAACAGAAGCCACAGATCTGATTTTGGGAGAGATGGCGCAAGGAAAGACAGAACGATAAGGACGGCGGAAATACGAACGTCTCTGTCGGCAGTCATCTTGAGTATCCAACCGGAGGAGAATCCCATGTCAGCAAAAGCCATAGACCCACGTCAGCCATCGCTGGTTCTGGCCCTCGTGCCGGTCATCCTGACGTTGTTGCTGCTGGGTCTGCAATTGTTCTATTTCAACGACTTCACGCCGCAAA
This sequence comes from Roseovarius sp. Pro17, assembly GCF_035599575.1. Taxonomy (NCBI): domain Bacteria; kingdom Pseudomonadati; phylum Pseudomonadota; class Alphaproteobacteria; order Rhodobacterales; family Roseobacteraceae; genus Roseovarius; species Roseovarius sp. Pro17. Next base: position 3,283,188 of record NZ_CP141179.1, read on the forward strand.
TACCGTTGGCGATCGGGCTGGCGATCACTGGGGTGGTGGGCATCTATCTGGGACATGATTGGGGCAGTATGGAAGAGGGGGTTTTCCACGTTATCAATGTCTCGTTGCCATCTGTCTCGGTGCTGATTGTCGTCGGCATGATCATCGGTGTCTGGATCGCCAGCGGCACGGTGCCGACGATCATCTACTACGGGTTAATCATCTTGACGCCGCAAATCTTTCTGGCCGCTGCAATGATAATGTGTTCGGTCGTTTCCGTATCGCTTGGCACGTCTTGGGGCACGGTCGGCACGGTGGGCCTTGCGCTGATGGGAATCGGTGCGGGCTTTGATGTGCCGATGTACTGGACTGCAGGCGCTGTCGTCTCTGGAGCGTTCTTTGGTGACAAGATTTCGCCGCTGTCGGATACAACCAACCTCGCCCCTGCTGTTACGGCGCAGAACGTGTTCGCGCATATCCGTAACATGATGCCGACGACCATTCCTGCCATGCTGATTGCATTGGGGATCTATGTTTGGGCCGGTTTCAGTCTGGTGCAGGGAACAGATGGCGCCTCATTTGAACGCATTGACGCGATCACGACCGCCCTTCAGGCAAACTTTACGATTTCTCCATGGCTGCTGGTGCCGGCATTGCTGGTGATCGCGTTAGCCGTTGCGCAAAAGCCGCCAATTCCGTCGCTGTTTGCCGGTGTGCTCGTTGGTGGCCTCGCTGCGATTATTGCGCAAGGTGCTACCCTGCATGAAGTTTTCCAGTTTGCGAATAGTGGCTACAAGATCGACACGGGTGTCAGCGAAATTGACAGTCTGCTGAATAGTGGCGGGATCCAGTCGATGATGTGGACGATTTCACTGATCCTTATTGCGCTCGGCTTTGGCGGCGCGTTGGAGCGTACCGGCTGCCTGCAAACCATCATCGCCGCGATCCTGACCAAGGTTCACAGCTTTGCCGGTGTGCAGACAGCGGCAATCGGCACGTCGTTTGCCACAAATCTGGTGGCTGGCGATCCCTACCTGTCGATTGCGCTGCCCGGACGCATGTATTCGCCGGTTTATCGGGGAATGGGCTACTCCACGCTGAACCTGTCTCGCGCGACCGAAGAAGGCGGGACGTTGATGTCACCGATGATTCCCTGGAATGCCGGGGGCGCCTTTGTAATCACCGCACTTGGGCTGGGTATATCGGGGCAAAACCTTGAGAACCTGCTCTATATTCCGCTGTCCTTTGCCTGCTGGATGACACCGATAATCGGTATTATTTACGCTTGGACCGGGCTTTTCTCGCCGCGTGCCAGCGAGGCCGAGCGCAAGGACTGGGCGGATAACGATCGTGAAATCACGGATATGAGTGGATATGGCTATGAGTATCCATTGACGCCTGCAGAACCCCAACCGGCGCCCGCAGAGTAATTCTGCGTCGGAAGAGAACATCTGTCCCGCCCTGCTGAAAGTCGGGCAGGGCGACTGGCGTTTAGGTCAAACAGTCCAACCTCTATTTACATTTTGAATCCAGACACTAGCGTGGAATTTCATGATCTGTGCAGACTACCAGCAGGTTTGAATGTCGGTAGGCTTCCGGGATGTGCAAAGGATGAAGGCCATATGAGTATTGTACTCGAGGCGCGTGGGCTCACGAAAGAGTTCAAGGGGTTCGTGGCCGTCAACGACGTCGATCTCAAGGTCGAAAAAGGGACGATCCATGCGCTGATCGGTCCCAACGGGGCGGGTAAGACCACCTTTTTCAACCTGCTGACCAAGTTTCTACAGCCGACTCGCGGCACCATCCACTACGAGGGCCGCGATATTACCCGCCTGCCCCCGGCGGAAATCGCGCGGCTTGGCATGGTGCGCTCGTTCCAGATATCGGCGGTGTTCCCCGATCTGAGCGTGCTTCAGAATGTGCGCGTCGCGCTTCAGCGCAAACGCGGCGAGAGCTATGACTTCTGGCGCTCGGAAAAATCGCTGACACGTTTCGACGACGCGGCCCGCGAACATATCGACGAGGTCGGCCTGTCCGAATTTGTGCATCACCGCGCCGCTGAATTGTCCTATGGACGCAAGCGCGCGCTGGAAATCGCGGCAACGCTGGCGCTGGAGCCTGAAATGCTGCTGCTGGATGAGCCGATGGCCGGCATGGCGCAGGAGGATATCGAGCGTATCTCGGCGCTGATCAAACGCGTCGCAAAAAACCGCACGATCCTGATGGTCGAGCATAACCTGTCGGTGGTCGCCAACCTGTCGGACCGGATCACTGTTCTCGCGCGCGGGGAGGTTCTGGCCGAGGGTGATTATGATGCGGTATCCAAATCGCCCGAAGTGATCGAGGCCTATATCGGAGCGGGCTATGACTGAAGCCGCAAACAAATCCGCGCTGCTGCGCGTCGAGGGGCTGCACGGCTGGTACGGCGAAAGCCATGCCCTGCACGGGATTGATTTCGAAGTCAAAACCGGTGAGGTCGTCACCCTGTTGGGCCGCAATGGCGCGGGCAAGACATCGACCCTGCTGGCAATCATGGGCATGTTGCCACGGCGCGAAGGGTCGATCCGGTTTGGCGACACGGAAACCATCGCGATGCAATCGCGTCATATTGCAAGGCTCGGCATAGCGATCTGCCCTGAGGAACGCGGCATTTTCTCATCGCTGAATGTCGATGAAAACCTGATGCTGCCGCCGCGCATTGCCGATGGCGGCCTGAGCGTTGAGCGGATTTACGATCTTTTCCCCAACCTCAAGGAACGTCGGCGCAGCCAAGGGACAAAATTATCGGGCGGTGAGCAGCAGATGCTGGCGATCGCGCGTATCCTGCGCACCGGTGCCAAGCTGCTGTTGCTGGATGAGCCGACCGAGGGCCTCGCGCCCGTCATCGTCCAGCATATCGGCCGCACCATCAAGGAATTGAAGAAAGAAGGTTTCACCATCGTGCTGGTCGAGCAGAATTTCCGCTTTGCCGCCTCGGTCGCGGACCGGCATTACGTGGTCGAACAGGGTCGCGTGATCGACATGATCCAGAATACAGATCTGGACGCTAACACAGACAAGTTGCAGGCTTATCTCGGCGTGTGAAGAATGACGAACTGACGCAACATGCGTCACATCAAGGAGGAAAATGTCATGATGAAGAAGCTGGCACTGACGACGGCGCTCGGCGCGCTTGTCGCGGGGGCGGGATACGCTCAGGGGATCGACGTCAAGCTGGGCGTGCTCAACGACCGCTCCGGCGTTTACGCGGACCTTTCGGGCGAAGGCTCGGTCGTGGCTGCACGTATGGCAGTCGAGGATTTCAAAGCCGCTGACAAAGGTCTCAACGTCGAGATCATCTCGGCTGACCATCAGAACAAACCCGATATCGGGTCAAGCATCGCAAATCGGTGGTATGACGAAGAGGGCGTGAATGCGATCCTCGACGTGCCGACCTCATCGGTTGCGCTGGCAGTGGCCGACATTACCGCCGAAAAGAACGGCGTTCTTATCGATTCCGGCGCCGGGTCCACGCAACTCACCCGCGAGCAGTGCCGCCCGACGACGATCCACTGGACATATGACACCGCCGCGCTGGCAAATGGCACCGGGGCAGCAATGACCAACGCAGGCGGCAAGAAATGGTTCTTTCTGACTGCTGACTACGCGTTCGGCCACTCATTGGAGGAAAACACCGTGAAGGTGGTCGAGGCCAATGGCGGCGAAGTCGTTGGCACTGTCGACGTGCCGTTCCCGGCGAACGACTTCTCGTCCTTCCTGCTTCAGGCGCAGGGCAGCGGCGCGGATGTGATCGGGCTGGCCAATGCCGGCGGCGACACTGTCAACGCGATCAAGCAGGCGTCGGAATTCGGCATCACACAGGCAGGGCAGAAACTGGCCGCGCTACTGTTCTTTGTCACCGACGTTCACGCGCTGGGGGCCGAGACCGCACAGGGCCTGTCGCTGACCGAAGCGTTCTACTGGGATCAGAACGACGCGACGCGCGCGTGGTCCAAGCGATTCATGGACACGCACGGCGCGCAGCCGACGATGGTGCAGGCCGGGGTCTATTCCGGCACGATGGCCTATCTTGCCGCAGTCGAGGCCGTGGGGAACACCGATGGCAAGGCCGTCGCGGCGCAGATGAAGTCGATGGACATCGACGACCCGCTCTTTGGCAAGGTCAACGTGCGCGGTGACGGCCGCGCTGTCCACGACATGTACCTCTTTGAGGTAAAGACACCTGACGAGTCGACCGGCGAGTGGGATCTCTACAACCAGATTTCGTCGATCAGCGGTGAGGATGCGTTCCTGCCGATGCTGGACGAGTGCGACTTTACCAAGCAGTAAAGACAAAACCTGCCACCCTCCGGGACATCCGGAGGGCGGCGCATAACGACATACGACAACGCACCGGGACTCCGCCATGTTCGAGCTTTTGGGAATACCGCCGCAGGTTCTTCTGGGCCAGCTTTTGCTGGGGCTCATCAATGGGTCGTTCTATGCGGTGCTGTCACTGGGGCTGGCGGTGATTTTCGGCCTGCTCAACATCATCAATTTCGCGCATGGCGCGCTCTATATGGCGGGCGCGTTCGTAGCATGGATGCTGCTGCATTATCTGGGCATCGGATATTGGCCGGCGCTGATCCTGGCGCCGCTGATTGTCGGCGTGTTCGGGATTATTCTGGAGCGCACGATGCTGTCGCGCCTCTATCACCTCGATCACCTTTACGGGCTACTGCTGACCTTTGGCCTCGCGCTGATCATTCAGGGGCTGTTTCGCAATTATTACGGCGTCTCAGGCCTGCCCTACCGCATACCGGATCTGTTGTCGGGCGGTCACAATCTGGGCTTTATGTTCCTACCCAACTACCGGGCTTGGGTGGTCGTGGCGTCGGTCTTGGTCTGCTTTGGCACATGGTTCACGATTGAAAAGACGCGGCTTGGCGCCTATCTCCGCGCCGCCACGGAAAACCCCGCACTGGTCAGCGCCTTCGGGATCAACGTGCCGTTGCTGGTCATGCTGACATACGGGTTTGGCGTGGCGCTGGCGGGCTTTGCCGGTGTGCTGGCGGCTCCGATATATTCGGTAAACCCCAACATGGGCGCCGACCTGATCATCGTCGTCTTTGCGGTGGTGGTGATCGGCGGCATGGGCTCGATCTTGGGCGCGATTGTCACTGGCTACATGCTGGGCATCATTGAGGGACTGACGCGTGTGTTTTACCCCGAAGGGTCGGCTGTGGTGATCTTTGTCATCATGGCAATCGTACTATTGATAAAGCCCGAAGGGCTGTTCGGGAGGGCCGCGTGATGGCTGCGCAAGATACAAACACCGACACCATCATCGCAGCGCCCGCCCCGCAGGTTGCCGGGATGCCTATGCTGCACAAGGTGATCTTTGTTTTGCTCCTGATCTTCTTGGCTGCGTTGCCATTCATGGTCTATCCGATCTTTGCGATGAAGGTGATGTGCTTTGCCCTCTTCGCCGCCGCGTTCAACCTGCTGCTCGGGTTTGGCGGGCTGCTGTCATTCGGGCATGCCGCGTATTTCGGCGGGGCCAGTTACGTCGCCGCCCATGCCGCCAAGGTCTGGGGCCTGACGCCCGAACTCTCGGTGCTGTGCGGCACGGCGGCGGCGGCCCTTCTGGGGCTGGTAATCGGCGGGCTGTCGATCCGCAGGCAGGGTATCTATTTTGCCATGGTGACGCTGGCATTTGCCCAGATGGTCTATTTCTTTGCCCTGCAAGTGCCGTTCACCGGCGGCGAGGACGGTATCCAATCAGTGCCGCGCGGCAATCTATTCGGGCTTATTTCGCTCGAGAACAACATTTCGCTCTATTTCTTCGTGCTCGCCGTGACTTTTGGGGGAATCCTATTTCTCTACCGCATCGTTCATTCACCCTTCGGCCAGGTGCTAAAGGCCATCCGGGAAAATGAACCGCGCGCGATTTCGCTGGGCTATAACGTCAACCGTTACAAACTGATGGTGTTTGTCCTTTCGGCCACCTTTTCCGGGCTGGCCGGGGCCACAAAAAGTCAAGTGTTCCAACTGGCCTCGCTGACCGACGTGCATTGGATGATGTCGGGCGAAGTGGTGCTGATGACGTTGCTGGGCGGGATGGGCACCATCTTTGGCCCGCTGGTGGGTGGCGCGCTGATCGTGACGATGCAGAACTATCTTGCGACGTTCGGCGCATGGGTTACAGTCATCCAAGGGGTCATCTTTGTGATCGGCGTTCTACTGTTCCGCGAAGGCATAGTCGGCGTCATCTCGCGTTGGCTCAAGCGCCCGCTCTAGAACGGGCATGCGCAATCGACTGCCTATGGCGATCTTCTGCTCCAATCGCTTCATGATCGGGACAACCAAGATGGGGTCGTCCCGATCCAAATTTTCAGAGCAGCGCCAGCAGTTTCTGCGCCGCTTCCTCGGAGGATGCTGGGTTCTGGCCCGTCACCAGTTTGCCGTCCGTCACCACGAATGAGGCCCAATCGTCACCTTTTTTGTAGTCGCCGCCATTCGCTTTCAGCATGTCCTCGACCAAGAACGGCACGACATCGGTCAGGCCGACGCCCTCTTCTTCGGTGTTGGTAAAACCGGTCACGGTCTTGCCCGATACCAGCGGCTTGCCGTCCGCGCCCTTGGGATGCTTGAACACAGCGGGCGCATGGCAGACAGCGCCGATTGGACGATCGCTTGATGCGAAGGTCTCGATCAGCTTTTTGCTGTCGCCGTCTTCAGCCAGATCCCAAAGTGGACCATGTCCACCGGGATAGAAGATTGCGTCAAACCCGTCGGCAGAAATGGTGGACAGAACTTCGGTATTGGCCAAGTCCTTCTGCGCGGCATCGTCGCCCTTAAAGCGCGTGGTGGCGTCGGTCTGGGCATCGTCCGTGTCGCTGGACGGATCAAGCGGTGGTTGGCCGCCCTTGGGCGATGCCAGCGTGACGTTTGCCCCTGCATCCTTGAAAACGTAATAGGGTGCCGCAAACTCTTCGAGCCAGAAGCCGGTCTTGTTGCCAGTGTCGCCCAACTTGTCATGCGACGTGAGTACCATGAGAATATTCATTGGTTTGTTACCTCTTATTTCTGCGTATTTCAGGCGCTCAGCTTGATGACGCGTTTGCCAAAAGCTTCGCCCTTCAGCAGCCCAACAAACGCCGAGGGCGCCTGTTCCAAGCCGTCGATCATTTCCTCGCGATATTGGATCTTTCCTTGCGTCACCCACTCGCCCATCTGCTTGGAGAACTCAGGGTATAGATGACCGAAATCGTCAAAGACGATAAAGCCGCGCATGGTCATCCGCTTGCGCAGGATCGTGCCCATCAGCAGGCTCAGGCGGTCGGGACCGTCCGGCAGCGATGTGGCGTTATATTGCGAGATCAGGCCGCAGACCGGGACCCGGGCAGAGGCGTTGAGCAAGGGCATGACCGCATCAAAGACCGCGCCGCCGACATTCTCGAAATAGATGTCGATGCCTTCCGGAACGGCAGCTTTCAGCGCCTTGGGAAATCCGTCAGCCTTGTAGTCAATGCAGGCGTCAAACCCCAGCGTGTCAACAACATGGGCGCACTTCTCAGCCCCGCCGGCGATTCCAACAACATGAAGGCCAAGGATCTTGCCGATTTGACCGACTGTCGCACCAACCGGGCCGCTGGCACCGGCAACAACGAGGGTTTCACCTGCCTTCGGTTGTCCGATCTGGGTCAGGCCCGCCCAAGCGGTGAGGCCCGGCATCCCCAACACGCCAAGCGCCCAAGAAGGGTTCTGGGGCTGTTTGCCCATGTTGATAACGCCAGTGCCGTCCGACAGTGCATAATCCTGCCAGCCGCCAAAAGCGACGACCCAATCATCCTTCTCAAAGCCGTCCACGTCCGACGTCACAACCTGAGCCACCGTGCCGCCCACCATCACGTCACCTATCTGGACCGGAGCGGCGTAGGAGGGCGCATCGCTCATCCGGCCGCGCATGTAGGGGTCGAGCGACAGGTATTCGTTGCGTAGCAGCATCTGGCCTTTGCCAGCTTTGGGCAGATCACCCGTCTCTAGGCGCAGGGTGTTTTCATCGGGCGCGCCCTTGGGACGCTCGGCCAGCACAAATTTGCGGTTTTGTGTTTTAGTCTGGGTCATGAAGGGGACTCCTTTTTTGGAACAGACCTAGTGTCTGGTCCGATTTTTTTCGTGGTGCGGCGATCTGCCTCGCGCAGCGTTCTGCATCGCAGGATGCGTGGGCTCAGCCGTAAGCACCGACTGAGTACGTCAACTCGTAGCTATGGCTATAAAGCTCGAATACAATGCCAAAGGGATCTTCGACATAGACCATCCGATAGGGTTTTTCGTCGGGAAAGTACTCGCGAACCGGCATGCGCTGCTTGCCACCTGCCGCAACAATCTTGGCCAGCAGGCTTTCGAGGTTGGGGTCCTGAATGGCAAAGTGAAAGGTGCCGTGCTGGCGAAAGGACAGGTTGTCCTGAGGGGCATGGTTGCCGTCGAATTCGAACAGCTCGAACCCAATCCGATCGGCTGTTGCCAAATGCGCGATACGCAGGCGGCTCCAGCCGGGGCCAAAGACGTCCGTGCACATCCGGCCAATATCGCTGTCGTCCTCGGTGACCTCGGTCGGCTCCATAATGGTGTAGAACCCAAGAACTTCGGTGTAGAATTTCACTGCGGCGTCAAGGTCTGGCACAGACAGGCCAATGTGCGAAAAGGTACGGGGTGTTGGTAGCATGATGCGATCCTCTGCGTTCAATTTAGACAGAGATAAGTGGCCCCGGCCGTTATGTGAAATAATCATTTCAATAGATATTGATAACGATTAGTAATGATTCATGCTGAACGCCAAGTGGTTAGAGACCTTCGCCGTATTGATCGAAACCGGCCACTTTACCCGGACCGCCGAACGGCTGGGTATGACCCAGCCGGGCGTGTCGCAGCATTTGCGCAAGCTGGAGGATCAGGTTGGCCAACCGCTGATCTCGCGCCAAGGCAAAAGCTTCAGCCCTACACCCGCTGGCGAAGCGGTACTGGCGGTGGGACAAGCGAGGCGCGCCGAGGAAAAGACCTTGTTCGAGGCCGTCCTGCGCGATGATCCCGCTGTTGGGGAGGTGGTCGTTGCCTGCTCAGGAAGCTTTGCAATGTTGCTTTATCCGCATCTTCTTACCCTGATGCAGGCGTCGCCCGACCTGATCATCCGGCTCGAAGCGACCCCGCAAGATACCGTCCTGTCGGGCGTTCTGGAGGGCCGGTTTGATCTGGGCATTGCGGATCACAAGCCGGACCATCCTCGGCTGGATGCAGCGCATTTGGGCAAAGAGGAGCTTTGCCTTGTCCTTCCGTCCAATGAGCCATCATCGCCTATCACCTTCCAGACGCTCGAAGATCTTGGCTTCGTCGCACATCCCGACGGGTTCGCTTATGCGGACGAGCTGTTCTCCCTGAACTTCCCCGATGCTTTCAGAGGGTCGGATCATCTGCGGGTCCGCACGTTCGTGAATCAGATCAGCCAGATCCCTGCTCCTGTCGCCCATGGCATCGGGTACACGCTGTTGCCAAGAAGCGGCATAAACGCCTACCCCGGCAAAGACCAAATTCGCGTCGCCCAGCTTGCGAAGAGTCGCCATCATGAACTCTGGACGGTGTTTCGACGCGGCCGCATCCTGCCCGCGCGGGTCACCCGCATCGCGGACCTTATCCAATCCATTGCATTGGACCTTGAGAAGGTCGACTAAAGCCCGCCACTGCTCATCGGGGGGCGTCAGCCAATCAGAGGTAAGCCGCGATCGGGGCAATGGAAGTGGTCTGTTCAAAAACTCTTATTGATTTGGGTGCCGGTGGGCGCGCCCCGTGCGGACTCTTCGCCGGGCTACATGTCATGCAGGATTTCGTTCACAGTAGAGATGACTTGGAAGCTGTGCGGCTCGCTCAGGTGTGGGCCAATCGGTAAGCTCAAAACTTCACGGGCCAATTGGGTCGCCAGGGGAAGTTCTTGATCTGTCAGTGCCTGATCTGCATAGGCCTTTTGCGCATGTGGAGGGATCGGATAGTGAATGAGCGTCTGAATGCCCGCATCGGCCAGTCGCTGGGCCAGCGCATCTCGACGCGGATGGCGTATGACGAACAGGTGCCAAGCCGAAGTCGCGCCAGAGGCGATCTGCGGCAAGATGAGATCTGGCCCCGCCAGCCCGTCAAGATAAGCTTCGGCCACCTTGGCGCGGCGGGAATTCCATTCGTCCAACACGTCCAGCTTGACCGACAGAAAGGTGGCCTGCACCGGGTCCAAGCGGCTGTTCAGGCCCGCATAGTCGTTGCGATATTTCTCTTGCGAACCGTAGTTGCGCAGCATCCGCAATCGATCGGCCAAGGCGGGATCATTGGTGGTGATCCCGCCAGCATCGCCGACGGCGCCGAGGTTTTTGCCGGGATAGAAGCTCCAGCAGATGATGTCGCCATGGCCGCCGATGCGCTTGCCGTTCCAAGTGGCGCCATGCGCCTGAGCAGCGTCCTCGATAACCTTGAGCTCTAATTCCTGCGCTACAGCGCAGATCGCTGTCATGTCCGCAGGCTGGCCGTACAGATGTACGGGGATCACGGCCTTCACTCCCGGCTGCATGGCGGCGCGGATGCCTTCGGCGGTTATGTTGTAGGTGGCAGGATCAGGTTCGACCGGGACCGGGGTAGCGCCGCACTGGCTGACTGCCAACCAAGTCGCCACATAGGTGTTCGACGGCACGAGGACCTTGTCGCCCGGGCCAATCTCAACGGCCATCAGCGCAAGGCGCAGGGCGTCCAGCCCATTGGCGACCCCTATTGCATGGCTAACGCCGCAATAGCGGGCAAAGGCCTCCTCAAAGGCTTCGACCTCGGGGCCGAGGATGTACCAGCCTGAGCGCAGCGCCCGCAGCATCGCCGGTTCGGCACGCTCGGCCAGTTCGTCATAGGCGGCCTTCAGGTCCAGAAATGGAACACTCATCTCAGGGTCTTTGCTGCGGTCACGAACTGGTCGTAGTCGTGAATGTAATCGCTTTCCTCATAAGGGGTCGAGGCCAGCACCATGCAGACCGCCCCGGAAGAGAAATTGTCCAGATACCTCCACATCATCGGGCAGATGTAGATCCCGAAGTAGGAACGGTTCAAATGAAATCGCTCCTTGTCGACTCCATCGTCAAGCACCACGTCAAAGCTGCCGGACATGGCGATCATAAACTGGTGCAGCCCCTTGTGCGCATGCGCCCCACGATCCGATCCGCCCGGCACATCGTAGAGGTAATAGACCCGTTTGATATCAAAGGGGATATGGTTCATCCCCTCAATAAAGGTCAGGTTGCCGCGGGCATCCTCGATTTTGGGTAGATCAATGAAACGGCAATCTTTGAGAGGCATTCGGGAAGGTGTCTCCGTCGGCTGTCGGTGGCCCCATATCGCTTTGCGCCGGGCATGAGGTTGGTATGATATTCTTGTTATGCCCCAGCGTTTCAAATAATGCCATTGGAAGTCATTAGGTAAGTGACATTTCGCTTGGAGATTTCACATCTTCTCGGTCCATCCGGAGGGTCAAGGTTGCGCAACCATCGCAAGATCATTTTTGTAGGGGGCGTTCATCGCTCGGGGACGACCCTTGTGCAGCGTATCATGGGAACGCATTCACAGGTCTTTGCCGGGCGTGAGTTTGATTTTACCAAAGACATCATTGCCCTGCGTAAGCGTCTCTTGGTCGGTTACGAGAGTGGTCGGATCGCCGATCTTGTGACACCTGAGGATATAGATCACGCGGTCGAGGGGTTCACGACCGCTCTTTTTGAGCGCGCGCTTGAGGAAGCAGGAAAACCGATCCTGTGTGAGAAAACCCCATCCAATGCATTGGTCATGGCTGAACTCTGCGACAGCATGCCCGAGGCTTACTGCATTCTAATGATGCGGGATCCTCGCGCTATTGCGGCCTCGATGAAGACGGTTGCCAACAAATACTTCTCCAACGGCCTGCGCCCGCCGCCATTCTGCGCGAGCGTTGCTGCGAGTATCAAGGACATCAACCAAACGTGGCGCGTTGGACTTGAGGCGATGTCAGGCCGTGATCGAATAAAGATCGTCTATTACGAAGATCTGGTGTCGGATCCCGAAACGGTCGTCAAGGAAATATGCCAGTTTGCCGGTTTGACCTATGAGCAGACGATGGTTGAACCCCAGCCGCTTGAGGACAGGCAGACCCATGTGAGCGACCAGTTCTGGTACACGCAGACTGAATTGGCTCGGCCGATCACAGCAGGCAAGCTCGACAATTACAGGACGGTGCTGTCAGACATGGAGGTTGCCTTGATTGAACGCTATGTGTTGCGGCACCCCATAGTCGCCCGCTACGAACTTGGGGACGCGTCAGCCTCCTTTCAGGAACGGTTGGCGATGATTTGGGAACGGCTGAAGGCCGCAAAGATCTCGCAAAAGATCCGCGCCAAGGGAAATGGTGCCGCATAGTGCGGCCAACGTTCATGTATTAGAATGCCTGTCGATCTGACTGCTCGAACTCATGGTCGGCGTCAGTAATTTTCAGGATCAGGAGGCAAGCCTGTGTCGCATATTTTAGAGATCAGGCGCTACACCGCCTCGGATGCCGAAGTCTGGGATGCCTTCGTCAAGACCTCGAAAAACGGCACTTTTCTGTTTCAGCGTGGTTTTATGGATTATCACGCGGACCGGTTTCAAGACCATTCCCTGATGTTCTTTGAGGCAGGCAGTCTTCTGGCGCTGCTCCCGGCCAACAAGTCCGGGGATGAACTGGTTTCGCACGGCGGGCTGACCTATGGCGGGATAGTGTCCGGCACCAAGATGAGCGCCGCGCGGATGCTCTTGGTCTTTGACGCGCTAAAGGAATATATGCGCGGGGCGGGTATGAAAGTGCTGCGTTACAAGGCGGTGCCTTACATCTACCACGACCAACCTGCGGATGAAGACATCTACGCCCTATTTCGCCACCAGGCAAAACTGGTGCGTGCGGATGCCTCGGCCACCATCGCCTTGCCTCGCAAATTACCCTTCGGCAGCGGAAAAAAGGACGGTTTGCGCAAGGCGCTGAAAGCCGGGCTGGAGATACACGAAAGCGGGGATTGGGCCGCCTGCTGGACCTTGCTCGAACAGGTGCTTTCGGATCGCCATGACGCGCGCCCCGTGCATAGCCTTGAAGAGATCCAATTGCTTGCCGCTCACTTTCCAGAGGAAATCCGCCTGTTCGGCGCTTTTGATACGAACGATATGATAGCGGCGGTGGTCATCTTTGACTGTGGGGCAACCGTGCATGTCCAGTACATCGCCGCATCTGATCGCGGGCGGGCGCATGGCGGTGTTGACCTGATCGTAAAGACTTTGATCGAAGAGCAGTTTGCAGATCGGCGTTGGTTCGACTTCGGCATTTCCACTACCGATCAAGGGCGCGAACTGAACGAAGGGTTGGCACGACAAAAGGAAATGTTCGGTGCCAGAACGGTTGTTTACGGTCACTACGAATTGACCCTTTGACCGGAATTGTGAGGAAGAAAATGACCAAACCGCTGACGTATTCGATTGCGTTGATCGCATACAATCAGGTGGATTGGATCGAAGAGGCGGTCAAGGCTGTTCTGGAGCAAGAGTGTAATCCCTTAGAAATCATCTTGAGTGATGATTGCTCAACGGACGGAACGTTTGACGCGATGTCCCGGCTGGCGGCGGCCTATCAGGGACCACACACCGTGGTTCTGAACCGCAATCCTGTTAATCTGGGGTTGATCGGACATATCAATCGGACATTTGAGCTGGCTTCAGGAGAGGTGATCATCTCGATTGCCGGTGATGATATCTGCTATCCGAACCGTGCCGCCCGGACCATCGAGGTTTTCGAAGCAGAGCGGCCTCTGCTTGCGTTTTCCCAAGCGCGCGTTGAGACATTTGACGGTCAGGAGATGCCGCGCAATTATCAGAAGGCAACCTTCTACTCAACATACGATGCGAAATCTGCGGCAGTCTCGATGCAGCTGTATCTTGGGGCCACCTGTGCCTGGCACAAGGACCTATACCGGAAATATGGCCCCATCAAATATGCAGAATGCTACGAGGATCTGATCTTGGGCTTCCGGGCCGCGCTGGAGGGCCGCGTAGCGCTGATCGATGAGGAATTGGTGCTGTATCGGGTCGGGGTTGGGCTAACCAACTCCGACATCGCCTACACGACACCCGAGGCGCATTCGGCCCAGCGGACGCGCGAGGTAAAACGCGAGGTTATGGTCCTGCGACAGCGGCTTGATGACGCTGCGGTATTCGGGCTGCGCGCAGGCGATCCTATCCTGACTGCGATCGAAAAACGTCTTGGCGACCGGGAAATGCGCCTAACTTATCTGACCGGTGGTTTCAGCGCGTTGATTCAAAAAGGATGGCAACACCCCGTCGCGATCCTGGGGGCCTTGCTGTCCGAGAGACGGCGCCAAAAGAAGGCGCGGCGTCAGCGTGCCTGAGCATAGGAAACTGTTTCTCTAACCATCCAGAGGTCAGTTCAGTTTCTCCTGCCGCTACATAGTCGCGGATAGGACTGATTTGGGGCCCTTGGCGCTCTTCACAAGACTGTTCAACTCGCCAAATAGGGTGCCCAGTTTTTTTGCATTGTTCGACTTCTTCAGCGCTCATTGCGTCAGGCGGGCGCGAGTCCGCTTTCTCACGCAATTTTTCGCCCAGCTTTTCGTGCAGGCGGATTGGACGAGGGTTTGGATTGTGCAGCTCATACCCTAGTTGTTTTAAAACCGCCCCACCTTCGACTTCTACATATTCCAGTTCGCGTGAGATGTGTTTCGCACCAAGGTCGGCTATGGGCCGAAAACACCTTGGCCAAGACGATCGAGTGACTTCAAAAAGATCGAAGTCGTCCGACGTTGCGGTCCTTGTGGAAATCTGGTGGCTGTAGAAATGGCGGCGGTCGAATGGTTGGATTGGTTCAATTAACCACGGTTATTTGAACCAATCGGAAGTATCCCGCCCGCTAAGGCTGAAGCCAAATATTTTGCTCCGTGTGCAGCGCTCGATATGGTCGCGTGAAGTGAGGCAAATGATCTCCGCCAAACCCAGCGCAATGCAGTCGCTTACAAGAGCGCATCTTCCTCTTTCTCAAGGCGATCTTTACGAAGACGCGCGGTCTTGACTTCGCGTTCTTCACGTTCTTCCTCTTTGATTGCCTTCACTGCGCGCGAGGTCTTTTCCAGCACTGTTTCCTTTTGGGGCTTTAAGGCTGTCAAAACTAGCGTCTTTGCCAGATTGGCCATGGGCGGTTCTCCTTGATGTCGGTGTTTTGGTGTTCGGCTGCAGTCATACAGGCGTTCTATCGGCAGAGGTTTCGAGTGCGCAGATCAAAAAGGCGCTCGAAATTTCTTGCGACAGGAAATGGGAATGATGAACCAGCGTTACTATCGAAAAAGGCGGGAACAAACCAAAGGCCGCTCCCGCCTCATCTTACATTTTAGGCAGGATTATGTTTCGTTACTCAAGGCACTCTCACAGGCATCCGCAAGTTCCCTGCTGGGTTCTTCAGCGCCAAGCGGGGTTGCCCATCCTGCGTCCTCAACAACGGTATGACGTTGATAAGACGAGGCATCTTCGAGTTCTGCCAAAATCGCAGGTGCGCCCGGATCATTCAGGGATTTACGAATACAGTAAGGCGTTAAGGCAACGACGACCGCCGCAGCGGAATTGTCACTCGACATTTCAGCCGCAGCGCCACCTGTGACCCAGCCACCCCAATTAAAGCCGATAATAGAAACAGCAATAGCCCCTGCTCCCACACCCATGAGCGCAGGTTTTATCCATTCGGGAAATTGCATATTTTAGACCAATCTGATTTAGGAAGAATGCGCAGGATCGCGCACTTGATAACGGGGTAACACAGTCCGCCCGAGATTACATGGTTAACCGGCGGTTCCAGAAGATCAGCATTACCGGAGACGCGGCGACGCGCCGCATGAGGGCTTTGATTTCAGGAGGGCACGTCACTTGCAGCCTCACGGGCGGACGGAACTATAATCGATGGATTGGAAGCTGTCGCTTACCGGATGGCCGGGACATTGCCGGTGTATTGATCGCGGAACGGCCGTGCCGCCGCCGGCGTTAGCGTTGCTTGATCACCACACAAGGTTTCACGCTCCAGCTGCTTCCACAGTGCTTCCACGCAGCGCGCGAACGCCAAAAGCCACCCCGAAGGATGGCCTGCAACACGCTGATATTATTTTGTAAATTTGGTTGCGGGAGCCTGGCACCACCGAGGTCTTAGCTGCCACCAGCGAATCCCCGGCGGCAAATCAAACCGCCGCGTCTAAACCCGACTTTTCCAGATCGATATAGTCGAAGGACAGGGATGGCGTGATCGTCATACCCGGATGCAGCGCTTGAAATCGTGGCAGCCTCGGCAAGAGCAATTTGCAGACAACGGCGTCGTCGATATCCACCTCAAAGGCGACTGCGCCGCAGTAGCATCACCCGCCGCCATAGTGCTTCTCTGACATCGTGGTGCTCCTTCTCGATCAGGTGTCATATTCGTCGTGCAGGCGCAGCCACTGATGCGCCTTGCTCTGCGGGATACCCTCCGGCGCGTCTTCCCACGCCTCCTGCCGACCCATTGGGGTAAGGTCGAGTAACGCCCAAGCGGTGCCCAGCGTCTCGACCCCGCGCCCCTTGGTGAAATAGGTGCGGAAGATACCACCACCGTCACGGATGAAGACGTTGAGCCCGAAATATTTCGGCACGTCGAAGTCGGCGCCGAAGTCGTCCGTTGTCTCGACCCAAGGCATCTGCCAGCCCATTCGCGCCTTGAATGCCTTGATCTGGTCCAGCGGCGCGCGCGAAACGAAAACCAGCGAGGTGTTGCGGGCGTGCAGATGCGCCAGATGCGGCATCTGGTCGCCGACCATGCCGCACCCGGCACACGGATGGGGATCGTCGGGTTTCAGCATGTGATGATAGACGATCAACTGGCGACGACCCTCAAACAGGTCCTCGAGTTTGGCTTTGCCGGCAGGTCTGACAAATGCGTACTCCCTCTCGACCTGCTGCCAAGGCATCCGGCGCCGTAGGGCGGCCAACCGGTCAAGGGCCCTGGTCAGTTCCTTTTCCTTCGCCAGCAACGCCTCGCGCGCCGCGATCCAGTCGTCTCGGGTGACGGTCTGCTGATGTGGGATATGATCGGTCATTTCTCGGCTCCTTCGTTAGGGCGGCCGGGTGCGGTCTTGCGCGGTTCCGGCGCTGGGGTTTCGTTTCAATCGCCTCAGGTCTTTGCGGCTGCCGCCTCGATTGCGGCGACGTCGATCTTGGCCATCTGCATCATCGCCTCCATTGCGCGTTTCGCCTTGGCGCGATCGGGATCGGCCAGAAGCCGCGGCAGGATGCGCGGCGTGACCTGCCAACTCAGGCCGAACCGGTCCTTGATCCATCCGCAGGCAACCCCTTCGCCTCCGTCCAGGAACGCGTCCCAATAGCGGTCGACCTCGGCCTGATCGACACAATCTATCGACAGGGAGATTGCGTCGGTAAATGGATGATCCGGCCCGCCGTTCATTGCGATGAAACTGCGGCCCGCCAGGGTGAAGGCGACGGTGATCACCTCGCCCTCACCTGCGCCGCCGGGGGTATCGAGCGGACTGCGGGTCACCTTGTCGATGCGGCTGTCGGGGAAGAGCCCGGTATAGAATTCCGCCGCCTCTTCGGCCCGGGTGTCGAACCAAAGGAAAGCGGTTATCTTGTCCATGATTCATCCTTTCGCTTCCGTGTTGCTAACAGGTGCGTCGATTGCGCCAGAACGACCACATTACCATCGGGATCACTCAGACGGACGAGACTTGCTGTGTCCGCAGGTTCAATCTCTCTGGGATAAAGGCCCGCGTCTTCAAGCCGCGCCTTTTCACCGTACAGGCCACCCACCATCAGTGTCAGCGTCTGCTGCCCGGCCTTGGATGCGTCTTCGAACAGTTGCAGCCCGACGCTCTCGCCGTGGTGCCATTCTGCAAGGCCAGCCATCGGTGTCGCATCGGAATCGCGGGCGAACAGGCTGCGGTACCAGCCGGTACTTGCGACATGTTCGGAGCAGACAATCTGGGCGTAAATTTTCTCAATTTTCATGGCATCCCCCCGCGGTTGCCGGTGAACATGACCTTCGCGCCCTGCGGGTCGTTCGCCTGAATCAGCCAGTCGCCCTGATCGCCGGATAATTCTACGGGACCTTGCGCTGCTGTCCTGCTCGCTGTCGCCGCGCATCTGGAACAATCCTGCCGTGATCCTGCACATGGCTTTCTCCTGTCAATTTGCGAGTGCCTTTGTTGCCGCCTGTTCCTTAATCTTTGCGCGGATGGCGGCGGGGCGCGTAAGACATCGCTCCGTGTAGGATTTGAGAACCGCAGACGGGTCGAGAATGTCGAAGTTGGACATGAAGTCGATCGTACCCGAGACCATGAAATCGGCCATGGTAAAGTGATCGGCAGCGATCCATTCCCGGTCCGTCAACCGGGCTTCCAGCGCCGCAAGCATCTTTTCGAAACTGCCCCATGGATAGGCGGTAGGATTAGAGGGTATTTCGCAGAACTTCTCGGTAATGGCGGGTTCGATGACCGAGGGCGTATAGAATAGCCAGGTCAGGAATTCGCCGCGCGCCGGATCGTCGGGATGTGGCGCGAGATCCCCCGGCGCATAGCGGTCGGCGAGATAGAGTACGATAGCCGCTGAGTCGGCGATTTTTACTTTGCCGTCGATCAATGCGGGCACCTTGCGCAACGGACTGGCCGCCAGAAAATCCGGCGGATCGTCACGATCTTCGGCACGGATGTCGATCAGTTCCAACTCGTAAGGCTGACCAATTTCCTCCAACGCCCAGAACATGCGCACCGCGCGACTTTGCGGGCTCCAATAGAGTGTGATCATAACATATTCCTTTCTGCGAACTCCGCCATCAACTTTTTGTAGTCCTTCCATCGGCGGGAATTTATCGTCGCTGTGCCTGGCCGGAGTTTACACCCAAAGGAGCTTCTCGCACGTGTAACTTTCGATAAACGGGGTGAACCAAGTGGCATCGTCCAGCATCGTCGCGCGAACATTGACGAAGTTCATCGGCGTTTTCGTGGGCGTCGGGCGAAGACCAAGAGCATGTAAAGCGGACAGTAATAATGTTCAATGTCGCCATGTACCCCGCCGATTACGGGTTCTCCATCGATGACTTCGATGTCCGAATCCATGACCGTTACGGTCAGCGAAGGGGCACTGCTGATCATTCGCTGGCAACCGGCGCAATGGCAGATGCTTGTCAGCATCGGGGCGTTGGAGACGCGGAACCGCACCTGCTCGCAGCAACACCCGCCGTCCATGGGGATCACAACTTCTGCTCACTGGCTTCAGCGGCAGCCGAATGCAAGCGCGTGCCAGAAAACTTAGCCAACTGATAAACTTTTCTCTCGACGCGAAAGGGAGCAGGGTGTAGTTAGCAACATGGCTAAGTATGATCCCGATCTCTCGCTGCTCTTCCATGCTCTGGCGGACCCGACACGGCGCTCGATCCTGACGCGCTTGGCTGAGGGGCCAGCTCCAGTGACGGAATTGGCCAATCCCACCGGGCTGCGTTTGCCGACGGTGATGCGGCACCTTTCGGTGCTGGAGGAGGCAGGTTTGATCTCCTCGTCAAAGGACGGGCGGGTGCGCACCTGTGCCATTGTTCCCGAGGCGCTGGGGCCCGTGCGGACATGGATCGATGAACAACGGGCAATCTGGGAGGCCCGGCTCGACCGGCTGGACGATTATGTGATGCAGTTGATGAAGGAGCGCGAGAAATGATACCGGAACTGGATCCGAATACCGACCTTAGCTTTACGCGCACGCTGGCCGTGCCGCGAGATCTGATATGGGAATGTTGGACCGAGCCACAACACATTCCACAATTCTTCATACCTGCGCCGCACAAGGTGACGTCCGTGAAGATTGACCTGCGGGTGGGCGGACGGTTCAACACGACCTTCGATGTCGAAGGCACTGTGATGGACAATCAGGGCGTCTATCTGGAGGTTGTGCCTTGCGAGAAGCTGGTCTTCACCGATGGCTATACCGAAGGCTGGAAACCTGCGCCCGAGCCGTTCATGACCGCAATCCTGCTTCTGTCGGATGCACCTGGGGGTGGCACGACTTACACGGCGATCGCTCGCCACCGCAATCCTGAGACCCGCAAGGCGCATGAGGATATGGGTTTCTTTGGCGGCTGGGGCACAGTAGCGACGCAGCTGGAAACCTATGCTCAGGGCCTGATGAAATGAGCGGCCGTTTCGCAACGCTGACATTGGAACGTCAGGTGGCAGCACCTGTGGAAACTTTATGGCAGGCGTGGACGGCACCTGCCGCCCGAGCAGTATGGGCGGCACCCGCGCCTTCAGTCACAGTGGAGTTCCTTGAGGCCAATACATGGGTTGGCGGACGCGAAGTCTCGCTTTGCAAAGTGGAGGGCCAACCCGACACCCGCTGTGAAAGCGGTTGGCTGGAGTTGCAGCCCACACGGTGCAGCGTGAACTACGAGGTCATCTCATCGGAAGGCGTGAAGCAATCGGCGGCCCTGGTGACGGCAGATTTCTCCGACGCGGGCGAGAGCAGTCGCGTGGTGGTGACGGTACAACTCTCCTCCTTAGCCGAGGATATGGAGGCGGGCTACCGTCAGGGCTTTGGCGCAGGGCTTGACAATCTGGCGGGCGTGGCCGAGCGAAGCATGGTGCTTCAACGCGTCATCAAAGCCCCGCGGGCAGCGGTTTGGGGGGCCTGGACGAACCCTGAAACCCTGCCCCAATGGTGGGGGCCGGATGGGTTTTCCTGCGTGACGAAACGGATTGATTTACAGGCGGGTGGCGAGTGGGTGTTCGATATGGTCGGGCCCGATGGCAAGGTTTTTCCAAACCACCACCGCTTCGGCGAGATCAAAGCAGAAGACAGAATCTGTTATGAGCTTTTGTGGGGTGAAAACGGTCCGAAGCATGCCGACGTCTGGGCTACGTTTGAGGACGAAGATGGAACAACAAAGGTGACACTGGGTATGGTGTTCAGCACAGCAGCCGAATTTCAAGAGGCCAAAGGCTTTGGCGCGGTGGAACTAGGACTGCAGACCTTGGGAAAGCTGGCGCGTTCTGTCGGGGCTGGCTGACAAAGCGGTTTCTGGATTGGGAAGCCCATAGGAGCATCCAGGACCGCGATGAGAACGTCCTGAACACCTCGGCTCTTCTGCTCGTTCAATCGCCATGGGAGACGCGCGTCACGCTCGCGTGCTCAAATCCATCGAACGCACCGATCTGCATTTTCTGAACGATTGGGGGCTATCTGGCCGAACACAAGCAGCGATTATCCGGGCATCGGCACCGCCGTCCCGCTGACAATGATCCCGTTCGCTGCAGGAATCTCCACGTTCAAGGTGCTGGGCCGGCCCATCTTCTCACCTTGGCGGATGACGATCTGCGCTGGCGCCGGCAGAAACCCGCCGTCGCGCAGGTAACCTGCGAAGGCCGCCGCTGCCGCACCGGTCGCCGGGTCTTCGTAAACACCGCCCACCGGAAACGGGTTTCGTGAATGGTAAAGGTCGGGCCGCTCGCGCCATATTAACTGCAACGTCGTGAGATCGTGATCGAGCATGAGCGCTTTCAGCCGGTCTGTCTGACGTCAGCGCCTGTGGGACAGATTTGAGGAATTGAACAACGGAGGATTTCTGGTTCATCGTAACCTTCATGGAGTGAAGATGAACAAGAAATCCGGAACGTCTAAGGACGCAGCTGACAAGCTGGTCAAGAACATCCGCCGCAAGACCCGTCAGACCTATTCGGCTGAGGAGAAGATCCGCATCGTCTTGGCGGGTCTGCGAGGCGAAGAGAGCATTTCGGTGCTCTGTCGCCGTGAAGGCATCGCCGAAAGCCTATATTACAGCTGGTCGAAGGAATTCCTTGAGGCTGGCAAGCGGCGATTGTCCGGCGACACGGCCCGGCAGGCAACGTCGCCAGAAGTCAAAGATCTGCGCTCGGAGTCACTTGCCCTGAAGGAATGCGTGGCAGACCTGACCCTTGAGAACCGTCTGCTCAAAAAAAGCATGACAGGGGCTGGGGAGGCAGAGAAATGAGGTATCCCGCGTCCGAGAAGCTGGAAATCATCCGAACGGTTGAAGGCTCACATCTACCGGCCAGGCAGACCCTCGACATGCTGGGCATCCCGCGCGCGACCTTCTACCGTTGGTATGATCGTTATGTCGACGGCGGCCTTGATGCCCTGGCGGACCACGCACCCCGTCCAGGTTCTGTCTGGAACCGTATTCCACAGGATCGGCGCGATGATTTGATCGAGTTCGCGCTGGAATTTGAGGCCCTGACGACACGGGAGCTGGCGGTGAAATACACCGACGAGAAGCGGTATTTTATATCTGAATCATCAGCATATCGTATTCTGAAGGAAGCTGACCTGATCACGGCGCCCGCGCATGTGGTGATCAAGGCGGCCGACGAGTTTAAAGACAAAACCACGGCAATCAACCAGATGTGGCAGACCGATTTCACCTACTTCAAGATCATCGGGTGGGGCTGGTATTACCTCAGCACGATCCTGGACGATTACAGCCGCTACATCATTGCGTGGAAGCTCTGCAGCACCATGCGTGCTGCCGATGTGACCGACACTATCGAGTTGGCTCTGGCGGAATCGGGTTGCGACCAGGCGGTCGTGCGCCACAAGCCGCGGCTGCTCAGCGACAACGGCTCATGCTATATCTCTGGCGATCTGGCCGATTGGCTGGAGGATCACAAAATGACGCACGTCCGCGGGGCGCCATTCCACCCACAGACACAAGGCAAGATCGAACGCTGGCACCAAACTATGAAGAACCGGGTTCTGCTGGAGAATTACTACCTGCCCGGCGATCTCGAGCAGCAGATCGGGGCCTTCGTCGAATATTACAATAACCAACGATACCACGAGAGTCTGAACAACGTCACACCCGCCGACGTCTACTTCGGCCGCGATAAAGCCATTCTCAGGGAAAGGGAGAAGATCAAGAAACAGACAATCCGACAGCGCCGCTTGCAACACCAGAAACAAGCCGCATAATCAATCACACGAACGAGCCAGAGCCTCCAATGCTCAAGCCGCTCTGATGTCCCATTTTATTTGACGACGGACAGGTCGCGATGCGGTCGATGTATGAGCATGTCGCAGCGGTCGCCAATCCTCTGGCACACAACGATCTCCCTAATGCGCGCCATGCCGTTTCCATGATCGTCGGTCGCGAAACCAGCGCCTTGGACGAGGCGGCCATTGCGCGTGCGGCGCTGGAAAGCCTTGCAGAAAATACCTCGGACGGCATTGTCGCGCCGTTGTTCTGGGGCGTGCTTTTCGGCCTGCCCGGAATTGCAACCTCCAAGGCGATCAACACGCTTGATTCAATGATCGGCCACCGAAACCCGCGTTTCGAAGCGTTTGGCTGGGCCGCAGCCCGGCTTGATGATCTGGTCAACCTGCCCGCCTCGCGGTTGACTGGAATGATGTTCGCGGTGGCCTCCGGGCGACCAAAGCAAGCGATAACCACCATGCTGCGCGACGCCCCTCGGCACAGGTCGCCAAACTCTGGCTGGCCAGAGGCTGCAATGGCAGCGGGCTTGCAGGTGCGTCTTTCCGGGCCACGCGTCTATGCAGACTACATCGCGGATGAGCCTTGGGTGAACGGCCGTGCAGCCGATCCGCTCGCTGCTGATCTACGGCGAGGGCTTGCGCTTTACGCGGGCGCGATGGTGTTGGGAATTGCCGCGCTTTTGACACTGGCGCTAGTTTAGGAAGACAAGATGCGCGATCACGGCGGAAATATAGACGCGGCTGTCGCGCGCTTTGGCGGGACCGACTGGATTGACCTTTCGACCGGCATCAACCGCGTTCCCTATCCGGTTCCGGTTGTCCCGATCGGGGATTGGACAATGCTGCCAACCAACGCCGCGAAATCTGCGGCTTTGGCGGCTGCCCGCGCTGCCTATCGAACCGATGCCCCGATGCTGGCCACCGCTGGCGCGCAGGCCGCTATCCAGATGATCCCGCGATTTACGGTCCCGGGCAAAGCCCGCGTGTTGGGACCAACCTATAATGAACACGCCGCAGCTCTGCGTGCCGCAGGTTGGCAGGTGCGACAGGTCACCAGCTTGGATCAGCTTGCCGGAGCGGATCTGGCCGTTGTTGTCAATCCGAACAAACCCGATGGCCGAAGCTATGCCGCCGCAGATTTACAAGATTTGACCAAAGAGACGCGCATTGTCGTCGATGAAAGCTTTGGCGACCCGCAACCCGACCTGTCGCTGGCCCCGTCGGCGGGTGCGCCCGGCCTGATAATCCTGCGGTCGTTTGGCAAGTTCTATGGTCTGGCCGGGTTGCGGCTTGGCTTTGTGATTGGATGCAGCGATGATATCGCGCGCCTTGACGAGATGGCAGGCCCGTGGCCCGTCAATGGCGCGGCGTTGCGGATAGCGACACAGGCGCTGACGGATCGTGCTTGGGCTGAAGCGACGACCCTGCGCCTGCGCGCCGAAGCGGCAATGGCTGACGCGCTGGCCAAAACCGCTGGCTGGACTGTGGTTGGCGGCACCGAACTGTTTCGGCTTTACGAAACGCCGGATGCGAAAGCCGCGCAGGAACGGCTGGCCCAGCATCAGATCTGGTCACGCATCTTTCCCTATTCCGCCCACTGGCTGCGCATTGGCTTGCCCGGAGGCGAGGCTGAATGGAAACGATTGGCCCGCGCGTTGGAAGGTTGATCACAATATCCCAAGGCGCGTGCGAAACGTCGCTACCCTTGAGGTCAAGCCGCTATTAATCGGCATATTCGTTACCGCGCCAGATCGATAAGCCCAACGACATCCACGTGCTTTTCAAGATGCGCGGCAAGTGCATCCAATGTGGCCTCAACCCCGGCGCCATATAGCAGCCCCGAGGGTTGCCCGCCGATGCTGCGCAAAAATCCGGCGCGGAATGCATCGTTGCTGAACATTCCATGCAGATAGCTGCCCATGACCCGGCCATCGCTGGAAACCGCGCCTTCGGGGCGGCCCGTTACCATGGAAAACGGACGTTGCCGGTCTGGCCCGTCCGAGCGGCCGATGTGAATCTCGTAGCCCTGCATCGCAAGGCCCGTTGCCTGATGTATCGCCTCTGTTCGGGTCAATTTCTTGTCCGGCGTCAATTCAGTTTCAATCGCAAGGTGCCCCAGACCCACCACTTCTCCGGCTGGCCCCTCAACGCCCTGCGGATCACGCAGCAGCGCGCCAAGCATTTGATACCCCCCGCAAATTCCCAGGGCTTTGCCGCCGCGCCGCAGATGCGCGGCAATGTCAATGTCCCAGCCTTGCGAGCGTAAAAATGCGAGGTCGCCGATCGTTGATTTTGTTCCGGGGATGATGACGAGATCAGTGTCAGCTGGGATAACCTCACCCGCGCGCACCATGGTCAGGCCGACCCCCGGTTCCTGCGCCAATGGGTCGATGTCGTCAAAATTGGCAATGCGCGACAGGACCAAGACGGCAATCTTATAGTCACCAGACCCGCCGCCATTGGGCAGATCAAGGGCATCTTCAGCCGGCAGTCTGGATGCCCCGTCGAAATAGGGCACGACGCCAAACCCGCGCCAGCCCGACTGCGCGGCAATGAAGTGATAGCCATCGTCAAACAGACTTGGATCACCGCGAAACTTGTTGATGAGGAAGCCCGAGATCATCGCATTATCGGCACCGTCCATCACCGCCTGCGTCCCTATGATCTGCGCGATCACCCCCCCGCGATCAATGTCACCGGTCAAAATGACAGGGCAGTCTGCGGCCTGTGCAAAGCCCATATTGGCAATGTCGCCAACACGCAGATTGACCTCTGCCGGACTGCCTGCGCCTTCAACGATGACCAGATCATTGCGGGCCTTCAACCGCTCAAAGCTTTCAAGCACAGATGTGATCAAATTAGGCTTGAGCGCCGCGTACTCGCGCGCCTTTACGGTGGCGACGCGCCTACCTTGAACGATCACCTGACTGCCGGTCTCGCTTTCCGGCTTTAGCAAGACCGGGTTCATGTCGGTATGCGACTCAATCCCACAGGCCAACGCCTGCAACGCCTGCGCGCGTCCGATTTCGCCGCCATCGGCAGTTACGGCGGCATTGTTTGACATGTTTTGCGGCTTGAACGGCGCAACGTTCAGCCCGCGCAACTTCGCGGCCCGGCAAAGCCCCGCGACCAAAAGCGATTTGCCCACATTCGAGCCGGTACCTTGGATCATCAGAGCCTTCATTTATAGGCCTTTGTCGGTGAAAATGCCGAGGTTTCGGCGGTTGTCTTGTTTCAGAATTCCACGCCCGGCTGTGCCTTGATGCCAGAGCGAAATGGGTGCTTGATCAATGTCATCTCGGTCACCAGATCGGCAACCTCGATCAACTCCGGTTTGGCGTTGCGGCCTGTCATCACCACATGGGTCAAAGGTGGTTTTTCCGACGTGAGGAAGGCTACAACTTCGGCGATATCCAGATAGTCATAGCGCAAGGCGATATTGATTTCATCGAGCAGAACCAGACGATTACGGGGGTCGCGGATCAATTCTTTGGCCTTCTCCCAACCCTTTGCGGCCATCGCAACATCGCGTTCACGATCCTGGGTTTCCCATGTAAACCCCTCACCCATCGCGTGGAATTCGCACAGCTCGGAAAAATGCGCCTCGATGATCCGACGCTCACCTGTATCCCAGCTGCCTTTGATGAATTGCACGACCGCACAAGGCATCTCATGGGCGATGCACCGCAAGATCATACCAAACCCGCTGGAGGATTTACCTTTACCGGGCCCGGTGTGGACGATCAGGAGCCCCTTATCGCCTTCCTTACCGGCCATCATCTTGTCGCGCGCGGTCTTGATTTTTGCCATTTTTTTTGAGTGGCGGGCGTTTACGTCTTCTGCTGTTTCTGCAGCGGTTTTCTTGTTTGCAGGGGTGCCTTCTGGGGATGTCATTGATGTCTCCGGTTCTGGATATATGTGGTTATTTTGCGTTGCGTGAGGCGCGGTCGTGGGTGCTTTGGACAGAGGATGAACGCAGGATCAAGCTTTGATCCGGGCCGCCTGACGTTACCGTTCGGCGCAGAATATAGATGTCCATGATCCAGCCATGCCGCGCCCGCGCCTCGGCCCGCACCGCGGTGATTTTGGCACCCACATCCGCCAGCTTTCCCTCACAGATGATCTGTTCTGGCATGCCCACATAAGCGCCCCACCAGATATCGATCCCGGCAGGGTCCAGCGCCTCAAATGCCCCGCCCGCATCCAGCATGATGACAAGGGTATCTACCCCCGGCGGCCAGCCTTCGTCGCGCAAGCGGCGGCCCGTTGTGACGAGGAACGGCGCGCCGATCTCGTTTACCGCCATTGTATGGGCCGCAGTGAGAGCGTGCAGCGAAGTGATGCCGGGAATGACCTCCAGCACTGGCGCGGGGTTCAAACGCGCCGCAATCCGCAGCGTGCTGTCATAAAGCGACGGATCGCCCCAAACCAGCAACGCCACCTTTTGCGCGCCGGGATGGCGCGCCATCGCGCCTTGCCATGCGACAGCAATGGCATCGTGCCAGTCATCAACCCGCGCGCGGTAATCTAGCGTTGCCTCATCGCGCACCGGCAGATCGAAGGCCACGATCTGCGTCCTGGCATTGGTCAGAACCTCGGCGCAGATCGTACGGCGCAGATCGGCGAGGTCGGCTTTCCCTTCGCCCTTGTGCGGGATCAGGATCAGGTCTTGCCGGTTGATCGCGCGGATCGCCTGCAAGGTCAGGTGTTCGGGGTTGCCAGTGCCAATTCCGATCAGCGTCAGGTGCAGGCTCATCCCGGCACCCTCGCCAGCGCCTTGCTGCGCAGATCACCAAGCACGCGGGCATCGGTAAATGTGCCATCCGCCGAAGCGGCATAAAGGCGCGCGAAACGCTGCAGCAAAGGAAGATCTGCCGCCGTGATGTCACCAAAAAGGTAGGCCACCTTGCCCGGACTGCGAAACGCAACCGTCTGCGCGTGGCGACACCCCGACATGCAATCGACAGGTCTGACCGCGACATCCCCCATGCAGTTGCGCGCGGCGTCCATGAAGGAACCGCCCGGCGCGCACTGGGCACAGACCATCATCGATACCGGCGCGCTCATTGCCGCAAATCCGCCAGCGCACCGTAAAAGATCAGCGCTGGTGTGGTGCTGCTGGTCGCCTCCAGATGCGCGGCCAGCGTGGCGATGGTGAACCGCTCGACTCGCTGGGCCGGTGTCGATACCGCCTCGGCCAGCACGGCGGGCATATCAGGCGCAAGCCCGTGTTCGATCAGCCGTGTCGCAAGCCCGACAAAGGTACGCTTGCCCATAAACACCACGGTGGTGGCCAACGGATCTGCAAGGGCTGCCATGTTCACATCCGCCGGCAGATCGCCGGTAACATCAGCCCCGGTGATGAATTGAACCCGCCGCGCCGTCAGTCGACGGGTCAGCGGAATGCCCGCCGCTGCCGCTGCCGCGGAAGCCGAGGTAACGCCGGGGATGATTTCATAGGGGACACCCGCCGCCTGAAGCGCCATGATCTCTTCTTCCAGCCGCCCGAAGATACCACAATCGCCAGATTTCAGCCGCACGACCTGCATCCCGGCCTTGGCGTAATCCACCAGAACACGGCTGACATGGTCCTGCTTGGGCGAAGCGCGCCCGGCCCGCTTGCCGACCCCGATCAAATCCGCATCTGCGCGCGCATGTGCGAGTATCGGACCCGAAGACAGATCGTCAAACAACACTACTTCTGCTGCCTCCAGCCGCTTGACGGCCTTGACGGTCAGAAGTTCGGGATCGCCCGGCCCGGAGGATACGAATGAGACAAAACCCGTCATGCTGCCTCGGCGATCATATGGAAAAAGGTGCCTGTAGCCACACCGCCGCCGTCATAGCGTTTGACCGACCCGGTTTCCGGCACCACTACGTCGTTGCTGTCGATGATCTGGGCCAGCGGTGCATCAGGCTCGGACAGGATCGTTGCATAATGAAATTCGTGCCCACGCAGCCGTGCCAAGGCCGGATGGCCGGGGATGGCGGCATGCAGGTCGGCCTTGCGGTAGCCAAGATGCATCTTGCGCGTGGCGAACGATGTCTCCAACCCCAGCAGACCCGTCATCTGATGCCGAATACCGTCTTTATCGATAATCCCGACACCCATCGCCATATAGCCACCGCATTCACCATGAACAGCACGGGTGCGAACGAAGTTTTGTAACCCTTTACGGAAATTTTCGGCAGCGGCAATGCGTCCAGCGTGCAGTTCGGGATAGCCACCGGGCAGCCAGCAGACATCGGCGCTGTCATCAGGCGCCTCATTGGCCAGAGGTGAGAACGGCAGGATCGTGGCCCCCGCCGCGCGCCAGCCCGCCAGCAGATGCGGATAGACAAAGGCAAACGCATCGTCCTGCGCCAGCGCAATCCGCTGTCCGGGCGGGATGATCTGCGCGGGCGGTGGCGCGTCTTGCAACGTTCCTGCGGCGGCAGCGATCAGCGCTGGTATATCGACATGAGCGGCCACAAAACCCGCCGCGTTTGACAAAATCTCGGGCAGGTTTTCCTGCTCGCTCGCCTGCACAAGGCCAAGGTGCCGTTCAGGCATTGCGATGTCTTTTTGGCGCGGCAGTGACCCGAATACGGTGATGCCGACCTGTTTCATCCCAACGCGGATCAGTGCTTCGTGACGCTTGGACGCGACACGGTTCAGCACCACGCCTGCGAGCCTCACATCGGGGCGCATTTGTGCAAAGCCCAGCGCCGTTGCCGCGACAGATTGCGCAGCGCCCGACGCATCCAACACCAGTACCACCGGCCATCCCATATGCGCCGCGATATCCGCACTGGCCCCGTTGCCCGACGCACCGGGCACCGCGACACCATCAAACAGGCCCATTGACCCTTCGGCAAGAATCAGGTCTGCGCCTTTCGCATTGCCGACCAACCCTTCGATACGCGCGGCATCCATCGACCAGCTGTCAAGATTGAACGACGCCCGCCCCGAGGCTGCGGTATGAAAGGCGGGGTCAATGTAATCCGGGCCGCTTTTGAACGGCTGCACCGCAATACCTTGCGCACGCAATGCGGCCAACAACCCCAGCATCAATGTGGTTTTGCCACAGCCCGATGCGGGCGCGGAAATCAGCAGGCCGGGGGGGATCATTGCGCCCCCTCCGGAAAGCGCGGCGCCGTGCCGACAGGTCGGAAACGTCGATCATAATCACCGGCATAAAGGCGGCTGTCGCCAAAATCCTCGGACCCCAGCGCGTGCCCCACCAGTATCAGCGCAGTGCGTTCCATCTCGGCTCCGATCGCCGTTTGCAGGGTGGAAAGCGTTGCGCGCACGATGCGCTGATCGGGCCAACTGGCGCGCCAGACAACCGCAACGGGGCAGTCAGCGCCGTAATGCGGGGTCAGGTCGTCCACGACTTTGTCCAACACATGCACCGAAAGGTGAATCGCCAATGTCGCACCGGTGCGAGCAAAATTCTCCAGCGCCTCGCCTTCCGGCATCGCTGTTGCCCGGCCTGAGGTGCGGGTCAGCACCACGGATTGCGCCACGCCCGGCAGGGTCAGTTCGGCCCCCAGTTCGGCAGCAGCAGCGGCGAAAGACGGCACGCCGGGCGTCACAGAGTAGGCAATGCCAAGGGCGCGCAACCGGCGAAGCTGTTCGCCCATCGCCGACCAGACCGACAGGTCACCAGAATGCAGGCGGGCGATGTCTTGGCCCGCCGCGTCGGCCTGTGCGATCACGTCCATGATTTCATCCAGCGACATGCGCGCGGTGTTCACGACCTTTGCGCCTGCGGGGCAATGGGACAGCAGCGCCTCTGGAACCAGTGAGCCTGCATACAGGCAAACCGGACAAGATGCGATCAGATCACGTCCACGCAGGGTGATAAGGTCAGGTGCGCCAGGGCCTGCGCCGATGAAGTGGACTGTCACGTATCTGTTCCTTCGTTATCTGCGATTGCGGCTGTGGCCATGTTGTCGTGTGACATCACACGCACTGTGATCAGCCGTGCGTTGGGGCCAGCGGCGACCAAGGCGGCGGCCTCGGCCAGAGAGCCAGTGCCGAATTGGTTTTGGAGCCGCTGCGATTGTGTAGGGGTGATGATTTGGGCGAGGTCTGACGCGCTGACGCCCAACGCGGGGATTGCAAGCGCGGCTGCCAGTTCGCGAAAGACCGGTGCGCGCGCTTTGCCGCTTTCGGTTGCCACCGCTTGGACAGGTAGGCCGTCACCAATGGCGCGCTCCAGCGCGTCGCGCAGCGAGGCCGTGCTGGCAGCCCTGCGAAATCCGATCCCGGCGACCCTCATAGCGTGACACTCCACTGCACGACGGGGCGGGTGGATTGCCAGCCGCGCATCCGCCCTAGCGGTTCGGCCTGGGCCAGCTCGATGCGCAGGAGGGTGCCACCTCGGGATGTGTGTAGGTTGGAGAGTAGCGCCTCGGTTTCCAGCGTCACCCCATTGGCCACAAGGCGGGTGCCGGCGGGCAGCATGGCGAGCAAATGTCCAAACAGCGCCGTCGTGCCGCCACCACCGACAAAAACAGCATCAGGTATAGCTTGGTCCGCGATGCTGGTGGTGGAGTCCCCCTCCACGATGGACAGCCGGTGGGTCAGACCAAAGTTCTCGGCGTTGCGGCGGATGTTCGCGGCGCGGCCTGGCTTTTGCTCAAACGCGATGGCATGGCCACCTGCCAAGCACCATTCCACAGCGATTGAGCCCGAGCCTGCGCCCACGTCCCACAGCAACTCACCCGGGCGCGGCGCAAGCGCTGACAAGGTCAGCGCGCGGATCGGGCGTTTGGTTATCTGGCCGTCATGAGCAAAACAATCGTCCGGCAGACCAGCGACACGCGGCAGGCCCACATTGCCAGGCAGGTCGATGGCAACGGCGACAGGCGACCGAATATCGGTAAGATCGAAACCGCTGGCGGTGGTCTGGCGGATACGCTGATCTGCACCACCCATCGCCTGCATGACCCACAGCGTCGCAACACCCGCGCCTTGCTCGGCCAGCCACGCCGCAAGCTGCGCAGGCGCATAGCCGTCACGGACCAGACAGATCAGCCGCGCATGCGGGGCCATTACGGAACGCAGCCGCGCAAAGGGGGCGGCGTGCAGGCCGTGACAGGTAATCTCTTCCAGCCGCCAACCAAGATGGGCGGCGACAAGCGAAAAGGTTGAGGGTGCTGCAAAGCTCTGCCATTCGCTGGGGTCAAGGTGGGCCGACAGGCTGCCGCCCACGCCAAACCAAAAGGGATCACCGGATGCCAGCACGGCTGTGCATTTGCCGCGCTGTGCCAGCACTGGGTCAACCGAAAACGGAACAGGCCAGGGGTGGCCCCGGCCCCCCACATCTGCCAGCACAAGATGTCTCGGGCCACCAAAGACGACCTCGGCAGCGTCGAGTGCGGCACGGCTTGCGGCGGGCAGGCCCACTGCGCTATCGTCCGACAGTCCGATAAATGAGAGCCAAGGTTTAGCCATCATGCGCGTCCTTTTGCTGGGTGGAACCACCGAGGCAAGCGCCATGGCGCTGCGCCTGTCGCAGACGCGTATCGACACCATTTTTTCCTACGCGGGCCGGACCCGTGCGCCCGCGCCGCAACCCCTGCCCACGCGGATCGGCGGGTTTGGAGGTGGTCAAGGGCTGGCAACCTATCTCAACGCCGAGGCAATCACCCATGTGATTGACGCAACCCACCCATTCGCTGCGGGGATGAGCCGGAACGCGGTTGCGGCCTGTGCGCAGACCGGCACGTCCTTGATCCGTCTGGAACGCGCGCCGTGGATGGCACAGGCTGGGGATAACTGGACAATGGTGGATCGGGTCGAGGACATGCCCGACGCCCTGCCCGACACCCCAGCGCGCGTGTTTCTGGCAATTGGCAAACAGCAAATCGGGTTGTTCAGCGTGAAGCCGCAGCACCACTACGTCTTGCGCTTGGTCGATGCCCCGGATGCAGCGCTGCCGTTGCCACATGCGACGGTGGTACTGGCGCGCGGCCCCTTCACCGCCGGGGGCGACGCCGCGCTGATGCTGGAACACCGGATCACCCATGTTTTGGCCAAGAACGCCGGTGGCACCGCGGCGCAGGCCAAGCTGGAGGCGGCACGTGCCCTGCGCTTGCCTGTTATATTGGCCGCACGCCCGGCCCTGCCCGGCGCTACGCTTGATAGTGTCGAGGCGGTAATGGTCTGGCTCGGTCATTCGGCACTCCGCGGCGTATAGACGTAACGACCGACACGGCGCGTAGCTGAGTTTCCAAGCAGCACAACGGTGCGCATATCCGCCATCTCGGGGGTCGCTTCGCCCAGTGTAACGGTGCGCAGGGACTGTTCGGATGTGCTGACCGCACGCGCGAAGGTAATCAGGCGGTCGGGACCACATTCTTCGCGCAAGATATCAAGGGCAGCCGCAAACTGATGCGGGCGCGACTTTGAACGCGGATTGTAAAACGCCATCGCAAAATCGGCGCGGGCTGCCAGGCGCAGGCGTTGCTTTACCGTGGCCCAAGGCTTCAGGTTGTCGCTCAGGTTGATGGTGCAGAAATCATGCCCCAACGGCGCGCCGACGGCAGCTGCAGCCGCAAGCATGGCGGTAATGCCGGGCAGCACGCGAATATCAACCCCGTCATATTCGGGGTGTTGCTTCAGCGCCTCAAAAACCGCCGAGGCCATCGCAAAGACACCGGGATCGCCAGAAGAAACTACCACGACCTGCGCGCCCTGCTCGGCCAGTTGCAAGGCGTGGACGGCACGATCAAGCTCTACCCGGTTATCGCTGGGATGCAGGGCCAGCCCGTCACGCGGCGCGACACGGGCGACATAGGGAATATAGCCGATGACGTCGGTAGCCTGCGCCAACGTGGCAGTAACTTCGGGGGTAACAAGGTCATCGCGCCCCGGACCCAGCCCCGCTATGGCAATCCAACCGGTCATGGTGATGCCTCTGGCCTGCGGCCCTGTCCGTGCACCAACACGATGGCGAAATAGGGGCAATCGGCATCATCCACCTGTGACAGTCTGGCAATCCGCTGGTCCGGCATGGTGCCTTTTTCCACCAGCCAAGCGTCTTCCAGCCGCCCGGTCGCGTCCAGCGCACGGCGCACAGCGGGCAGATTGCGCCCGGTTTTCATTACCACCAGCGCATCGGCGCGGCGCATGTGTTCGGTCAGCACTGCCTCTGGCAGGGTGCCCATCAACACGGTAAGCACGTCGTCGCCCCAGCTGAACGGCATATCCAGCGCGTTCCAGCAGCCGACCATGCCGGGGATTGCAGGCAGCACGTCCACCTCGGCGCGGCCCTGAAGGCGGGTGTGCAGGTGCATGAACGAGCCATAGAAAAACGGATCGCCTTCACACAACACGACAACGTCATGCTCCAGCGCGAGCTCGGCAAGACGGTCTGCCCACTCGGCGTAGAAATCGACCATCAGATTGCGGTATTCTTCTGATCCGAAGTGCAGTTCTGTGGTGACGGGATATTCCATCGCGTATTCGATCACGTCGTCGCGCAGCATACCGCCGACGATGGTGCGGGCCTGCCCGGTGCGGCCTTTCTTGCGGAAATACGCAATGTGGCGCGCGGCGCGAATGACCCGATCGGACCTGACACTCATCAGTTCAGGATCACCGGGTCCAAGACCTGCACAGATCACTTTTCCCATGTCACTCCACCCGGCTGGCAAGGGCGTTGACCGCCGCCACCGTCATCGCCGAGCCGCCGAGCCGCCCCGCGACGATCATCGCCGGAACCGGCAAATCAGCCATCAGCGCATCTTTGGCCTCCGCCGCACCGATAAAACCAACCGGACAACCAATAATCGCGGCGGGACGCGGGCAGTCTGGGTCTTGCAGCATGTTGAGCAGATGGAACAATGCAGTAGGCGCATTGCCAATTGCGACAACGGCGCCTTGCAGATGGGGACGCCACAGTTCCAATGCAGCGGCGGAACGCGTGTTGCTCATGTCGGCGGCCATTTGTGGCACTTTTGGATCGCGCAAGGTGCAGATTACCTCGTTCTCGCGTGGCAGGCGTTTGCGGGTGATACCTTCGGAAACCATGTAGGCGTCGCAGAGAATAGGCGCACCGCCCTCCAATGCGGCTCGCGCAGAGTTGGCCATGCCGGGGGAAAAGCGGAGGTGCTGTTCCAGCCCGACCATTCCGGCAGCGTGGATCATGCGCACGACGACGATTTCCTCTTCAGGTGAAAAGCGGGTAAGTGCCGCCTCGGCGCGGATGGTGGCAAAGGATTGACGATAAATCTCGGCGCCATCGGTGATATAGGTATGCTTCATCAGAGCGCCTTTTGCAGATAGTTGGGAAGGTCGTTCGCATGTAGACCAGTGTGCTCGGGGGCCGCGTCGGCAGTGGCGTTGCGGATCAGATCGAACCCCGCAGGTGTGGCTGTCAGCGTAACGCTTGCGCCGCGAGGCATTGCGCAGCCTTTGGCACAGCCCGAGATATGTAGGGTCTGCCCCGACGGCACATACGCCGCAAGCGCGCGGGCAACGGGGCGCGTGGCAGCAAATGCCCGCGCACAACCGGGTGCGCCAACGCAGGCTACGACCCGAAGCAGTGGATCGAAGGGGTCGGTGATTAGGCTGGGGTGTGCTGGCAGTTTTCCGGCCCCCTCAATCAGCAGCATCCGCCAAGGGGTCACGCGCAACGCACCGATATTGGCGACGGTTTCAAGGGTGGCCGCGTCGATCTGCCCGAACGCCATGCCAATAAGCGCCCCAGCGGAATAAAGGCCCGGTTGCGGCGCGGTTGTAGCACCCTGTCGCGGTAGGGTGAAACCCTGCGGCAGCGCAGGGCCGCTGGCAAGCAGGCGGGACATGCGCGCGGCGCGACCAAGGCTCCAGCGGGCAAGGTTCAGCATCTGCGAAACCGCTTCGCCGTCGGTCACCGGTTTGCCGAAGGGGTGATCGCCCGCACAAACGAGCAAATGGCCATCCGCGCCCGGTTCAAGCCGAATATCGGCGGGCGCACTTTGAAGGACGGGAGTTAACCCCGCGTCGATCGCATAGCCGAACTTTGCGCTGACATCGGGCGCATCTGGGGCAGCCAGTGCTGCGGCGAGTTCTGCGGCAATGGCCTCGTTTGTGTCACCCATCGTCCGAAACGGCGTAATTAGAATATTGCGCCGACTTTCGACGGTAACATCGGGGTCGATCAACTCCAGCGCCCGCAGCCCATCAATGAGCGTCTCATAGCGATCCTCTGCCACGCCGCGCAGTTGCACATTGGCGCGGTTAGACAGGTCGATGATGCCAATGCCGCAGCTTGTGGCAAGTGCTGCGATTCCCGACGCCTGCCGTTGTGTCAGGCGGCCCATGGGGGGCCTAATCCGCACGATCAGCCCGTCTCCCGACATCATCGGACGCAGTGCACCGGGGCACCAGCCCTTGACCTGAGGTGCGGCGTTCATTGCGCGGCGTCCAAGGCAGCGTTGATCGAATTGCGTCGCGTGACCCATAGGCCAGCGTCGCGCAGGGCGGCAAAGCGGCTCTGCAACGCATCTAGCGCGGCGGGGTTTTCCGTGGCCATAAAGTCAACCAGATCGTCGCGGCCCAGTGTTGCGTCATAGTAAAGCTCAATCAGATGCGCGGGCACGTTCCGCGTCAGATGCGCGAAAGCGGCCAGATTATCGAGCGTGGCCGCAATCTCTGCCGCGCCGCGAAAGCCATGGCGCATCATGCCGCTGGCCCAATCGGGATTGGCGGCGCGGGCGCGCACGACGCGGGCGATTTCTTCGGGTATGGTCCGCGCGCGCGGGGTACCGGCGCGGGTGTGGTCGATATGATACATCGCCGGCTCAGCAGCCCCAAGATGGGCCATAGCAGCCGCAAACCCGCCCTCGTGGCTGGCATAGTCAGACGCCAGCAAGATATCGCTTTCCAGCAGGTCTTGCACATGCGCGAACCCATCCGCCTTGTGCAAACGCGCCTCAAGGGCAGCGCGGTCGCGCTGCGCCGTGCCTTGCGCATCAATCGCCCATTCCGAGCCAGCCAGCCACGCCTGCCCGGCAGCATCGCGGCCCGCATCAGAATAGTCGTGCAGCGCGTTTTCGATGTTGATACCGTAAAGGCCAGGCTTGGGCCCAAAGACGCGCGGCGTTAGGATCAGGTAAGGGTTCATGTCAGGCGCTTCATCACGCTGGGACAGGGCAACAGCGCCAGCCTCAAATATCTGCGCAAGGCCAGGAAAGACATCCCGGAACAGGCCAGAGATGCGCAAGGTAACATCGATACGGGGTCGGTCCAGCAGCGCCAGCGGCACAATCTCAAAGCCCGACACGCGGTCCGATCCCTCGTCCCACTTGGGGGTAAGCCCGGCAAGATGCAGCGCCATTGCCACCTCTTCGCCAGCCGTGCGCATGGTCGCCGAACCCCAAAGGTCGATCACCAGCCCTTTGGGCCAATCACCCTTGTCCTGAAGGTGGCGGCGCAGCAGTTCTTCGGCCAGCTTCACGCCTTGAGCATGCGCCGCGCGGGACGGCACGGCGCGCGGGTCGACCGAATACAGGTTCCGCCCGGTCGGCAAAACATCGGCGCGCCCCCGATAGGGCGAGCCGGACGGACCAGCGGGCACCCGACGGCCAGCAAGGGCGGTCAGCAAGCCCTCGGTCTCACCCTTCGCTGCGCCAAAGATATGCAGCCCATCGCCATATTGGCTTTCCTTGATGTCGCAGACAAAGCGGTCAATACGCGTCATCGCCTCTGCGGCAGAGGCGGCCAGATCAAGGCCGAGGTCGGCTTCGACGCCGGAGGCCTGTGCTTCGGCACGGATGATGCCGATCAGTCGGTCGCGGCGGGCAGCGTCAAGACCGTCGGCCGAGGAGTATTCGTCAAGCAGAGCCTCAAGGCGTAATAGCCCTTCGGGCACGACGCTGTCTTTCATGGGAGGTGGCATATGGCCCAGTGTCACGGCCCCAATCCGACGTTTGGCCTGTGCGGCCTCGCCGGGGTCGTTGACAATGAAAGGATAGATTACAGGCATCGCACCCGTCAGCGCTTCGGGCCAGCAATCATCGGAAAGAGCAACCGATTTGCCCGGCAACCATTCCAGCGTGCCATGCGCCCCGATATGCACCAACCCGTGATACTCCTGCGCACACAGCCAAAGGTAAAAAGCGACGTAGGAATGGCGCGGCACGCGGGCGAGGTCATGATAATCATTTTCGCGGGCGACCGTCGCGCCCCGTTCCGGTTGCAGCGCAATCAGCGCATTGCCGCACGCCTGCGCGGGAAAGTGAAATGCGTCGTTCTTGAAAAGCGGATCATCTTCCGCTCTGCCCCAGGCTGCGATCAGATCGTCGCGCAATTCTTGCGGCAGGGTTGCGAGTGCTCTACGGTAGTCATCCAAGGGCCAGGCAATGCTCTGACGGGGAAGGCTTTTGCCAAATCCGGTGTCGGAGCTCACGGTATATCCGGCGTCGGCAAGGGTTTGCAACATTCCCTCGACCGAGGCCAGCGCATCAAGGCCGACGGCATGAGCGATCTGATCTTCGCGGCCCGGGTATGTCGACAGGACCAGCGCCAGCTTTCGGTTGTGCGGCGGTGTTTTGGCCAGCCGATGCCATGCCAATACCCGGTCCGCGACGGCGCCAATGCGATCAGCATCGGCGCCGTGGGCAAACCGGGAAAATTGCAGATCGGGATCTTTCTTACCCGGTGCCTTAAAGCTGACGACACCGGCAAAAATGCGGCCATCGACCTCGGGCATGACGACGTTCATCACAAGATCAGCAGGGGATAACCCGCGCTCGCTCGTCGCCCAGTCCTTGCGCTGTGCGGTAGAGAGGGCCACTTGAAACACAGGACAGCCGGGCGCGTCCAGCGGCGTGCGCCCATCCTCGCCGCGCCCCGAAAACGCAGTCGCGTTTACGATTGCCACAGGGGCCAGATGGGCCAAAGCCTCGGCAAGGAAGGCGCGCGCGCTGTCGGCCTTCAGCGACGGCACAAACAGACCGATCGCATTGAAACCCCGTTCTTGCAGGGCGGCGATTATCGCGTCGACCGGCGCGGTATCAGAGGCCATCAGGTAGCTGCGATAGAAGGTCACGGCGACCACGTCTTTGCCCGCATTGACGATGGGGATCACCCCTTTGACAGGATCGTAATAGCCACAATCTGGCACGGATTTCGCACCCAGAACCGGAGCCGCGTAAAACCCTGCGGCCAGCGCAAGTTGCGCCAAAGCCGCCTGTGCGGCGACGGGTCCGCCAGTGTCGCATAGATGTGACAGCCGCCGCAGCGTCGAGACCGGAAGCGTCGAATGGGCATCAAGGCCGGGATCTTCGCGCCCATCGGCGGGCAGGATCGCAAGGGCGATGTTATGGCGGCGCGCAAAGTCCTGAACCTGCATGATGCCATAAGGCCAGTAATTCTCGCCCCCGATCAGTCGGATCAGAATACCTTTCGCCCCTGTCAGCGTCGCCTCGACATAATTATCAACGGACGCGGGATGGCGCAGGGCCACAAGGTTGCACAGGCGCAAGGTCGGCAGATCACCCTTCGGCCCGCCCCCCCGATGCCAACCCGCAGCAAAGGCGCCAAGATCACTGTCGGAAAAGGACAGCACGACGAGATCCGCTGGCGTCTGGCCGGGATCATACGGTGCATCCGTATCCTCCAGCCCATGACTTTCACGGAAAACGATGTGCATGGTTCAGGCCCCTAGTGTCTGGTGGATCCGGGCAGCGTCGATGTGGTCGTGCTCGCCGATGACGACCAGATGCCCGGCGCGCTGGCCGGCGCCCCAGGGGCGGTCAAACTGGTGGCGAACGCGCGCCCCCACGGCCTGCACCAAAAGGCGCATCGGCTTGCCCATCACGGCGACATAGCCCTTGACCCGCAGGATGTGCTGCTCGTTCGCCAGACGCTCGATCGCGGTAATCAATGCATCGACATCATCCACTTCCGGCATCGGGACGACGACAGTTTCGAAATCCTCGTGCTCGTGGTCGTCCGCACCGTCATGGTGCGATGGTCGCGCGGCAATATCGTCTTCGGCGGCAGCGTTCAGGCCAAGAATCACGTTGGGATCAATCACACCCTCGCTCATCTCAAGGATGGGTATCTTGCGCGGGCTCTGCGCCTCGATCAGCTTGCGCGCTGCTGCAAGGCCGTCTGGTCCGGCAAGGTCGGCCTTGGACAGCAAGAGGATGTCGGCACAGGAAATCTGATCCTCGAAAACCTCTGACAGCGGCGTGTCATGGTCGATGCTGTCATCCGCCAGACGCTGCGCATCCACTGCTGCGACATCAGAAGCAAACCGGCCGGCGGCAACCGCTTCGGCATCAGCCAGCGCGATCACGCCATCCACGGTGATCTTCGAGCGGATCGCCGGCCAGTCAAAGGCCTTGAGCAAGGGTTTTGGCAGAGCCAGCCCCGAGGTTTCGATCAGAATATGGTCGGGACGCACCGGCATCGCCATCAGCGCCTCGATTGTGGGAATGAAATCGTCGGCTACGGTGCAGCAAATGCAGCCGTTGGCCAGTTCCACAATGTTTTCCGCAGGGCAATCCTCATCCGCACAGGATGTCAAAATGTCGCCGTCGACGCCGACGGTGCCGAATTCGTTGACCAGCACAGCCAAGCGACGCCCCTTTGAATGGGTCATCAGGTGGCGGATCAGCGTAGTTTTGCCCGAGCCGAGAAAGCCGGTGATCACGGTCACGGGGATTTTGGCAAGGTCGGTCATTTGGGGGCCTCCATCGGGGGAATACGGGCAAGGCTTTGCTTGCGGAAAATCACGGGGCGTTCACGCCACGGCACAAGGCCATCGGCGGAGGCGGCATAAGCGGCGGCACCTGCAAGGATTTCGACACTGTCGGCACGGCTCAGCCGTCCATAGACGTAGGTCCATTTTCCGGGCGACGACAGTGCAACAGTCGCCCCTTGTGAACAGGCCGACAGGCATTCAACCGGCACGATCTGCACCCCTTCCGGCGCACCTGCCTCGGTCAAGGCTGCGTGCAGCAATGCGCCGGGGCGTGGCGCATCGTCCTGTGGCACCTCGCCAGCGCGGCAAGTCATGCAGACATGCAAGGTAGCGGTCATTGGCGGGTCTCCTTTCTGGAGATCAAAAGGCGCATGGCGGGCTTCCGGTATTCGCTGACGCAACGGTCACTCCTCAACGAAAAGCGTCGTGATGGCGGCAATTGGCGTCCCGTCCACGGCAAGCGGGCCGTGGGTGTTACTGTTCAGCGTGACTAAAACGATCACCTCGCCTTGCGGCAGACGTGGAAGATGCATCCATGCGCCATAAAGACGGCCCAGCTTTTCACCGTTGACATAAACATGCGCATGCCCCTCGCCCGGCACATCCACCAGGCCGACGGCCCGGGGCGTGAAGGTGAAGTTTCCGGTATGAACCTGAAGGTTGTAGCCCTCGATCGGATCGCGGGTCAGCTCAATTGCAATTTCGGGCGCATCGAGTGCGGGCACCTCAAGCGCAGTGGTGTGCGCGATATCATGCGCGCTGCCGCTGTGGCCCTTAGTCATGCCGCCATGCACAGCAGCATAACCGTGATCGTGCCCATCAAAAGTGACCCCACTGCCCGCAGCAAGCGTGAAGCCTATTCCGCCACCGAACACCAGTCCGATGGCGAAAAGACCAAGCGCCCTGTTCATGCGCCGACTCTCGCTGTGTCGTGCGCCTCCTCCCGCCGCCAAAAATAACCGGCGAAGGCGCCCAGCAACACCCACGCGGCCAAACCGACGCCCAAGGCCCGCGCCGCGAAGAGGGCAGCGATTTCTGGTGGCACTGTACCACTAAAGCTGTCCGGCTCTGGCGCGCCGATCAAATGAGGTGCTGCCAGCAAGACCACGGCCAGACCCCGAAGCGCCCAATTGCGCGCAAACGCAAGCAGCCACAGCGCCACCCCCGCCGACACGACCGTGGCAAACCACCAGACCTGCCTCGCACCCACCTCTGCCGCCGCCACGCCCGGAACCTCGGGCGCAAGCGTAAAGGCCGGGGCAAGGTGGAATGTGACGAAGCCCGCAATGCCCCAGATCATCCCCATGCGCCCATCTATCTGCGCGCCGCGCCCCTCGGCCACTGACATCATCGCCAGCAGGAGCAAGCCATAGCCCGTATAGGTCAGCATCGTGAAGATCACGCTCAGCCCGTCACGAACCGCATCAAACCCCGGCAACACCGGATGCGCGGTGACCGGATCGGCCCCGAAATGCAACAGTTCTCCACGCTCATAAAGCTCCGCATGCAGCAAAACAGGCTGCACGAATGCCAACTGTAGCAGACCGGCAATCAAGCCAGCTACAGCACCAGCGAACAACGCGCTGGTCAAAAATTTAGAGAACATCCGTTAGTGGCAGGGAAAGCCGGTGGCGTGACGCACATCGTGGGCGGCGTCATGCAACGCCGAGGCCTGAACGTGGCCTGTCAGGGTAATAATCGCCAGTCCCAGAACTGCCGCGAAAAGCGCGGGCAATATATCAGCGCGCAACTTGCCATGGGATTGGCCCTGAACTTGGGTCAGTGTAGTCATTGTAGCTCTCCTTACCGTCCACCCGACGGCATCGCGTTTCAATCGTGCTTGGCAGGTCTCCTGGCTCGCGGGTCGTGGCTGTTTGCCCGCCTTCCCCACCGCACCCGTCGTCGGGTTTGGCAAGTGGCATGAGGGGCAACAGCTCACCGCTTACAGTCGCGGGGGCGGCTCCAGCTTCGGGCGGCTGCCCTTACTGAATTCCCTGTTAGGTTCCACACATTTCTGCGCTTTTCGGAACACCAAGCCTGCTCATATAACCAGTTTGGTTTCGCATAGGCAATACGATTTTCGCTGTGTCGCGAAGCCAGACTGTTTCACAAGGAATTTCCGGTGGTAAGGTGTGCAATCTTCCCGGAAGTAAGGTGCTTCATTAGCAAAACTTGTTTGGCAAGACGCATGAGGAGATACTGATTGAAAACGAGCAGAAACACGACCGCGCAGGTCATCTCGATGCTACGGCAGGCCGAAGGCGGCGTGCCGCTTGCCAACCTTCGGTCGCAAGAATTATCTCTTCATGGGGCAAAAGGACGGCGGTAAAGTCGCAGCCATCGCCTACACGCTTATCGAAACCGCGCGCATGAACAGCGTCGACCCAGAGGTTTGTCTTCACTGAGTGCTCGACCGCGTCGCAGATCACAAGATGCCCCGCCGCGACGACCTCATGCCGTGGGACTGGGCGGCGGAATAAGTGTCAACAACAGTCAGACGGGACGTGTGTGGACGCCGCCAGCTGCCGCCCTCGGGACCGCGATGCTCTCGCTCGGCGCCTGCACAGTGGTTCTGATGTTCGCCAGAGCGTCCGCCCGCCATTGATGGAGTACAGCCGAGCCGAACAGTCAGGGATGGCCGACGAGATTGAAGCGTCACCTGAGGGCGCGATGATGATCGACTGGCTGGCGGATTACGCCGTGACGCGGGACCAGGCACGGGCTTGCGGATGATCTGGACGGACAGGTCGGATATAACCCCCGTAAAGTAATATGCGGCGGGACCGCCTAGAGATAGGCCCGATTTGTTTCACAAGGTTGCGTCTTCAATCGGCCGCGGGAAATTCCACGCATCTGATAACGCCACACTGCATCATCGCACGCCATGGCCGAAGAGTACCGCGTCAGGGTCACCGGGTCATCCAGCACTGGTCAAGCCAGTCCGAAACGCTACCCGGCCAGCCGCGTGACGCACCGCGCGTGTCGGGATGGTTATCGGAAGTGAGGCGGAAGGAGATCATGGCGCGATGCTGCCACGGTTTTTTTCGCAGGGCCGGTTGCAAATCGGTAAGCGTTATATGGCGGTAATCGGTTCCAGCAAACCACAAGTCGCGTTTTTTTGCACGCGGTGGCCTGTCGCTGCCCGCTTATGCACGCTGGTGCGGTTTTTCTGGTCCGGTGTTGATGTGGCGTTGATGTAAACCGCACAAGCAAAAGCCCGACTGATTAGGTCGGGCTTTAAGCATTTGATATCGTGTAGTAATTTGGTTGCGGGAGTAGGATTTGAACCTACGACCTTCAGGTTATGAGCCGAAATACCCGCGATTCCAATAGCTTAACGATAACAGCCACTTATGCGATATGCGTTTGTTTCGACAAGTTTATTCGCTCCGCAATCAAAAACATTCACATGCATTCAGCCGCAAAATCAGTCTGAAACGCGCAGTCGCAGGTTGATGTGGCGTTGATGTAAACTGATCGTTGATGCGTTGATTATAATCGCTTTCGGCCCACGCCCCCCGGTGCGCCAATTTCTCTGACGCTGCACTGCAGCTTCCCAAAAAGCAGGCATCTTTCAAGACGGTCAAAGCGGGTTCACATTTTCAGTGCGGTATCTTTTTCTGAACTCCCGGAGAACCATCTCCAGCGTCGCTTCAAAAGCACTCTGGTCAAACATCATCGATTTCTTTGCCTCATGGAGATAGCGCCAATCGATGAATGCATCTTTGTGCTGGGAAAGAATGTCGCGAATACTGTAGTCGATGTAGAATGCACTAGGATGCCGTGGAGCAACTGATCTCTTGAATTCCACTTCGAGTTTCCGCTGACTCTCTGGCAACAAGCTGTCAAACAGCTTTTCGAGGTTATGCGACTTGATAACCTTGGGATCATCGTAGTCAAAAACGAACCACGCTTTGAGCGCCAACTCCATCGAAAGAGCTAACAGCATCGGTTCGACTCCGACATGTTCGCGCTCGCACCAGTCTTCATGCTCTTCAAAGCGCTGGCCTGGAAACATCTTTGTCTTTCGGAAGACCGCCTTTGCGGCATCGCCTATCCTGATTGCTTTCGATAAACGTGCGCTCATCATAAGTCTCCTGAGTTGAAGCACTTCAAAGGTGGGAAACAAGCGATTACATTGCAAGACGATTATTGGATGGTGTTGGCGGCCCGGAGGAGACTGCAGTCACTGAAAA
Organism: Roseovarius sp. Pro17; assembly: GCF_035599575.1. NCBI lineage: Bacteria > Pseudomonadati > Pseudomonadota > Alphaproteobacteria > Rhodobacterales > Roseobacteraceae > Roseovarius > Roseovarius sp. Pro17. The sequence goes on from NZ_CP141179.1 coordinate 3,328,153, forward strand.
TTATGCTGCGGCGCGGCCCGTCAAACCGGACGTTCGCCGCAGCTGTCGCAAAAAAATAAGGACCGCAATTCGATCAGTGGAAGAAGCAGACGATTGGGGCCGCTATTCGGATGGCGTGAACTCGATCTCCTTATCGGAGAATACCTCGCGCAGATTGACTATGGCTTGCTTCCAGTCCGACTCGCCCCATTGGTTGAGGAAAGCGTATGTCCTGCCGCCGAAGTGGACGAGTTCTTCGTTACCGCAGAAGTATCGGGTCGGGTCGAAGCTGCGCCCCTCCTTCGCCCGCGCCTCTTTCGCGAGACGATAGAAGTCTTCCGCGTTCACGTCCCCATCGACTGACACGAGCGCCCGATTGGCCCGCGGGCCGCACTGTTCGGCGATCTTCTCCGGGGCGATGCCGTGCTCCACGAGATGGCGGAACGTCTGATAAATGGCGTGCCGCTTCCGCAGCGCAGATAGCTTATTTCCACCGAGACTGACATCGTAGCTGGTCCAGTTGCGGGTGTCCGAGCGCGCCTCGCGCTCCTTGCGCTTCTTCTCGGTGACCCGGACCTGGTATTCCGCCATCTCCGGGAGCGGGATGATCTGCTGGACATCCGCAAAAACTCGACCGTCGTGGTCGTAAGGCTGGAGGCGCACACAGCGGATGTCGATGCCGCGCTCCACGAGCCAGAGGACCGATGTCGTCAACTCGCGAGCGAATTCGGCCGATGCCAGGACAATCCGCACGTCCTGCGCGAACGCATCCTCATCGGGTTCGTCCCACCCGAGGAAGTCGAGCAGCTCGGCCCGTGCATCGGTGTCGGCGTTACCGATCTGTGCGAGATAGCGACCGAACACGTCGGCAGCCTGATCGAAGGTCATGGTCGAGACCATCGCGGCGTAGCGGATAGCCTGCAGTTCCATGTGGCCGCCGTCCTCCGTTCGCTTGAGCTCGACCACGACGAGATTCGCATCGCGGTCGATGCCGAGAAGGTCGATGCGCCGCCGCGACTCGTCCCAGTCCCCGAACTCCTCCGCGATCACGAGCGTATCGGGTGCAACCACTGAGATGTTGGCCCGCAGAAGGCGCTGAAGATCACGGCGCTCCTGCAGCTGCATCTGGCTGAACGTGGTCTTTAGCAGGGGGCGGATTTCTTCGCTGGCAAACTCGTAGATTGGCATAAGCAATTCTGACCTTTCGGAAATTACCGCCATTCAATCGCAGTGCAAACCCACGGGCAAGCGCCATCGGCACTCCCGGCCTTTAGCTGCCGTTGACCAATGCCATGGCATGCTGCAACGTAGCTTCTCGAAAGCAAACGTTTGACGTGAGGTCTTGTGATTTCCCTGATCAGCAAACCAATGTCGGTGTTAGGTGAACTTGAAGGCGAGATTGTAAGGTGAGTTTCGCCATAGGAAGCAACCGTGGACTGGACGCAACGACGGGTGAATTCCCAAAAGCTCTCTACATGTGAGCGCTGCGGGCAAAATAGACAGCTTAGGAAGTCACATGCGATTCCTGATGCGTTTTTTCGAGATTTAAAGCGGGGCGGTAAAGGCAAGGCCACAAAAATCCATCAGGACTTTGGCACCCGACCCAGCTCTGAAAGCGGATGGTCCTACATTCTATGTGCGAAGTGTGAAATGTACTTCAATGAATCGTGTGATGAAGCCGCTATACTTTTCGTTAAAAGTGCGACGTCTGTGAACCCGCTAAAGACCATCGATCACAGTATTCTCGCCTTCTTCATCTGTAGCGTTCTGTGGCGCGCCCAACTGTCCTCCGCATCTATGTACAGCGGATATAGAATTACCGAAGCGGACGTCGACCAAATTTCTACTGCTGCCCTAGAGCTTTGTGACCCTTTTTTGGACTTTTCGTTCGAGGTGGCGCACCTGCATGACAAAGGTGGCAATATCAGTGCTAGTCAAATACGAAATGCCATCGCAGCACCTTACAGGGCGAACATACAAATAGGCTCCATTCTTCATACGATCCACCACTTTGTCGCTGGCGGAATTTTTTTTGCAGCACTTTCACCCAAAGTTCCCTCTTTAGTTGTAGATCATCGATACCTAATACCAGGCGGGCACGATACTCCAAAGGTCAGAAGAGCACTTTCGTCACTTTCAAACTTTAGGAAAATCGAGGCGGTAGCCCGGCGGGAGGCAGGATCTGGCAGTTGATTGCCTCAGGCTGAAATTTCTGGGTCTTCCTTCTTTAAAGCCTCTTGGAAATCCGGGGCGTCGTAAAGAACAACGTGGTCTACACCACTAATATATTTTGCGATCACAGTCTTTAGACTTTCTCCACCATAAATGGGATCACCGTGGATGAATTCATCAACCATCATTCTACGCAAATGGAAGATTGACCCGTTTGTAGGCAAGGCTGCGACGTCGCGGATATAGCTTTCAAGAAGGCCGGTGATGAAGCCAGCAGTCAATCGTTCACTCTCAATGACGTATCGCATGGCATTTACGCAGTCTTTCGCGGCCCAATACGGGATACTGGGACCATCAACGCCCTGAAGGCTCCTAGGTTGCAAATGCGAGCTATCAGCTGGCAAATCGCCGACAAGGCGTACCCACTTTCGAAGGCAGCGGGTTGCTTCATAGATAAGCCGGTTGCCCAAGGTTGGAAACTCAGCTGCAAGGTCCACACGGTCATCTATAACTTCGTGAATTGCCTCTAACTCCCGAACGATCACCGACATGTACATCAGCCACATATGGTCGGGGACGTCTTGCTGAGCCGCCGCTGTCACCATGATGTCAAAGAAGTGGATGGTGTTGTAAGTTGGGTCAGACCACAAGTCTTCGCCATCCGGGCATGGACCGTTGAGCAGATTTGCGTATTCCTGATCGGCGCGGATCAAGCGCACCGCCTCATCCCCTATGGGCTTCCATACTCCATACTTTGCGCCAACCTTTGCATCACCAAAAAAACCCGTGAGGAGGACGCTCTTGGGTTCAATTACAAATCCAAACGGCCCGTCGCAATTTTGTGTCGCTTTCAGTTCCTTGTAGAAGTGGCTGGCTTTGTCATTGAGCGCATCTCGAAAAAACCGTGTTCGAAATTCATCATGCTTCCATCCCATGCGATCCATCAATGCCATCGCAAATTCGGGCTTGAGACGTACCAGAAGTTGCCGGACGCCGTCGGACTGAAGAACCAGATCTTCGACTTCTAAAGCAGCATGATAGGCTTTGCGTCGCGCGGGAACCAATGACGCTAGAGGTCTAATTCGTCTCGCCACCCATTTTGGTAAGGGTAGTTTGTCGTCATTATGGATAGCAAAGAACGGGTTGGTGGCCTTTAGATGTGTGTCCAGTATCCAGTGATGGAGACGCTGTCCAAGCAGAATCTTTTCGACGGCACGTCTTATCGTTTCCAAGTACGGGCCCGCCAACTCAACAAGTTCAAGATACCTGCCCTCGTCATGTAAGCGTTCAGAAAGCGTTTTGAGGTTCCCAAGGCTGATCGCGCGAGGTTTCGCACGGGCGTGCAATAAAAGCGCTAGTACCAGCCAAGCAACTACCACTAAAAACGCTGCTTGCTCATTGGAGAAGCCCGGAGTTTGTTCCTGGAACTCAACAAACGAAAATACCGGACTTAGGCCATCTGGCGCGATGGATTTCAGCTCGAAGTAAAACTCCAAGAATCCGACAAGAATGACGGCAACCGTACCAAGTACCAACTGCCGATACATGTTTAGCCTTAATCTCAGGCGGCTGATTGGGCTCAAGATGGCATAGGTCGCGATCATCAGACCTATGAACGTGAGAAATCCATCTAAACTCATTTGTACTCCATAGGCCTAGTCGAGGCTTAAACAACGCGCACGACTTCAGGTACCCCGACAGTGCCAAACGTTTTAACTTTCGGGTGCCGACATGCGTCAGTGCTCAGCATATGTATTCCACAGACACCAGCCGCTTTGAAAGCTACAACATGTCCATGGAAATACTCTAGATGGGAACGTCCGCTTCGTCAGATTGCAGAAGGCTGTGCGGCTGTTGCACCGAATGTCCGGTTACCGCTCGAAATAACAGCCGCTTGCACGGCCACAGCGCCTTTGCTGACTCTGCCACCAAGGTAGTCTTCGCTTTTCCACAGATTCGTCCGTGTGACCCTCTTGCTCCGAATCGAGCACCCGTGCAGGTTGCACGTGTGGGGAGAGCAGTCCTCAACCAAAAGCAAAACAGGTCTATCGGAACAACAAATTCGGCCGCCAGAGGCGCATCAGCGCCCGCCAGGTCGTTCCACCCGGTCACTTACCCTGCGCCGTCAAAGCGCGGGCTGCAGGCGGTTCGAGCTCAGATCATCCTCGGTTCATTTTGAGGAGGTTTCAGCCATGGCCTTGCCGCCCCGCGTGTTTTTCACCCTTCATGAAGCTTCGGCACGCTGGGGCTGCAACATCGCAGATATTGCCGGGTGGTCCGATGCGGGCAAATTTCGCATTTTGACCGGGATTCCGGCTGTCCGCTGTGGCGAGGAGATCATTGCAGGCAAGGTCGTGCTGTCGCCTATGGAACTACTTCCGCTATTCCGCCGGTGTGGGACTGGCCCCTCTGAAAGCGTCATGTGGCGCATCCGGCCTCTGGCCCGACAGGACTGGCTGCTGATCACTGATCCCGCAGGCGGCATTCCTGTTGCTGTCGCCGACATGATGATCATGGCTGAGGAGGTCCATGCTTTTGAGGAGGAAAACGACATGGTTCGGCGCGTGGCGGCTGGGCCTGGCGCGTCAAAATCCTATGACTGGGAGGGGATGACGGTTGCCTTGATGCTGCGCATTCACGACCACGGTTTGCCCGCGACACAAGCCGAGCTGGTGGCCGAGATGCAGGACTGGTTCGCGGATCAAACGGACGGCAAGAAAATGCCCGACAGCCGCAGCATTCGGCGGCGGATCACACCGATCTGGAGAGCCCTGCGACGAGAGGATGCATGATGATCCGGATCCGCGCCGGGCCGCGTCAGGCCGACTTTTTGTCGCCGTGATCGTCCGCGTCGTGAACCAGCTTCGGCTTCGGTCGGAACGCGCTGGCGACGGCATCAACCCCCGCGCGCAGGGGCGAATCCATCAGATGCGCATAGCGCAGCGTGGTCTGCGTCTGGCTGTGGCCCAGCAGCTTGCCGATCATTTCCAGTGACGCCCCGCCGCTGACCAGCAGGGAGGCAAAGGTGTGCCGCAGGTCGTGGATGCGCACGTCTTGCAGCGCGCATTTCTTCTGGATCTGCGCCCAGAACCGCCGCACCTCCTGCACCGGCTGGCCGGGCGTATCGCCGGGGAAGAGCCACGGTGTGCCGCTTGGCACCGACAGCTGGCGCTGGCGCACGATGGCGGCAGTCTCGTCCGAGATCGGCACGCGATGCGCTCGGCGCTGTTTCGTCATCATCGGGGGTTTCGACCAGCTCAGATGTTCAAGATTGAACTGCTCGAACCGCGCCTGCCGCACCTCGCCCAGCCGCGCGCCGGTCAGCATGCACATGCGGATGATGTCGGCGGCACGCCGGTCTTCTGCCGCATCCAATGCGGCGCCCAGGCTGGTGATCTCCTTCTTGGACAGGAATCGCTCGCGCGGCGTCTCAATGCGGCGATGAAAGCGCTGGGCGGGGTTGTCCGCGCACCAGCCCCATTCCACCGCCAGCGTGAACATCTTGCGCAGCACCTCTCCCATCCGGTTGGCGCGCACCGGCGTGGGCTTCGCAGGCTGCAGCTTTCGCGCCCGGTTGTTGGGTTTTTCCTTGTGCGGACGCGCCCGGCCTTCGGCGATCTTGTTCAGCAGCTTGTCGACGTCGGTCGAGGTGATTTCCGTCACAAGTTTCCGGCCCCAGACCGGGGCCACCAGCTTGGCCAGCGAGGCGCGCTGGTCGGCGGCATTGCGTTCTGCCAGCTTTGGCAGATGCTGGGCGCAGTAGCGCTCGATCAGATCATTCACACGCGGCGCTTCGCGCAGCGCCCCGCGCTGGGCCAACGGGTCACCACCGGCATCAATCTCGCGGCGGATTTCCTTGGCCCGCTCGCGTGCCGCTGACACCGGCCATTCCGGCCAGCGCCCAAAGGTCATCCGGCGCTGCCGCCCGGCGTGGCGATAGTCGAGCGTGAAGGCCCGACCGCCGCCGCGATAGATGCAGGCCGCGAACCCGCGCACGTCGGTGTCGAAAATCTGGTAATCGCGCCCAACGATGGGCACGGCCTCGCGGAGTACTTTCTCGGTCAGCTTGGTGCGTTCTGGCATGTGTCCTGTCCTTCTTGCATCCAACATGAGGCGTGGTTTCGCCGTACTATCAAGGCAAGCATGAACGGCAGGGTGGCGGGGAGGCGCAGGGTGGCGGAAAGGCGGGCCCCTTTGTGCCACCCGTTGTTTTTCTGGGTTTTACTGGCGATCCGGCGCTGGGCGAGTCGGTCGTCGGTCGGAGGCACCGCGACCACTGGCCCTTGGCGAGCGCAAAATGATGCCGAAAGACCCGGAATCAGTGCTCCAGACCACGCCGATTGTGTAAATCTCCAACAAATTCAATGGGTGGCAGGGGTGTCGTGCCGGGTGCCACCCCTTCTTTGCCCGCCAATGCCGGTAAACCCCCTGTAAATCCCGGTGTTCGCAGGTGTTTGCAGCTTCGGCCCGCGTTTCGCATCCGCCACGACCACGGGTCGCGCGACGGCGCTTCATCCCACCTGACCCGCAAAACTCAAGATAACCCAATAAAACAAGGGGTGGCACAAAGGGGGCGACCTTTCCGCCACCCTGCGCCTCGCCGCCACCCCTTCGCCTCTGCGCTCACTGATCTCTGCAAACGCCCCCCGACACGACCAGTCACGGGGCCAGAACAGGGAGACCCCCAATGCCGCATCTCGGATCGATGCCAGAATCGAAGGAAAAACCCCGCAAGCTGCTGGTCGGCTGGATCAGCCGACTCGACCTGGCGCTGGAACTCGGCCTGTCGGTCGACACTCTGCGCCGCTGGGAGGCCCAACGCACCGGCCCGCCCTGCGTGCGCGCCGGGCGCAAGGTCTATTACCGCCGCGCCGCAATAGAGGACTGGCTGGAGGAGCAGGAGCAGGCCGCCCCGCGCCGCCGCCGTACCGGAGGGCGCCGGTGATGCACACATCAACCTGGCCCGCTGACCGCGTCGCGGAAGCCCGCGCTGTGATCGCCGATGTTGCCCATCACAGCGACCACCTGATCCGGCTCGCCTGCAATGTCCTCGACGCCCATGGCGAAACTGCCTCTGAACGCGAGGACGCCCGCATCCTGCTGGTGGTCATCGACGCACGGCAGCCAACCCGTAGCGCCCCGCAGCGGGATCAAGATGGTGAGGTGGCACGATGACGCGCCGCCACACGCCCGAGGCCGATCTGCAGCGTGCCGTCGTGCAGACGTTGCGCGTTGCCCTGCCCCGCACCGCCATCATCCATCACTGCGCCAATGAGGTGGCAGAGCCCGGGCCGCGCGGCGCGAAGCGCCAGGCGATCCTGGTGGGCATGGGCGTGCACGCGGGTTTTTCTGACCTGATGGTGCTCTGCGATGGGCGGGTCCTGTGTCTGGAACTGAAAGCCCCAAAGGGCCGCTTGCGCCCCTCGCAAGAAGCCTTTCGCGATGCGGTGCTGGCGCAAGGGTTCGGCTGGGCGCTGGTGCGCAGTCTCGATGACGCGCTGGGCGCGCTGGCCGATCACGGGTTCACCAGCCGCGTGCAACTTCCAGTGCGGAGGCCTTCGCCATGAGCCACGAAGCCACCAACTGGGCCATCAAACAGCGCGGGCTGAAGCCCACCACCAAGATCGTGCTCTGGCATCTGTGTGACCGGTTCAACCCGGACTACGGCTGTTTTCCATCACAGGCGCGGCTGGCCCATGATTGCGAGATCAGCCGGGCGACGCTGAACCGTCACCTCGACGGGCTGGAAGCACGCAAACTCATTCGCCGGATCCGGGTCATCGACCCCAGGACCGGCCAGCAGCGCCCCACCCGCTATCTTCTGGGCTTTGAGCCAGGGTTTACGCCGCGCGGATCGGGCCAAATCGAGAGTGATTCAACCAATCCCTTCGAGGCAGGAGAGGCTGAAACCCCGTGTCCGGATTTGAGACACGGGTCACTTGCCGAAAAATCGCATATCGACAAGGGCTTGTCGCCCGAGACAGACCCGAACCCGTGTCTCGTTTCAGAACACGGGTCCGTGTCTCAGTTTGGCGCAAACCCGTGTCTCAAAAATGACCAATCCCGTGTCTCAATTTGCGACACTAACCTTGTAAGGGAACCTTTAAGTAAACCAGTAAAGGAGGAGGAGGACGCGCAAGCGCGCGATTCCGATTTTGATCGGTTTTTTGCAGAGCTGCTCGGCGCGCTGGGCTTTGCCGCCAATGCCACGCTGCCCTCTTGGTGGCTGGGTTGGCCAGCGCGGACCCATGTGCGGCGATGGATCGATGATTTCGGGCTCTCCGAGAACCGGATCATCGAGGTCGCGGCCGAAACCCGGAACGAACACCCCGATCCGCCCGATGGACCGAAAGCGCTGGATCGTGCCATGGAACGCGCCGCCCAGCGCGATGCGCAGGAGGCTGCCGCAAATGTCAGCGCCCTGAAATCCAAGCGCAGCCGCAAGGCCCAAGGCAAGCCACCGCCCAGCCCAGATGAACTGGCAACGTTCTATGCGGCCAAGGTCAACTCCGACGAATATCTGCCCAATGGCATGATCAGCAACGCCATGTGCGAGGCGATGCTGGCCCGCAGGTTGGTGACAGCGGACAGGCTGCGTCAGCGGGGGGGGCGGTGAATGGCTTGGTGTCACGTCCCCGGCACGGATTGTCCCTCTGCGCAGGCGGCGGAGGCTTGGATATGGGCCTCATGCTCGCCGAACCCGGCTTCCACACCCGATGCTTTGTCGAATGGGAGGACTGGCCCCGCGCCGTCCTCATTGCCGCCCAGCGCGCGGGGTATTTCGCCCCCGCCCCGATCTGGGATGATCTACGCAGTCTCAAAGCCCGCCCCTTCCGCGGAGCCTTCGATATCGTCCTTGCCGGATATCCCTGCCAGCCGTTCAGCGCCGCTGGCAAGCGCGGCGGGGCCGATGATCCCCGCCACCTGTGGCCAGAGGTCGCCCGCGTCGTCCGGGAGTGCGCTCCCGAGTGGGTCTTCCTCGAGAACGTCGCCGGTCATGTCAGCCTTGGCCTTGAAATCGTGCTGCGAGAGCTTTGGGACATGGGCTACACGCCTGCGGCGGGCCTGTTCAGTGCGGCAGAAGTCGGCGCGCCGCACCAGCGCATGCGCGTCTTCATCCTGGCCCACACCGATGAGCCTGCATCCCGGTACGGATCGTTACAACCCGGCGGGCAGCAGCGATTTCACCCGCAAGGCGGAAGCGCTGGCGCTGGACATCACCAACTGGTCGACGCCGAAAGCGACGGATGGCGCGAAGGGTGGGCCGGGCCAGATTTACGGCTCGGGTGGGAGGCCGCCCCTGCCAGCGCAGGCGGCACAATGGCAAACGCCAGTGGCGGACGATCAAGTGGACCGGCTGCGCGGCAAGATCAACAGCCGGGGCGAGCCGAAGCTGAGTGCGCAGGCGCTCCAGTGGCCGACTCCAGCGGCGCAGAACTGGAAGGGCAGCAGCCCGGCGAGCGTGACGCGGGCGGATGGCAAAAGCCGGATGGATATCCTGCACTATCGAGCGGAACAGGGCTTCACCCACCCGGACCCGGTGATCGGGATGCATGGGCAGCAATCCTCGCCGCACGCCCCGATCTCGCGCCCGCTCTGGGCTTCCATGATTGCCTCGCATGGGCGGGCCGTCTCGCGGCGCATCCTGAAAGCCCGGGCACGGCGGCGGCTCAATCCGCTCTTCGTCGGATGGCTGATGGGCTGGCCCATCGGGCACGCGCTCTGCGCCTGCTCGGCAATGGAGTTCACCCTCTGGCAGCGGCACATGCGTGGCGCTCTCTCGCAGCTGCCCATGGCCTCGGGCCCGTGGATCTGGCGACCGAGCGAGGGGCCGGACGGCCCAGCGCAGATGGACCTCTTTGAAGGAGTGCTGCCATGAGTATGCAGGGACGGATTGCCCGGGCTGACGGGTCAAAGGTGAAACGCGCGCTGGGCGTGCAGGCGGCGCTGGAATGGGCGTTCCGGGTGGAAAAGGCACAGCTGGAACTGCCGCCGCCGGAGGATGTGGTCGAAGAAGGCTTTGGCTTTGGTCTCGAATATGTCCTGATGCAGCGCGCTGCGCTGGGCTGCAAGGTGGACGGTGGCCAGCACAAGATGGGCAGCTACACTCATGCGGACGCCGAGGTCATCGCCGCCATCGTCGCCGGTATGCCCGACAGTCTGGGCGGGATCCGCATGGCCATCCGCGTGGCCGAACTTGCCCGCGCCGGGCTCACCCCCGACTGGATGCCCGGCGTCGTGCCGCGTTGCGTTCCGGTTGAGACGCGGCAGAATCAGCATGGTGTTCGGGCCGTGACGGAAGTTGTGGGCACCGAACGGGTGCTGACCCGGGGCAAATGGCGCACGGTCGAAGTTCTGGCCTGCCCGATTACCTGGCGGCCACACCCAGAGCAGATCGCCTCCGCCCGGCGCGGCTATGAGGATTGGTGGCAGGCGCTGGATTGGGTGCGGGATGGGCTGGTGGCTGGCGGGATGCTGCGGGAGGTTGAGGTGACGGCGGCGATGCCGAAAGTGCGGCCATGGCAGGCCCGCAAGGCATAACCCCTTCAAACGCTTCTTAATCTCTGGATTTAAACCTCTGCCTGAAATACGGTCCTGAAAAGACGTTGCATGGGGTGGATTATTCAATGGCATCAATAGAAAACGGTTCGGATCTTGGCATTGAGGCCAGCCTATTCAAAACCGCCGATAAACTGCGCGGCAATATGGAGCCGTCGGACTACAAGCACGTCGCTCTTGGTCTGATATTTCTCAAGCACATCTCGGACAGTTTCGAGTTGAAGCGCCAACAGCTGCTCGCCGACTACCCTGAAGATGCGGAAGACCCAGACGCATACCTTGCCGAAAACGTCTTCTGGGTTCCGGCCGACGCACGCTGGTCGCATCTTCAGGCCAGCGCCAAGCAGACAACTATTGGCAAGCTGATCGACGAAGCAATGATCGCCATCGAGAAGGTGAACCCCTCCCTCAAGGGCGTCCTGCCAAAAGATTATGGCCGCCCTGCGCTCAACGCCGTCATGCTGGGCGAACTGATCGACCTCATTTCCGGTATCGCGCTGGGCGAAGGCAAGGACAAGGCGCGCGACCTTTTGGGCAGAGTCTACGAATACTTCCTCGGCCAATTCGCAGGCAGCGAAGGCAAGCGCGGCGGTGAGTTCTACACCCCCCGCTCCGTCGTGCGCACCATGGTTGAAATGCTGGAGCCGTACAAAGGCCGCGTCTATGATCCCTGCTGTGGCTCGGGCGGCATGTTTGTGCAGTCGGAAAAGTTCGTGGAGGCCCATGGCGGCCGTCTGGGCGACATCGCTATCTACGGGCAGGAAAGCAACTATACCACCTGGCGGCTGTGCAAGATGAACCTCGCCGTGCGCGGCATCGACGCCGATATCAAGTGGAACTCCGAAGGCACCTTCCACAAGAACGAACTGCCCGATCTGCGCGCCGATGTGATCCTTGCCAACCCACCCTTCAACATCTCGGATTGGGGCGGTGAGCGGCTGCGCGAGGATGGGCGCTGGAAATATGGCACGCCCCCCGCAGGCAACGCCAACTACGCTTGGCTACAGCACATCCTGCACCATCTGGCCCCCTCGGGAACGGCGGGCGTTGTCCTGGCCAATGGCTCGATGTCCTCGACCCAGTCGGGTGAGGGCGAGTTGCGCAAGGCGATGATTGAAGCCGAAGTGATTGACTGCATGATCGCCCTGCCGGGGCAGTTGTTCTATTCCACCCAGATCCCGGCCTGCCTGTGGTTTCTTGCCAAGGACAAATCCAATGGCATCGCCCGCGACCGTAAACTGCGCGACCGGCAGGGCGAGGTGCTGTTTATCGACGCCCGCAAGCTGGGCTTCATGGTGGACCGCACCCGGAAAGAGTTTTCGGACGCCGACGTCAGCCAGATCGCCGAGACCTACCACGCCTGGCGGCTGGGTGTGGGCTACGCCGATGTTCCGGGCTTCTGCAAATCTGCCAGCCTTGAGGAAATCCGCTCCCACGGCCACGTCCTGACACCCGGCCGCTATGTCGGAGCCGAGGCGGTAGAGGAGGACGACACCCCTTTCGCCGAGCGGTTCTTGGCCCTGCAGGACACACTGGAAGAGCAGTTTGCGCAATCTGAGGCGCTGACCGCGACAATCCGCGAGCGTTTGGCGGGGGTGGTTGGGCTGTGAAGGAGGATTGGCAAGGCTGCCAACTAGGCGACGCAATCAATTTGAAACGCGGTTATGACCTGCCCAAAAAGGAGCGGTCGCTTGGTACGTTTCCAATCATTTCATCATCTGGATTTTCTGACACCCACTCTGTAGCCAAGGTCAAAGGGCCGGGAGTGGTAACTGGACGATATGGCACCATTGGCACAGTCTACTTTGTTCAGGGTGATTTCTGGCCTCTGAATACTGCCCTCTACGTACAAGACTTCAAAGGGAATGATCCTCATTTTATTTCATATTTTTTGCGTGGGTTAGACTTTCAGGCCTATTCGGACAAAGCTGCTGTACCCGGAATAAATCGTAACGATTTACATCAGGCAGAGATATTACTTCCACCCCTTCTCGAACAACGCGCCATTGCCGCCACGCTCGGAGCGCTGGATAACAAGATTGAGTTGAACCTGAGGATGAACGAGACGCTGGAGGCCATGGCGCGGGCGCTGTTTCGCGACTGGTTCGTCGATTTCGGCCCCACCCGCCGCAAAATTGCTGGCGCAACCGACCCAGCCGCCATCCTCGGCCACCTACTGCACGACCCCACACAATCCGCCCCTCTCGCCGCTCTTTTTCCTGACAGCTTTGGTGCAGGCGAATTTCCGGAGGGGTGGAGCCTATCAACAATCGGTGAGGTCGCAAAAAACCATTCGGAAACAATGGATCTCAAGAAACGTCAGAAAGTGATTTTTATCAATACAGGTGATGTCTCACAGGGAAGATTTTTGCATGCGGATTACTCCGATGCAAACGGGCTTCCAGGTCAGGCCAAAAAGAAGATTGAAGTTGGGGATATTTTGTATAGTGAAATACGCCCCAAAAATAAAAGATTTGCTTTTGTTAATTTCGATGCGCCGGACCACATAGTATCAACAAAATTCATGGTCTTGCGAACAATCTCCACCGTCTCACCTATACACCTCTATTTCTTGGTTTCTTCCCCAGAAGCCGTGGCAGAATTTAATACAACAGCCGAGTCACGGTCTGGAACATTTCCTCAGATAACATTCGATTCGATCAAACATTATCCGGTTATGTTGGCCAGCGAAGGCATTATGAAGGCGTTTCGTGAGATCCTCGAATTAATATTTGGATTTCAGTGGGCAAACGAACAAGCAAACGAAACCCTCGCCCAAACCCGCGACCTCCTACTGCCGCGCTTGATGTCTGGGGAATTGCGGGTGACTGATCTTGACCAAGTCGAAGAGGAAACCGCCGCATGAACCTGCCGGTACGCACCAAGAACGCCATGCTGCTTGGAAACGGGCTGATCGCCCATATCCGCACGGTGCAGGAGTATCGGAAAAAGCACGGCAAGGTGCCCCAGCGTCCCTACCTGACCTACACGCAACTGGTGGAACAAACAGGCGCAAAGCTGGCCATGGTCGGCATCGGCAACCCGCTGGACGAAGTGATGACCGCCATTCATGCGCCTGACGTCCCCGACAAACTGCGTGGTCTGACATTGTTCGTCACGGACAAGTCCGGCACGATCGCCTACGGTACTGGCAAACACGACTGGCGTGGCATCAATGCAAAGAACGCCCCTCAGTACCGCGCTGCTGTCCTTGAACAGGATTGGACCGATGTAGGTTTCGTTTCAATCGATCAGCCGGTTTAAACTATGCCGACCCTGCTCCATACTTTCTTGGAACTCGGAGACGCCGTCTCTCGCAATCTCGCCTTCGCACATGCCAACGATGGCAAGGTAAGTTACGGTGAAGAAACGATCACCGAGACCAACCTTCTGGAAATTCTCCGTAAGCATGGCGACCGCGGTACGCAGTTGACCGCGATTTCCAAGGGCAAGGAAGCGATGATCGGGGCTGACTGGGAATGGGTGGTCGTCGGCAAGAAATATAGCTTCTTCATGCGTGTCCAGGCGAAGCGGACCAAGAAGAACGACAAACTATCAACCAAGCACAAGGTTGGAAAACCGCCGAAAGTACCGAAAGAGCAAATCGATGTTCTCATCGACAATTGCCCCGCGAAGAATTCCGGTGATATCACCTGGCGGGCCGTCTATTGCTTTTATTCCAAGAACTCCGAGCGAAACCAATGGAAGTCAGCTGCAGCAAAGCAACCATATCGTGTTTTCGAGTACGGATGTTTGATTGCAGACGCTAGTGAGGTAAAGAAAAAAGCCAAGATCGGGACCATTCAGGATGTCGAGGACATCTCGGTTCCATGGCATTTCTTTTTCGCACCCGCTCGGTTCAACGCGTATTATCTTTTCGAAGATTCGATCGTCGTTGCTGATGGAAGCTTGGGTTTTCAGACAGCAGATGTAATCTTGTCCGAATTTTCCACTGACGACGCGGCTGACGGGGCCGCTTCAATTAGTTTTCCTACTGCTGAGCAGCTGAACGGTGAAATGCGCATTGACGACAACATGATCGGATTGAGGCCTACAAACCCGGAAGAAGTTGAGCGTGTTCGAACCCGTGATCGTCGCGATGGCATCGATGCTCCGCGTTTCCTGATCCTTGACGTCAAGGACGAGCCGAGGAGAAGAACGTAATGCCAACTCTGTCCGAAGCCGAAGTCGAAGCTGTTCTTCTAGATCAACTCTCAGCCTTGGGCTACATATGCATAAACGATGCCATTTCTGGCCCGATGGCCGCGCGCCGGAACGTGAGGCCTATTCCGATACGTTCCTGCCCACGCGCCTGCGCGATGCAATAGCCCGACTGAACCCCCAAATCCCCAAAGACGCCCGCGAGGATGCGCTGCGCAAGTTGCTCGCGGTCGAGCGCCCCTCGCTGATTGAGGAAAACCGCCGTCTGCATCGTGCGATGGTCGAAGGTGTGCCGGTGGAATACCGCGCTGAGGATGGCACAATCCGCGGTGACGCTGTGCGCCTTATCGACCCTGAGGACCAGCAGAACGACTGGCTGGCCATCGCGCAGTTCACAGTGATCGAAAGTGGCAACAACCGCCGCCCTGACGTGGTGGTATTCCTGAATGGCCTGCCCGTCGGTGTGATCGAGGTGAAGAAGCCGGGGTCCGAGAACGCAACACTCGGCGCGGCGTTCAACCAATTGCAAACCTACAAGGCACAGATTGGATCACTGTTCCGCGCCAATGCGGTGCTGGTGACGACTGACGGTATTCAGGCCCGCATCGGGTCGCTGACCGCCGATCTGGAACGCTTCATGCCCTGGCGCACGACCGATGGCGTTGATGTGGCCCCCAAGGGCGCGCCGGAAATGTCCGTGCTGATCGAGGGGATCTTCGCGCGCCACCGGCTGTTGTCGCTGTTGCGGGATTTCACAGTTTTTGGCGACACCTCCGGCGGCATCGCCAAGATCATCGCGGGTTATCATCAATTCCACGCCGTCAAGCGCGCGGTCATCAGCACCGTCGAGGCCAGCCGGTCGCAAGGTGATCGTAAGGCAGGGGTTATCTGGCACACGCAAGGGTCCGGCAAAAGCTTGCTGATGGCATTTTACGCCGGGCAGCTGGTGCGCGAACCAACGATGGAAAATCCGACCATCGTAGTGATCACTGATCGCAACGACTTGGACGACCAACTCTTCGGAACATTCTCAATGTGCCGCGACCTAATCCGCCAGACGCCGGTGCAGGCCGACAACCGGGAGGATCTGCAAAAGGCACTCGCGCGCGCCTCGGGCGGGGTTATCTTCACCACCATTCAGAAGTTTGCCCCTGAGAAAGGCGAGACCTACCCAATGCTGACCGACCGCCGCAATGTGGTTGTCATCGCTGACGAGGCCCACCGCAGCCAGTATGGGTTCAAAGCGCGCATCGAGAAAACCGGCGCCATCGCCTATGGTTTCGCCAAACACCTGCGCGATGCGCTGCCCAACGCGTCTTTCATAGGCTTCACCGGAACGCCAATCGAACAGGATGATGTGAACACGCCTGCGGTGTTTGGCCATTACATCGACGTCTACGATATTAGCCGTGCCGTCGAGGATGGGGCGACGGTGCCGATTTACTATGAGTCCCGTCTTGCCAGGATTGAGCTGCCCGACGCGGAAAAGCCCAAGGTTGATGTGGAGATCGAAGAGCTTACCGAGGATGAAGCTGTCAGCGAGCAGGAACGGTTGAAGCGAAAATGGTCCACCGTCGAGGCGCTTGTCGGCTCCGAGAAACGGCTACGCATGGTTGCTGAGGATCTGGTCACGCATTTTGAGGCGCGCGTGCAGGCGATGGACGGCAAGGCCATGATCGTCTGCATGAGCCGTCGTATCTGTGTGGACCTCTACAACCAGATCGTGGCCCTTCGCCCAGAATGGCATTCCGACGACGACGCAGGTGGCGTGATCAAGATCGTCATGACGGGGTCTGCCTCGGATCCCGAGAACTGGCAGCCCCATATCGGCGGCAAGGCACGGCGCGACCTTCTGGCGAAGCGCGCAAAGGATTCGAAAGACCCGCTCAAATTAGTGATTGTCCGGGACATGTGGCTGACCGGATTTGACGCGCCGTCGATGCACACGATGTACATCGACAAGCCGATGCGCGGTCATGGGTTGATGCAGGCCATTGCGCGGGTGAACCGTGTGTTCAGCGACAAGCCCGCAGGCTTGATCGTCGATTACATCGGCATCGCCCAGAATCTGAAATCCGCGCTGGGCCAATACTCCCAATCAGACCAGGAACAAGCAGGCATCGACGAGGCCGAGGCTGTAGCGGCCCTTTTGGAACGATTGGATGTGGTGCGCGCCATGTTCCACGGCTTTGACTATTCAACTGGGCAAACAGGCACGCCACATCAGCGCCTGGTCGCCTTAGCTGGAGCACTCGACTGGATCCTTGCAAAGCAGGACGAAGCCGCCCAGCGCGAAACTGACAAGGAAGCCAAGAAGTCCGCGCACCGTCGTTATCAGGACGCTGTGCTGGCGCTGTCCAAGGCCTTTGCCCTCTGTTCGGCCAGCGATACCGCCCGCGACGTTCGCGACGAGGTCGGCTTCTTTCAGACCGTGCGGGCGGCGATGGTCAAGGCCGCTGATACCTCCGGCCGCTCTGCCGCCGACCGCGATCTGGCCATTCGCCAAATCGTCAATGGGGCGGTCGCCTCAACCGAGATCGTCGACATCCTTTCGGCGGCTGGGCTTTCATCGCCAGATATTTCGATCCTATCGGATGAGTTCCTGGCCGAAATCGGGCAGATGGAGAAGAAAAACCTCGCCCTTGAAGCGCTGAAAAAGCTGCTGAATGACGAGATCAGATCGCGCAGCCGCTCAAACGTTATCGAGACCCGGAAATTCTCGGAACGGCTGGACGAGGCTATTTCGCGCTATCACACCAATGCCATCAGCACCGTTGAGGTGCTGCAGGAACTGATCGCGCTGGCGAAAGAGGTGCGCGAGGCCAGAAGCCGAGGTGAGGAAACTGGACTGACGCCGGAAGAGATCGCTTTCTATGATGCGCTGGCCGACAATCAGAGTGCCGTCGATGTCCTTGGCAATGACCAGTTGAAGATCATCGCGCATGAATTGCTGAAGGGCTTGAAAGCCAATGTCAGTATCGACTGGGCACACCGCGACAGTGCCCGTGCGCGACTGCGGGTTCTCGTGAAGCGCATCCTGCGGAAATACGGCTACCCGCCTGATTTGGAGGACGCCGCAGTTCGGGGCGTTCTGTCGCAGGCGGAAGCGATGCTATCGGAGATCACTGATAGCTAAACAAAACTAAATTAAGAAAAGGTGCGGCATGGCTAGGATTGAAAACCATCGGTTCAGTATAGACGAGGCTTTTCGTGAATGCTTCTACATCGTCCCCGATTATCAGCGAGAATATGTCTGGACCGACAAAGAGGTCTACCAGCTTCTGGAAGACATAAACGAGCAGATTGACGCTGGCGGAACACGCGAATATTTCATTGGTACTATTTTGGTGGCTCCTGCAGGCCAGAAAAACCATTTTGAGGTTATAGATGGCCAGCAGCGCCTAACAACTTTCTTTCTGTTGCTGTGCGCTTTGCACCATTTATTCAAGGGGGAGCCTCAGCGTGCGACCATCGGCGGTCTAATTTCAACAAGTTACACCGATAACGCTGGCGAGTCGCGCACAAGCCTAAAGTTGGAACCACGCTACGAGAATGCGGGTGAGGTGATGGCAAAGCTGGTGGAGCTTGATGCTGATCCGCAGGTCGTGCGCGCGGGTATACAGGCGTCAGGAATCGCGAGCTTTGGCTCGTTAGATAACCTCATTGGCGCTTACGGTACGATTTACCGCTATCTTAAAGACAACTACCCTGACCTTGCCCAGCTAAAAAGTTACTGGGGATACTTGGCCAACAATGTGGTGTTCATTCAAATTTCGACCGATGTTAGCAGCGCACTCAAGATTTTTGAAACGATTAACGAGCGTGGCGTCGGCCTTAATCCGATGGACCTGCTAAAGAACCTACTATTTACGCAAGTTCGTCACGCTGAATTTACTCAACTCAAAGACGAGTGGAAAAAAATTACTAAGCCGCTGGAAAAAAACAAGGAAAAACCTCTCCGGTTCTTACGCTACTTTTTGATGGCGAACTATTCCATCAAGAACGATCGCAACGACGCTGTCGTGCGGGAAGATGAAATCTATGACTGGTTTACCAACAAGAAAAACGCCGCTCTTTGCAATTACGCTGAAAAGCCCTTCGAGTTCGTGCGCAAAGTAACCCGAAATGTTGAGCACTACCTGGCGTTTAGCAACGGATTGGGAAATGATCATAAACCGAGTATTGCTATGGACAGCCTCAAGCGGCTTGCGGGCGGCGCATTCAGCTTGCACTATGTCATGCTGCTTGCGGCAGCAAATCTCCCAAAACCACTGTTCGATCACTTCGTGGCGCAGCTCGAAAGTTTCCTATTCTACTATATCTTTACAAAGACCCCAACGAAGGATCTTGAGCGCAATTTCTCCTTATGGGCAGACGAGCTACGCGAGATTGCGGGCGAGAAGGATCCCCTTTTACAGAAGATAAAATTGGACACCTTCGTCACGGAGCGCTTCGAGAAAAGCATGGCTGCAAAGTCACCAGAACTTGCTGATGCTCTTAAGCGTTTTACTATGCATTCTATGCAGCAATATCGAACCCGCTACCTGCTTGCTCGGCTATCCCAACATGTGGAGATGGCATTCAGCGGCGTAAATACACGTGGCAGCCTTGAGCCCTTCGCCAAATTAGAAATTGAGCACATTCTGCCAACCACACCGACGGCTGCACTTCGAGCCAACTGGGCACAAGAAAACCCTTCTGCTGACTACGATGACTTCAAGAGCCGTCTGGGAAATCTGACCCTGCTCGAAAAGCCAATCAATATAGTCGCGGGCAATGACTACTATGCAGACAAGCTGGAAGAGTACCGAAAAAGTGGCAGCTATCTGACGAGAAGCATAGCAGGACTGACACAAGTCGGCCAGAACACATCAATTTCGAGGATTAACGACAAACTGGAAGCATACACAGCTTGGAATGCAGCTTCGATTGAAAAGAGGCATTCTCTTTTGATCTCTTTAGTCAAGGATGTGTGGAGGACGACCTCGATATCGTCCTGAACACCAACCGTCGCGTCCACCAAAATAATAACCCCGCCCCCCTTTGCATGGTTCCTCTCGGCCCCCAAACGTATACGGGGGGGCGCAGCGCGGCATTTCGCTAGCGACTGGCTTCTTCACCGGGGAATCCAGGCGGAATCCACCTCGGCGACATCTCGAAATAAAATCACTACATTACAGCGCCTTACGTTGGTTCGTCCGATTCTCAAGGTGGATTTTAGTATTTTTGTCAAGAATCCACTTGGCGGAAGCCAGGAAGCCACTAAAACCGGAAGCCAGCCAGCGGAAGCCACCCTCGGAGAAGCCCTTGAATCCACTTCCGTTTTTCGTTTGACAAAGCTGCCCCCCTTGACCTACCTATTGATCATCGAAGAATAGCGCCCGGAGGAAACCCCTCTCGGGCGCTTTCGTTTTTCTCCGCACCTTGCAGTTCCCGATCCTGCTGCTTCCCATCGCGGTCGCGCGCATCGGTCTGTCCGCCCTGCCAAAATGAGAACCACCCCATGGACCTTGTCTTCGCGCCAGGCGAGATCGAGACGTGGCCGATTGATCGGCTGCGCCCCTATACCCGCAATGCCAAAATGCACGGCGACGACCAGGTGGCGAAGATCGCCGCCAGCATGGCGAAGTTCGGCTGGACCGTGCCCTGCATGGTGGCCGACGATGGTGAGCTGATTGCCGGGCATGGCCGGGTGCTGGCGGCGACGATGCTCGGGCTGACCGACGTGCCGGTGATCCGGCTCGGACATTTGGATGAAGCCGAGCGGCGCGCCTATCGCATCGCCGACAACAAGCTGACCGAGCTGGGCGAATGGGACGAGACGATGTTGCGCGACGAGATCGCGGGGCTGCTGGCCGAGGATTTCGACCTGTCGCTGCTCGGGATCACTGACGAGGATCTGGACGCCCTTCTGCGTGATCCGGACGCGCTGGGCGACGACGGGCCCATCGAGGGCGAGGATGACATTCCCGAACCGCCGGTCACGCCAGTGTCGGTGCCGGGCGATCTATGGCAGCTGGGATCGCACCGGCTGATCTGCGGTGACAGCACATCGGCCGATGTGGTCGGGCGGTTGCTCGGCGAGGTGAAGCCGCTGCTGATGGTAACGGACCCGCCCTATGGCGTGGAATATGATCCGTCATGGCGCAACCAGGCGGGCGCGGCCAAGACCAAACGCACCGGTAAGGTGCTGAACGATGATCGGGCGGACTGGCGCGAGGCTTGGGCATTGTTCCCCGGCGACGTCGCCTATGTCTGGCACGGCGCGCTGCACGCTGCGACCGTGGCCGAAAGCCTCGTCGCGGCCGGTTTCGCAGTCCGTTCGCAAATCATCTGGGCCAAGGATCGGCTCGTTCTCAGCCGCGGCGATTATCACTGGCAGCATGAACCCTGCTGGTATGCCGTGAAGAAGACCGGCAAGGGACATTGGGCTGGGGACCGCAAGCAAACCACGCTCTGGCACATCTCGGGCAAAGACCAGGACGCCGCCACCGTCCATGGAACCCAGAAGCCGGTCGAATGCATGCGCCGCCCGATCCTCAACAATTCCAGCCCCGGTCAGGCTGTGTTCGAACCCTTCATGGGATCAGGCACCACACTGATCGCGGCGGAAACCACGGGTCGGGTGTGCTTTGGCATCGAGCTGAACCCGGCTTACGTCGATGTGGCCATCGAGCGCTGGCAGCAATTCACCGGTGCCAATGCCGTGCTGGCTGAAACCGGCGAGACCTTTGCCGACCTGAAGGCGGAAAGGCTGGGCGCATGAAGGCGCCCCATGTCACAGGATGCTAAAAAATGGGCTCAAAACCTCACGCGACGATAAACAAGGGTCCCGTATAGTTCTTGACCTTACCAACATCGGTTGTGACAGTTTGGCGACCGAGGCGCCGATAGCAAAGGATGCAAAACATGACGACAGACCTCCATGTGGTCCCTGCACGACGCGGTCGCGCCGTCCGAGTTGCCAAGGGAAAAGCCATTCAAATCATCAATACCCACGGTAAACAGGTCGTGGACACGTGGTGTTTTAATGCCGACGACTTAGCCGAATTCATGTCCATGGAGCATCTGCACGCGGCGATTGAGGGCATCTTTCCGGCGAAAGGTGATGCACTCACCACCAATCGGCGGCGGCCGATCCTGCTTCTGGAAGAAGACACCTCACCCGGGCGCCATGACACGGTAATCGCAGCCTGCGATGTGCACCGCTACGCCATGCTCGGGTGCCGGGAGTATCACGATAATTGTACTGACAATCTGCATGCCGCATTGGCGCAGCTTGATCTGCGCGCGCCGGACTGCCCGGCACCGCTGAACCTGTGGATGAACATTCCCGTAAAGCCGGATGGAAAAATCATTTGGGGCGAGCCACTCAGCAAGCCGGGAGACTATTTGACGCTACGCGCTGCGATCGACTGTGTCGTGGTGATGTCGACCTGCCCTCAGGATATGATCCCGGTCAACGGCGCCGACTGCAAGCCGACTGAGGTTCACTACCGACTGCTCGACTAACGGGACCGCAAATCATTCTGCGTCGCAGTTAATTCGATACACCCTGCCTCTGTCGTTCTCCTTCACCGAGGTTACAATCAGCCCGAGCTTCTTGCCCAAAGCCCCAGACATCGCGCCACGCGCAGTGTGAGCCTGCCAGCCGGTAGCTGCGATGATCTCCTCCATCGTGGTCCCTTCGGGGGCTTGAAGCATAGCGATCAGCATCGCCTGTTTGGTCCCCGCGCGCGGAGTCGGCAGCTTGGGCGCGGGGATTTCGGCAACTCGCTTGCGGACGGCCACCATCGTTCGCACCACCACCGGCTCGATCCCGATGGCCAGCAAGCCCGCGTCGGTGACCACCAGCGTGGTGCCGAGGCCGGAGGCGGTTTCCCGCCAGAGCGGCTCGCCTTTGCGGGTGTCGGCGTCGACCTCCTCGAGCCAGCCGCGTCCGATCATCATGCTGACGACCTTTTTCGCGGCGGCGCCATGCAGTCCCTTGGGCAGCGGCATCGCGAGATTGTCTGCGCGCTGGGCTGCGGCGCTGAGGATGAGGGTCTGGGTTTCGGTGAGTTTGGGCATGTGGTCCTCCGGTTTCCGAGGGCCAGCGCCGGTGCCAGCCCTTCTACCGGGTAAAGCCCGCCGCATGGACGGGCCGCGTTATCGCGCGCCCTCGCGTCAATCGGCGTGTTCACCCTCCCTGAAGGCGCTGTCGGTGATGCGCCTGAGGAGGCGTGCGTAATGCTCGAGGGTGCCGACGTCGCCCCAGTTGATCTCGTCGGGGTGAGTCTCGAAATGATCGGCGCTAAGGGCTTTCAGGCGCTCGAGCATCGCGTCGATTTCGGCCTTCTTGCCGATAAACGCGTGCAGGGCCGCTTCGTTCGACCGGTTCCTCGAACCGATGGCGGAACCGGTCTCACTCCGCCGGGTCTTCTCGGCGCGCAGCTGGTGACGGGGTGTGGTGATCGGGTTCAGGCGTGTCATGGTTTGGCCTCCGGAGGGGATAAGTTGCATCGTTTTCGTGAAATCAGAATCGCTCTACGGGCGAGTGTAATCAACTAAATACCAAGCAATATCATTGCTTTAATCGGAGCGTGCGGGGCCGTGGAAGGTATGTCCGAGCGCGAGTACTCCGCCCATTCCGGCCTGTCGCGCGGGGCGATCCAGAAGGCGCGTAAAGCCGGGCGGTTGGTGGTATACAGCGACGGGTCGATCAACGCCGCAGCCTCGGACGTGCGCCGGGCTAATATGACCGACCCCGACCAGCAGCGGCGCAGCACGGGCGGAGACAGTGGCTTCTCTGGGCCAGCTGACAGCTCGTCCTACCTCAAGGCCCGCACCGCGCTGACCGTTTATCAGGCGCAGGAACGTCAGCTGGCGATCCAGAAGAAGAAGGGCACGCTCGTGGATCGTGCCCGGGCGGAAACGCTGGTGTTTCGCCTCGCGCGGCAGGAACGCGACGTCTGGGTGACCTGGCCCAGCAGAGTCGCGGCGTTGATGGCGGCGGACGTGGCCGCGGAGGTGGAAAAACAATCCGGCGAGCCGGAGCGACCGGGGCGCCCGGTGATCATCGAGGCCGCGATCCTGCAGAGGGTGCTGGAAACCCATGTCAGAGCGCAACTCGACGCCCTCGCCGATCTCCGGGTCAGCCTCGGATAACGGCGACGATACGACCGACACCGATCTGACCGAAGATCAGCTGGCGGACGGGCTCGACCTCGACTTTGACGGCTCCGAGGATATCCTGCGCGCCTGGCGTCGCGGCTTGCGCCCCGATCCGGACCTGACGGTGTCACAATGGGCGGATCAACACCGCAAGCTCTCCTCTCGCGCCTCGGCCGAGCCCGGCCAGTACCGCACCGCCCGCACGCCGTATCTGCGCGAGATCATGGATGCGCTATCGCCCCGCCACCCGGCGCAGCGGATCAGCTTCATGAAAGCCGCTCAGGTCGGGGCGACTGAAGCTGGCAACAACTGGATCGGGTTCGTCATTCATCACGCGCCGGGACCGATGCTGGCGGTGCTGTCGACGGTCGAGATGGCGAAACGGACCTCGCGCGGGCGGCTCGATCCTTTGATCGCCGAGAGCCCGGCTTTGCGTGAACGTGTCAATCCGGCGCGGTCGCGCGACGCGGGCAACTCGATGCTGTCCAAGGAATTTCCCGGCGGTATCCTGGTGCTGACCGGGGCCAACTCCGCCACCGGCCTGCGATCGATGCCCGCGCGTTACATCTTTCTCGACGAGGTCGACGCCTATCCGGCCTCGGCCGACGAGGAAGGCGATCCTGTCACCCTGGCGGAAGCGCGCACGACCACCTTCTCGCACCGGCGCAAGGTGTTCATGGTGTCGACCCCGACGATCCGGGGATTGTCGCGGATTGAACGCGAATACGAGGCGTCAGACCAGCGGCGCTACTTCGTGCCGTGCCCGCATTGCGGAGCGATGCAATGGCTGCAGTTCGAGCGGCTGCGCTGGAACAAGGGCCGCCCCGACACCGCAGCCTATGCCTGCGAGGGCTGCGAACGTCCCATCTCCGAGCATCACAAGACGCAGATGCTGGAGCGGGGCGAATGGCGCCCTACTGCTGTCGCAGCCGACCCCTATTCCATCGGCTTTCACCTCTCGGCGCTCTATTCGCCGCTGGGCTGGAAAAGCTGGGCGCAGATCGCACAGGACTGGCTGGCGGCGCAGGGTTCGGAAGAGATGCTGCGCGCGGCGCGCAACACGCTGCTGGGCGAGACATGGGTCGAGTCTGGCGATGCGCCGGAATGGCAGCGGCTGGCAGAACGCCGCGAGGCGTTTGGGGCGCAGATTCCCGAGGGCGGTCTGTTCCTGACCGCAGGCGTCGATGTGCAGAAGGACCGGATCGAGGTCGATGTCTGGGCCTGGGGTCGCGGGCTGGAAAGCTGGCTGATCGATCACATCGTCATTGCGGGCGGTCCTGACGATCCGCAATGCTGGGACAAGCTGACGGCGCTCTTGGGGCGCACCTGGACCCATGCCAACGGCGCTGTGATGGTGATCGCCAAGCTGGCCATCGACACCGGCTATGAAGCGGCGGCTGTATACGCCTGGGCGCGGGCGCAGGGCTTCGGGCAGGTTTCCCCTGTCAAAGGCTTGGAGGGCTTCAATCGCGCGACGCCGGTGTCGGGGCCAACCTTTGTCGACGCCACCATCGGCGGCAAGCGTCTGCGCCGCGGCGCGCGGTTGTGGTCAATCGCCACCGCCACCTTCAAGACCGAGACCTATCGCTTCCTGCGCCTGGAGCGGCCTTCGGATGAAGACAGGGCCCTTGGCGCGCTCGACGCACCGGGCACGGTGCATCTGCCCGACTGGATCGACACCGAATGGCTGAAGCAGCTGGTGGCCGAACAGCTGGTCACCGTGCGCAACAAGCGCGGCTATGCCCATCCCGAATGGCAAAAGATGCGCGAACGCAACGAGGCGCTCGACTGCCGGGTCTATGCAAGGGCGGCCGCGTGGATCCTTGGCGCGGATCGCTGGGACGAGGCCACATGGCGGCGTCTTGAAGAACAAGCCGGGGTGGAAACCCGCCCGGCACCGCAATCGGCCGCCACTCTTGAACCGCAAGAACCTGCTGCGCCAAAGGCCGGAACACCAACCACGCCACGGCGCAAGCGCCGGGTCTACACACCGAACTTCATGAGGGATTGAGATGGATCTGGAACGGATGCGCGCGCTGCTGGCCGCACTGCAGGAGGCACGCTACGCGGGCGTCCGCTCGGTCAGCTATGATGGCAAGACTATCGCTTATGGTTCGGACGCCGAACTGGCGAATGCCATTGCCGATCTCGAAACCCGGATTGCCACCGCCACCTCCGGCACCCCGCGTCGTCGCCGCTGGGGTACCGTCGCCACGAAGGGCCTGTGATCCATGGCGTTTGAAGCTTTTCGCCAGCGCATCGGCAGCATCATCGGCGGCTTCGATGCGGCGCAGGCCCATCGTCGGCTGCGGGGCTTCCGCGCCTCCCGCGCCCATGTGAACACGCTGATCGCGGCCTCGGGCGATACCATCACCGCCCGCGCGCGCTGGCTGGTGCGCAACAATGGCTATGCGGCGAATGCGGTGGAATCCTTCGCCAGCAATGTCGTCGGTGACGGCATCAAACCGTCCAGTTCCATTGCGGACGCAGCAAAGAAGGAGGACCTGCAGGCCCTGTGGCTGGCCTGGACCGACGACGCCGATGCCGAAGGGCTGACGGATTTCTACGGGCTGCAGCGCCGCGCCGCGCGCGAGGTCTATCTCGCGGGCGAAGTGTTCATCCGTATCCGGCCGCGCCGGGCCGAGGACGGTCTGACCGTGCCTTTGCAATTGCAGATGCTGCCCGCCGAGATGCTGCCGCTCGACATGAACCGCGAATTGCCCGGCGTCGGCCTGATCCGTCAGGGCATCGAGTTCGATGGCATCGGCCGCCGCGCCGCCTATCATTTCCTGCGCCGCCATCCAGGTGACATAACCGATCCGGGGCTGGCGGGTGAGACGACACGGGTGCCCGCATCCGAAGTGATCCACGTATTGGACCCGGTCGAGGCGGGCCAACTGCGCGGGGTGTCGCGATTCTCCGCCGCCATCGTGAAGCTGTTCACGCTGGATCTCTACGACGACGCCGAACTGGAGCGGAAGAAGATCGCGGCGATGTTCGCGATGTTTATCACCTCGCCCGCCCCGGAAACCCCGCTGGAACCGACCGAAGAGGATCTGGAGGTCGAACCCGGACAGGTGGTGCGCCTTGATCCCGGCGAGGATGTCTCGACCCCGGCGACGCCGGACTCGGGCGGCACCTATGAGCCGTTCCAGTACCGCACCTTGCTGCAAATCGCGGCGGCGCTGGGCATCCCCTATGGCTATCTGACCGGCGACACGGCCAAGGGAAACTTCTCCAACACCCGCATATCGCTCATCGAGTTCCGCCGCCGCATCTCGGCCTTCCAGCACAGTGTAATGGTCTATCAGATGGGCCGCGCGGTCTGGACCCGCTGGATGGATGTGGCCGTTCTGTCGGGAGCCATCGATCTGCCCGGTTATGGCGGCCAGCGCCGCCAATACCAAGCCTGCGCCTGGCTGCCGACCAAATGGGACTGGGTCGATCCAATGAAGGACGCCTCGGCCGAGATCCTGCAGATCGAAGCGGGCCTGAAATCCCGCACACAGGCGATTTCTGAGCGCGGCTATGACGCCGAACAGGTCGACCGCGAGATTGCCGCCGAGCGTAAACGCGAACTGGCGCTGAGCCTCGATTTCCGGCGACCGGGATCTCCGGCGCAGGGGCCGGGAACTGTGAGCGGCAGTGACGACAAGCAGGATGGCGCGGATGGCGACGGTGCGCCGGAAGACACTGAAGACGAGTCCAACCCCAAGGATGAAACGTGATGCACCACGCCCAGATCGCCCAGCGGGCCTTCAACACGCCGCTGATGGTGGACCCTGCCAAGGCACTGGCGTTCCTGTCGGGACTGGGGCCACGCATCACGGGCCAGGACATCACCTTCCACGGCGTGGAGACCGATGCCGCTGATCAGGCGGCCGCCGCGCAGCCCGTCCGCGTTTCGCTGTTCGGCACTGATCTCGCCCAGCGCCATCAGCGCAATGGCAGCCCGCCCTACGCAGTGATCGACGGCATTGCCGTGATCGAAATCGCCGGCACGCTGGTGCATCGCGGGGCGTGGATTGGCCAGTCGTCCGGTCTGACGTCATACGAGGGCATCGCTGCCCAGATCAACGCGGCAATGGCCGATCCTGACGTGCTCGGGATTGCCCTCGATATTGACAGCTTCGGCGGTGAGGTCGCGGGGGCCTTCGATCTGGCCGACCGGATCCGGGCGGCGCGGGCAGTAAAGCCGGTGCAGGCCTTCGTGGCGGAACACGCGCTGTCCGCTGGTTACGTTCTGGCATCCCAGGCCGATCGCATCATCCTGCCGCGCACCGGGGCGGTCGGCAGCATCGGCGTCGTAGCGCTGCACACTGACATGAGCGGCGCGCTGGATCAGAAAGGCATCGCCGTGACGCTGATCCATGCCGGGATCCACAAGATCGACGCCAATCCTTACCAGCCCCTGCCCGAGGCGGTGCACGACCAGATGCAGCGCGAGCTGGAGGTCGTGCGCTTCCTCTTCGCCGAGACCGTCGCCGCCGGGCGCGGGGATCGTCTCAGCCATGCCGCCGCGCTGGCAACAGAGGCTGCCGTGCTCCGCGGCGCTGATGCCATTGCCGCCGGTCTTGCCGACGAACTGGCGGATCCAATCACCGCCTTCCGCACCTTCGCAGCCGCCCCGCGCGGCACCAATCCCACCAGCAGAAAGGGTCCACAGATGACCACCAACTCCACCGACACCCCGAATTCGGATCAGATTGCCACCCCGCCCTCGCCTCAGCCCGCAGCAACGGCTGCCGAGACTGCACCCGAACCGCCCATTGAAGCAGCTGCACTCATGCCCACGCCTGACACATCCACCATGAGCGCTGACGCCGTCCGCGCCGAGGCTGCTGAGGTCGCACAGGTCTGCGCGCAGGCCGCCCTGCTGGGGGTGGACATCGACGCCGCCGACGCTGTTGCGCGCGGGCTGAAACCTGAAGCCCTGCGCGCCCGCGTGCTGGCCGATCTTGCCACCCGCAGCGACGCCGCTGGCATCATCGCCACCGCCCCTGCGGCGGCTGCCGCCAAGGACAGCCCGATCATCGCCGCGGCGAAGAAGGCCGCCTCAACCTCGCGCTGATCGCAGCACCACTCGCCAAGCCCCTAAACATGGAGACTGACCAATGCCCGTCCTGACGCAACCGCCCGGCATGGGCGATGTCCTCAAATATGAGGTCAACCCGAGCTACACCCGCGAAGTGGTCACGCTGCTGCAAGGCATGCCCTATCCGGTCGGCTCGGTGCTCGGCCAGATCACCGCCAGCGGCAAGTACAAGCTGGCGACCAGCGGCGGCGCTGATGGCGCGCAGACCGCCACTGCCGTCTTGCTCTACGCCGTCGACGCCACGCTCGCTGATGCGACCGGCATCGTCGTCATGCGCGGCCCCTCGATCGTGTCGCGGGCAGGCCTCGCTTACGACGGCACCGTCGATGACAGCGCCAAGATCACCACCAAGATCGGCCAGCTGGCCGCCGTCGGCATCATTGCCCGCGACGGCGTCTGACACCACACCCCTTCATCCCCCGGAGCACCCTATGACCCTTGTCCGCAATCCCTTTGACGCTGGCGGCTATTCGCTGGCCGAGATGACGCAGGCCATCAATATCCTGCCCAACCTCTACACCCGCCTTGGCCAGATCGGCCTCTTCCGCTTCGAAGGGGTCAGCCAGCGTTCGGTGATCATCGAGCAATACGAGGGGGTGCTGAACCTGCTGCCCTCGGTCCCCCTCGGCGGTCCCGCCACTGTCGGCACCCGCGAAGGTCGGGCCATGCGCAGCTTTGCCCTGCCGTGGATCCCGCATGACGACGTGATCCTGCCGGGCGACGTCCAGGGAAGCCCCGCGCTGGGCACCTTCGATGCAGCCG
Source organism: Roseovarius sp. Pro17 (assembly GCF_035599575.1). Classification (NCBI taxonomy): domain Bacteria; kingdom Pseudomonadati; phylum Pseudomonadota; class Alphaproteobacteria; order Rhodobacterales; family Roseobacteraceae; genus Roseovarius; species Roseovarius sp. Pro17. Next base: position 3,358,034 of record NZ_CP141179.1, read on the forward strand.
ATCCGCTGGTCGAGGTGATGAACCGCAAGCTGATGCTGATGCGCCGCAAGCACGCCCAGACCCGCGAATACATGGAGATGAATGCCCTGCGCGGCATCGTCAAGGACGGCGCGGGCACGACGCTTTACAATTACTTCACCGAGTTCGGCCTCGCGCAGTTCTCGGTGGACTTCCTCCTCGGCACTGCGGGTACGAATGTGCAGGGCAAGGTTCGCGAAGTGTTGCGCGCGGTCGAGGACAACTTGCTGGGCGAGGCAATGTCCTCGGTCCATGCCCTCGTCAGCCGCGAGTTCTTCGACAAGCTGATCGCGCACCCGAAGACCGAGGAGGCCTACAAGTTCTATGCGGCCACCGGGGCGCAGCCGCTGCGCGAGGATACGCGCCGCAGCTTTCCCTTCGCGGGCATCGTGTTCGAGGAGTATTCCGGCACCGTGACGCTTTCAACCAACGCCAGCGAACGGCTGGTGCCTGCCAGCGAAGGCATCGCGTTCCCGCTTGGCACGATGGATACCTTCACCACCTATGGCGGCCCGGCCAACCTGCTGGAAGCGGCCAATACCATGGGCCTGCCGCTCTACGCCCGCCAGCATCTCGACGAGAAAGGCCGCTGGATTGATCTGATGACGGAGGCCTCGATCCTGCCGGTAAACAAACGGCCGCGCATCGCGATCCGCCTGCACACCTCAAACTGACCGGCGCGTCATGAATGTCTTTGCCGCCGCTATGGACCGGATCTTCGCCAACCCGTCCATGGCGGTGGTCGCATTGTGGATCTCGGGCACCACGTCGGAAGAAAGTTCCATCCGGGTGATCCGTCGCGCTCCGGATCGTATCACCGAGTTTGGCGCTGCGCGGCTCATGAGTGATACGATGGTGCTGGATGTTCGCGTCTGCGACCTGGCCGATCCGCGCACCGGCGATCTGATCGTCATCGGCACTGACAGCTTTACGATCCAGGGAGAACCTGTGCGCGACAGCGACCGCCTGATCTGGACGTTGGATCTGCGGCCATCATGAAGCTGAAGCTCGATATTGATCCCGATCTCGTCGCGATGATGGCCGCCGAGGTTAAGGCGGGAGAACGCGCGGTATCTGCTGCCATGCGCGAGGCCGGGACCGGGCTGAAATCCGACTGGCGCGGGCAAATCACTAGCGCAGGGCTCGGACGACGGCTCGCCAACTCGATCCGCAGCCAAAACTTCCCGCGGGCGGGCGAAAGCCTCGATGCCGCCGCACTGGTCTGGTCCAAAGTCCCAGTGATCATCGGGGCGCACGACACTGGCCCGCTGATCCGCTCGAAGGACGGATTCTGGCTTGCGATCCCGCTGCCTGCGGCGGGCAAATCCACGCGCGGCGGCCGGATCACGCCCGGCGAATGGGAACGGCGTCGCGGTCTGCGCCTTCGCTTCGTCTATCGCCGGACGGGCCCGAGCCTGCTGGTGGCCGAGGGACGACTGAACACCAAGGGTCAGGCGGTAGTGTCTCGTTCCAAAACCGGGCGCGGCAAGGTCACCGCGCCGATCTTCCTGCTGGTACCGCAGGTGAAGTTGCCGAAGCGGCTGAACCTCGACCGGGATGCAGAACGGGCGCTGGACAGCGTGCCGGAGTTGATCGTGGCGAATTGGGTGGACGGGCGCTTCAGTCAATGACGGCTCTGCGGGACGGAGTGGGCCCTTAAAAAAGCATAGACTTTGACATTTTCGGCATCCTGGCCGATATAGCCAGCATGGTTGAGAAGGACATCCACATTGTCGCCCGGTTTGCCGGTATCCCCTTGGCGGGATGCCGGGATGCCGATCACGCGAACTGACCACGCTGATTGCCAGCCTCGGCCTCGCCCGTTCGGACGAGGCTGTTTGGCGTGGAAAACGTGCCTCGTCCTCCCTTTTCTCTGGAGACAAACATGGCACAGAATATCTACGACAATCCCGACTTCTTCGCTGGCTACAGCCAGCTTCCCCGACAGGTGGAAGGGCTGGACGGTGCGCCGGAATGGCCAGCTATCCGGGCCTTATTACCTGAATTGACCGGTCGGCGCCTGGCCGACTTGGGTTGCGGCTTCGGATGGGCCACACGCTGGTTCCGCGACCAGGGGGCGTCCTCGGTTCTCGGCCTCGATCTGTCACAGAATATGATCGAACGTGCGAGAACCGACACGGAGGATGCCGGGATCGAATACCGGATTGCCGATCTGGAAACTCTTGAACTGCCTGAGGCGGCCTTCGATCTGGTCTACAGCGCGCTGACCTTCCATTATGTGCGGGATTTCGAGCGACTGATCCGCATGATTCACGCGGCGCTGGCACCCGGTGGAGATCTGGTTTTCACCATCGAGCATCCGATCTTCATGGCAGCGGCCCATCCGCGTTGGACGCTGGACGAAGACGGACGGAAGACTTGGCCGGTCAATGGCTATTCTATTGAGGGCGAACGCCGCACTGACTGGTTCGCCAAAGGTGTGCTGAAGCACCATCGAACCTTGGCAACCACGATCAACACGCTGATCGGCGCGGGGTTCGAGTTGCACTGGATGGAAGAGTTTGCGCCCATGCCAGAACAGATCGCGGAGATACCGGAACTGTCTGAAGAACTGGAGCGGCCGATGATGTTGCTGGTTTCGGCGCAGAAGCGCTGACTCCCTCCGTCGCCCAGCCTTCTAATCTGGGCGACGGGCTATCGAATGACTTGAAGGGGCTTCAAGCGGACTTCTCTGAACTTTCAATATAGCGAAAATATATGCCCACCCTCCGCGAAACCATCCTCACCGCGCTGCACGCGCGGCTCTCGGCGCTGCCCGCCACCGCTCTGCGTGGCGAGGTTTTGCCCGAGCGCATCCCTGCTGCGGGCGTGCTGATCCTGCGCGATGGAGAGCCGGGCGAACCCGAGGTGACGCTGTCGCCGCTAGCCTACCACTTCCAGCACCGGGCAGAGATAGAGTCGGTTGTGCAGGGCACCGACCGTGACGCCGCCTTCGACACGCTGACCGCCAGCATTGGCGCGGCGCTCGCCGCCGACCGCACGCTGGGCGGGCTCTGCGCTTGGGTCGAAGCGGAAGCGCCGCGGCCGGTCGATCTGCCGGTCGAGGGCGCGGCGAGCCTAAAGGCGGCCGTCATCCCGGTCGTCCTGCACTATTCAACGGCCGATCCGCTGGCCTGATCCCGACAACCCGAGGAGAACACAATGGCACGAGCCCAAGGGGCGCGGGCGCAGATGGCGCTTGCGTTCGAGACGACCTATGGAACCCCCCCGGTGGGCGGTTTCACCAAGATGCCCTTCGCCAGCACCTCGCTGGGGGCGGAGCAACCGCTGCTGAACTCGGAACTGCTGGGCTACGGTCGCGATCCACTGGCGCCGATCAAGGACGCAGTGACGGCGGATGGCGACGTCGTCGTGCCGCTCGACGCGGAAGCCTTCGGGTTCTGGCTGAAGGCGGCGTTCGATGATCCGACCACGACAGGTTCCAGCCCCTGGACACATGAGTTTCAGTCCGGTGCCTGGACGCTGCCCAGCATGTCCATCGAGACCGGCATGCCCGAGGTGCCGCGATTTGCGATGTATTCCGGCTGTGTGGTCGACCAGATCAACTGGCAGATGCAGAGATCTGGCCTACTGACCGCAACGGCGCGGCTGGTGGCGCAGGGCGAGACGGTCGGCACGACCACCAGCGCCGGGACACCCGCAGCGCTCCAATTGCAGCGCTTCGGTCATTTCAACGGGGCGATCACCCGCAATGGCTCGGCCCTCGGTAATGTCGTCTCGGCCGATATCACCTACGCCAACAATCTCGACCGGATCGAAACCATCCGCTCGGACGGCCGCATCGACGGCGCTGACCCGTCCATTGCGGCTCTGACCGGCTCCATTGAAGTCCGGTTCGCCGATCAGACGCTGGTAACACAGGCGATCAACGGTGATCCCTGCGAGCTGGAGTTTGCCTATGTGCTGCCCTCGGGTGAGAGCTTCACCTTCACCGTGCACGCCGTTTACCTGCCGCGCCCACGGATCGAGATTTCCGGCCCGCAGGGCGTCCAGGCCACCTTCGACTGGCAGGCCGCGCGTGACAGCGTGGTCGGTCGGATGTGCACCGCAACCCTGATCAATGACATTGAGGTATACTGATGCTCACGCTCGATCTGACGAACCAGCCGCGCTGGCATGACCTTGCGCCCGGCGTGCGGGTGCAGCTGCGCCCCCTGACCACCGCGCTGATGGTGGCAACCCGTAGCGATGCGGCCGTCGAGGCGGTCCCCGAGGACGCGTCCGACGAAGAACGCGCCGTCGCCTTCGCCAAGGCACTGGCCCGGCGGGCGGTGCTCACCTGGGAGGGCATCGGCGATGCGGACGACAATCCCATCGACCCCAGCCCCGAGGCCATCGACGCGCTGCTCGACATCTGGCCGATCTTCGAGGCTTTCCAGCTGACCTACGTGTCGAAAGGTCTGCTCTTGGAACAGGAAAAAAACGTCTCCGCGTCCTCGCCGAGTGGTCCTTCGGCGGGGGCGCGCGCTACTGTCAAGCGTGCGAAGCGACCTGCGAAGACTGCCCTGCGCGGCTGAACCCGCCACTCACGCATGACGGTTGGCAGGTCTGGGACCTCGTCGGACGCCTCGGCGGTCAGCTGCGCGTGCTGCCGGGCGCGGTGATCGGCTGGGATCTGAACGCGGCGCTCGCGCTTGGTGACGCGCTGGGCATCCCGCCTCCGGCCATGGCCGAACTGCTGCCCGTCATCGAGGCGGTGATGGTGGCAAAACTTAACGAACAGATGGAGCAATCCCATGGCGGAAAAACGGGTTAGCGTCCGCCTTGCAGCGGTCGGCGGAAGACAGGTGCGTGCCGAGCTGGAAGGTGTCGGCGAGGCCGGTTCGCGCGGTTTCGGGCGTCTCAGCCGGGAGATGGAAGCAGCGAATGCCCGGATGGCGGCTTTCTCACGCCGGGTTAAAGTCGCTGCGGCCGCCGCCGTGGCCGCCGCCGCTGCTGCTGGCGTTGCGATGGTGCGATCCGGGCTGCAGACCGTCGATGCGCAGGCCAAGCTGGCGCAATCGCTCGGCACCACCGTCGCCTCGATCCAGACCCTCGAGAGGGCGGGTGAACTCGCGGGCGCCTCCATCTCGGGCATCGAGCAGGCGACAAAGGACCTGACACGCCGCCTCAGCCAGGCGGCTGCGGGGAGCGGTCCGGCCGCTGATGCGCTGGACCGGCTCGGGCTCTCGGCCACTGAGCTGATCGCCCTGCCGCTCGACCAGCGTGTCGGCGCGATCAATGCTGCCATCGAAAGCTTCGTGCCCGCCGCTGAGCGCGCGGCGGTCGCGGGCCAGCTTTTCGGCGAGGAAGGCTCCATCGCCATGTCGCGTATCGACACGGCCACGCTGCGCCAGGCGACAGAGGATGTTCTGGCTTTCGGTGTCGTCGTCTCAGAGCAGGACGCCGACCAGATCGAACGCACCAATGACGCGATTTCCCGCCTCGGGTTGATCTGGCGCGGGCTATCGAACCAGCTGGCCGTCGCTGCCGCGCCTGCGCTGGAAGCCGTTGCTGACGCCATGGCGGCAATCGCGAGCCGCACCGGGCCGCTCGGGATCGCCATTCGGGGCCTGTTCGACAACATCGGCCGCCTCACCACCTACGCTGCGACCTTTGCGGGGTTTCTCGCAGGACGCTGGGTCGCCGCGATGGCCGCCGCCGCGCTCTCGGTGCGCGGGCTCGCCACGGCACTGGTCGTCGTGCGCGGAGCACTGATCCGCACCGGCATCGGCGCGCTGATCGTCGGCGCGGGTGAGTTGGTCTATCAGTTCACCAAACTGGTGTCCGGGGCCGGTGGCTTTGGCGCCGCCATGGGGCTGATGGGCGATGTCGCCAAGGCTGTCTGGGACGGCGTCACCGCCACTGCAGGATCGTTCGCCGATGATTTTCGGGCAATGGGCGCGGATATTGAGCGCATCTGGACCCGGTTGATGGCGTTCCTGTCGACCAAATGGGCAGAGTTTCTCGGGAAGATCGGCCCGACCTTCAATGCCGTGGCCGAGGAGATCGGTGTCGACAGCCGGATCGACTGGTTTGGCGCCATGTCCTATGCCTCGATGCTGGAACACGCCGCCAACAACGCCGGGCACAGGGCTGACCGTTACCGCGAGCGCGCCGCTGCAACCCGCGCCGGGGCGTTTGACGGGGTCGGCCCGGCTTTGCAGGCACTGGGCGACGCCATGTCGAGCGGAGACGATACCGGCAGTGATGCGCTGGATGAAGCCACCGCAGCGGCGGAGCGGTTCGAGGCGACGCTTGGAGATGCCGGGCGGGCGGCGACGGATGCCGGTGCGGCGGCTGGGGCTGCCGCTGCTGCGGCCGCACCGGAAACCGAAGCCGCCGTTTCGGGCTGGCAGGCGGTCACGACCGCGCTGTCGGACTATGCCAGCAAAGCGCGCGATATTGGCGGGGACATTGGCCAGAGCCTCGTCAGCGCGTTCCAGTCGGCCGAGAACGCCGTGGGCGAGTTCGTGAAGACCGGAAAGCTGAAGTTTGGCGATCTGGTGACCTCGCTGATTGCCGATCTGGCGAAGCTCGGGGCGCGCAAGTTCATCCTCGGGCCGATCGCCAACGCGCTCTCCGGCGCACTCGGCGGCGTTGGTGGGGCTGGCGGAATTTTCGCAAACATCCTGCATGCGGGCGGCATCGTCGGATCCGGCGGTTCATCGCGGATGGTGCCTGCGATGGCGTTTGCGGCCGCACCCCGGATGCATTCCGGCGGCATTGCCGGTCTGCGGCATGACGAGGTCCCCGCGATCCTGCAACGTGGCGAGCGGGTGCTGTCACGCCGCGAGGCGCAGTCCTACGGCACTGGCGGCAACGTGAACGTTACCATCATGGCTCGCGATGCCGAGAGCTTCCGGCAATCCCGCACGCAAGTCGCGGCCGACATCGCCCGCGCGGTCTCGCTGGGCAGAAGAGGCATGTGATGGCGTTTCATGAGGTCCGGTTTCCCGACGATATCAGCCGGGGCGCACGCGGCGGCCCCGAACGGCGCACGCAAATCGTCGAATTGGCGTCCGGTGACGAGGAGCGCAACGCCAGTTGGGCCAATTCGCGCCGCCGCTACGATGTGGCTTACGGCATCCGCCGCGCTGATGATCTGGCGGCGGTCGTGGCATTTTTCGAGGCGCGGAACGGCCGCCTGCATGGCTTTCGGTTCAAGGACTGGGGCGATCACAAGTCCTGCCTGCCTTCGGGCACACCATCGCCGACCGATCAGGCCATTGGCACAGGCGATGGCGCGATCACGGCGTACCAGCTGGTGAAGCGCTACACCTCCGGCGCACAATCCTGGACGCGGACCATCGCCAAACCGGTGGCGGGCAGCGTGCGCGTGGCCTTCGCGGGGGTGGAGCAGCCCTCCGGCTGGTCGGTCGATACGACCACTGGCCTCGTCACCTTTAGCTCCGCGCCGGGCGCTGGCGTCGCGATCACGGCGGGCTTCGAATTCGACGTGCCGGTCCGCTTTGATAGCGACGCCCTCGATGTGACGCACGACATTGAGCGACTTGGCTCGATCACCTCAATCCCACTTCTGGAACTCCGCCGATGAAAAACATCACCCCTGACCTGCAGGCCCATCTCGACGAGGGCACGACGACGCTGTCCTGGTGCTGGCGGATTGCGCGCGCAGACGGCGTGAGATTCGGCTTCACCGATCATGACGTGACGCTGAGCTTCGATGGCACCAGCTTTGAGCCGGAGAGCGGGCTGACGGCCTCCGAGGTGCGCTCCGGCTCCGATCTCTCGGTCGATGCGCAGGACGCAGAAGGTGTGCTGACCTCGGACCGGATTTCAGAAAGCGACATTGTCGATGGCCGCTGGGACAATGCAAAAGTCGAGGTTTGGCGCGTGAACTGGGCCGACACGGCCCAGCGCGTGCTCATGCGCCGGGGTGCCATCGGTCAGATCCGGCGCGGGCGGTTGGCCTTCGTGGCCGAAGTGCGCTCGCTGGCTCATGTCCTCGGCCAGACGGTGGGACGAACGTTTCAGGCGACCTGCGATGCGGCACTTGGGGATGCGCGCTGCGGGGTCGATCTCGAGGATCCGGCTTTCAAGGGTAATGGCACCATCATCGATCTCCTGCGCGACCGCGCCTTCACCGCCTCAGGGCTCGGTGGTTTCTCCTCCGGCTGGTTCACCTTCGGCACGGTCGAATGGACAACCGGCACAAATGCCGGGCGACTGGCTGAAATCATCGCGCATGACGTTCCGGACGGCATCGCGGTGCTGACGCTGCTGGAAGCGCCCGTACGCGCCATCACCGAGGCTGATACGTTCACCATCCGCGCGGGCTGCGACAAGCGCATCGAGACCTGCGCCGCGAAGTTTGCAAATACCGTCAACTTTCGCGGCTTCCCACACATCCCCGGCCAGGATGCGGTGCTACGATACGCCACAAAGGATGGCGGGCATGAAGGGACGGTGCTGTGATGCAACCTCTCGCATCAGCCGACCCCGCGCGCGTTATTGCCGTCGCACGCTCCTGGCTCGGCACGCCGTATCACGATCAGGCCAGCCTTCGCGGCGTTGGCTGCGACTGCCTCGGGCTGGCGCGCGGGGTCTGGCGTGAAACCGTAGGCTCAGAGCCGTTCCCGATTCCACCTTATAGCCGGGATTGGGGTGAGACCGGACCGCGCGAGGTTCTGGCCGATGGTGCGCGACGGATGATGTTCGAGGTCGCAGCTTCTAAGGCTGCCCCCGGTGCGCTGGTCCTGTTTCGCATGAAGCCGCGCGCCATCGCCAAGCATGTCGGGATTCTCATGGGTCCGGGCAGCTTCCTCCACGCATATGAGCGGCTCGGTGTGATCGAGGAACCACTCACCCTATCCTGGCGACGGCGCATCGCCTTCGCTTTCCTGTTTCCCCAGCGCTGAGATTTCGACATGGCCACACTCGTTCTTGGGGCCGCTGGGGCCGCCATTGGCGGCAGCATCGGCGGAGGGATTCTTGGCGTCAGCGCCGTCACGATCGGTGGCTACATCGGCTCCACCATCGGGTCGGTGGTTGACAATTGGATCGTCTCGTCGCTCGCGCCGACGCAACGGATCGAAGGGGCGCGGCTGGACAATCTGCGCATCACCTCGGCCACCGAAGGAGCCGTGATTCCGCGCCTCTATGGCCGCATGCGGATCGGCGGCAATATCATCTGGGCCACGGATTTCCGAGAAGAGACCAAGACCACCACGCAAGGCGGGGGCAAGGGCGGCGGGGGTGGCGGCAAGGTCAAGACGACCGAGTATCTCTATTTTGCCAGCTTCGCGGTCGCGCTCTGCGAGGGGCCGATCACCGGCATCGGCCGCGTCTGGGCCGACGGCAAGCCGATGGATCTGTCCGGTGTGACCTGGCGCTGGTATCCCGGCATTGAGGCGCAATCGCCTGATCCGTTCATCGCTGCAAAGATGGGCGCTGGCAACGCGCCAGCCTATCGCGGCACCGCCTATGTCGTCTTCGAAGATCTGGCGCTTGGCAATTTCGGAAACCGTCTGCCGCAGCTTTCCTTCGAGGTGTTCCGTCCTCTGGCCGATCCCGACACCACCGAAGGTCTGACCCGCGCGATCACCATGATCCCGGCCTCCGGCGAGTTCGCCTATGCCACGGGCGCAATCCGCAAGGGCGGCAGCGGAGCAACGCAGGCCGAGAACCTGAATGCCCGGGCCGATGTGCCAGACATGGTGGTGGCGCTGGACCGGCTGCAGGCGTCCGCGCCGAAGGTTGAGAGCGTCAGCCTCGTGGTATCCTGGTTCGGCGATGATCTGCGTGCCGGGCATTGTCAGGTCCGGCCCAAGGTCGAACTGGCCGCCAAAAACACCACGCCAGCCGCATGGTCGGTAAATGGCGTGATCCGCTCTGCCGCGCATCTGGTCAGTCGCGACGATCAGAACCGGGCGAATTTCGGTGGTACCCCGGCGGATTTCACCGTGGTCCAGGCCATTCGCGAGATGAAAGACCGAAGCCTGCGCGTCACCTTCTATCCGTTCCTGATGATGGATGTGCCGCACGGCAATACCCTGCCGAACCCATATTCCGACTACGCGGCCGGGACGGGCCAGCCTGCTTTCCCCTGGCGCGGGCGGATCACCTGTTCGCCTGCGGCGGGCTATGCAGGCACTGCAGACAAGACCGCCACGGCCGCAACGCAGGTCGCGGCGCTTTTTGGCAGCGCCAGCCCGTCAGACTTTGCCGTTTCCGGCGAGACCGTTAGGTGGACCGGACCGCCTAGTGACTGGGGCCTGCGCCGCATGGTACTGCACTATGCCCATTTATGCGCTGTCGCGGGCGGGGTCGATGCCTTCCTGATCGGCTCAGAGATGCGTGGGCTCACGACGATCCGTTCCGGCGCGGCGACCTATCCCGCGGTGCAGGCATTGCGCGCCCTGGCGGTGGATGTGCGGGCGATCCTCGGCACAAGTACCAAGATTGGCTACGCCGCCGACTGGTCGGAATATTTCGGGCATCAGCCGGGCGACGGCAGCGGTGATGTGTATTTCCACCTCGATCCACTCTGGGCCGATCCGGAGATCGATTTCATCGGCATCGACAATTACATGCCGCTCTCGGATTGGCGCGACGGGTTCGGTCATGCAGATGCGGCCGAAGGCTGGCCCGCGATTTATGACCGGTCCTACCTGCAGGCAAATATCGCAGGTGGCGAAGGGTTTGAGTGGTTCTACGGTTCCGAGACTGATCGCGCGGCACAGGTCCGCACGCCGATCACCGATGGGTCCGCGAGCAAGCCGTGGGTTTTTCGCACCAAGGATCTGCGCGCTTGGTGGTCGAACGCACATTACAACCGCCCGGGTGGGGTGGAGAGCGGTAGCCCGACGGCATGGGTGCCACAGTCGAAGCCGATCTGGTTCACCGAGCTTGGATGCCCCGCCATTGACCGCGGCACGAACCAGCCAAACGTGTTCTTCGACCCGAAGTCGTCGGAGAGTGTCACGCCGCATTTCTCGCGGGGCTGGCGGGATGACGCGATTCAGCGCGCCTATTTTGAGGCCTCCTACCTGTACTGGGGCACTTCGGCCAATAATCCAACCTCGTCTGTCTATGGCGACCGGATGGTGAATGTGCCGGAATGTGCAGCCTGGACCTGGGACGCGCGGCCTTATCCATTCTTTCCAGAACTCACCGATGTATGGGCCGATGGGCCGAACTGGCGGCTCGGTCACTGGCTGACCGGGCGGCTGGGTGCGGTCTCACTGGCGGCACTTGTACGGCACCTCTGCCTGCGGGCGGGTATGCCGGAAGCCCGGCTCGATGTCAGCGGCCTCTGGGGCGCGGTCGAGGGCTATGCGATCGGCGCGCTCGAAAGCCCTCGCGCTTCGATCACCACGCTGTCGCGCCACTTCGGGTTCGACGCGGTTGAGACCGAGGGCATGATCCGGTTTGTCATGCGCGGGCGCGCGGCCGTGGCCAGCGTGACGCACGACGATCTGGTCGCCCCGAACGCGGGGAGCGGTGGCCGCGAGGGCGATGTGCTGGAACTGACGCGCGGCCAGGAGACAGAATTACCACAGGCCCTGAAATGGCAGGTGGCGCGCGCGGATGAGGATTATGATGCCGCCCTTGTCGAGGCGCGCCGCATCACCGTGGACACCACCCGGATCGCCTCGGAGAGTTTTCCCATGGCGGTGCCGCCAGAGGAGGCCGAGCGCCGCTGTCGCCGCGCACTGATGGAAGCCTGGACCGGGCGTGAAACGGCAGCGTTTCGCTTGCCTCCCTCGCGGCTGGGTCTTGATCCAGCGGATGTCGTGACGCTGCAACACGACGGGCGGCAGATGGAACTGCGGCTCGTTTCCATTGCCGACGCCGAGGCGCGGGGCATAGAGGCGGTGCATCAGGACCGCGCTGCCTACGATATGCCGCCCGGATCGCCACGTCCGTCGTCGCTCTTGAGCCCCGTCGTGTTCGGCGCGCCCGAGGTCGTGTTGATGGACCTGCCGCAACTCACCGAGGATCAGGCCGCCCACAGACCGATGGCCGCAGCGCATGCGGTTCCCTGGCCGGGTGAGATGGCGGTGTTTCGCAGCCCCTCGATGGATGGGTTCGAGCTGCTGACCACTTTTGGCGGCCGGGCAAGAATGGGCGCTCTGGTCTCGGACTTCTATTCCGGTCCCACATCACGGTTTGATCTCGGCAATGAATTGGTGGTCGATCTGCTTTCCGGCACGCTCGAAAGCGTCACCGACCTGACCCTGTTCGGTGGCGCCAATGCGCTGGCCATCGAGAGCGCGCCAGGCGTCTGGGAGATTGTGCAAGCGGGCGCGGCTGAGCTGCTGGCGCGCGGCCGGTATCGGCTGACCCGCCTGCTGCGGGGCCAGCGCGGCACCGAGGACGCGATGGGCAACCCGGCTCCGGTAGGCGCGCGAATTGTGATGCTGGACGCAAGCCTTGCCTCGCTGCCAATCACCGAAGCCGATCTCGGGCTGCCATGGAACTGGCGCATCGGCCCGGCCGCGCACCCCGTCAGCGACGAGACCTTTATCGCCGCAAACTTCACGCCCGAAGGCGCTGGGCTCCGACCGTTCTCGGTTGCCCATGTCGAGCAGCCGTGGCGCAGGCCGCGCGCACCAGGCGATCTCACCATCCACTGGACGCGGCGGTCTCGCGCGCTTTCGGCTGACAGCTGGGGCGCGGTCGAGGTGCCATTGGTGGAAGAAAGCGAGGCTTATGAGGTGGACGTCCTCGACGGCGCTGAGATCAAACGTACGCTGACCACCTCCACGACCAGCGCGGTCTACCCAGCCGCCGAGCAAACGGCGGATTGGGGCGCGCCGCTCGGGCCCGGCGACTCGCTCGACATCCGCATCTGTCAGCTCTCCGCCCTGATCGGGCGGGGCGCGGCCAAGACCGTCACACTAACATTCTGAAAGGACCACCATGTCCGTCACCACGACCAACCTGGCTCTCCCTTACATCATGGCGGCGCAGGCCCAGAAGCATGTCACCCACAACGAGGCGCTCCGGCTTCTTGACGGGCTCGTGCAGCTTTCCGTCCTCGATCGCGATTTGACTGCGCCGCCCGGTTCGCCCGCCGATGGCGACCGGTATATCGTCGCCAGCGGCGGCACCGGCGACTGGGCGGGCTGGGACCTGAACGTGGCGATTTTCACCGATGGTGCCTGGCAGCGCCTGCCGCCCCGCGCAGGCTGGCGGGCATGGGTCGAAGACGAGGGCGTGCTGCTCGTTTACGACGGCTCCGAATGGGTCGGAACCATGCCTGGGTCCCTGCAGAATCTCGCGCTGCTGGGCGTGGGCACCATCGCAGATCCCGCCAACCCGTTCTCGGCCAAGCTGAACGCCGCGCTTTGGACCGCGAAGACCGTGGTCGAAGGCGGCACCGGTGATCTGTTCTATACCATGAACAAGGAGGCTGCGGGCGATGATCTCGGTCTGACACTGCAGAGCGGGTTCGTGACCAAGGCGCTTCTGGGGCTGTTCGGGTCTGACAAGTTCCGGCTCGCGGTTTCGGCCGACGGCAGCACGTTCTTCGACGGGGTGAGAGTCGACAACACGAGCGGCATTGTCGATCAGCCTCAGCTGCCGCGCTTCAAGGCTTACACCAACTACGACAACTATGTCGGCGTCGGGACCTGGACAAAGATCGGCCTCAACACCACCGACTATAACGATCAGGGGGCTTTCGATGCTGGGACCAGCCTCTTCACCGCGCCGGTGGACGGAACCTACCTCTTTGGGGCGACGCTGCTCTACAAGGTCAATTCCAGCAGCTCGGCCCGCATGCGCGGGCGGCTGGTGCTGAACGGCAGCACCGAAATCCGGGGCTCCTTCGGCGAGAGTTCCGCCACCCATGTCTCGCTGGCCACCGCAATCTGGCTGCAAACCATGGTGCCGCTCGTCGCGGGCGACACCGTGGAGTTGCAGGGCTATTTCCGGGCGCAGGATGGGTATTTCGCGGCCGAGCACACGTCCTTCTGGGGCTGCAAGATCGGCTGAGCGGCGCGAGAGGATTGCTCATCTAAGGAAATCACCATGACAGAACGGAACTCCCTCGCGCAAGAAGTCGCAGCGGCCTTGCGCGACCACGGCATCACCGCAGCCATCACGGCGCTGATCGGCGGGACCATCGCCCTGCTGGCCGCCGTCTCGCGCAGGGCGTTTACCAATGACGCGATGCTATCCCGGCTGGACCGCGAGCTTCTGGCCGAGCGCGACCGCGTCGACCGCCAGCGCGCTGAGGACCGAAAGGGCGACGCCGACCGGCTGGAGCGGATCGAGACCGACATCCGCGCCATGCGGAACCTGATGTTCGAGGCGTTTCAGCGCGACCGCAGTGACTGACCGACGACCACACCGACAAACCTGCCACCGACCCGCCCCAGAGGCGGGGTGAGCCGTGCTCTGCCTGACAGGCAGACGGGAAGGTCCAGTGGACCTTTCCGAGCGACGAACGCACCGAGCCTCCGCGAGGGGCCGGAAAAGCATTTCTGGAGACCCAATATGCCAACCACGACCTATGCCCATTTCCGCGACGTGCCTGAGAGCGCCTGGCGCTGGCCGAGCTTTTCGCCCGCCGAGATCGCTTGCCGCGGCACCGGTGCGATCAAGATCAACACCGAGGCGATGGACACCCTGCAGACCTTGCGCAACCGCTTCGGAAAGCCGCTGATCGTGCGCTCGGCCTACCGTAGCCCGGCTCACAACCGCGCCGTGGGCGGAGCACCTGCTTCCAAGCACATGCTCGGGACAGCGTTTGATATCGCCATGTCGAACCATGATCCGGCAACATTCGCCGAGGCCGCTCGTGCTGTGGGGTTTCTGGGCTTCGGCACCTATCCCCGCTCGGGCTTCATGCACATCGACCTCGGTCCCGCGCGGTCCTGGGGCGAACCGTTCCTCGCACGCCCCACGCCCTTCGTGGCGGAGGCGTCGCCCGCGCGTGAGGTATTGGCCGACAGCCGCACCCTGAAGGGCGGCGGCGCGGCGGGGGTGGCGACCGTCGGCGCAGCAGGGGTCGAGGTGGCACAGGACGTCTTGGCCGAGACCCAATCCGCCATCCTGCCGCTGGTGCCCTACCTCGACACCTTGCGCTGGGTGTTCATTGCTGTGGCGCTGATTGGCATCGCCGTTGCCATCCACGCGAGAGTCGACGACTGGAAGCGAGGCCAGAGGTGATGGACTTCATCACCGCAATCCTGGCCAGCGGTCCGGCGCGAAAGGCGCTGGGCCTGCTTCTGGCCGCCACCACCATCGCCATGTTCCTGCTGAACCTGCGCCGCGCCGGTGAACGCGCTGGGCGATTGGCGGAACGTTTGCAAACATCGGAGACAACCCATGAGATTCAGCGCCAGATGCTCGAGGCCTCCAGCCGCCGTCCTCGGGATCGCGACGCTTTGGCTCAGCGCCTGCGCGACAGGGAGTTCTGACATGCGCGCGCCATGTCCGCCCGTGGTGCCCTACAGTGCCGCCGACCAATTGCGCGCTGCAGCCGAGGTGGCCGCCCTGCCGGAGGGAGCGGTCGTCGTGCGGATGCTCAGCGATTACGCCGTCCTGCGCGACCAGGCGCGGGCGTGCGGGTGAAGACCGGGCCGGGCAAGTGCCCAGCGGGAAGCGCCTGACGCCTCGACCGCAATGTCACGCCCGGCCGGTTTCACGGATTCACGGTTTCAAAGAACGGCAGCGAGTCGCTGCGCGGACATGATGGCATGCGACCTCGTCCTCTATCGCGCGCCAAAAAGGGCACAATTGTGCACCTCTGGCAGATCGACGGTGGTGCTTGAGTATCCTGCGATCGAACTTCGCTGCGCCAACACCGAGGTCTGCAGGGCGGACGAAGTCGGGCGCTCATTGTCGCGTCCTTGAGTTCTGCGCTCTAATCTGGCTGGGTGGGCAACCAAACTGGGTGCGACAGGCGCGCGAGAAACTGGACACGGATTCAAATCCGCATTTGATCGCAATCTCGCTCACGCGCATCAAAGAATTGGCCAACATGTTATGGGCAACGTCCAGCCGAATTTTGCGGTAGTATGACGAAGGTGTCTGGTCGTAGGCCACCATGCAACGTCGCCGCAACTGCTTTGCAGACTGACCCAATTCACGACATATCTCCCGTATTGAAATCGGCTGTGACATGTTCTCCATCATAAGGTGGTGCATTCTCATCAGCAGCGGGTCATTGCCAATGAAACTGCGTTGTGGCGTGTCGCTGCTTCTCGGTCGGCCATGGATTATGCTTGTCGATGCCGCTTCGGCGAGGGGTGCGTCCACATCCCGCGCAATCCATGCCAAGATCGCGTCTCCGGTGGCCGTGCCTCCGGCTGCGGTCAGTCGCTGATTGTCGAGGCAGTATATCTGATTTGTAACCGCAATTTCCGGCCATCGCTCGCGGAAAGCGGCTTCCGCCTCGTAATGCAAAACAGCTCGATGGCCATTCAGCAACCCCAGTTCGGCAAGAATCACAGTTCCGGTGTCCACACCGCCGATGACGCATGTTTTTGTTGCTGCACGGGACGAATAGGCACGGACGCGCGCGGTGAGGTGATCCAGTGGCCGATAGCCAGCACAGAACAAGATCAAGTCGGCTTTGGGCGTATCGGTCCACTCAAGGGTATCGGGGGTGATCAAGGCTCCGTTCGATGCGTGAATGGAGGCGTTAGTGGCTGTGCGGGTTTGCCAGGTAAGCCGCGTTTGCCCCAGGCATTTGTTGGCAACGCGCAGGGTTTCCGTTGCGAGCACATAGGCCAGCATTTGGAATTCCGGGAAAAGGACAAAAGACACATGCGGCACAAGGGGAGTTTTCGGCACAATCAAGGGCGTTTCAAGTCAAATCTACCGCGCGCGCGATGCTATTCTGTGCAAGAACACAAGGAGTGCGACCATGAACATTCAGACCCCACAGCCCAATGGGCAGCGACCAGCCAATTGCAGTGACGCCGAGTGGCAAGCGCGCTGCGAGCTTGCGGCGATTTACAACGCTCTTGTGAAGTACCGTTTGACGGATACGACCAACCAATGGCACGCCCTGCGCGTGCCAGGCGAAGAAGCGCTTCTGACGCACCACTATGGCTGGATGCATGAGGAGGTCACGGCTTCAAATCTGATCAAGGTGGGCTTTGATCGCACCAATCATAACCCCGAGAACGGTGCGCCCAATCCATCGGCAACTGAAATCGGGAAGCTTTTCTTCGAAGCCAACCCCGAGATGAATTGCATCATGCATATTCACACAAAGGCGATCATGGGAGTTTCGGCCCAGAAAGAGGGGCTCCAGCCGCTCAGCCAAGCGTACCTCATGATCGGCGGCGGTGACGTGATCGGGTATACTGATTACGAGTTCGAATGCACGGATGACTTTCTGTCAGGGCTTCTTAACGCCGGAATGGGCAAGAAAGCCATCATCGAAGCCTGGCATGGGGCCTTTGTGTTTGGAGCGACGGCGGGCGAAGCCTTCTTCCGATCCTTCTACCTTGATCAGGCCTGTGCTGTGCAGCTTGAAGTGCAAATGTCAGCTGCTGGGGGTGCTACCATCCGCGCCATCCCTGAAAGGGAAATTCAGCGCCACCTGTCCGACATGGCCGTCAGCGACTGGTACGGGTACGAAGGTGAGTTGGAGTGGCTTGCCATTCGGCGCAGGCTGGATGTCGAAGCTCCTCATTATACAATCTAACGGCGGGGCGGCCCAATTGAACAGGGGGCGCTTTGGCGTGCCTTCGTCTCGTTGGTTTGCTGAATGATGGCGAACGCTCAAGCTCTGCGCGGCTAAGGTAAATTTAGGCTCAAAGCGATCCTCGCGAAGGTTTTTGCATCAGCTGCAGAACGCGACTATCAACGCATCGGGAAGGGAGCATGCTGTGATGCGCTGACCGCTATTTACCGAACCACCGGCAGATCGGAAAGCCGCGTGGTATAGCGAGGGCTTCTATGGTCAGAACGCAGCTTCCATGAACGTTTCATCCCCTCACTTGCCAGTACCATCGTCTTCTTCCCGAAGCGCTGATTCACCTGATCGAGCGCGGTCATTAGCGCCTGGGATTTTGGGTTCTGCGCATCGAACAGCGTCAATGGCCGGTCCTCAAGTCGCAGGAGATCGTCCAGCAGAACCCCCGCCTTGGTGAAGCCGAAGGCTCTGCTTTGGTCTTTCGGCCACGCGGCCTGCGCGCATCGCCGCGCCGCATCGACCAGATGAAACGTGTCCGAGGACATCGGCGTTAGGCGGGTCGAGCGGGATCCTGCATATTGCGGCCGATCCATTCGGTGCCGGTTGGTGTGGAAAAATACCGTCAGCGTTCCGGCAACCAGGCCATGTTGCCGCAGCTTTTCAGCCGCGCGGGTCGCATGGGCGGTGAGCGCCTGAAACAGCGTGTCGAAGTCTGTCATTGGCGTTCCGGCCGAGCGGGTGACGGCCATGCCTTTGCGCTGTGGCTCCACCTCATCGAAGGATAGGCATGGCTCCCCCTGCAGTTCCAGCACGGTGCGTTCGAGAACAACCGTGCCGAGGCTGCGGGCTTGCCTGAGAGGCATGTCGCGCAACTCAGCCGCGGTGCGGATGCCGACGCCGTGCAACTTTTTCTCTGTCTGACGCCCGACACCCCAGAGGTCGCCCACCGGCACCTTGGGCAACAACCAGTCAGCCACGGCGTCATCCATCATGTCCAGGACGCCTGCGAAGATCGGGTTCCTCTTGGCAATGTCGTTCGCACATTTCGCCAGTGTCTTCGTTGGCGCGATCCCGACACGGACCGGCACGCCAATGCGCCGCAGCACCGCCGCGCGCATAGCACGGGCGTGGGCCGTGCGGTCCTTAAAGCCGGAAAAGTCGAGAAAGCACTCATCTATCGAGTAGATTTCCACATTCGGTGTGAAGTCTTCATAGACCTCGACCACCCGCCGGGAAATATCCCCGTAGAGCGTATAGTTCGAACTGAACACGCGCACCCCATGCGCCTCAACCTTGTCGCGGATCAGATGCAGCGGCTGTCCCATCCTGATCCCGAGCGCCTTTGCCTCATCACTGCGCGCCACGGCGCAACCATCATTGTTCGACAGGACGATGACCGGCACGTTTTTCAGGGTCGGATCAAAGATTCGCTCGGCGCTCACATAGAAGTTTGCGCTGTCACTGATCGCGATAGGCCGCTTCATGCCAGATCATAGCGGCGCACGACTCCTGCGATCACGCCCCATATCTCGCTGTCTTCCGTCAACCCAATGTCCGGAAAGTGTTCGCGGCTGTTGGCCGGAGCGAGGTAATATCTGCCCTCACGCTTTCGCAGGATCTTCGCCGTCACCGCCCCTTCCACCACGGCCAGGACCGCGCGCCCGACGCGCCGTTTCCCAGCGCGGTCCACCGCAATGATGTCGCCGTCCCGGATGCCCACGTCCCACAGGCAATCGCCTTCGACGCGCCACCAGAAGGTCGAGGCCGGATGCCGCACCACCCAGGCCATCGGGTCGATCTCATCTTCCAGATCATCCCCGGCAGGCGACGGGAACCCGGCACTGACCGGCGTGCTGATAAGGCGCATCGGGGATCCGTTGGCGATGACAGGCTGTTCGACGCGGTGCAGCGGCATGGGAATCCTTACGAGTTCTTCTTTTGTTCTCCATCTGCGATAGAGCCCCCGCGTGTCAAGACCGATCGGATTTCTCGACCGAAATTACAGACCGCCCTTGTCGGATTTCAGGCCTTCGCCGCTTTGATGAATGACCATGGATTCAGCCGGAAATGGCCGTAACAGAGCAAAGGCTGGTTCCGGCCGACCTGTCAGCCACTCCTCGTAGTCTTCCGGATGCAGGATCACAGGCATCCGGTCCGGGTGGGTATCTCGCACCAGCTCATTCGGCGTTGTCGTCACCATCGACGAGGTGACCATCTCGCGGTGCTCACCGCCGTAATTGCCGCTGAATGCGCGCCAGACACCGGCAAAGGCGAAGGGCGGCCGGTTGCCCTCGCCTGTCACGCCAAACCAGACATAGGTGGCCGGGTTGCGACCCTTGGCCTCGCAGAAGCTCGTCGCCGGGATCAGGCACCGGCGTTCGACAAAGCTGGTCTTCCAGAAGGGCGACGTTCGGAGCTTGTCGTCACGGGCGTTGTTCACCGCCTTCGGTTGGATCGGCTTGCCGGTCTTTTTTGAGACCTGGGGCAGCACAAGTCCCCAATGCGTGTTCCAGAGGGCGCGCTGACCATCGTCGGTCAGCGCAACAACAGGGGCGGTCCCCTTCGGGAAGATCGCAGGCAACGGCTCCGCATTGCCGAGCTGATCGTTGCTCGCATCAACTGCGAACAGCTGGCGCATGGCGGCAACCGGCATGGTGTTTGAGTAAAGATTGCACATGGCAAATCGTAACTCGATTATTGGGGGATCGTCACGAGACAACGTGCACCCGCCTTGCTTGAATATCAGCGAGTCGCGTTTCTTTGCACGCGGTGGCCTGTCGCTGCCCGCTTATGCACGCTGGTGCGGTTTTTCTGGTCCGGTGTTGATGTGGCGTTGATGTAGAGCGCACAAGCGAAAGCCCGACTGATTAGGTCGGGCTTTAAGCATTTGATATCGTTTATTAATTTGGTTGCGGGAGTAGGATTTGAACCTACGACCTTCAGGTTATGAGCCTGACGAGCTACCGGGCTGCTCCATCCCGCGCCAATATAGCGCCTCACAGGACAATATTAGGTCAGGTGAGACAGCATCGAAAGAGAGATACATTAACTAAGGATCTTACTAGGTTTGGCGACGACCTACTCTCCCACGTCTTAAGACGCAGTACCATGGGCGCAACGGCACTTAACGGCCGGGTTCGGGATGGGACCGGGTGTTTTGCTCGCGCTATGATCACCAAACCGAGAAAGATCCTCAGTGTTCCAAGTCAAGTTACTGTGTAGTTGGTGTGTATGACTTAAATCCGCAGAAGTCTGACTTCTACTGGATCAAATCAAGCCTATCGAGCAATTAGTACCGGTCAACTGAACGCCTTACAGCGCTTACATCTCCGGCCTATCGACGTGGTGGTCTACCACGGCTCTCAGGGATACCTTGTTTTGAGGGGGGCTTCCCGCTTAGATGCCTTCAGCGGTTATCCTGTCCGTTCATAGCTACCCTGCACTGCTGCTGGCGCAACAACAGGTCCACCAGTGGAACGTTCACCCCGGTCCTCTCGTACTAGGGGCAACTCCTCTCAAGTATCCTACACCCACGGCAGATAGGGACCGAACTGTCTCACGACGTTCTAAACCCAGCTCACGTACCTCTTTAAACGGCGAACAGCCGTACCCTTGGGACCTGCTCCAGCCCCAGGATGAGATGAGCCGACATCGAGGTGCCAAACACTGCCGTCGATATGGACTCTTGGGCAGTATCAGCCTGTTATCCCCGGCGTACCTTTTATCCGTTGAGCGATGGCCCTCCCACTTGGGACCACCGGATCACTATGACCGACTTTCGTCTCTGCTCGACTTGTCAGTCTCGCAGTCAGGCTGGCTTTTGCCATTGCACTCAACGACCGATTTCCGACCGGTCTGAGCCAACCTTCGCGCGCCTCCGTTACGATTTAGGAGGCGACCGCCCCAGTCAAACTACCCGCCACGCAGGGTCCCGGATCCGGATAACGGACCGCGGTTAGACATCAAGAGTGCGAAGAGTGGTATCTCAAAGATGACTCCACAGAATCTGGCGATCCTGCTTCAAAGTCTACCACCTATTCTGCACATCACAATCCTGATGCCAGTGCGAAGCTGTAGTAAAGGTGCACGGGGTCTTTCCGTCTAACCGCGGGAAGCCTGCATCTTGACAGGCAATTCAATTTCGCTGAGTCCACATTTGAGACAGCGGGGAAGTCGTTACGCCATTCGTGCAGGTCGGAACTTACCCGACAAGGAATTTCGCTACCTTAGGACCGTTATAGTTACGGCCGCCGTTTACCTGGGCTTCAATTCAGAGCTCTCACCCCTCCTTTTAACCTTCAGGCACCGGGCAGGCGTCAGACCCTATACGTCGTCTTACGACTTCGCAGAGCCCTGTGTTTTTAGTAAACAGTCGCCACCCCCTGGTTTGTGCCCCCGGCCTCTACTTGCGTAAAAACCGGGCCTCCTTCTCGCGAACTTACGGAGGTATTTTGCCGAGTTCCTTAAATGTGGTTCTCTCAAGCGCCTTGGTATTCTCTACCAGTCCACCTGTGTCGGTTTAGGGTACGATCTAGCGATGGAGCTATTTCCAGGAACCGATTAGCGGCCCACCCAATCCAATAAGGGTGAACAACCTTCACGATCCGTCACTTCCATCTGGCCCAGGAATATTAACCTGGTTCCCATCGACTACGCCTTTCGGCCTCGCCTTAGGGGTCGGCTTACCCTGCTCAGATTAGCTTTAAGCAGGAACCCTTGGACTTTCGGCGACAGTGTCTCTCACACTGTTTGTCGCTACTCATGTCATCATTCTCACTAGTGATCTCTCCACGGGATCGCTCACGCGCCCGCTTCATCGAAAGCTCCGCGTCTCCAAAACAGCCATAACTCCGAAGAGTCTGGGCCTGCTGAAGAGACATGGAACTATGTCACACTACGCTCTGCTACCATGCCTTACGGCATCCTAAGCTTCGGCTCATGGCTTGAGCCCCGTTACATCTTCGCCGCAGGACAACTTATTTAGACCAGTGAGCTGTTACGCTATCTTTAAAGGATGGCTGCTTCTAAGCCAACCTCCTGGTTGTTTTGGTCGTCCCACCTGCTTTCCCACTTAGCCATGAATTAGGGGCCTTAGCTGTAGGTTAGGGTTGTTTCCCTCTCGACTACGGACGTTAGCATTCGCAGTCTGTCTGCCATCTAGTACTCCTCGGTATTCGGAGTTTGGTTAGGATCAGTAAGCCGGTGAGGCCCCATTACCCATCCAGTGCTCTACCCCCGAGGGTATTCGGATGACGCTCTACCTAAATAGATTTCGCAGAGAACCAGCTATCTCCGAGTTTGATTGGCCTTTCACCCCTAGGCACAACTCATCCCGACCTTTTTCAACAGGTGTGGGTTCGGCCCTCCAGTTAGTGTTACCTAACCTTCAGCCTGGTCATGCCTAGATCACTCGGTTTCGGGTCTGATCCATCTAACTCATTCGCCCTATTAAGACTCGCTTTCGCTGCGCCTACACCTAACGGCTTAAGCTTGCTAGATAGACCAAGTCGATGACCCATTATACAAAAGGTACGCCGTCACAAGACTGGACACTGATGACAATCATTTCATCGGTATTGAGACGCGGAAATGAACAGTCTCGACCCCGGGGTTGTTGCTGTAGATGCCGGCGTTCGATCTATGATCGGCGCCGAGACCTATGCGAACACCTTCGCGGTTTTGATAGCCCAGCTCGATACCGGAACGAAATTCAATGGGTCCACCCAGCGCCACATCGCCACCTCGGGCATAGAGCCCAGGCATTGCGTGGAATTGTGCGTACCACCGATCATTCGGCGTCGAGTATGTCGTCGTGTTGCCCATTCCCACCCACAGGCCACCCTCGTCGGTGACAGAAACACCGTAGGTGAATTGGAAAGGTCCGCGTGCGATGCCTGTTTGTTTTCTGATGAAGATTTCCTCACCAACGTGTTTCTCTTGAAACACCAGGTCACCGACGGATAGTCCAAGATATGGCGTGCGCTCATTCTTGGCCAAGCAGCCTTCGTTCGGGCAATGATTTATGCCCATGTTGATCAGCCCCAAAACGAGGCCGACAACAGCGAAGGTGCCATCCGTAACAACGGCTAGATCCGACATTTTGTTTTCCTTGTCGCTATAATTTGCACACTTAATGGTGCAGATTGTCATTAGAGTCCAGTCAAGCTCCGACTGATTGTAGGCGTTCGGTTTCAGGTACTGTTTCACTCCCCTCGTCGGGGTGCTTTTCACCTTTCCCTCACGGTACTGGTTCACTATCGGTCAGTAAGGAGTACTTAGCCTTCGAAGGTGGTCCTCCGATCTTCAGACAGAATTTCACGTGTTCCGCCCTACTTAATACGTCCAATCATGCTTCATATACGGGGCTATCACCCTCTATGGCCGTGCTTCCCAACACGTTTTATTCGCACTCATGGCTCGGCTGGTCCCCGTTCGCTCGCCGCTACTAGGGGAGTATCATATTGATTTCCTTTCCTCCGGGTACTTAGATGTTTCAGTTCCCCGGGTTTGCTCTTATAAACCTATGTATTCAGTCTATAAGTACCTGTTTCAGCCCGCTATAAATTGCCCGAAAGCAATTATAACAAACTGTCAGGTGGGTTGCCCCATTCGGAAATTCATGGATCAAAGCTTATTCTCAGCTCCCCATGACTTATCGCAGAGTATCACGTCCTTCATCGCCTCTTACTGCCAAGGCATTCACCAAACGCCCTTTTCGCGCTTGATTTGATCCAGAAAAAGACAGACTTGCGTCTGACACGGCCTCCCCAGCTGGTAACTAAAGGGGGCCTTTATTCTGGAACAAAAGTCATACTTTGTTTCC